>JBNMIH010000007.1:0-60831 GCA_050873165.1 Faecousia sp.
GGCCATGCCCCTGTCCTGGCTGCCCCTCATCAGCGACTACACCCGGGAGGCGGAGAAGCCCACCCAGGCCAGTGTGGTCAGCGTGGTGGTCTACGGCCTGGTATCCTGCTGGATGTACGTCATCGGCATGGGCGCTGCCATGCTGACGGGGGAGGGAGACATTGCCGCCATTATGGTCAAGGCGGGCCTTGGCATTGCGGCGTTGGTGATCCTGGTTCTGTCCACAGTGACTACCACTTTTTTGGATGCCTGGTCTGCCGGTATTTCCGCCGAATCTCTCTCCGGGAAGATCGACGGCAAAAAGGTGGCCATCGGCGCTACGGTCATCGGCACCATTGCCGCCATGCTCTTCCCCATGGATGACATTACAGGCTTCTTGTACCTGATCGGCTCTGTTTTTGCCCCCATGATCGCCGTACAGATCGCGGACCATTTCCTGCTGAAGCGGGACCGATTCCAGGTGCCCTTTGATACCCGGAATTTGGTGATCTGGCTCATTGGTTTTGTAGTCTACCGGCTGCTCATGTCTGTAGACACCCCTGTGGGTTACACGCTGCCGGATATGGTGTTGACGGTAGTATTGTGCATTGCGGCAGAAAAACTGCTGCCCAGCAAGAAATAAGCAAGCAAAAAATCCGCCCCGAGTTCCAATTACGGAATTCGGGGCGGAAACATTATATTGCTCAGCCAACCACAGCCGGAGTGCCGGGCTGGGAAGCCTGCTCCACAGCCTGGGCCACGGCGTCCTTCACGGCACCCGTGGTCAGGGTCGCGCCGGAGACACCGTCGATTTCGGCACCCTGGGCGGAGAGCACCTGCTCCCGCAGAGTGGGCAGCGCCTGGCCGCCTACGGCAGGGGTCTCATTGGGGCCGTCCAGTACCACATCATCAATGCCGCCGTTGGGGCCGACGGTCAGGGTGGCGGTGACATCGCCGCCGAAGCCGGTGCCGGTGCCGGAGTAGGTGCCTGGGGTATAGGTGCCCACAGCGGGAGCCTCAGCGGCCTTCGCGGCCCCCTTGGTCAACTGATGGACCCCGGCAACCAGGGCCAGAGCGGCTAAGTAAGCGGCCAAAATTCTAAGAGCGCTGACGGCTTCTTTTTTCGTTTCCATAGGAATCTCTCCTTCCATATTTTCGTAAGCAGTATGGTAGCACTTTTTTCGATAAATTTCAACCGATATAACGGGCTTTCCACAAATTCCCATGGAGAAAAAAGGAAGAAGGAAGCCCCCGGTTCTGATAAAAGTGACCAAATCGGGTGTTATCCCCGGGGAAAAAGCAACTGGATACTGAAAATTAATACAGAATTAAGAATGACCGGATTGACTCCGCCTCGGCGGACGTGCTATCATAAAAACAAAAGAAAATCAAAAGGAGGAAAACCAGAATGAAACCATTGCGCAAAATCTTACTGTGCAGTGCCGCACTGCTGGCCCTGTTGAGCGGCTGCGGAAAGGCGCAGGATGTGCAGCGCTCTTCCGAGCCAGAGCAGACGTTGACCATAGAGCTTCCGGACCAGCGACGGCTGCACCTGGCGGCGGCAGAGGAACAGGGAGCGGAATTTACCCGAATTTTTCCGGCTCAGGCTGGGAGCTCCTTCAAAACCCGAATCCACTATGTGGATGTGACAGATGTCCGGATCGAAGTGGACGGGAAGGTGTGGTATCTGAAGAACGCTTTAGAGGAAGGGGCTATCTCCCTGGAAGAGATGGCCTATGCGGCGAAGCTGGATGCCCAAAACGGCTTCTGCCAGGCCTACGCAAGGGTCCGGGGCGGTGTGGCCTTTGTGGGCTACCGGTATCCGGAGTATGACCTGCGTTTCCTGGACGGGGCGGAGAACACCTACAATGCGCAGCAGCACCCCACCCACGAGCTATATATTTTGTCGAACCCCTACAAGCTTCGGTACATTGCCGATTACGCCCGGGAGGACTGGGGACTGTCCTTTGAGACGGTCGAAGCGAACGAAACCTCCGTCACCTTCGACTGCACCCAGAGAGACGGAGAGCAGCTGGGTATGCTGATTGCGGACTTCTGCTATCTTTTCCCGGCCCAGGGGGAGGAAGAGCTCCCAAAGAAGCCAGGCACAGACAGCACCTCCGTCTTCCAGCCCAAGCCGGAACTGAACCGGGACACCGTGACCCGGGTGACCCTGGCCTGGTCGGATATCTACGGCCCTCTGCCTGCTGGAGACTACCGGATGCGGCTCATGGTCAGCGATGTCTATCGGCCAAACGACGAAAATACACAGGTCAGTCACCTTTTTAAGAAGACCCAGGGATATGATATCCTGTTTACGGTTCCGTGAAAAAGTGCCCTCTCCAACAGGAGAGGGCAAAATCACTTGCTTTTTGGTAATATTACGGTAAATTTCGTAAAAGCCGGATTGCTTTCCAGCTGGATGGAGCCCCCGTGGAGCTCTACCACACGCTTGACCACAGCTAAACCGATGCCGTTGCCCTCGGTGTTGTGGGAGCGGTCCGCCTGGTAGAATTTACGGAAGACGGCGGTTTGCTGCTCCGCCGGGATGTAGGAGCCGGTGTTGCTGATAGACACAGCCAGGGTAGGTTCCTCTTCCTTAGCGGAAATCTCCACGGTCTGGCCCTCGGGGGAGAACTTAATGGCGTTGTCCAGAAGGTTCACCCATACCTGTTTTAATAACTCCGGGCTGCCGGTGATGGTGTGCTCCTCCAGTTCCAGGTTCATGTCCAGATTTTTCTTTTCCCACTTCCGCTCCAGCAGCAATACACAGGTCCGCAGCTGCTCGGACACATTAAAGGTGGTCACATCCGTCAAAATGGCCTGATTTTCTACCTTGGTCAGGTTCAGTACATTGGTGGCCATCTGGCTCAGGCGGCGGCTCTCGCTTTCGATGATGTCTAAGTACTCCGCCTGTTCCTTGGGGTCCAGATTGCCCTGCTTCAGAAGGCTGGCAAAGCCCGCAATGGAGACGATGGGGGTTTTGAACTCATGGGAGAAATTGTTGATAAAGTCGGAGCGGAGGACCTCTGTGCCCTCCAGCTCGGCGGCGGTGGTGTTGAAGCTGTCGATCATATCCCGGACCGGAGCGATGGAGCCCAGAATTTTGCCCGGCACGATCCGGGCCTTATAGTCCCCGGAGGCCAAAGCGTGGAGCCCTTCGGTCATCTGGTTGATGGACCGCAGAGGGAAGGTACCCAGAAACAGGGCCAGCAGGGTACCGCCGGCCAGACTGCTGGCGGCAATGATGACGAAGAAGCTCAGGATGCTGGCATGCTCCATCCACTGGCTCAGCCGGCCGGTTTTCTCCGCCACCAGCAGCACCAGACCAATAATCAGCAGGGTGACCAAAGACACCACAAACACGCTGGCAGACAGCAGCAGCGTCAGGGTCATCCGGCCCTTGTTTTTCCGCTTCATACCTTCTTCACCGCCTTGTAGCCCAGGCCCCGAACGGAAACGATCTCGAATTCCGGCCAGGATTCAAAGCGCTTGCGCAGCCGCCCGATGTGGACGGTGACGGTCTCCCATCCCGTATCGGAATCCATACCCCAGATCTCATCCATAAGCTGGATCCGGGTAAAGATCTTGCCGGGGTAGGACAGGAGTTTATATAGGAGAAGAAATTCCTTCTGAGGCAGCTCCTGGTGCTCATTTCCCCGGGAGACAGTGAGAGAATCGTAGTCCAGCACCACATCTCCTACCACGATCTTCCGCTCGCTGACGATTTTTGCCCGGCGAAGCAGAGCCTTGATCCGTAGTAGCATTTCATCGGTATCCACAGGCTTTGTCATATAATCGTCGGTGCCCACCAGGAACCCTTTTTTTCGGTCCTCGGAGAGCTGCTTGGCGGAAACCATCAGAATGGGCAGCTCGTTATTGGCAGAACGCAGCGTCTTGGTAAACTCATAGCCGTCCATCCGGGGCATCATAATGTCCAGCACGGCCAGGTCGATGTGCTCCCGGTCCATGACGGCCAGGGCTTCCTCGCCGTCGCAGGCGGTGGTGACGGTGTAGCCATCCCCCTCCAGCACGGCCCGCATGAGCCGCCGGGTGTTTTTATCGTCATCTATAACCAAAATGTGAAACATGGTGTGTTCCTCCATGATTTAGCTTGCTTTTACGCCAAGCATATGGTATGATTCTAAACCGAAACGAAACTGTTTCCATTATACCCCATTTGCGGTGTGACCGTCAATGAATGCGGTAAATTTTCTTCAGTTTATTCACAGTTTAGCTTCCCTCGCTAAAATGCTCCTGAAAATGGGAAGGAAGCGGAGGAATACGCTGTGAAGCAATGGGCAGAACGCATTTTTTATAAGATCGTGTGGCGGCTGGTATGGATCTTCTACCCCCGGTATACCATCGAGGGGCTGGAAAACCTGCCGGAGGAGCCCTCCATTGTGGTGGGCAACCACTCCCAGGCCCACGGGCCTATTTTCAGCGAGCTCTATTTCCCGGGAAAGCGCTCCATCTGGTGCGCCGGACAGATGATGAACCGGAAGGAAGTGCCGGACTACACCTACCATGACTTCTGGGACGAGAAGCCCGCCTACCTGCACCCCCTGTTCCGGCTGGTGTCCTACATCATCGCCCCCCTGATTTCCGCCGTCATGCGCTGCGGAGATACCATCGCCGTGTACCACGACACCCGGGTCATCTCCACCTTCCGCACCACCATCCAGAAGCTGAACGAGGGCGACCACATCATCATCTTCCCGGAATGCAAAAAGGGCTACAATCAGATTCTCTGCGCCTTCCAGGAAAACTTCGTCGATGTGGCCAAGCTCTACTATAAGAAGACAGGCAAAGAGGTCTACTTCGTGCCCATGTATCTGGCCCCGAAGCTCCGTAAGGCCTTCTTTGGTAAGCCCATCCGCTACGACAGCACAAAGCCCATTGCCGAGGAGCGCAAGCGCATCTGCCAGGAACTGATGGAATCCATTACGGCCATCGCTGTCAGCCAGCCAGAGCATATCGTGGTGCCCTACCCCAACATCCCCAAAAGGGACTATCACACCAATCATTCTACAGAGGCGATCCTTCATGACGAAACCAATGGTTGATTACCGGGCCTTCCGGTTTTCCAAGCTGAATGACCCCGAGTTTTCCCACCTGAAGCTCCTTGGGGGCTGGCTGGTGTATTTCCTTTTCTATTTCCTCACAGAGAACTTCATTCCTGTGGAAAAATGTCATCTGATGCACTGTGTTGTGGATGACATGATCCCCTTCAACGAGTTCTTTTTTATTCCCTACTGCTTCTGGTTCCTGCTGGTTGTGGGCTCGCTGGGATATTTCCTTCTGTACGATGTGGATAACTTCAAGAACCTGCAAATCTTCATCATGATCACCCAGGCCGTTGCCATGACCGTGTACATCCTCTACCCCAGCTATCAGGACCTGCGGCCCGTGAGCTTCGAGCGGAATAATTTCTTCACCCACGTTGCGGCTTTTATCTACGCCTTCGACACCCCCACCGGTGTCTGCCCCAGCCTCCATGTGGCCTACTCCATCGGCATTGCTTCCTGCTGGCTGAAGGAAAAGAAAGCAAGTGTGGGCTGGAAGATTTTCGTAGCCTGCGCCGCCGTCCTCATCAGCTTCTCCACCATGGCGGTGAAGCAGCATTCTTTCATCGATGTAATGGCCGCCCTGCCTGTGGGCCTGCTGGCGGAGTGCATCGTGTTCCATACGTATTGGAAAAAGAAGTTTCAAAAGTAATCCAAATCCTCCCAGGAAACAAAGTTGCTCCGGCAACGTTCCTTGGGAGGGTTTCATTTTATAATGACCTCACAAAACAAAACCAACGGAGGAAACAAACATGATCCGTAGAATTATTCAGATCGATCCCGAAAAATGCAATGGCTGCGGCCTCTGCGTCACCGCCTGCCACGAAGGGGCCATTGCCCTCATTGGCGGCAAGGCCTATCTTGCCCGGGAGCACTACTGCGACGGCCTGGGGGACTGCCTCCCAGGCTGCCCCACAGGGGCCATCACCTTTGTGGAGCGGGAGGCCCCGGCTTATGATGAGGCCGCGGTGCTGAAGGCCAAGGCAGAGAAGGCTGCCGCCCACACGGGCTGCCCGGGCACCCGGCTGAAGGGCCGGACTCCGGAGGCCCCCACGGCGGGCCGCTGCCCCAGTCAGCTTCGCCAGTGGCCGGTGCAGATCAAGCTGGTGCCGGTGAACGCCCCTTGGTTTGACGGGGCTGACGTTCTGGTAGCGGCGGACTGCACGGCCTACGCCTACGGCGACTTCCATCGGGACTTCCTGCAAGGAAAGATACTGCTGGTGGGCTGCCCCAAGCTGGACGAGGGGGACTATTCCGAGAAGCTGACGAATATCTTCACCTCCAACGCCATCCGCTCCATCACCGTGGTCCGCATGGAGGTGCCCTGCTGCGGCGGCCTGGAGCGGGCGGTAACGACGGCCATTGCCAATTCGAAAAAAGACATTCCCTGCCGGGTGACCACCGTCACCACGGATGGAAGAATCCTATAAGGAGAAACAAAATATGGATAACATGTTCTGCTTCCAGTGCGAGCAAACTGCCGGTTGTACCGGCTGCACCGGCACCGCCGGTGTCTGCGGCAAGACCGCAAGAACCGCCGACCTCCAGGACACCCTCACCGGGGCCCTTGTGGGCCTTGCCCGGGCGACGGAGAATAACGCCGATCTGCTCACCCCCGAAACGGACGAACTGGTGCAAAAGGCACTGTTCACCTGTGTCACCAATGTAAACTTTGAGGATCGCACCATTGAGGAGCTGATCCAGGCGGTCCGGGCGGAAAAGAACCGCATGGTCCCGGACTGTGCCCTCTGCGCCGCTCCCTGCGGCCACAATGACGACTACGACATGAAACACATCTGGCAGGCCCAGGAGGATATCCGGTCCCTGAAATCCTTGATCCTCTTCGGAATCCGGGGCATGGCGGCCTATGTTTACCACGCCGCCGTCCTGGGCTATCGGGATGAGGACGTGAACCGGTTCTTCTATCAGGCCTTGACCCTCCTGGGGGAAGAGGCGGAAATGGGGGACTTGCTCCAGATGGCACTAAAGGTGGGCGAAGTCAACCTAAAGGCCATGGCCCTGCTGGACAAGGCCAATACGGAAACCTTCGGCCACCCCGAGCCTACCGCCGTTTCTCTGACGGTGGAGAAGGGCCCCTTCATCGTGGTCAGCGGTCACGATCTCTTCGACCTGAAGTGTCTGCTGGAGCAGACGCAGGGGAAGGGCATCAACATCTACACCCATGGGGAAATGCTCCCGGCCAACGCCTATCCGGAGCTGAAAAAATATCCTCATCTCAAGGGCAACTTCGGCACCGCCTGGCAGAACCAGAAGAAGGAGTTCGCCGCCATTCCGGCTCCCATCCTCTTTACCACCAACTGCCTGATGCCCCCGGCAAAAAGCTACCTGGATCGGGTTTTCACGATGGAGGCGGTCCGGTATCCCGGCACCACCCACATTGGTGAAAACCGGGACTTTACACCCCTCATTGAAAAGGCCCTGGAGCTGGGGGGATACCAAGAGGACATGGCCTTTACTGGCATCAACGGCGGCCATACCGTCATGACGGGTTTCGCCCGGAAGGCGGTCCTGGATAACGCCCAGGTGGTCATCGACGCCGTGAAGGCGGGGGCCTTGAAGCACATCTTCCTGGTGGGCGGCTGCGACGGCGTCCGGAAGGAGAGAGACTACTTTACGGACTTCGTCAAGGCCACGCCCTCCAATACGGTGGTTCTGACCCTGGCCTGCGGCAAGTACCGCTTCAACGACCTGGACCTGGGAACTGTTGGTCCCCTGCCCAGGATCCTGGATATGGGCCAGTGCAACGATGCCTACTCCGCCATTACCGTGGCGGTGGCCCTGGCAGAGGCCTTCGGCTGCGGCGTCAACGACCTGCCACTGAGCATGGTCCTCAGCTGGTACGAGCAGAAAGCCGTGTGCATCCTGCTGACGCTGCTGCACCTGGGCATCCGGAACATCCGCCTGGGCCCGACCCTTCCGGCGTTCCTGTCCCCCAACGTGGTGAAACTGCTGGCGGAAACTTATGGAATTGCGCCCACGACCACGGTGGAAGCGGATTTGAAGGCAATTTTGGGATAAAAATCAGCCACCCCGGTTCCTACCGAACAGGGGTGGCTGTACCGCTATGTATGGGTCAGATCCTTACGCAGGACCGGTCGATTTCGGCCAGGCTGTGGACACCGCACATCTGCATGGTGTCGGCCAGCTCGTTTCTCAGCTTCTCCGTCAGGGCTACGGCGCCTTCGGCACCGCCGCCGTAGACGGCGCAGACATAGGGACGGGCGATGACCACCGCCTGGGCACCCAGAGCCAGGGCACGGAAGATGTCTGTACCGCTGCGGATGCCGCCGTCCACCAGGACGGGCACCCGGCCTTCCACGGCCTCTACGATTTCCGGTAGGACCTCCGCCGTGGCGGGGCAGCCGTCCAGCACCCGGCCGCCGTGGTTGGAGACCAGAATGGCGTCGGCACCGGCCTCCAGGGATTTGAGAGCGCCCTTAACGGTCATGACGCCCTTAACGATGAAGGGAAGCCCGGCAATGGCCTTAATTTCCCGCAGCTGCTCTACGGTCTTGCTGCCCGCCGGGGGATTCATGCCCCGCAGGAAGGGCAGGCCCGCGGCGTCTACATCCATGGCTACGGCAAAAGCGCCGCTTTCCTTGACCATGGCCATTTTTTCTTTGATGAGCTCCAGATTCCAGGGCTTCACGGTGGGCACGCCCAGGCCGCCCACCTGGCCGATGGCCTTGGTGGCCTGGACCATGACATTGGCGTCCAGACCGTCGCCGGTGAAGGCGGCGATGCCGGCCTTGGCGCAGCCGCTGACCAGGGCGGCATTGTAGGTCTGGTCGTTGTAGAGGTCGCTGTAGTGCATGGTCACCGCACCCACGGGGCCGGCAAACAGGGGAGCGGCAAAGGTCCGCCCGAAGAGGGTAAAGCGGGTGTCCGCCTCGCCGTAGGGGCAGAGGGTATCCATGTTGACCCGGATCCGCTGCCACATCTCGTAGTTGCGAATGGCGGTGTCGCCCACACCCTTGGCACCGGGCCCGGGTACGGTGTTCCGGCAGGCCAGACCATTGCACACAGGGCAGGCCTTGCACTTGCCCATATTGCCCCGGGCAGCGGCCATGACTTCGCTGTAATTCATTGGTAAAGCACCATCCTTTCTTTATTCCACCTTTACTATAGCATATTCTGAGACAAAAGTACACATCTGCTTGGAAAAAAGTAGTTGGCACGATGCTGATAATAAAGAGCACATAACTGATAGCTTCTTTCTGGGTGTATGCACTATAATCATAGTACAAACAGAAAGGGGCGATGATCCATGAAAATCCGCAATATCCGCAAGTCCGATTACGAAGCCGTTGACCGTCTGCTCCTGCAGATCAACCAGGTGGATGTGGAGGGGCGGCCGGACCTGTTTGTGCCAATTGTGCAGTATATGCCCCGGGAGGCCTTTGAGAGCCTGGTGGAAAACGATAATGTGATCGCCATACTGGCGCAGCACCGGGGAGAGATCATCGGCTGCTGCTTCGTCTCCATGCTGGAGCGCAGCGGCATGACTGCCATGAAGACCGCTTACATTGACCTGCTAGCCGTAGACGAAGCATACCGGCGGCAGGGGATAGGCACTGCCCTTTTTCAGGAGGTTCAGCGCCGGGCCCGGAAAGAGGGGGCCAAGCGGGTGGACCTGACGGTGTGGAGCCACAACCGGGTGGCCAGGGAGGTATACGAGGCCTTCGGCATGGTGCCCCAGCGGTTTGTGTATGAGAAGAGCCTTGATTTTTGAATCAAAAATGAACGGGAAAACAGGCGTTTTTTGTAGGAAAGGGAAAAAATGGGGAAAGCCCTTTCCGGCGTGTTGACAAATGACGAATTTTGGATTACCATGGTCACAACAAGTGAAAAAACTGATGTAATTTCGGTTTATGGCCCGAAAGTTTCTACCGCAACGCCAAAAGTTGTGACCATTGGTAAAGATTTGAAAATCGCGTTCCTGAGTCTGCATTTGTGTGGTTTTGGAAGGCGATTCCTCTTTCCGTGGGCGCGCATTTCGCTCACGGATTTATTATTTTGACAAAGGAGCACCGGAAATATGAAAGAGATGGAACAGAAGATCCTGGAGGAAGGCAAGGTGCTCCCCGGCGGGATCCTGAAGGTCGGCAGCTTCCTCAACCAGCAGATCGACGTGCCGTTCCTGGGACGGATGGCCCGGGAGATCGCCCGGCTTTACGAAGGGGCAGGGGTCAACAGGGTGCTGACCATCGAGTCCTCCGGTATCGCCATTGCTGCGGCGGTGGCCCTGGAAATGAACGTGCCCATGCTGTTTGCCAAGAAGCACAAGTCCAGCAATGTGGACGGGGCGGTTTACACTTCCGTGGTCCACTCCTATACCCACGGCACCGACTACACCATCGTGGTCAGCAGTGAATACCTGACCAAAGATGACCGGGTGCTGCTGGTGGATGATTTCCTGGCCAATGGCAAGGCCCTGATCGGCCTGACGGATCTGGTGAAGCAGGCCGGAGCTACCACGGTGGGCGCCGCAATTGCCATCGAGAAGGGCTTCCAGGGCGGCGGTGACGCACTCCGGGCCCAGGGAGTAAGAGTCGAGTCCCTCGCCATCGTAGAGAGCATGACGGATGACTCCATTACCTTCCGCAACTGAGGTTGTTGATTGCATCTGCAATTTACACATATTTTTTCTTAGGAGGAAAAAAGAAACATGAAAAAGATCCTTTCTCTGGCACTGGTCCTTGTGATGGTCCTGGGTCTCGCCGCCTGCGGCTCCAAGACCGAGGCTCCCGCCGCCACCACTGCCGCTGCCGCTGAGGCCGGCGAGACCACCGCTGCCGCAGAAACCGAGGCTCCTGCCGCCGTCTCCGACGTGAAGCTGGGCTTCATCTTCCTGCATGACGAAAACTCCACCTACGACCTGAACTTCATGAACGGCGCTAAGGAGGCCATTGCCGCCCTGGGCCTGAGCGAAGATCAGTACCTGTTCCGTACCAACATCCCCGAGGGCCAGGAAGCCTATGATGCCGCTTGCGAGCTGGCCGATGCTGGCTGCAACATCATCTTCGCTGACTCCTTCGGCCACGAGGATTACATCATCCAGGCTGCCAAAGAGTTCCCCGATGTGCAGTTCTGCCACTCCACCGGCACCAAGGCCCACACCGAGGGCCTGAGCAACTACCACAATGCTTTCGCAGCTATCTACGAGGGCCGTTACCTGGCCGGTGTGGTGGCTGGCCTGAAGCTGAACGAGATGATCGAGAAGGGTGAGTTCACCGCCGAGGAAGCCAAGATGGGCTATGTTGGCGCTTTCACCTACGCCGAGGTCGTTTCTGGCTACACCAGCTTCTACCTGGGCGCCAAGTCCGTCTGCCCCACTGTCACCATGGACGTGACCTTCACCGGTTCCTGGTACGATGAGACCGCCGAGAAGGAAGGCGCCAACAAGCTGATCCAGAACGGCTGCAAGCTGATCTCCCAGCATGCCGACTCCATGGGCGCTCCCACTGCCTGCGAGACCGCCGGTGTGCCCGACGTTTCCTACAACGGCTCCACCATTGCCGCTTGCCCCAACACCGTCCTGGTTTCTTCCCGCATCAACTGGGCTCCCTACTACGAGTTCGTTGTAAACTGCGTCAAGAATGGTGAGGCCATCCCCGCCGACTGGACCGGCACCATCGAGACCGGCTCTGTTGTGCTGACCGACATCAACGAGGCTGTCTGCGCCGCCGGCACCGCTGAGAAGCTGGAGGAGGTCAAGGCCGCTATCGAGGCCGGCACCACCAAGGTCTTCGATACCACCACCTTCACCGTGGATGGCAAGGCTGTGGAGTCCTACATGGCGGATGTGGACACCGATCCCGCCTACACCCCCGACACCGAGGTCATCGAGGACGGCGCTTTCCAGGAATCCACCAAGCGTTCCGCTCCTTACTTCGATCTGAAGATCGACGGCATCAACCTGCTGGATACCGCGTTCTAAAACAATTTATCCCAGGGCCCCTTTTGGGGCCCCGGGAATGCTGCAAAGGGCAGCGCAGTGTAAATTACGCCGCGTTGCCCTTTGCGGCATTCAAACACAAAGGAGTGACCTACTTGGAAGAGAAACAAGCGGCAGTTCAGATGCGGGACATTACCAAGCGGTTCGGCTCCACCCTGGCTAACGACCGGGTGTGGCTGGATATCTACAAGGGGGAGATCCTGGCTCTGCTGGGCGAAAACGGCAGCGGCAAGACCACCCTCATGAATATGCTCTCCGGCATCTATTTCCCCGATGAGGGGCAGATTTTTATTGACGGGAAAGAGGCCCTGATCCGCTCCCCGAAGGACGCTTTCTCCTACGGCATCGGTATGATCCATCAGCACTTCAAATTGGTGGATGTGCTCACCGCCGCGGAGAACATCGTTTTGGGCCTGAAGGAGCCGGGCAGACTGGATATGAACAAGGTGGCGAAGAAGGTCAAGGCCATCTGCGATGCCTACGGCTTCGATGTAGACCCCAACCAGAAGATCTACAATATGTCCGTTTCCCAGAAGCAGACTGTGGAAATCGTCAAGGTCCTGTACCGTGGGGCGGACATCCTGATCCTGGATGAGCCCACCGCTGTGCTGACCCCTCAGGAGACCGACAAGCTCTTTGCAGTGCTCCGGGCCATGCGGGACGACGGCAAGGCTATCGTCATCATCACCCATAAGATGCACGAGGTGGAGAGCCTGTCCGACCGGGTGGCTATCCTGCGCCACGGCCAGTTTGTGGGCGACATGCTGACCAAGCAAACCTCCGCCCAGGACATGACCAACATGATGGTGGGCCGCCCGGTGACGCTGAACATCGATCGTCCGGAGCCCGTGGACCCCAAGCCCAGAATTGAAGTGAAGAACCTGACCGTCAAGGACCAGGAGGGAACCGTCAAGCTGGAGAATGTGTCCTTTACCGCCAACGCGGGAGAAATTCTTGGCATTGCCGGTATTTCCGGCTGCGGTCAGAAGGAGCTTCTGGAGGCCATTGCGGGACTACAAAAGGTGGATTCCGGCTCCATCTGCTATGTGGAGGATGACGGCACCCGGGAAGAGCTCATCGGCAAGGACCCCACGGCCATTGCCTCTATGGGTGTTTCCCTGTCCTTTGTTCCCGAGGACCGGCTGGGCATGGGCCTGGTGGGATCCATGGACCTGACGGACAATATGATGCTCCGCTCCTTCCGCAAGGGCAAGTCCTGGTTCACCAACCGGAAGGACCCGAAGAAGCTGGCCGAGCAGGTGGTGGAGGAGCTGGAGGTCAATACTCCCGGCGTCAGCACCCCCGTCCGCCGTCTTTCCGGCGGCAACGTGCAGAAGGTGCTGGTTGGCCGGGAAATCGCCGCCGCGCCCACGGTGCTCTTAACGGCCTATGCCGTCCGGGGCCTGGACATCAATTCTTCCTATACCATCTATGACCTGATCAACAAGCAGAAACAGGCCGGTGTGGCTGTGGTCTTCGTGGGCGAGGACCTGGATGTGCTGCTGGAGCTCTGTGACAGGATCCTGGTCCTCTGCGGCGGCAAGGTCAGCGGCCTGGTGGATGGGCGCACTGCCCAGAAGCCGGAGGTCGGTATGATGATGACTCGGCTGGGAGGAAAGACCAATGGCTAAAACAAAGACTATCATGCATATCTCCAAGCGGGACAACCTGCCTTGGTACGGGGCCTGGGCCATCCGGGGGGCGGCGATCCTGCTGGCGCTGATCGTCTGCGCCGTGGTGACCACCGCTCTGACCGGGGAGGATCCGGTGGGCGTTTACAAGACCATGTTCGCCGGTGCCTTCGGCACCCAGCGGAAGCTGTGGATATTGGGCCAGAATCTGGCGATCCTCCTTTGTGTCTCCCTGGCGGTGACCCCCGCATTCAAGATGCGGTTCTGGAATGTAGGCGGCGAGGGCCAGATCCTCATTGGCGGTCTGGCGACCGCGGCCTGCATGATCCTGCTGGGGGGAAAGCTCCCCAACTGGCTGCTCATTGCCGTCATGGTGGTGGCCGCCTGCATTGCCGGCGGTATCTGGGGCGCGGTGCCTGCCATCTGCAAGGCAAAATGGAATACCAACGAGACCCTCTTTACCCTGATGATGAACTATGTGGCTACCCAGTTGGTTGCCTATTTCGTCATCCTCTGGGAGGTGCCCAAGGGGGCCGGTAAGATCGGTATCATCAACCAGTCCACGGAGGCCGGCTGGCTGCCTCAGATCGGCAGCTACAAATACCTGTTGAATATCCTGATCGTAGCGGTGCTGACGGTGATCATGTATTTCTACCTGACCCGCTCCAAGCAGGGATATGAGATCGCCGTGGTAGGTGAAAGCGAGCGCACCGCCCGGTATGTGGGCATCAAGGTGGGCAGAGTCATTGTCCGGACCATGTTCCTCTCCGGCGCCATCTGCGGCCTGGCGGGGCTCCTGCTGGTAGGCGGCACGGACCACACCATCACTACCACCATTGCCGGAGGCCGGGGCTTTACCGCCGTTATGGTGGCCTGGCTGGCAAAGTTCAATCCCTTCGGCATGGTCTTCACGAGCCTCTTGCTGGTGTTCCTGGACCGGGGGGCCAGCGAGATTTCCACCATTTATTCCCTGAACCACTCCTTTGGGGATATCCTCACGGGTATTATCCTGTTTTTCATCATCGGCAGTGAGTTCTTTATCAGCTATAAGCTGAATTTCCTGAAAGAAAACCGGAAGGAGGAGAAGAAGAATGTTTGATTTTGTTTCCTTTTTCCCCAGAGCCGTCATGCAGAGCATCCCCCTGCTGTATGGCTCCACCGGTGAGACGCTGACGGAAAAATCCGGCAACCTGAACCTGGGCATCCCCGGCATTATGTATGTCGGCGGCATCTGCGGCGTCATCGGGGCCTTCTTCTACGAGCAGTCCGGGAATATGAATGGGGCATTGGCGGTGCTGATCCCTCTGGTCTGCTGCCTGCTGGGGTCACTGCTCATGGGCCTTCTCTACTGCTTCCTCACCGTGACCCTTCGGGCCAATCAGAACGTGACGGGCCTGGCCATGACCACCTTCGGCGTGGGCTTCGGCAACTTCTTCGGCGGCTCCCTCATCAAGCTGACCAAGGCGGAGGTGCCCTCCATCGCCCTGTCTGCCACCTCTAACTACTTCCGCAAGAGCCTGCCCTTGGCAGAGACTACCGGTGTTTTCGGCAAGCTGTTCCTCAGCTACGGGTTCCTGGCCTATGTGGCCATTGCCATTGCCCTGATCGCATCCTATGTGCTGAAGAAGACCCGGGTGGGTCTGCAGCTCCGGGCCGTGGGCGAAAGCCCCGCCACCGCCGACGCGGCTGGCATCAACATCACGCGGTATAAGTATATGGCAACCTGCATTGGCAGCATGATCGCGGGGCTTGGGGGCCTGTACTACGTCATGGACTACGCCTGCGGTGTCTGGTCTAACGATGCCTTCGGAGATCGGGGCTGGCTGGCCATCGCCCTGGTGATCTTCACCATCTGGCGGCCCAATGTGGGCATTCTCAGCTCCATGCTTTTTGGCGGATTGTACATCCTGTACCTGTTCCTGCCAACCGGCACGAATTTGGCGGTAAAAGAGCTCTATAAAATGCTGCCCTATGTGGTCACCATTGTTGTTCTGGTGCTGACCTCCATGCGCAACAAGCGGGAGAACCAGCCCCCGGAGAGCCTGGGTGTGCCCTATTTCAGAGAAGAACGATAATGCTTTATTCCGCACCCCCACTCGGGTGCGGAATTTTGCTGTTGAGAAAAAAGAAACGGCGTGGTAAGATGAATGAGAAAGAAGGTAATCACATGGATAAAACCAAACTGCAAAATATTTTGAGCACAATGGAAAAAGAAAACATCCACCAGCTGCTGATCTCTGACCCGGCGGTGATCTTCTACCTCACCGGGGTCCGGATGGAGCCGGGGGAGCGGATGCTGGTGCTGCTGCTGAAGACCGACGGGAATCACCGGTTCTTCATCAATGACCTGTTCCGTCAGTCCAGGGACCTGGGGGCACCCATCACCTATTACAACGACACCCAGGACGGCCCCGCGATCGTGGCGGCGCAGCTTTCCACAGAAGAACCACTGGCTGTGGATAAAAACTGGCCTGCCCGCTTCCTGCTGCGGCTCCAGGAACTGGTGAATTGTAGATGCGTCAACTCCTCTTTCATCATCGATGGGGTCCGGGCCATCAAAACGCCTGCCGAGCAGGAGAAGATGCGCGCTGCCTCCCGGGATAATGACGCCGTTATGGGCAGAATCATCGGCGTGCTTGGGGAGAACCATACGGAGAAGGAGCTGGCGGAGCTGCTGCTGAAATTCTATCTGGAGGCAGGCAGCCAGGGCTATTCCTTTGAACCCATCACCGCCTACGGCGGCAACGCGGCGGACCCCCACCACGTCACCGACGACACCAGAGGCGAGTATGGCAACTGTGTGGTGCTGGACATCGGCGGCCGGAAGGACGACTACTGCTCCGACATGACCCGGACCGTTTTCCTGGGCTCGGTCAGCGACCGGCAGCGGGAAATCTACGAAATTGTGAAGGAAGCCAACCTCCGGGGCATTGCCGCTGCCAAGCCGGGCAACCGGATGTGTGATGTGGACAAGGCCGCCCGGGATTACATCACGGAAAAGGGCTTTGGAAAATACTTTACCCACCGCACCGGCCACTCCATTGGCCTGGAGGTCCACGAGGCCGGGGACGTATCGGCCGTCAATCAGGCGGTGATTCAGCCGGGCCAGTGCTTCTCCGTAGAGCCAGGCATCTATATCCCGGAAGAAAACATCGGCGTCCGGATTGAAGACCTGGTGCTGATTACGGAAACCGGCTGCGAAGTGTTGAACAAATTCCCGAAGGATCTGACTGTGGTTCCCTTCCCGGGGTAAGGCTCCGACCGCCCCACACCCGTCCCGGGCTTTGCCCGGTCCACCCTCTCCCAGGAGAGGGTATTTCAATTTCTGATGGACATCTGACCGCCGGTGTGGTACAATAGACCCTATCTTGTTTGGAAAAAGAGAGGACAATCTATGGAAACCATTGCTGCTGTCAATTCGGCGGTGAATAGCTTCGTCTGGGGCGTGCCCGCCATGGTGTGCATCGTAGGCGTGGGCCTGTGGCTCAGCTTCAAGACCCGGTTCATTCAGATCCGCAAATTCGGCACCTCCATGAAGGAGACCTTCGGCCGGATGTTCCACAAAACCGATGCCGCCCAGGGGGCCGTCACCCCCTTCCAGGCGGTGTGTACCGCCCTGGCCGCCACCGTGGGCACGGGCAACATTGCCGGTGTGGCGGGGGCCATTGCCATCGGCGGCCCCGGCGCCGTATTCTGGATGTGGTGCAGCGCCCTGCTTGGCATGTGCACCAAATTTGCCGAGGTCACCTTGGCGGTCCACTTCCGGGAGAAAAACCAGGAAGGGGACTGGGTCGGGGGCCCCATGTACTACATCAAAAACGGCCTGGGGAAGAAGTGGCACTTCCTGGCGGCGGCCTATGCTGTGCTGGGTGTGCTGACGGTCTTCGGCACCGGCAACGCCACCCAGGTCAACGCCATCATCACCGCCATTGATACGGCTCTGGTGAATTTCAACGTGGTTTCTACCGCGGGAGCCCTGAAGGGCATCAATCTGGGCATCGGCATTGGCATCGCACTGCTGGTGGCCATGGTGCTGGTGGGCGGATTGAAGCGCATCGGCAATGTGGCGGAAAAACTGGTGCCCTTTATGGCCCTGGTGTACGTGGTCATGGCCCTGGGGGTACTGGTGCTGAACCTGAACCGGGTGCCGGAGGTGCTGGGCATGATCCTCAAGGGGGCATTTACCCCCTCTGCCGTCACTGGCGGTGCTGTGGGCAGCCTGTTTTTGTGCATGAAAAAGGGCGTGTCCCGGGGTATCTTCTCCAATGAGGCGGGCCTTGGTACTGGCTCCATTGCCCACGCCGCCTCCGACGTAGACGATCCCATCCGGCAGGGCTACTTCGGCATTTTCGAGGTCTTCACCGATACCATCGTCATCTGCTCCATGACCGCCTTCGTCATCCTCATCAGCGGGGAGAACATCGTCTACGGTGCGGCGGCCGGTGCGGAGCTGACCATCGGTGGCTTTACGGCAGTCTATGGCAATATTGCCTCCCTGCTGGCCGCCCTGGCTATGTGCTGCTTCGCCTTCTCCACCATCATCGGTTGGGGCCTCTACGGCACCCGGTGCATGGAATTCCTGGTGGGCTCCAAGGCCAACCGTGGCTTTATGATCGTCTATTCCTTCGTCTCCATCCTGGGCGCCACCATTGACCTGGGGCTGCTGTGGGACATTGCCGATACCTTCAACGGCATGATGGTCATCCCCAACCTTGTGGGCCTGTTCCTGCTGTCCGGCACAGTGGTAAAGATGGTCCGGGAAAAGGTGGACGGAAAGTAATATTCTTACCTTCCCCTGGGGGAAGGTGCCGCCGCAGCGGCGGATGAGGGGCGGTACGAGGCCCAGCTTGGTACTGCCCCACTTCCGTCAGGGCTGTGCCCTGCCACCCTCTCCCAGGAGAGGGTATTTTTGTTTCTTAAGAATTTATTATGTTGACCACGACAACCCCTGCGTGTATAATAATCCCGTATCGCATAAAACTAGGGCAGAAGACCTGCAAAGTGAGGAAAGGGAATGAAGGGAAGAAGAGCGTGGTGCGTCGTCAGTCTGGTGCTGGCCTTTGTGCTGGGGGGACTGACGGTATTTGCGGCGTTGACGGCGCCAACACGGGATACGCTGATGGTGGACCTGGACCCGGAGGCGGAAGACACGGCCCGGGCACTGATGGAGTCCATCGGATGCGGAGATCTGGAAAAGGCTGGAGCATACATCCTGGGAACGCCCCAGTTTACGGTGCCGGACCGAAACCAGGAGACGGTAGAGAGCCTCCTGTGGCAATACTACTATGACCATCTGTCCTACACCCTGGATGGAAATCTCTATCCGGGAAAACGAGGCCTCAGCCAGGACGTGACTGTGACATTGCCGGACTTGAAAGCCCTGACAGAGCGCATGGGAGAGCTGGCTCCGGAGCTTTTGACGGAACGGATCGAGGCAGCGGACAGCATGGAGGAGGTCTATGACGACCAGGGGGGCTACCGGCAGGACGTGACGGACCGGGTGATCCTGGAGGCGGCGAAGAAAGCTTTGGAAACGCCGGTGGAAACGAGTCAGGAGTCCCTGACTTTGCAGCTGTGCTATGTAAACGGCCAGTGGTGGGTCCGGCCGGACCAAAGTCTGCTGGACGTGCTCTCCGGCGGAATGGAAAAGGGGTGAGGGGATGAAAGCGCTAAAAGGCCTTTTGACGGTCCTTCTATGCACGGTTATGGTGCTCCTCTCCGGTGGCATTTTGAAAACACTGCTGCGCTTCGGCAGCGGCCAGACCAGCAGTGTCTCTACAGTGGAGACGGACATCCGTGCCCGGTTCGATGGCACCGTCCGAAACCAGTTGGCGGATGCCATGGCGGGGATCGCTTCGGTGAAAAAGACCTATTGGATCGCGGCGGACGCCCCGGCGGCTCCGGAGCCGGATCCCCAGCGTTACGGCACCACCGACGACCCCCAGAGCCTAAAGTGGCTTCTGGAGGAGGCTAAGGAGGTGCTGGAGGGGCAGGATACCTATTTTTCCACGGACATGACCCTGCTTCCCGGCAGTGAGGTCCACTACTATCTGGATGAGACCATCCTGGCCATTACCTGGAAGCAGGTCATTGACGAGCTGGCGGTGACCTGCTCGGAGGTGAAGATCATGGACCCCTCCCAGTTCCGCCGGTATCTGGCGGGGGACAGCTTCGGTTCCGGAAAGCTGATGCTGACCACGGAGATGTCCCAGACCGTCAACGCCGTGGTGGCCTGCAGCGCGGACTACTACGGCTATCGGCCCGACGGCACCGTGGTGCTGGACGGGGTAGGCCTGCGGACCAGCAGGTCCCTGCCGGACCAGTGCTATATTGACTCCGAGGGGAACCTCCGGGTGACCGTAGGGGAGAGCTTCGGGGACCTGGAGGAGCTCCAGAACTTTGTTGACGAGAATAAGATCCGGTTCAGCCTGTCCTTTGGGCCCACCCTGGTCCAGGATGGAGAGGTCCATTGGCGGGTCAATTATCCCATTGGGGAGATGGACCGGTGCTATGCCCGGGCGGGGATCGGCCAGCTGGATAAGCTCCACTACCTGTATCTCGCCTGCAACCGGGACGGGGAGGACACCTCCACCCCGGATATCATCCGCTTCGCCAAGCTCTTTGCCTCCACCGGCTGCCGTCAGGCCTACAACCTGGACGGAGGCCAGACCGCCACGGTGGTCATGGACAATGAGGTCATCAATCAGGTGAACTACGGCAGCCAGCGCAGGATCAGCGACATCATCTATTTTGCCACGGCAAAACCAAGGGAGGAGTAGAAAATGGACTCTGTTGCCTTTCTGATCGGTCATTACAGCATCTATTGGAGTACCGTCATTGTGGCCTTTGCCGCGGTGGTTGGGGTCTTCCTCTTCTGGTTCTTCTACCTCTGGGACGAGCCGGATGTCCTGGGGGCCTTCTGTGTGGTGCCCCTGGCCCTGGGACTGGGGCTGGTACTGGCAAGACTCTCCCACTGGTACTTCCGGCAGGACAGCTACCGGAGCCTCCGGGAGGCGATGACGGATTACTCTGTGGGAGGCCTGGCCCTTGTGGGGGCCTTTGCCGGGTGCTTCCTGGCGGCCTGCTTGGTGGCGCTTTTCCGCCGGGGACGGCACTTCTGGGCCATGCTGGATGCCATGAGCATTGCCGGGGCCGGAGCTGTGAGTCTCGGCAGGCTCTCCGGGCTCTGCAACACAGCGGACCGGGGACAGATCGTGGGGGAGGGCTCCTTCTGGGCCAGCGCACTGGTCAGCCCCAGCACCGGAGCTACAGAATACCGGCTGGCGACCTTTCTCATTCAGTCTATGGTGACGGCGGTGTTATTTCTCTTCCTGGTGGGGCTTTATTTCTGGGGCAGAAAGCAGTACCGCCGGAAAGGCGGGGACCTGTTCTGGCTCTTCAGCCTCTACTATGGTGCCGCCCAGGCGGTGCTGGACTCTACCCGGTACGATTCCCTTTATTTCCGAAGCAATGGCTTTGTCAGTGTGGTGCAGATATTCTGTGTGGCGGCAGTGGTGGTCCCTCTCGCCGTCTTTGCCGTCCGTTACCGCCGGGCCAATGGATGGACCCCTGGGTGCCTGGCTGTGCTGGGCTCCTGCCTGGTGCTGCTGGGGCTGGCGGGGTGGATGGAGTATTTCGTCCAGCGCCACGGGAACCAAGCGGTGTTTGCCTACAGCGTTATGGGAAGCTCCCTGGCCGGCGTGGTGCTGCTGGGCACCGTCTTATGGGTCCTGACCCGGAAGCGGGAGATCCCCAGAAGCATGCCGACGATTTACCCGAATATTACGTGAAAAACCGGTCCGCGTCTGCGGGCCGGTTTTTCATAACGGAAAAAAGCCTGAAAACCTCTTGTAACGAGCCCCCATATGTGTTAAAATAAGATGATTTATTCTGATTACGTTATTTTGGAGGAACCTATGCTGCTTCACAGTCCGCATTAGCCCTCTTTTGGAAGAACAGAAAAACGCAGAACAAATGGAGGACTAAACTATGTCAACATTGGAAGAAGAAATTAAACGACGCCGCACCTTTGCCATTATCTCCCACCCGGATGCCGGTAAAACCACCCTGACGGAAAAATTCCTGCTCTACGGCGGGGCCATTGCCCAGGCCGGTGTGGTCAAGGGAAAGAAGAATTCCCGGGCCGCCACCTCCGACTGGATGGAGATCGAAAAGCAGCGTGGTATTTCTGTTACCTCGTCTGTCATGCAGTTCCAGTATAATGGATACTGCATCAACATTCTGGATACCCCGGGCCACCAGGATTTCTCCGAGGACACCTATCGGACCCTGATGGCTGCCGACTCTGCCGTCATGGTCATCGACGGCGCCAAGGGCGTGGAGCCCCAGACCCGGAAGCTCTTTAAAGTCTGCGCCATGCGGCACATTCCCATTTTTACCTTTGTCAACAAAATGGACCGGGAGGCCAAGGACCCCTTCGACCTGCTGGATGAACTGGAGCGGGAGCTGGGCATCGAGACCTATGCCATGAACTGGCCCATCGGCTCCGGCAAGGATTTCCAGGGCGTTTACGACCGGGAAAACAGCCAATTGCTCTTCTTCTCCGGGGTCTCCGGCAAGAATAAGGCAGGCAAGGTGGCTATTGACCTCTACGACCCGGAGGTGGCGGAGCACCTGGGCAGCGAGGCAAAGCATCAGCAGCTTATTGACGATGTGGAGCTTCTGTCCGCCGGACGGGAGATGGACCTGGAGGAAGTCCGCAAGGGCCAGCTGAGCCCCGTGTTCTTCGGCTCTGCGCTGACCAATTTCGGCATTGAGCCCTTCCTGGAGGCCTTTTTGCAGTTGACGCCTCCGCCTCTGGCGAGAGTGGCGGACTGCGGTACCATCGACCCCTTCAGCCCGGATTTCTCCGCCTTTGTCTTCAAAATTCAGGCCAATATGAACAAGGCCCACCGGGACCGGCTGGCCTTTATGCGCATCTGCTCCGGCAAATTCCAGCGGGACGCGGAATATTACCATGTCCAGGGCAACAAGAAAATGCGCCTGTCCCAGCCCCAGCAGATGATGGCCGCCGAGCGGGAAATCGTGGAGGAGGCCTACGCCGGAGACGTCATCGGCGTCTTCGACCCGGGCATTTTTGCCATTGGTGATACCATTACCGTGCCCGGAAAGAAATTCACCTATTCCGGCATCCCCACCTTCGCCCCGGAGCACTTCGCCCGGGTGTCCGCCAAGGACTCCATGAAGCGTAAGCAGTTCGTGAAGGGTACGGAGCAGATCGCCCAGGAGGGCGCGATCCAGATTTTCAAGGTGCCCAATTCCGGTATGGAAGAGGTCATCGTAGGCGTTGTCGGCACCCTGCAGTTTGATGTGTTTGAATACCGGATGAAGAACGAATACGGTGTGGACCTTCGCATGGAGGGGCTGCCCTATGAGGAAATTCGTCTTATCGACAGCTACCCCGGGGAGCTGACGGACCTGAACCTAGGCACCGACGCGGAGCTGCTGGAGGACTACCGGGGCCGGAACCTGCTGGTGTTCTCCAGCTATTGGGCCATCGACTTCACCTGCCGGAGAAATCCGGGCCTGAAGGTGTCTGAAATTGTGGTTTCGGAAGGATAAGCGTTATGCACATCTGGGGACATCTGAAAACCATCAGCCACCACCGGTGGCTGGTCATGTGTGGCTGCTTTCGTGTGGGGCTCTACCGCCAGGGACTGACCCACGACCTGTCTAAATTCTCCCCCACGGAGTTCTGGACCGGGGCCAAGTATTACCAGGGTACCCGGAGTCCCAACGCCGCCGAGCGGGAGGACAAGGGCTACAGTGTGGCCTGGATGCACCATAAAGGCCGGAACAAGCACCACTACGAATATTGGACGGACCTGAGCCTGGAGACCCGCCGCTATGAGCCGGTGGAAATGCCCAGGCGGTACTTAGTGGAGATGGTCATGGACAGGCGGGCTGCCTGCATGACCTACCAGGGGAAGAGCTATACCTCCGCCTCCCCCGTGGAATATTTTGAAAAGAGCCGGGAGCGGCTGCTGATGCACCCCAACACGGAAAAAGCTCTAGGGTATCTACTGGAAATGCTCCGGGATAAGGGGGAGGAGGAGACCTTCCGCTACATCCGGGAGTCTGTGCTGAAGGGCAAACCCTTCCCCTGGGAAGTATGAGGCGCGCGATGGCCGAACGGATACGAAAAGACTGGAAGGGACTCTTATGTGCCCTGCTGTGGGCCGGTGCCTGCCTGGGCTCCGCCCTGATGCTCCGGGCCATCCAGTGGGGGGCCGGGGCGGGGAGCGCCCTTGCCCACCTGCGCTTTGGCCTGGCCTACAGCCTGTCCGGGGGGAAAATGGGACTGCTGATTTTGGCCCTCCTCTGCCTGGCGGCGGGGATCGGCACGGTTTGGGCCCTGAAAGGTGAAAAAAGAATTTTCTGGCCAGGTATCCTTCTGGCTGTGTTCTTTGCCGGAATGACCCTCATTGACCAGTCACCTACGGGGATGCTTCGAAACCTCTGGGCATTCCCCGGGGCAGGAAGCGCTGAAAGCCTGTTCTTCTGGCTCACCGGGGGAGTGAGCTGGTATGCTGCCGTTGTACTCTTCTGTCGATGGGCGAATCATCCGAGGCAGGCCAGGGAAACGCTTCCTTGGTCCTGGAAGCGTTTTCCACTATGGGCCGGGATGCTGCTCCTATGCTGGCTGCCCATCTTGATTCTCCGGTCCCCAGGGTCCATTTACGCGGATACCGATGCCCAGATCCTACAGTTCCAGGGCGTGATGCCTTATGAGGCCTCCAACCCCCTGATCCTCAGTTTTGTCTACGGCCCCCTCTTCACCCTGGGCCAGAAAATCGGCGGGGACAATTGGGGAATTTTCTGCTGTGTGGTCTTCCAGACGCTTCTGGGCCTTTTCGCCTGCGGCTTCGCCTGTGAGGAGCTGACGGCCCAGCAGGGGACGAGGAAGGCCGGGGCGCTCCTGTGCGCCTTCTTCGGCCTGGTGCCCACCTTTGCCTCCTTCTCCGCTGCGGCGCTGAAGGACTTTATCCACGCCCCTATCTATCTGCTGTTCGTGATCTACTACCTCCGGGTGATTCGAGGCGGGAATAAGCGGGACTGGGCGTGGCTGGCGGTTCTGGCCCTGTTGGCGGCGGCCACTCGGAAGGGGGCCGTGTATCTGGTGGCCTTTTCCTTACTGGGTCTGGCCCTGCTGAAAGCGGACCGGCGGAAGGTCCTGACAGCGGGCACGATGCTGCTTCTGGCCGCCCACTTCCTCCTGAATGGCGTCCTATTCCCTCTGATTGGGGTGGAAAAGCCTACGGAGCAGGAGAACTACAGCTTCTTTTACCCCATCACCGGCTTCTACTGCGCAAGATACGAGCAGGAGCTGACGGAGGAGGAGAAGCAGACCATTGCCGCGGTGCTGGACTACGACACCGTGGTGTCCGGGTTTTCCACAGGGGGTGTGGATACCATCAAGCGAACCTATCACGCCGAAAACGAAACCCAGGTCCGGGCCTATCTGGCCCTTCACGGCAAGTTCTTCCTGCGTCACCCCCTGACCTGCCTGGAGGCCCTGGTCTATTCCCGGAACTACTACTTCACCCCCTGGAGCGTCCAGGGAGAGCGCATCAGCGTCGCTATGCACCCCTTCCGGGAGGTGGACCCCAAAGCGGACAGTGACTTCTCCCATTGGCTCCCGGAGGACACCCGAAAGGCCTTCGAGGATAAACTGTGGGCGGCTGCGGATGCCTTCCCCATAAAAGAACTCATCAGCCCCGGCACATACACCTGGCTGACATTGCTCCTCCTGGCTGCCGCCTGGAAGGGAAAGGACAAGCAGCGCCTCATAGAGCTCCTGCCCCTGGTGCTGTTGACGGCGGGGCTGCTGCTGACCCATTTGAATGGGGCGGCGCGGTATGCAAGTCCATTGTATTATTGCGTGCCGGTGATGCTCGGAATGTCCTTTAACGGAGGTGTTTTCCACGAATCTGTGTGAAAGCTGGAAAGCCTACGAGGATTTTACGGCCTGTAATTATTCGGTTTTGCCGGAGGAGCTGAAACGCCAAGGGCAGCAGATAGTGTTTCCCGCCCAGAGTGTTCTCGTTTTGAGAGGGGATTTTCCGGAATACATCTACTTCATTTTGTCCGGCCATGTCCGGGGGCAGCGCTCCCATCTGAATGGGGACGAATATGTCTACTTTCAGCTGGACAGCAGCAACGGAAACATTGGACTTCTGGAGGTATTTTCCAGGAAGGAACAATATGTCGCCACGATTTTTTGCGCCACAGAGGTGACAACGGTTCGAATTCCGTCGGCGGTTTTTTACCGTTATGTTATGGAGGACCGAGATTTATTGCGCCGCTGCCTTACCTTGGTTGCCCAGGACCTGTACCGAAGCTCCGGAAAAGATGGTCTTTATTACTATATGGAGGGAATCGACCGGGTACGCAGTTATCTGGTGGACTACTACGCCGCCCATGCTGCCACTCCGGGGGACGGGGTAGAGCTTCGGGAGGAGTACCACGAGATTGCCGCCAAGCTGGGAATCAGCGTTCGTACCGTAGGTCGGAGTCTTCGGCTGCTCCGGGAGAACGGTGAAATTTCTGCATACCGGCGAAAAACAATGATTACCCAAGCGGGCTATAAGCAAATGCTGGAAAGCATATTGGTGTAATTTCGTCTGTTCTTGCCCCCGAAAGGTCACATGACCTTTCGGGGGCGTTCCTTTTTGCTGTATAATGCAGGTACAGAAAGCCCGATAATCCGTGAAATGGCACTTATCGGGCACAAAACCGGAAAAGAAATCAAAAAAGGAGAATCCAAGATGAAAAAACTGTTTGCAATGCTTCTTTCCCTTGCCCTAACGGCTACAATGTTTTCCGCTTGCGGCGCTGCTCCGGCGGAAGAGACACCTACCGGTGACGCCGCCACCCAGGGCACAACCATCCGGGTCCTGACCCATATGGATGCCAGCTTCAACGGGGTGAAGGATGCGTTTACCGAGGCCACCGGCATTCAGGTTGAGGTGGATGTCTGCTCCTTTGATGAACTGAACGACCAGTATGAAGTCCTCCTCAGCTCCAAGTCCAGCGAATACGACGTGATCTGCCCGGACGGCCCAAATGTGGCTGCTTATGTAAGCAGAGGCTATATTGCGCCGCTGAGTGATTGCTTCACCGAGGAGGAAATCGGACAGTTCAGCAAGGCGTTGGCTGCCCAGGGCACTGTGGACGGCACCTTCTACGCCGCTCCTCTGGGGGACAGCTGCACGATTTTGTACTACAACAAAGACTTATTCAAAGAAGCCGGAGTCGAGTGGGATTTTGATCAGTACGACGGAGTCAACTCCCGCATTACCTGGGAGAAGGCCATCGAACTTGCCACAGAGGTGACCTCCAAGATCGATCCGGACGGCTCCAAGGGGGTCACGCCCATCGAATTTGGTCAGGCCAGCCAGGTATACATGATGAATACACTGCCCAATAGCCTGGGCGGCAAGAATATCAGCGACGACGGACTGCGTGTAGAGGGAATTTTGGATAGTGCTCCCTGGACCCAGGCTTTGACCTGGTATCAGGATAATGTCAGCGCCGGTGTGTTCTCCCGGGGCATCAGCGGTATGGACGGCTATAACAACTTCTACGCCGGAAAATCAGTCTTCATTTTGATGACCACAGACTCTTATAACTATGCCATGTATGGCGGAATGACGCCGGAGAACCTGGGCTTTACTTATCAGCCCTGCTTTGAGGGACATGAGGACCAGGTCGCTACCGCCTGCGGCAACTGGACTTGCGCCGTCAATGCCAACGCCAAGAACAAAGAGGCTGCCGCTAAATTTGTCAAGTGGATCACCTATGGAGAGGGAAATGAGCAGTTCCTGTCCATCGAAAGCATGGTGCCGAATATGACCAGCCGCTACACGGATGCCTTGATTGAAAAGGTTCCCACACTGGCCCTTGCCCGTGCGGAATCCGGTGTAACCTCCGTCGTCCGTGCTGTGACCCCCGGCTTCAACGAATACTCCAACGCTGTCAGCGCCATGTGGGAGGATATCCGCAACGGTGCCGATATTTCCGCAACTGTCGCAAATACCATCCGCGACCTGGACAGCGCCCTTTCCTACTACAAATAAACATTCTTCCTGAAAGGGATGATGGCTATGACTTTGACCAAGGCAACGCACAATTGGGAAAAACGGCTGCCCTATCTTCTGATCCTGCCGGCACTGAATTTTGCGCTGATTTATCGCATCTATCCGATTTTCTATTCCTTTTTCCGGGCTTTTCATTTCAAGGGGGCCCTTTCCTTCCAGACCTACCTCAATTTGTTCCAAGATAAGAACTTCTGGTCCTCTCTTTGGATCACAGTGAAAATGAATCTTGTCATGATCCCTCTGCAAATTGTGATTTCCTTTTTGCTGGCGCTGCTGGTGAATGCTTCCCTTCGGGGAATCGGCATTTTTCGCAGCCTCTACTACCTGCCGGTCACCATTTCCATGCCGGTGGCGGCAATCTGTTGGAGCATGATCCTGAATTACAACAGCGGTGTGGTCAACAGTATGCTGACCAGCTTCTTCGGTCTGGAACGGCAGGGCTTTTTCAACGACGCAAATCAGGCGCTTTGGAGTGTGATCCTGCTTTGCACCTGGAAGGGCTGCGGCTACTGGATGATGTTTTTCCTTGCGGGGCTGAAAGGGATCGATACCTCCCTTTACGAGGCAGCCACCATGGATGGGGCAGGATATTTCCGCCGTTTGTTCAGCATTACCATTCCGATGCTGAAGAAAACGACGCTGTTTGTAACCGTGGCAAATACCTCCGTGAACCTGCTACTTTTCGCGCCCATGATGCTGATTACCAATGGAGGGCCCAGCGGGACAACGAATGTACTTATGTACGAGGCGTACCGACAAGCCTTCAAATACGGCAATTACGATAAGGGCTCCGCGATTACCAGCGTTCTGGTGGTGTTGATCCTTGCGGTGGTATTTTTGCAATTTAAGCTCATGGACGAAAAGGACTGAGGAGAAAGTGCTATGAAAAAGAATAGACTGACAACCGTATTCCTCGTGGTCGCCCTCCTTTTTGTTCTGGTGCTGGCCCTGTTTCCAATTCTGTATCCACTGATGTCCTCTTTCCGGACAGACCAGGAAATCTACGAATACGCAATGCCCTTCCAGGCACATACACTCTGGCCGGTTCGATGGACCCTGGAGAATTACAGGCTGCTATTCACCGAGTACCGCTTTGGCAGGTATCTGCTCAACACCCTCTTTGAAATCGGCGTGATCATCCCCTTGACGATTCTGATTTGCTCCTTAGCAGCCTTTGCCTTTACCTTTTATAGTTTCCGAGGGAAAAAGGCGCTGTTTGCCCTCTTTATGATTACCTTTATGATCCCGGCGGAATCCATTGCCCTGCCCCTTTACCAGTTGGTGAACAATATGCGCATGGTCAATACCTACTGGGCTCTGATCCTTCCGGCCCTGGCCAACGGGTTGACGCTCTTTATGTTCGTCCAATCCTTCCGGGATATTCCCCAGAGCCTATTGGAGGCGGCTCGAATCGATGGCGGCGGGTGGTGGACCTGTTACTGGCATATTGTGATGCCCCTTTCCAAGCCGGTCATTGTTGCCATGTGTCTGATGACCTTTGTCAACGAATGGAACAATTACCTCTGGCCGCTATTGGTGGCCCGGCTGGATAACGTAAAAACTGTGACCATTGCCATCTGCGCCTTCAAAGAGGAAAATATTACCCATTGGAGTATGATCTACGCCAGCTCCATGTTCTCTGCCCTGGTGCCTATTTGTGTATTCCTGCCCTTCCAGAAGTATTTTGTCCAGGGCATTACCAGCAGCGGGGTCAAGGGCTGATTTCAGAAGAAAGGACTACCATATGACGCGACAAACCGAAGAATACAGGGAGAAGCTGCTGTATCCGCCTGCCGGAAAAATTCATTTGATCATTGATTCGGATACGAAAAACGAGGTGGATGACCAGTTTGCCATTGCTTGGGCGCTGCGGAGCATGGAGCGATTCCAAGTGGATGCCGTTTATGCCGTGCCCTTTTCCCACGATTGCTTTCGGCAATTTAACAAGGCAAAGGAAAACCTGGCAAAGGCCGTGGATACCATCGGCCATGCATCCGGCCCGGCGGATGGCATGGAGCAGAGCTATCAGGAGATTTTAAAGCTCTTTTCCCTGCTGGGAGAGTCCGCCGAGGGCAGAGTGTTCCGTGGCTCAGACCGGTATATGGCGGAGGACGGTAGCCCGGTGAACAGCGAGGCTGCCCAGGACCTGATCCGTCGGGCTCATGAAAGCAGGGAACCCCTCTATATTGCGGCCATTGGTGCGGCTACAAACGTTGCCTCCGCTATCCGCATGGACCCTACGATTATCAACAACATTGTTGTTGTTTGGCTGGGTGGAAACGGCTTGGGATTTCATCAGGGCATTGAATTCAATCTGATTCAGGATGTTCGGGCAGCCCAAACTCTGTTTGACAGTGGGGTTCCTCTGATTTGGGTGCCCTGCCTGAACGTGGCGTCGCTGCTGCCTGTCTCCGAGCCTGAGCTGCGGGAATACCTGTTGGGCCAATCGCCCATTGCTACCTATCTGGCACAAATTGTGCTGGATGCCTTCCGGGACCCTGACAGCGACATTGCGTTTATGGGATTGAATAGGACCAGCAACCTTTTGGGAAATTGTGATGAGAAGGAAGCGTATCTTTCTCAGTTTCCGAGCCGTTATGTGGCCTGGAGCTGGATCATTTGGGACATCGCCACCATTGCCATTCTGAAAAATCCCAACTGGGTCCCATCCGTCCAAATCCCCGCGCCGATTTTGCGGGATGATTTTACCTGGGAAACACCGGACCCGACCCGTCATAAAATCCGTATGGCTACCCATTGCTACCGGAATATGATTTTCGGAGACCTCTTCCGGGCGCTTGGAGAAAAGAGAGCCTAAAAAGAAGCCGCCTTGCAGGCGAGAAAGACCTGCAAGGCGGTATTTTTGCGCTTGGTGGGCATGTGCTCTCACAATCACAATTTTGAAGAATTTTTTGAAGATATTTTACAAGACTTTTGGATGGCACAGAGATAAAATAAAACACGGGAAGGAGGAAAACCAACATGATGCAAGCGGCCGGGGCCTGTTAGCCCCGGCCGTGCGATTTATTTAACCTGAAACCGCAGCATATTCCAGGAAGCGGCGGGGAGAACAGGTGTTTCTGTGAGTGTCACTTCCCGGGGAGCAACGGGCTGCTCCTCTTGGGTGTTGACGGTGTCAAAGCTGGGGGCGGTGAGTGTGATGTGCTGGGTGAGGGCACCGGGGATACCGGAGAGGATGATGGAAGTATCGGGGTCCTTATTGACTACGAACAGGGTGATGTAGTCCTCCTCCGGGGAGAGAACGGCGGCACAGCTGAGGGTGGGAACGTTTTTCCGCAGGGCGCAGTCGTAGGTGGGGCAGTCCACGTTGAGCTTTAGGGCGGTGCCCCGGCCGTACCGGGAGGTGTAGAGGAAGGGCCAGTAGATGGTCTGGGTCCAGCTCTTGCCGCCGGGGGCGGTCATGATGGGGGCAATGACGTTGACCAGCTGGGCGAGGCAGGCAATTTTTACTGTGTCTGCGTGGTTTAAGAGGGTGCAGAGCATGCTGCCCACCAGCAGGGCGTCGGCGTGGTCGTAGAGCTCTTCTTCAATGGGCCGGGCTGCGGTCCACTTGGGAGGCTCCTTCCCGGCTTTCTGGAAGTGGTACCACACGTTCCACTCGTCGAAGGACAGATAGATCTTTTTCTCACTGTGCTGTTCCAGACGGACCTTTTCGCAGATGGCGGAGACCTCTTCGATGAACTCGCCCATTTCCTCGCTGCGGGCCAGGAAGGAGGGGACGTCTCCTTCATTGTTGGTGTAATACTGGTGGAGAGACAGGTAATCGATGTAGGGGTAGCAGTTTCGCAGGACGGTCTCTTCCCAGGTGCCGTAGGTGGGCATATCCCGGAAGGAACTGCCGCAGGCCACCAACTGAATATCGGGGTCCAGCATCTTCATGAATTTACCAGTTTCGGCGGCAATGCGGCCGTATTCCTGGGCGGTTTTGGCGCAGATTTGCCAGGGCCCGTCCATTTCGTTGCCCAGGCACCAGAGCTTTACATTGTAGGGCTCCTGTCGTCCGTTCTCCCGGCGGCGGTTGGCCCAGTAGGTATCCTGGGAGCCGTTGACATATTCCAGCAGCTCCACGGCGTCCTTGGGGGTGCCGGTGCCCAGATTGACCCCCAGCATAGGGGAGATGTCCAGGCTTTCACACCAGGTTAAGAATTCGTCGGTGCCAACCTGATTGGGCTCGATGGCGCTCCAGGCCATGTCCAGCTTTTTGGGCCGCTGAGCCTTGGGGCCGATGCCGTCCTTCCAGTCGTAGCCCGAGAGAAAGTTCCCGCCGGGGTAGCGGACCTGACTGACGTGCAGGGGGCGGATCAGCTCCTTCACATCCTGGCGGAAGCCCTGTTCATCGGCGCTGGGGTGGTCCGGTTCGTAGATGCCGGTGTACACGGCCCGGCCCATGTGCTCAATGAAGGAGCTGTACAGCCGGTCATCAATGGGGGAGAGGGGGCCGGAAAGGGTTACTTTGGCGTTCATGGTGTTCCTCCTTATATTCCTGTGGACTCGCGTTTTACAATATCGCACTCCAGCATGATCTCTCTGGAAGTGGAAGGGTGACCCTCCAGGGTGTCCAGGAGAATGCGCCCGGCGGTCTGGCCGATCTCAAACAGGGGCAGGGCCACGGTGGAGAGGGTGGGGCGGCAGACGGAGCTGATCTCCCGGTTATCAAAACCGATCAGGGAGATGTCCCTGCCCACTTCTATCCCGTTCTGGTTGCACCAGTCGATGACACCGGTGCCGATCAGGTCGTTCTGGGCGAAGATGGCCTTGGCCCCGGCCTGAATGAGCTCCCCGCCAAGGGTGAAGCCCGAGTCCCGGTCCCAGTTGCAGGACCGGACCAGACTGGGGTCGTAGGGAATGCTCTGACTTTGCAGGGCCTGCAAAAAGCCGTTGGCCCGGCGGACGGTATGGACCGAGGAGATGGGTCCGGTGATCATGCCGATTTTCTCCTTGGTGAATTTGGTCAGGGCCAGGGTGGCCTCGAAGGCGGCGTGGCGGTCGTCGTAGATGACGCAGGGCACCTCTGGGTCTTCGCAGGTGCAGTAGGCGCAGACAAAGGGAATGTCCGCGTGGGTCCGCAGGGAGGGCACCAGGTGGCTGTGGCTGCCAATATAGAGAATGCCGGAGACCTGTTTGGAAAGCAGGTCATTGACGGCGGAGCGGACAAGCAGGTTGCTCTCCGGGTGGTTTGCCGGGGAGTCTGGGTAGCGCTTATTGAACCGGAGGTTTCCCAACAGGTAGTGGTAGCTCCGGGACTCGCAGAGGGAAGCAATGCCGTCTACGATTTCCGGCGTGTTGAATACCGTCAGGTCCTCGGTGATGATGCCGATGGTCCGGGCGGTGCCGGTTTTTAAGGACCGGGCATTCAGGTTGGGCCGGTAGTTCAGCCGGTCCGCGATTTCCAGGATCGTGGCGGCGGTTTCCGGTTTGACCACGGCCTTGTTGTTCAGTACGTTGGAAACGGTGGCAATGGATACCCCGGCTTCCTTGGCAATCTCACGTATGGTAGCCATGAAAACGCCTCCTGCAGCTTCTTTTCTTTCAGTATAGCATGGTATTCTATAGATTACAATAGGAAAAACGTTTAAATTTAAAAAGAAGAGAAGATAAAAGAGAGCAGGACAGGAAAGAAAAAAGAACATCGTTGTGCATCATGCCTAATTAACAGCAAATAAAACGATGCGAACTGACAAAAATGTGATTTAGACTTGATTTGGACTTTACAAACAGGGAAAAGGTGCTATAATGAAGCCAGAAAGAAATGAAACGTTTAAATACACCGGCTTCCAAAAACAGACTTAAGACCGGTGAAATGCCGGAACGGCTCCCCTCTTTTTTTGACGAAAAATTGAAACGTTTAACATGGAGAGAAGAATTATGGGAAGTCCAATCACTTTGCCGGACCTCCACAAGGTCCGAATAACCGATCCTCTGTTTTCCCACTACGCCGCCACTGTGGCGAAGAAGATGATCCCCGTCCAGTGGGATATCCTCAACGGGAAGGGCAGCAGCCGATGCTTCTGCATCGACAATTTCCGGGTGGCCGCCGGAGAACTAGAGGCACCCCACCGGGGCGTGGTCTTTGGGGATACCGATGCCTATAAGTGGCTGGAGGCCGTTGCCTACTGCGCCAACAACGGGGAGACAGAATACTTGCCCCAGGCGGATGCGCTCATTGATCTGTTGGAGCGGGCCCAGCAGCCCGATGGTTACCTAAATACCTACTTCACTGTCTGTCATCCGGAGCTGCGCTGGCAGAACCTGACCGAGGGTCATGAGCTCTACAGCGCAGGGCACCTGATGGAGGCGGCGGCGGCCTACTACCAGGCCACCGGGAAAGAGAAACTGCTGAATATCGCCTGCCGGTTTGCCGACCTGATCTGCAGGACCTTCGGTGAAGGGGCGGGGCAGATCAAAGGATATCCAGGCCATCAGGAAGTTGAGCTGGGCCTGGTGAAGCTGTGGAAGATCACAGGAAAGAAAAGCTACCTGGAAACTGCCCGGTATTTTATCCGGTGCCGGGGCACGGAGCCCAACTACTTTTTAAGAGAAATGGGCCGGAAAGACCACCCGCTGATCTTCCCGGAGCTGAAGGACTACGATCCCAGCTACTCCCAGTCCCATGTGCCCCCCATAGAGCAGAAGACCGCCGAAGGCCATGCCGTCCGGGCTATGTACCAGTGCAGTGCTATGGCGGACCTGGCGGAGGCGGGGCAGGACCAGGAACTGAAAAAGGCCTGCGAGACCCTCTGGGAGAATGTCACCGAGAAGCGGATGTACATCACCGGCGGCATCGGTTCCTCCGGCCACCTGGAGCGGTTCACCGTGGACTACGATCTGCCAAACGATCGGATGTACTGCGAAAGCTGTGCATCCATTGGCCTGATGATGTTCGGTCAGCGGATGAACCGGCTGACCAAGGAAGCCGGATATTACGAAACCGTAGAACGGGCCCTGTACAATACGGTGCTGGCGGGGGTCAGCGCCCAGGGCGACCGATACTTCTATGTGAACCCCCTGGAGGTCTGGCCGGAGAACTGCCGGGACCACACCTCCATGGCCCATGTAAAGCCTGTCCGCCAGCCCTGGTTTGAGGTGGCCTGCTGCCCGGCGAATATCGCCCGGACCCTGGCCTCCCTGGGGCAGTACATATACGCCCAGGATGACCGAAGCCTCTATATCAACCTGCTCATCGGTTCCCATTATGAAACGGTGCTGCGGGACACGGAGGTAAAGGTGAGCCTGACCAATGAGCTCCTGACCGGCGGAAATCTGACTCTGGATGTATCCAGCGGGGGAAAGCAGAGCGTCATGCTCCGGCTGCGCCTCCCCAAGTGGCTGGAGGCCCCTGGCTTTACCCTGAACGGAGAGCCCATCCACCCGGCGGTGGAAAACGGCTACGCCGTGCTGGCCATCAGCTGCCCGGGCGAGCACCGGTTCACGGTGTCCGGGGATGTCAAGGTCCATCGTCTGGCGGCCAATATCCAGGTCCGGGCGGATGTGGGCAAGCTGGCGGTCCAGAAAGGTCCCTTCGTTTACTGCGTTGAAGAGCTGGACAACGGCAAGAACCTGGCGGCCCTGCGGCTGCCCCAGGACCCGGAGCAAATGCGGACGCTGCCCCCCAGAGAGGGACTTCCCGGGAATATCCCTTCCTTAGGGATTACCGGCAGGCGTGTTGTCCGGACCCAGGCGGAGGAAGGCGCCCTTTACGCCGACAGCCGCCTGACGGCAGAGAAGACCCAGCTGACCTTTGTACCCTACGCCCTCTGGGGCAACCGGGGAGAAGGGGAGATGCGGGTCTGGCTGGATGCCGATTTCTAATGTATTATACGCAGCAGGAAGCTGCGATAATAAGCGTGAAACCCAATGCAACAAGAATGAAAGGAAGCTGAAACCATGAAAAAGATCATTTCCCTCCTGCTGTGTGCTCTGATGGTTCTGAGCATGGATGCCTGTCAGTCCGGCCAGACCAGTGAACCCGCAACCACCGCAAAGACCGAGGCCCCAGCCGCTCCTGCCGGCACTCAGGAAGAGTCCGGTTCCGACGATGTCGTCACCATTACCTATTCCTACTGGGGCACCCCCGATGAGGCCGCCAGTGTCCAGGCTGTGGCCGACAAGTTCCACGAAGAGTATCCCAATATCGTTGTGGAGGTTATGGCCATCCCCAACGAAGAGTACGTCACCAAGCTGAACACCCTGGCCACCGCCAACAGCCTGCCCGACTGCGGTATTATGAACGAGTCCGGCGTTCTGGACTTCGCCTCCGACGGCCTGCTGTATGACATCTCCGATATGTACGCCGGTTCCGAGTCCATGCCTCTGGACAGCATCACCTTCAAAGAGGGCGGTGTCACGCCCGTTGCTTACTCCGCCGCTAACGAAGTCCTGTCCCTGTACTACAACAAGGATATGTTTGATGCCGCAGGCCTTAGCTATCCCTCCGCTACCGAGGCCATGACCTGGGACGAGTTCGTGAAGGTCGCCAAGACCCTGACCCTGGATGCCAACGGCAAGAACGCCCTGGATCCCGCTTTCGATAAGTCCAACATCGTGCAGTACGGCTGTGTGGTCGACAACTGGACCTGGCAGCTGGAAGTCTGGGCTCTGTCCAATGGTGGCCGCTGGTTTGCCGCTGACGGCAGCGCCTGCACCATCAACGACCCCAAGGTCATCGAGTCCATCCAGAAGGTTGCCGACCTGACTCTGGTTGAGAACTGCATGCCCTACAATGCCGGCCTGGAAGACAACGGTATGCAGCGGTCCCTGCTGACCGGCACCGTGGCTATGGCCACCGGCGGCGCCTGGAACGTGGGCACCTGCCTGAATACCGCCCGGGACGAGGGCCTGAACTACGGCGTGGCCCGTCTGCCCAAGATGGAGAAGGAAGTCACCATCTGCACCGGTGGTCCTCAGGTGGTCTTCTCCCAGACCAAGCACCCCGAAGAGGCTATGACCTTCATCAAGTGGTACATGCAGGAAGAGAACAGCTGGGACAGCCTGATCGCCACCGGCATCTGGATGCCCATCCTGGAGAAGTACTACACCGATTCCGCCCTCACCGACAAGTGGATCAACAACCCCAACTTCCCGGATCACGACGAGTATAAGGGCGCCGTGGTTGACTACGCCCACGAGTGCGCCGAGTCCACCTGCTGGTACTACATCCCCCATACCACCGAGTTCATTGAGCTGCTGCGTACCGCTCTGGGTCCCGTCTGGACCGGCGAGCAGACCGCCGAGCAGGCCATCACCGAGAACTTCGACGCTCTGAATGCCGTGTTTGAAGGCAACTAAGTCTTCCATTTTGAATTCCCATACGCTATACTAGTCCTGATTGCGGCCGGCCTGTGGCCGGCCGCAATGACGAGTCAACTGCTTTTAAAAGTGCGCGCGTTTCCATGCGCTTAGTTTTATGAGCAGCTGCGAGGCTGTCAAGAGAAAGGGTGGTTCTTTTGCAAACGAAGCGGAAAAACAAACTGCTCCGCAAGGAGGCGACGGCGGCCTATCTGTATCTGATCCCCGCCTTCATCGGCTTGATCGTGCTGACCTATATCCCCCTGGCGGCGGTGTTCGGTCTCAGCTTTTTCAAGTGGGGCGGCACTGGTATCCCGGAGTGGGTGGGTCTGCAGAATTATGTCAGGCTCTTCACATCTGACCCCTATTTTATCGAGTCCATCAAAGTGACCATCTATTTCTCCATCCTGGCGGTGGCGGGAAGCATGGTCTACTCCCTGATCATCGCGCTGCTCCTCAACCGGGATATCCCGGCCCGGGGCTTCTTCCGGGCAGTGTTCTACCTGCCCTACGTGCTCCCGGCTACGGCGGTATACATCGGCTGGAGCTGGCTGTACAATACGGAGTGGGGCCTCTTCAACTATATCCTCAGCAAGCTGGGCATTGAAAAGCTGATGTTCGTCAGCTCCTCCTCCCAGGTGGTGCCCTCCCTGGCCCTTATTGCCGTGTGGCTCTCCGGCAACCTGATCGTCATCTTCCTGGCGGGCCTGCAGAACGTGCCCCGGGTCTATCACGAGGCGGCGGAGATGGATGGCGCCAACTCCTGGCAGCGGTTCTGGAATGTGACCGTGCCCAGCATGACCCCCATCATCTTCTACAACATGCTCATGGCCCTCATTACCAATATGCAGGTGGTCACCCCCGCTTTGGCTCTGACCAAGGGCGGCCCGGGCAAATCCTCCTACTTCATCTCCTACATGCTCTACAACTACGCCTTTAAGCAGCGGGGCAAGCTGGGCCTTGCCTGCGCCATTGCCTTTGTGCTGTTCCTGCTCATCGGCGCCTTTACCCTGATCCTCTTTGCCACCAGCAAAAGCTGGATCTTTTACGAAGGAGGCGACAACAAATGAAGAAAAGCAAGATGGGAAAAACCCAAAAGAGCAAAATTGTGGATATCCTGTGCTTTTTAGCGGTCATCTTCTTTGCGGCTCTGGCTATGCTGCCCATTTGGTGGATCTTTCGGTCCAGCCTCATGTCCAACGCGGAGCTCTTTAAGTGGCCCCCTGCCTTCTTCCCGCCCCGGTGGCTCTTCTCCAACTATGCCAATTCCCTCCAGTATTTCAAATTCTGGACCTATCTGAAAAATACCATGATGATCATTGTGCCATCCGTTATCGGCGGCACCATCACGGCGACCATGTGCGGCTATGCCTTTGCCCGGCTGCGCTTCCGGATGAAGAACTTCCTGTTCACCCTCTGCGTGGGTTCTATGCTGCTGCCCACCATGGTGACGCTGGTACCTCTGTACATCATGTGGACCAAGTTCTTTGGCCTCTCTGATACCTATTGGCCCCTGATCCTGCCCTATTTCTGCGGCGGCGGCGCCTTTAACATCTTCCTCATCCGGCAGTTCGTCATGTCCATCCCCCGGGAGCTGGACGAGGCTGCTACCATTGACGGAGCGGGGTACTTCCGCATCCTCACCAACATCATCGTGCCCTCCATCAAGCCCGCCATGATCGTAGTTGCCATGTTCCTGTTCATCCAGATCTGGAATGACCTGCTGCAGCAGATGGTCTACATCAACACCGAGGCCAAGTTCACCATCTCCATGGGCCTGAGCCAGCTGAAGGGCTCCCTGAAAACCGACTGGTCCGCCATCATGTGCGGTACCTGCATGTCCTTCGTCCCAGGCGTGGTCTTCTACCTCATCGGCCAGCGCTACTTCGTCGAGGGAATTGTTATGACGGGTATGAAGAACTGATTGCCATGAAAAAAGATCTTCCGGTGCCCCAGGAAGGGGCTGCCAGATACTTTTTCCTGCTGAAAAATCACTTCTGGCTTCTGTGCAAACTGAATCTTCTGATGCTTTTGTGTTCCCTTCCCATCGTCACCATTCCGGCGGTGCTCTGTGCAGCCGACCGGGTGGCGGTGAAGCTGGCACGGGACGGCTATGTGCTGTTGTGGGAGGAATTCCGGGACGAATTCAAGCTGGACTTCTGGAAAAGCCTGCCTTTGGGGCTCCTATTCGGGGGAGGCCTGGCTGCGAGCTATGTCCTTTTGAGCTTTGGCATGGGGAATCTCAGCAGTCTGCCGGGGCTGATGCTCCTGGCCTTGGGGATTTTTCTGGCGGTGTTCTCCTTCGGCCGGGGAAGCTACGCCTTTCTTCTGCGGGCCATGGTGCCGTTGGAAAATAAAGACGTACTGAAAAACGCCCGGATTTTGAGCGTCATCCCCGGCGGCCGGGGTTGGGTAGGGCCTCTGATGGGCATCGGGGGAATCCTTTTGACCTATGCCTTCTTCCCCTTTACGCTGCTGATTCTTGTGACCTTCGGCCCAGCGATATATCGGTTTACCCTGTGCTATTTGCTGAACAAGCCCATTCAGGAGAAAATCCTGACACCCTGGGAACAGATGCAGAATTAAAGATTCGCCGTTCCGGTAATCGTAAGGATTTGCCGGGACGGCGTTTTTATGGTTGCATCTTCCGCCCGAATCTGCTAGAATAACAAAAAGTTTGTTCAAGAATGGAGGTATCCTATGATCCTGATATCCTGTGCGGACAATGCCTTAGGCCTCCGCTTTAACCACCGCCGGCAGGGCCGGGACCGGGTGGTTTGCAGACGGATACTGGAAGAAAGCGGCGGGAAGCTGTGGCTGGCGGAGGGGTCCAAGGGGCTCTTTGCCGACTTCCCGGAGGCGGAGCTGAACATTGTCACAGACCCCGGGGAGGTGCCGGAGGGGGGCTCCTGCTTCTGGGAGCAGCCTACGGAGGCATCGGCGGAAACCATCATCCTCTACCGGTGGAACCGGGATTATCCCGGGGATGAATTCTTTTCCTTTCCCGGTGGGGAAGACATGTGGCAGCTGGAGCGCCAGGAGGATTTCCCCGGCTTCTCCCACGAAAAAATCACAGAAGAAATCTATCTTCCTAAGGAGTAACCTATGGCAAAGAGGAAAAAGAAACAGCAAAGCCTATCCTGGCAGCAGCTATTGATCGTTCTTGTGCTGGCCCTGGCGTCTTTTGTGTATACCCAGTTTTTTGGTTCCCATCAGACGGCGGCGGTCAACCTGGATTCCATTCCGGCCTATTCCGGCCAGGCTTACGTGGCCGTCAACGGCAACCGGCCCTTTTTTACGGAATCGGACTACACGGAAACCTCCTATGAGACCTATGCGCCTCTGGACTCGTTGGGCCGATGTGGACCGGCAGAGGCCAACGTGGGCCAGGACCTGATGCCTACGGAAAAACGGGGCGCTATTGGCTCCGTAAAGCCCACAGGCTGGCAGGTGTCCAAGTACGATTTTGTGGATGGAAAATATCTGTACAACCGGTGCCATCTCATTGGCTACCAGCTGACGGCGGAGAATGCCAATAAGCAAAATCTGATCACCGGCACCCGATACCTGAATGTCACCGGCATGCTGCCATTTGAGAACATGGTGGCGGACTACGTTAAGGAAACCAACAACCATGTGCTCTACCGGGTGACCCCGCTGTTTGATGGCACAGACCTGGTTGCCAAGGGCGTCCTTATGGAGGCCTGGTCTGTAGAGGATGGGGGCGAGGGCGTATGCTTCAACGTGTACTGCTACAATGTCCAGCCCGGGGTGACCATTGACTACGCCACGGGAGACAACTGGGAAACAAAGTGACAAATGCCGTCACCGCGGATCGATCTTGCGGTGACGGCATTTTTACGCACGCTTCTGTGGATCCTCGGCGGGATCCCGGGCAGTCCGGAAGGGCCGGGGCAGGGTGGTCTTGTCAAAGACCATGACCTGGCTGGAATAGAGGCTGCTGTTGCCGGAGAGGACGAAGCAGACGATGCAGATAAAGGTGAAGGCATACACATTGGTGCCGCCGAACATCTCCACGCTGAGGACGATGGAGGCCAGGGGGGAATTGGTGACGCAGCAGAAAAGGCCCACCAGGCCCAAGGCGGCGGAGAACCCCGGGTCCAGTCCCAGAAGACCACCCCAGACGCAGCCGAAGGTGGCCCCGATGCAGAAGGTGGGCACAATTTCGCCGCCTTTGAACCCGGCGCTGAGGGTGACTGCGGTAAACAGGAGCTTTACAAGGAAGCTGTACCAGTCCGCCTGACCGTTGACGGCATCCAGAGCCATATCCATTCCGGCGCCGTTGAACCGCTGGTCCCCCATGGCAAGGGTCAGTGCTACCAGGAGAATGCTGCCAACCAAGATCCGAGTGTGTGGATTCTCCATCAGCTCCTGGGACAGGTGCTCTGCCTTGTGAATGAACCAGCACATGAAAATACTCAGCAGGGAGATCCCCAGGGCCAACAGCAGATACCGGCCCCCATTGTAGGGGGTGAAGGTGTAGAGAATGGTCAGGTCCACCGCCTCCGGATAGACCCCCAGGAGCCGGGAGACATAGCCGGAGACTATGGAGGACATGAAGCAGGGAAACAGGGCCGGGGAGAAGAAGGTGCCCACGGACTCAAATTCCATGCAGAACATCATGGCGGTGAGAGGCGTGCCGAACAGGCCTGTAAATACGGCGCTCATACCGGCCATGACCAGGATCTTCCGCTCGTATCGGCGGATGTGGAAGATTCGGGCAACCAGAGAGGCCAGGGACCCGCCCAACTGCAGGGCCGCTCCCTCCCGTCCGGCGCTGCCGCCGAAGAAGTGGGTCAGGCAGGTGGCCAGGAAAATGGCCGGGGTCACCGCGGGACTGACATAGTGGCCGTCCAGGGTGGCCTCAATGATCTCATTGGTGCCTTTGTTGCCGGATAGCTTCAGCACCTGGTAGAGCCCGACGGTGAGCAGACCGCCGACAGGCAGCAAAAACAGGATCCAGGGGTGATTTCCCCGGAATCTTGTGAGGATACTCAGTGTGTAGTGGAACAGAACGCCCAGCCAGCCGCCAAGAATTCCCACCAGGATGCCCAGCAGTCCCCACTTGACAAAGGCAGCGGCGTAGCTCCGGACATATTCCAGCTTTTTGGAAATACCCATAGAAACCTTCTTTCTTCCGTAGAAAACCCACCGGGAGAAAAAATCTCCGGCGGGAGAGATGCTCAAAAGATTTCTAAATAGTAATCCCTGCCAGTGAATTAATCAAGATGCAGAAGCGCTAAAAAGGGTTCCCCGGCCCCGAAAAACCTTGTGCGGAACGGAGAAAACGCAAAAATCCCCTCCGCATTTTTGCGGAGGGGAGAGAAGAAAAGCGCTTACACAATGCCCTGGGCGTTCATGGCGTCGGCAACCTTCAGGAAGCCGGCGATGTTGGCGCCGGCAACGTAGTTGCCCTCCATGCCGTATTCCTTAGCGGCAGAATCCAGGTTGTGGAAGATGTTGACCATGATGCCCTTCAGCTTCTGGTCCACTTCCTCGAAGGTCCAGCTCAGGCGCTGGGAGTTCTGGCTCATCTCCAGAGCGGAGGTGGCCACGCCACCGGCGTTGGAGGCTTTGCCGGGCAGGAAGTAGATGCCGTTGTCCTGCAGGTACTTGGTGGCATCCAAGGAGGTGGGCATATTGGCGCCCTCGCAGACGGCGAAGCAGCCATTGGCTACCAGAGTCTTGGCATCCTCCAGCAGCAGCTCATTCTGGGTGGCGCAGGGCAGAGCGATATCGCACTTGGTAGTCCACACACCCTTGCCCTCGTGGTAGACGGAACCCGGGCGGGCCTTGGCGTACTCTGTCAGACGGGCACGCTTGACCTGCTTTACTTCGATCAGAGTTGCCACATCGATACCGTCGGGATCGTAGATCCAGCCGGTGGAGTCAGAGCAGGTGACAGGCTTGGCGCCCAGCTGCCAGGCCTTCTCAATGGCGTAGGTTGCTACGTTGCCGGCGCCGGAAACGGCGACTACCTTGCCCTCCAGGCTCTTACCGTTGCACTTCAGCATTTCCTCGGTGATGTACAGCAGGCCGTAGCCGGTGGCCTGGGTACGGGCCAGGCTGCCGCCGAAGCTCAGACCCTTGCCGGTGAGCACGCCCTCGTACTGGCCGCTGAGGCGCTTGTACTGGCCGAACAGGTAGCCGATCTCCCGGCCGCCTACGCCGATGTCACCGGCGGGCACATCCTCGTCGGCGCCGATGTACTTGTAGAGCTCGGTCATGAAGCTCTGGCAGAAGGCCATGACTTCCCGGTCAGACTTGCCCTTCGGGTCGAAGTCGGCACCGCCTTTGCCGCCGCCGATGGGCAGGCCGGTGAGGGAATTCTTGAACACCTGCTCAAAGCCCAGGAACTTCAGAATGCCCTGGTTGACGCTGGGGTGGAACCGCAGGCCGCCCTTGTAGGGGCCGATGGCGGAATTGAACTGGACCCGGTAGCCGTTGTTCACCTGTACCTGGCCCTTGTCGTCCACCCAGGGGACACGGAACATGATGATCCGCTCGGGGGTGACGAGGCGCTCCAGGAAGGCGTTCTTGCGGTAGGCATCCTCATTCTTTTCGATGACCACCCGCAGGGATTCCAGCACTTCGGTAACGGCCTGCAGGAATTCCGGCTGGCCGGGGTTCTGAGCGGCGACCCGCTCCAGGATTTCATTTACATAACTCATAGACAATTGTTCTCCTCTCACGGTTTGTCTGTGGCACATTGTAGCAGATTCGACAAAGAAATGCAAGGCGTATTTGCAATTTATTTTCTGGAACTTGCAAAAATGCCGCATCGCACAGGACTGAGCCAGTGATGCGGCAATTTTTGTGGAATTTGCGAAGAATAAACTGTCAAATTCTGGGGAGGATGTCCCTTGCGATGACCTCTGCCAGGGTATCGATCTCCTCTTGGGTGTTGTCCCGGCACAGGGAGACCCGGAAGGCGCTGTCAATGGTCTCCCCGGGGATGCCCATGGCGGTGAGCACATGGCTCCGGTGGCCCTTGGCGCAGGCGGACCCGGCAGAGACGCAGATGCCCGCGTCCTGCAGAATATTGATGGAATTCTGGGTGGGGACCCCGGGAATGGCGATGTTCAGAATGTGGGGGGCCTCGTGGGCTCCGGTAAGGACCACACCGGGGAGAACGGAAAGTTTTTCACAGAGGCTGTTCAAAAGCGCCTTTTCCCGGGCGGTGTCCTCCCGGAAGGTCTTCATGCCCGCCTCTGCAGCTGCTGCAAATGCGAAGATGGCGGGGGTGGCCTCGGTGCCGCTGCGGTAGCCTCCCTCCTGTCCGCCGCCTTGGACAAAAGCCGGGAAGGACTTGAGCCGGGGGGAGATGTACAGGGCTCCGGCCCCCTTGGGGCCGTGAATTTTGTGGCTGGACACGGAAATCAGGTCTGCCCCCAAGGTTTTTGCCTGGAAGGGGACCTTCAAAAAGCCCTGGACGGCATCGGTATGGAAAATGGCGTCGGGAGCAAGCCGGTGGGTGAGCCTCGCCATCTGGGCGATGGGCTGGACGGAGCCTACTTCGTTGTTGACCATCATAACGGAGACCAGGATGGTGTCCCTGCGCAGTGCCTCCTTCAGCTGGTCCACGGTAATATTTCCCAGGCTGTCCGGCTGAAGGTAGGTGACCTCATATCCCTGGGCCTCCAGGTCCTTCATGCAGTTTAAAATGGCGTGGTGTTCCATGGCGGTGGTGATGATGTGCTTTCCCCGTTTGCCCAGCTTCCGGGCGGTGCCGCAGACGGCCCAGTTGTCGGCCTCGGTGCCGCAGGAGGTGAAATAGACCCGGTCCGGCTCGGCGCCCATGGCTTTTGCCAGAATATGCCGTGCGGTACGGACCTGCCGTGCGGCCTGAATGCCGAAATCATACAGGGCGCTGGGGTTGCCCCAGGTGGTTTCCATGGCTTCTGCCATGGCTGCAACGGCCTCCCGGCAGGGCTTGGTGGTGGCAGAATTATCCAGATAAATCATGTATTTCCTTACTTTCCGACGCAGAAGCGTTCAAAAATTCTTGCGGTGATGTCCTCCCGGACCGTGGCCCCGGTGACTTCGCCCATGGCCTCCATGGCCTCCTCCACATCCAGCAGGACGGCGTCGGGGGTCTGGCCCAATTTGAGCCCCTGTAGGGCCCGGAGCATGGCCTCATAGGCCCGGCGGCAGGCGTCATACTGCCGGGCGTTGGTCAGAATGGAGCCGTCGCAGAGGGCTTCGCCCCCCAGCTCTGTGTCAATGAGGTCCGCCAGCTGGTCAAGACCCTCTTTTTCCCGGATGCTGCCGCAGACGATGTTCATAAAAGGCAGGTCGCCGGGGGTAATTTTTTGCCCCAGGTCCAGCTTGTTCACAAAGGCGATGGCGTGGGGGGCGTCGCAGCACAGATCCATGATCTGCCGGTCCTCTTCCGTCAGGGCCTGGGAGCCATCACAGAGGAAGATCACCAGGTCCGCTTTTTCAATGGCCTCCCGGGAGCGCTGAATGCCCAAAGCCTCCACCTGGTCTCCGGTTTCCCGGATGCCGGCGGTGTCGATGAGTCGCAGGCGGGTGGAGCCTACCAGAACGGACTCCTCCACTGTGTCCCGGGTGGTGCCGGGGATGTCCGTGACGATGACCCGGTCAAAGCCAGCCAGAGCGTTCAGAAGGCTGGACTTTCCTACGTTGGGCCGCCCCACAATGGCGGCGGCGGCACCCTGCTTCAGAATGCGCCCTTGCTGATAGGTAGAAAGCAGGGCATACAGGGCCTTGGCATCGGAGCGGAGGGACCCAGCGTAGCGGTCCAGACCAAAGTCCTCAATGTCCTCGTCTGGGTAGTCCAGCACGGCGTGGAAGTGGCTGCAAAGGTCTGTCAGGTTGTCGTAGATGGGGGCAAGAGCACGCTTCAGGGTGCCGCCCACCTGCCCGGCGGCGTTGGCGGCGGCATCGGCGGTCTCCGCTTCGATGAGGTCAATGACGGCCTCCGCCTGGGTCAGGTCCAGCTTCCCGTTTAAAAAGGCCCGCTTGGTGAATTCTCCCCGCTGGGCAGGCTTCGCCCCAGCGGCGTAGAGACTTTCCAAAGCGGCGGCCAGCAGGGCGGGGGAGCCGTGGCAGTGAAATTCTACCGTGTCCTCGCCCGTGTAGCTGCGGGGGGCCCGGGAGACCACGGCCATGCACTGGTCGATGACCCGGCCCTGGGTGTCGTGGAGTTCTCCCAGCTCCAGCTTCCGGTTTTCCGCCTGGGTCAGGGGCACCCGGCCGGAAAAGACCTTCTGAGCGATATCTATACAGCCGTCTCCCGAGAGCCGGATAATGCCAATGGCAGTTACCTGGTTTCCGGTGGATACGGCGGCGATTGCGTGTGACATAAGAAATGTTACCTCTCTAAAAATGCCAGTGCTTCGTCTGAACTGCTGATGTAATGCAGCAGCATATAGGCGCACATAATGGCTATGTTTTCTTCCTTTAAAATCCGCTTTGCCTCTTCCCGGTCTGCCAGCACTACCTGGATCTCCTCGGTGTCTTCCTGGTTGGCGGTGGTGGGGATACCCTCACAGATGCCAAACACCGTGGCGCAGCTTTCGTCGGTCATGCCCACGGTGGTGAAGCAGGGGGGAAGGGAGCCCTTGACAGTCAGGTGCAGCCCGGTCTCCTCAAAAATCTCCCGTTTGGCGGCAGAGACCACATCCTCTCCGGGCTCCACCAGCCCAGCGGGGAACTCGTAGACGTAGCCCCCTACAGGGTAGCGGTATTGCCGGACCAGGACCACCTTGTCCTGGAAGGTGGCGTAGACGATGACGCCGTCAGGCTTATTTTCGTGGGTCACAGCCTTCAGGTTTTCTGGCTTTCCGGTGCGGGAGGCCATATAGTAGGCAAAATGGCCCCCGTCCCGCCGGACGGCGTCCAGCTCGTAGAGGGTGAGAAATTTGGACCCCGCCAGGGGGCGGATGGAATCGATGTGGGACATGGAAAATTCGCTCCTCAGATATGTTGGGATTATCATAGCATTTTGGCAGGAGAAAAGCAATATAAAAGAGACGGGTGATATACAGACTTTTCTGAAAATGGGGAAAATTCATATTTCAGTTATGGACATTCCGCCCCAATGCTGGTAGAATGATAAACAAATCATTTCTAGGAGTTGAACCCATTGAAAAATCTGCGCCGTAACTTTGAGCGCTACTGCTTTGCCAACCGCAATAAGGGCATTCCCAACCTGATGCTCTATATCACCCTGGGCAACGCTGTGGTGTATCTCATCACCATGTTCACAAACAATGCCATTCTCTACAATCTGCTGTGCTTCAGCAGGTCCTATATTCTCCGGGGCCAGATCTGGCGGCTGGTTACCTATCCCCTGACCCTGATGAACAGCAACATTCTCTTTATGCTCATTACCCTTCTGTGCTACTACTCCCTGGGAAACGCCATGGAGCGGCAGTGGGGCACTCTGAAATTCAACATCTTTTATTTCACCGGTATGCTGCTGATGGATGTCTTCGGCATGGTCACAGGCTACCCGGCCAGCGTGTATTACCTGAATATGAGTCTGTTCCTGGGCTTTGCCACCCTGTACCCCGACGCGGGTTTTCTGCTGTTTTTCATTATCCCCGTCAAAGCCTGGCTCTTTGCTCTGTTTGACCTGGTGATCCTATTCATCGGCGTGTTCACGCCCCCCTACAGCGTTGGCAACCTCTTCCCCCTGGTGGCCCTGGGCAACTACTTCCTGTTCTTCGGCAAGGACGTGCTGAATGTGGTGCCCCTGAGCTGGCAGAACTGGCTTCGCAGGCTCTTTAAGAAAAAGCCCAAGGCCGCCCCTCAGCCCAAGATCATCCACTTCAAGGTGGAAAATCCTCCCAAGCAGGAAAAGACCTATACCCACCGCTGCACCGTCTGCGGCAAGACCGATGTGTCGGACCCGGATATGGAGTTCCGTTACTGCTCCAAGTGCAACGGCTACTACTGCTATTGCAGCGACCACATCAATAACCACACCCATATTCAGTAAATAAAAGAAAAGGGTCCTGAATGTCCGTCCTGTAGAACCGGGACGGACATTTTTCCCGGAAAACCTATTGACAAAGGAAACCCTGGCGTGTAGAATACACGGTACAACTGCATACAAGCCTTATCAAGAGTGGTGGAGGGAACGGCCCGATGAAACCCGGCAACCTGTTACAAGCAAGGTGCCAAATCCGGCGGCAAACGAAAGATGAGGATCTGATCAGATATTTTACGCACATCAGGTCTTCTGGTGTGCGGTTTCTTTATTTTGGAAAGGAAAAACAAACAATGGAAAAAAGACTCTTTACCTCTGAATGCGTGACTGTGGGCCATCCGGACAAGGTGGCGGATTCTATCTCCGATGCCATCCTGGATGAGTGCCTCCGTCAGGACCCGGGCTCCCGGGTGGCCTGTGAGACCATGGTCACCACCAATTTCTGCCTGATCTGCGGCGAGATCACCACAAAAGCAGTGGTAGACTACGCCAGTGTAGCCCGGGAGGCCATCCGGGCCATCGGCTATACCCGCCCCGAGGACGGCTTTGACGCCGACACGGTGGAAATTCAGTGCCGCATCCACACCCAGTCCCCGGACATTGCTCTGGGCACCAACGACGCCGTAGGCGGCGCTGGGGACCAGGGCATGATGTTCGGCGGCGCCTGCACCCAGACCCCGGAGCTCATGCCCCTGCCTGCCGCCCTGAGCCGGGCCCTGTGCAATCGGCTGACGGAGTGCGTCCGGGAAAATGACCTGCTGCGGCCCGACGGCAAAACACAGGTCAGTGTGGAGTTTGACGAGCAGGGCCATGTGGAGGGCATTGAGACTGTGGTGGTGTCCATCATGCACAGCAAAGACTTTGCCATGGAGGACCTGCGCGCCTATATCAAGGCCCAGGTCATTGCCCCGGTGCTGGAGCGCTACGGCTTCGACATCCGTCAGGTGCCCCATATCTATATTAATCCCACTGGCAATTTTGTAGTCGGCGGCCCCAACGGCGACACAGGCTTGACTGGCCGGAAGATCATTGTGGATACCTACGGCGGCTACTTCTCCCACGGCGGCGGCGCTTTCTCCGGCAAGGACCCCACCAAGGTGGACCGCAGCGCCGCCTACATGGCCCGGTACATGGCCAAGAATCTGGTGGCTGCCGGTTTGGCGGAGAAGGTTCAGGTCCAGCTGGCCTATGCCATCGGTGTGGCGGAGCCTGTCTCCGTCCGGGTGGACAGCTATGGCACCGGCAGAGTTTCCGATGAGCATTTGGAGGAGCTGCTGCGGAAGACCTGCGACCTGACGCCTGCCGGGATCATCCGCAAGCTGGACCTGCGCAGGCCCGTCTATGCCGCCACTGCCGCCAAAGGCCACTTCGGCGTGGAGGGCAGGACCTGGGAGCAGACGGACCTGGCAGAAAAGCTGAAGGAACTGGCGTAATCAGGAATTCAGGTTGCCATTTTGGGGAAACTATGATAGGATGACAGAAAAAACCGGAGGAATGGAACGATGATGGACTTTCTTCGCATTGCCTGCGCTGTGCCCAGGGTATTCCTGGGGGACCCCGGGGCCAATGCCCGGGAAATGGCAAAGCAAATGGCCCAGGCTGATGGCCAGAACGTGGACCTATTGGTATTTCCCGAACTGAGTTTGACGGGCTACACCTGCCAGGACCTGTTTTTCCAGGACGCTCTGTATGAGGCTTCTTTGAAGGGCCTGGGGACCTTGCTGGATGCCTCCAGGGATGCGCCCGGACTGACGGCGGTGGTGGGCCTGCCTCTGCGGCTTGGCAGCCGGATGTTCAACTGCGCTGCTGTCCTGGCGGGTGGAGAGGTCCGGGGCATCGTGCCAAAGACCTATATCCCCAACTATAACGAGTTCTACGAAAAGCGCTGGTTTTCCTCCGGGGCGGACCTGGACCGGGACACCGTGACTCTGGAGCTTCCGGATCGGGAGCCCGTCACCGTGGGGATTTATCCACAGGGGCTGTTTACCATCGGCGAAAACACCACCTTCGGTGTGGAAATCTGCGAGGACCTGTGGACCCCAGTTCCCCCCTCCTCTCTGCTGGCCCTGGGGGGAGCGGAAGTTATTGTGAATCTGTCAGCCTCCAACGAGACCATCGGCAAGGCCGCCTACCGAAGAGGATTAGTCAAGCATCAGTCCGCCGCCCTGACCTGCGTCTATGCCTATGCCTCCGCCGGGGCGGGGGAGAGCAGCCAGGACCTGATCTTCTCCGGCCAGTGCCTCATTGCCCAGAATGGACTCCTGCTGGGGGAGAGCGCCCAGCCTATTGTGACAGAAGACCTTCTGATTCGGGACTGCGACCTGGGGGCTATCCGGGCGGACCGGCGGAAGAACAAGTCCTTCGGAGACAATGCGGCCCTGCTGGTGCCGGAGCCTCTGCCGGTGACTGCTGTTTCCCACGGGAAGCTCCGCAGTGACGGCGCTCTTCTGAAGCTCCAGAAGCTCCCCTTCGTCCCGGAAGGGAAGGAGGACCGGATGGAGCGCTGCATGGAGATTTTCCGGATGCAGGTGGCGGGGCTGAAGCGTCGGCTGGAGGCCATCGGCTCCAAGGCCGTGGTGGGCATTTCCGGCGGCCTGGATTCTACCCTGGCCCTCCTCGTCACTGTGGAGGCCATGCGCCAGCTGGGGCGGCCCGCCTCGGATGTGTTTGGCGTCACCATGCCCTGCTACGGCACCTCGGACCGGACGTATCGGAACTCCCTGGAGCTGATGGAAAAGCTGGGGGTCAGCTGTAAGGAGGTCAATATCCGCCAGGCGGTGGACATCCACTTCCGGGACATCGGCCACGATAAGTCTGTCCTCAATGGTACCTATGAAAACGCCCAGGCCAGAGAGCGGACCCAGATCCTCATGGACTACGCCAGCGTGGTGGGCGGCATCGTCATCGGCACGGGAGACCTGAGTGAGCTGGCCCTGGGCTGGTGCACCTACAACGGGGACCACATGAGCATGTACGGCGTCAACGCCTCCATTCCCAAGACCCTGATCCGCTGGATGATCGCCGCCATTGCGGACTCCAAGGAATTTGCCCCGGCGAAGGCGGTGCTGGAAGACATTCTGGATACCCCCATCAGCCCGGAGCTGCTGCCTCCCGACGAAAGCGGCAAGATCAGCCAGTATACGGAAGATCTGGTTGGCCCCTACGCCCTCCACGACTTCTTCCTGTACTATGTGCTTCGCTTCGGCTTTGCACCCACGAAGATTTTCACCCTGGCCTGCCGGGCCTTTGGGGAGGATTTCGACCGGGAGACCATAAAGAAGTGGCTCAGGGCCTTCTACCGCCGGTTCTTCACCCAGCAGTTCAAGCGCAGCTGCCTGCCTGACGGCGTAAAGGTGGGCTCTGTCTGCCTGAGCCCCCGGGGGGACTGGCGCATGCCCAGCGACGCGGTGGGAAGGATTTGGCTCCAGGAAGTGGAACAGCTATAAGAATACCCCGGCGTGGCTCCAGAATCGGAGCCCCGCCGGGGGTTTTTAATGCCCAAACCCTTCCCAGCTGGTTTGCAGCAGCTGGGGGGTCAGTTCACCCAGGTGGAAATTGGGCAGCCAGCAGATGTAGGCGGTTCTGGCTTCCAGGCCTGCAAAGCGGGTATCGGGGATCGCCGCATAGGCCTCCTCAGAGATGGTCTGCTCGTCGGCATCCTGATAGGTGACGGTTTCGGATGGATCGTAGTCCGTTATCTCATAGCTGAGAGTTTCCCGTTCCATTCTGTCGCCCAGCAGGTACACGGCGGTGGTCGCCTCGCAGTATTGAAAGGCGGAGACCTTGACGGTGCTGGATTGGATGTAGTAATAGATGTCTGCCTGGGGGTCATAGTAGCAGGGGACAGCCTCCGGTGTCAGGTCCTTGCTGTATGCGGCGGAGTCCATGATGACGACAGAGCCGTACTCCTCCGGTTCGGCAATGGGAACCAGGCTGGAGCCGTCGCCACTTACCTCCCAGGCCCGGAAGGTGGTAAAATGGCCGCTGCCGTGGGTCTCCGAGGAGAGGATTTCCAGCTGCCCGTTGCCGTCCAGGTCCGTGACGGCGTAGCACCAGCCGTCACTTTCGTCCAGGACCTTCCAGGTTTCCCGGTTTTCCCAAATCAGGTCCAGCTGGGCCTGGTCAGAGTCGGGGGCTACCAGGGTTTCTTCTGTGGCCTCCTGGGTGGTTTCCCGGATGGTCTCCACCGTCTCGGGTGGGGGCACCATGTTTTTCCCGCAGCCGCAGAGCAGCAGTGCACACAGGCCCAGGGTAATGGGTTTTTTCAGTTTCATGGCGTTTTGCCTCCTTTATTCCGTCAGCCGCCGCTTCAGCGACGAGACCATCTTCTTCATCCTTAGCTCCTCCGTCCGGCTTCGCTTGCAGCCGATGGATACCATCCGGCGGACTTTGTCCTGACGGAAGGGGACGGTGGTGAGGCCCTCCAGGTCTAGGGTGGGGTTCATGGCCACGATACAAATGCCCATTTTGTTTCGGACCAGGGAGAGGACTGTATTGTCCTCGTCGGCTTCGGCCACGATTTTCGGGGGGTTCCGGAGTCCCACAATGGAGGCCTGATAGAGGTTAAAGAAGAAGCCGTCCTTGGTGTGGCCCACCATGTCCTGGCCCTGGAGGTTTTCCGGGGTGATCGCCGCCCGGCTGGACAGCGGGTGGCCTGAATAGAGGCAGACATACAGGGGCTGCTCGAAAAGGTCGTAAAAGACCAGGTCAGAGTAGCGGTCCGAAGGGGAGCATAGGACCAGGTCCAGCTTGTCCTCCTCTAACATATCCTGCAGGGCGTAGGACACACTGTTGTGGATGCGCACATAGGCACCCGGGTGGGATTTTTCAAAGACCTTGAGAAAGGCGGGGAGAACGTCCGTCTGGATCGCCCCGATGCAGCCCAAGCGCAGCACCTGCCGCTCCTCCAGGGCGGTCTGGACTCCTTGATCCAGCTGAATGAGGGCTTCCCGGGCGTAGGGCAGAAAAATCTCTGCCTGCCGGGTCGGCTGAATGCTGCGGCCCTGCTTATAAAAGAGGGAAAAGCCCAGGTCCGCCTCCAGGTGCTGCATGGCCTTGGACAGGGTGGGCTGGGTGACCCCCAGCTTTTCCGAGGCCCGGCGGTAGTTGAGGCTTTGGGCCAGTTCCAAAAAGTATTCTACCTGCTTGGTGTTCAATGTGGTTTCTCCTGTTGATAGCAAATGGCTATGGAATGATAAACAGTATAATCTTGAATCGGACAGAAATCAAGTATATATTATTCCCGTTCAGAAATGGTTCATTTCCTGGTAAAAACTGGGAAAAACCCTCTGGAAAAACAAAAAAAGGAGAAAAGCAACATGAAACGCACTTTGTCCCTGCTTCTGGCATTTGTGATGGTTCTGGGGCTGGCTGCCTGCGGCAGAAACACCGCTCAGGAGACCACCGCTGCCACTACCGCCGCTGCCAGTGAGGAAGCAGGCATCTACACCCCCGGTACCTATACCGGTACTGCCGCCGGTAAGAACGGCGACGTGAAGGTGGAGGTCACCTTCTCCGCCAATGCCATCGATTCCGTGAAGGTCGTGGAGCACTCCGAGACCGCCGGTATCAGCGATGGTGCCATTGAAAACATCCCCACCGCCATTGTGGATAACCAGAGCCTGGCTGTGGACACCGTCTCCGGTGCCACCATCACCAGCGAGGCCATCCTGAACGCCGTGGCTGATGCCGTGGCCCAGGCCGGCGGCGATGTGGAGGCCCTGAAGAACGCCGCTGTCGAGGCCGGCGAGAAGGAAGCCAAGGAGCTGTCCGCCGATGTTATCGTGGTGGGCGGCGGCGGAGCCGGTATGGCTGCCGCTACCCGTCTGGCCCAGCTGGGCAAGAGCGTCATCCTGGTGGAGAAGTCCGGCTTCCTGGGCGGCGCTATCTCCGTGTCCGGCGGCAACCAGGTGGTCATGGGCTCTCAGCTGCAGATCGACAACGGCGTGGCTGACGACTCTGTCGAGTCCATGGTTGCCGACTTTGAGGCCAACGGCGCAAACAAGAACAACAAAGAAATCCTGACCCTGTTTGCCGAGAACGTAGGCGCTACCACCGACTGGCTGGTTGCCAGCTGCGGCATCACCTATGCCGAGGGTCTGCATCAGCTGGGCGAGTACAGCTATGACCGTGAGCTGGCTTACACCGGCGGCGGCGCGGGCTTTGCTGAGGCTATGCGCAAGGCTGTGGACGAAGCCGGCGTTCAGGTCCTGCTGAACACCAAGGCCGAGTCCCTGATCACCGATAACGGCGCTGTGGTTGGCGTGAAAGCTGCTTCCTCCGACGCCGACTACACCATCACCGCCGAAAATGTGGTTCTGGCCACCGGCGGCTACGGCGCCAACAAGGACATGCTCACCGACGAGATGAAGTCCGCCCTGTACTACGGCCCCGCCTCCTCCACCGGCGAGGGCATCCAGATGGCCCAGGCCATCGGCGCCCAGACCGCTAACATGGAGTACGGCAAGCGTTACCCCAACGGCATTGAGGTTTCCGAGGGCATGGCCAAGTCCACCATCGCCGGTAACATCGTGGGCTGGACCATGAGCGCCATTCTGGTGAACAAGGACGGCAACCGTGTGGTCAACGAGAAGGCCAGCAACCGGACCATCCTGGAGGAGGAGCTGAAGCAGGAGGGCGGCGAATTGTACCTGCTGCTGGACGCCGAGACCTTTGAGGCCTGGAAGGCCAAGCTGGCTCCCGCCGGTATCTCCGATGCCGACATCGAGAAGTACCTGGAGGCCAACGGCACCACCACTCCCGTCTTCGCCCACGGCGAGACCCTGGAGGAGGCTGCCGCCGCTGCCGGCATCAACGCCGACAACCTGAAGGCCACCGTTGAGAAGTACAACGGCTTCGTGGCCAAGGGCTCCGACGACGACTTCGGCAGAAACGCTTCCTACCTGACCAAGACCATTGGCGAGGGCCCCTACTACATCATTGAGCAGAAGCCCCGCTTCGCCACCACCATGGGCGGCCTGGTCATCAACACCTCCATGCAGGTGCTGAACGAGGCTGGTGAGCCCATCTCCGGCCTGTACGCCGCTGGTGAGAACTGCGGCCAGGTCATGGGCGACGATTCTCCCTCCGGCGCCAACAACGCCTGGGCCCTGACCTCCGGCAAGCTGGCCGCCGACGCCATTGCCGCCAAGTAAATAGACCCCTTTCCTATGGAGAGCCCGCTGTTATTGCCGCAGCGGGCTCTTTTTCTATGTGTCTCCGTGTTTGGCCTTTCGGTATGCGTTGGGAGATGCTCCGGTCTTCTCCCGGAAATATTTTCCGAAGTGACTGGCCTGGGAGAAGCCCACACGGCTGGCAATCTCGCTGATTGGCGCATCCGTACTACGGAGCAGTTCCGCCGCTTTGGACAGACGGTATTCCATCAGATATTGATACGGCGCGGTTTGTAATGACGATTTGAAGCAGCGCAGACATTCGGATTTGCTGACATGAGCGCTTTCTGCAAGCATATCCAATGAAATAGATTCAGAAAAATGCTGCCCGATGTAACGCAGGAATATGGTCATGCGTTCTTCGACCACGTTTTTGGGGGACAGAGCTTGCGGCAGCGTTACAATGCGACATAGTTCCAACCACAGCGTGCAAAGGCATACCAAGACTTCATAAACGTAGAGAGGCGTTTTCTCCTGCTCCAAATCCGTGAGCTTCTTCAATGTATCAAGAACGTTCCGATTTTCTTTCTGATCTTTTATGGGAAAGATTGGGAAATTTTTATTTTCCGTCACCTGATCTACCGTATTGCCCGCCGGACTGCCAAAATAAAATTTTAGAAAATAATCTGGAAATACAAAGCTGTTATAGTGACACAAGTTCTTTTTGCGTACCAGATGCACAACGTTTTTATTGATGAATACCCCCTCGCCCGGATGTAGCAAAACGACGGTTTCCAGCGTCACAACTTCAATATCCCCTGACAGCACATAGATAAATTGCAAATCTTCATGCCAGTGCATGACCTGGAAGCCAGGGTTTCGAGGATAACTGTTGTCGTTTACGATATTGAGTACCAAGTATGGGAAGTCTGTGTTCTGGTTCAGATTGACGGAATTGATATAGTTTTGCTGTTCCATTATGCATCCTCACATTGACGTGATTTTGATATTTTCTGAATTAATTCTAATAGTATCGCCTTTCAAATTGCGATATAATTATATCGCAATTTGGAAGAAACACAAGGGGGTAAAAAATTGTATTTTGCATACGGAGAAACTGAGCTTTCCTATTTGCGGCAGAAAGACAAGCGGCTTTGCGAAGTCATTGATCGTATCGGGCATATTGACCGCGCAGTGGATGCGGACTTGTTTTCATCCGTCATTCACCATATCATAGGGCAGCAGATTTCCACCAAGGCGCAGGCGACTATCTGGCAGCGGATGCAGGATACGCTGGGCGCGGTCAATGCTGAAACAATTCTGGCGTCGGGCGTTCCCAAACTGCAAGGACTGGGCATGACGTTCCGCAAGGCGGAGTATATCACGGACTTTGCCGAAAAAGTCCATATGGGCGCATTTGATCTGAATGCTGTGGAGCACATGAGCGACGAAGATGCGATCTGCGACGGCTATCGACCTTGCAAGAGATGCCAACCAGATATATTTTTTACGGAAAGGACAAAATCAATATGAAAAATGTCATTGTTTTATTTGAGGTCAAACCCACTAAAGCAGGGATGCAAAAGTATCTTGACCTTGCCGCGATGCTCAAGCCCATGCTCTCCGGCTTTGAGGGCTTTATCCGTGCGGAACGCTTTTCCAGCTTAAACGGGGAGGGCAAGCTGCTTTCCATGAATGTCTGGACGGACGAGGCTGCCGTGGAGCGCTGGCGTAATGTTATGCAGCACCGCATGAGCCAGAAAGAGGGGCGGGAGAAGCTGTTTGAAAGCTACAAGATTACGGTTTGCTCGGAGATCCGCTCCTACACCGATACTGATCGGGCGCAGGCTCCACAGGATTCCAATGCTTTCTTTGAGGTATAAGTATGGTGGAATATGATTTTTCCACCATGCCAGACCGACGCGGGCATGACGCGATTGCGGTAGATTTGCAGGAAAACGACTTCTGGAAGCTCCCGCAGGGCGAAACACGCCCCGGTTTTGACAAAATTCCCATGTGGATCGCGGACATGAATTTTCCGACGGCCCCTTGCGTCACAAAGGCGATTGTTGAACGGGCATCGCATCCGATCTACGGCTACTTTGTGCCGAGCGATGAATATTACGACGCGATCATCCGCTGGCAAAAAGAGAGCTTTGGCGTGACCGATCTGACAAGACAGAATATCGGTTATGAAAACGGTGTGCTGGGTGGCATCACCAGTGCCTTGCGGGTGCTGAACCCGGCACACGCACCTGTCCTGACACACAGCCCAACCTACACAGGTTTCACCACGCAGTTAGAGCGCAACGGTTTCCCGGTTGCGCTCAGTCCACTGCGGGCGGATGAAAACGGTGTGCTCCGCATGGACTATGCGGATATGGAGCGGCAGATCAAAGAGCAGCATATCCACACCGCGCTTTTCTGCTCACCGCACAATCCAAGCGGGCGCGTCTGGCAGCGCTGGGAGCTGGAGCGGGCGATGGAGCTGTTCCAAAAGTATGACGTAAATGTTATTTCAGATGAAATCTGGTCAGATTTAACGCTCTTTGGCAGCCGTCATATTCCCACACAAACGATTTCTGAGGATGCAAAACAGCGCACCGTTGCCTTTTACGCGCCGTCCAAAACATTTAACCTTGCGGGGCTTGTAGGCAGCTATCATGTTGTATACAATCAGAAATTAGCAGATGAATTGCGCGTGTACGAAGCAAAATGTCATTACAATGACATGAACGTGCTGTCCATGCACGCGCTGATCGGTGCGTATACCCCCGAGGGCCGGGCATGGATGGAGCAGCTCAAGCGGGTGTTGGAAACGAACATTGAACTGACGATCAACTTTTTCCGAAATGAGGTACAGGGTGTATCGCTCCGCAAGCCGGAGGGAACCTATGTTGTCGTGCCGGATTTTGAAAATTGGTGCAATGCCAACGGCAGGACGTTGGACGAGCTGCTGCGTTCCGGCGTCGAGGTTGGCGTTCTCTGGCGTGACGGACGGCAATTCCACATTCCATACGGCATCCGTCTGGCGCTGGGGCTGCCGACAAAGAAGCTGGAAGAGGCGCTGCAACGGCTCAAAAACTATGTTTTGTAAAAGGAGCGGTACGTATGGTATCTACCTGTCATTATGATTCGCCGCTGGGCGGCATCTTGCTGGCAGCGGACGAAATCGGGCTGACCGGCTTATGGTTTGACGGTGAAAAGTATTTTGCAGATCATCTCCCGGCAGAACACGCAGAGCAGGAAATACCGATTCTTGCTGAAGTCAAACGTTGGCTGGACATTTACTTTGCTGGCAGAGAGCCTGACTTTCTGCCGCCGCTGCATCCCATCGGCTCTGCGTTCCGGGTAGTCGGAACAAATGGCAGCCTGACCGGGTACGCCGGGGGAATTGACAGAAAGATTAAGCTGCTGGAATTGGAACACGCCGATATGGCAAAGCTTTTTGTGCCGAAAAAAGGCACCGCACTTTAACGGAGGAAAACTATGATTGTTGCAACCGCGACGCAAAAAATGATCGAATTTTATAAAGGCAGCATCCACGATATTGATCATTTTCTCAAGGTATGGGCGATGGCAAAGACGATTGGCGAATTGGAGGAGCTGGACAAGCACACACAGGAAATTTTGGAACTTGCCGCTGTGGTGCATGACATTTTCCTGTCCCCTGTGCCGTGAAAAATACGGCAATACGGGCGGTAAAAATCAGGAGTTGGAAAGTCCACCGCTGGTCACGGCGTTTTTCGAGGGATTCCCTGTTGAACACGGCGATGTAGAACGCATTTCGTGGTTAGTGGCTCATCATCATACCTATACGAACATTGACGGGCTGGATCACCAGATCCTGCTGGAGGCGGATTTTCTGGTCAACGCTGGCGAGAGCGGCTATGCACGCTCTACCATCGAAAATTTCCGCCGGATTGTGTTCCGCACAGCTTCGGGAACGAAACTGCTGGACAGTATGTTTCTGAAAGACTCCGAAAACATATGAAACCCCGCAATCGGATGCCGGTCTTCCCAGGGGAAGACCCTGGCATCCGATTGCTTTTGCGCCGCTTACAAATTTCGCTAACAAAATATTGGTAAAAAAAGCTATATATCATCTGGACTTTTATATCGCACTTGTGATATAATCCAGGTATATTCGTTTGGGAGCGAAACGAGTAACAAAAAGGATAAGAAGGTGATATTTGGTGGATTATACCAAGTATGTGTTAAAGAGCAAAGAAGAGTTGGAAGGCTTGCTCGCGGGGAAGGACAACTTCTTCGTAGTGGCCTGCAACAAGTGCTTCAAAGAGTTCAACACAACCGAAGAGCCGGAGTGCGGTGAATTTACCGCACTCGCCGAGGCCCAGGGCAAGCACATCACCGGCACTGCCAAGCTGGATTTCCTCTGCAACAAGGTGCAGACGGAGAAGAAGCTGGCAGGCGTCATTCCCGAGGGGACGGAGAATGTGGTGGTCATTTCCTGCGGTCTGGGCGTGCAGACTATGGCAGACCTGGAACCGCTGCCGGTCTTCACCGCGACCAATTCCCTGAATTACGTAGGTCACCATGGCATGGCCCTGACCCAGAAGACCTGCGGTGCCTGCGCCCAGTGCTATCTGAACGTGACCGGCGGCATCTGCCCCATTGTAGACTGCTCCAAGGGCCTTATTAACGGCCAGTGCGGCGGTGCCAAGAACGGGAAGTGCGAGATCGACCCCAAGAAGGACTGCGCCTGGGAGAAGATCTATCAGCGCCTGGAGAAGCAGGGCAGAACCAAGGAATTCCTGAGCCAGCCCGTCCAGCTGCGGGATTACTCCAAGGTCAATGTGGATGCCGTCAAGGCCTATGTGGCGGAGGCGAGAGCCAAGCGCTACGAGGGCTTCTACGGCGGTGTCCATCCCACTGAGAATAAGGAATACACCGAGCATCTGGCCCTCCAGAAGTTCCCCGAGCCCGACACCGTCATCATCCCCCTGGCCATGCACATCGGCGCTCCCGCCAATCCTGTGGTTCAGGCCGGTGACAGCGTGAAGGTGGGCCAGCTCATCGGCGAGCAGGCCGGATTCATCAGTGCACCTGTTCACAGCTCCGTCAGCGGCACCGTTCTTGCCGTGGAGCCCCATACCCATCCCAACAAGGGGCCCGGCATCCTGAGTGTCGTCATCAAGAACGACGGCAAAAATACACTGGACGAGTCCGTGAAGCCCAATAAGCCCCTGGAAGAGCTCACCCCTGACGAGATCGTAGAGATCGTCAAGGAGAAGGGCATCGTGGGCATGGGCGGCGCTACCTTCCCCACCTATGTCAAGCTGAAGCCCGGCAAGCCCATCGATGCCGTGCTCATCAACGGCTCCGAGTGTGAGCCTTACCTGACCGCCGACCATCGGGTGCTCCTGGAGTATGCCGACGACATCGTTTTCGGTCTGCGGGCTATGATGAAGGCCGTCTCCGCTCCCGAGGGCGTGATCCTCATTGAGGACAACAAGCCCGACGCCGTGGCCCTGATGGAAGAAAAGGTCAAGCCCTACGACAACATCCGGGTGGTGGCCGCCAAGACCCAGTACCCCGAGGGCGCTGAAAAGATGCTCATCAAGAAGGTCATGGGCCGTCAGGTACCCAGCGGCAAGCTGCCCGCCGATGTGGGCTGCGTGGTGTCCAACACCTCA
>JBNMIH010000008.1:0-58877 GCA_050873165.1 Faecousia sp.
GACTGCGTTGAATGGAATTCGCGAACGATTTTTTCGTTACATGGTTCCATTCAACGCAGTCCGTTTTGAAATTTCAGGGGTCCCCTCCACACCCGCCGCCTGCGGGCGGCACCCTCTCCAGGCAGGAGAGGGCAGGAAGATCAGCTCACCTGGTTCTCATAGGTGTAGACCTCGCTGGCGGCTACCATTTCGAAGTAGGCCTTCAGCACAGGCTCTGCTGCGGGGGCCAGAGAGGAGCCGTGGGCGGCCTTTTCGCCGAAGATGGCGATGGCGATTTCCGGATCCTCCCGGGGGGCGAAGCACACGAAAACGCCGTGGTCAGAACCGCCGGAGGAGTGCTGGGCGGTACCGGTCTTGGCGCAGACGGTGATCTTGCTGGGCCACTGGTTGGCGTCGGCGTCCTCGCAGCCGCCGAAATATTTCCGGGCGGTGCCGCCGGGCATGGTGACCACTCGGCGCATACCCTCGGTGTAAGTCTGGTAGGTGATGTCGGAGATCTTCATCTTGTTGACCACCTCGGGGCTGTTGGAGTAGACCAGGGTCCGGTAGTCAGAGGAGGTGACCCGGTTCAGGAAGGTGGCCCGGTACCGGACGCCCTGGGTAGCCAGGGTGCTGGCGTAGACGCACAGCTGCAAAGGCGTGAATCGGTTCTCGGACTGGCCGATGGCACACAGGACCCGGTCGCCGCCGTTCCAGGCGGCATCGACGCCGGTATAGGAGGCCGCCTTACTGGCGGCGTTGGCACGCCAGCCAACCTTCTCCACCAGTTCGATGCCGGTGGGCTCGCCCAGGCCCAGGCCCTTGGCGGTCTCATCCATCATGTCAATGGTCATCCGCGCGCCCAGCTCGTAGAAGAAGACGTTGCAGGACACCTTCAGGGCATCCTCGGCGATCAGCTTGCCGTGGGTGTAGGAGTAGTTACTGCCGGTCCAGACCAGGCAGGTGGGGTGGAAGTCCGCGAATTCCGGGTTGTTGAAGTAGCCCGTATCCTCGATGATCTCGCCCTGCTGGTAAATGGGCTGGCCCGCCTTGGCGTTTTTAGGGCCGTAGACATTCTCCATGGCGGCAACCAGGGTGCACATCTTGTAGGTGGAGCCGGGGGCGTAGGTTGCGCCGAAGGCCCGGTTGAAGAAGGGATTGGTGTCGTCCTTGGAGATCATGTCCCAGTCCTCGTTCAGGGTGGCCAGGTTATAGGTGGGGTAGCTGGCGCAGGCTAAGATCTCGCCGGTCTTCACCTTCATAACGATGATGGCCGCGCCCTGGGCGTCCAGGCCCGTGTGCTCACCCACTTCCGTGTTGATCTCCGGGTCCGTGATGTTCTTCATGACCTCCGACAGGGCATCCTCGGCGGTTTTCTGGAGGGAAATGTCGATGGTGGTTTCCACGTTGTTGCCGGCCACAGGCTCCTTATCCTTGATATAGGCCTGGGACACGATGGTGCCCTCCTTGGTGACCTTATCCAGTCGGGAGCCGTCGATGCCGTGGAGGTACTCTTCGAAGGCTTCCTCGAAGCCGGCCTGGCCGATCTGGGCATCCATGGAGTAGTTCTGGTCCTTGTACTTGGCCCAGTCCTCCGCGTCCATGCTGCCCATGTAGCCCAGGATGTGGGCGCCGTAGGTGGTGTGGTACTCCCGGACGGTGGAGGATTCCACCATCAGGCCGGGGGTATTCAGCTCCAGCAGCGCCGCCAGATTGTCGGAGGATACGTCAGAAATGAAGACGTAGCTTGCCAGGTTGGAGACGCCCCGGAGGTCGAATTCGTAACGAAGACCGATGACAGCCCGGGCCTCTTCCTCGGTCCAGGTCTCGGGGATCTTGTACCGGGCCCGCATCTTCTCAATGAGCAGCGGAGCGGTGATATCCGGGTCCCAGCTGCAGTCGATCATGTAGTCCTGGAAGTAGCCCTGCCAGGCGGTGGAGTACTGGTCCAGGGTGTATTCAAAGGGCCGGGTCATGGTCACCGGCAGGTGATCCTGATGGTCTACCTGTAACTCGTCGCACTTTTTGAGCAGAGTGTACAGGTATTCGTTTCGGTTATCGGCGGATTTGATAACGAAGTGGTTGAAAACCAGGTCGTAGGAGGCACGGTTGCCTACCAGGACCTTGCCGTTCCGGTCTAGGATATCCCCTCGGGCGGCCCGGACTGTGGTAACGGTGGAGTAAAGGGTGGTGTTGTCCGTATTGCCATCGGTCTCAATGATCTGCAGGTCAAAGAGCCGGACAGCATACAGCAGCATAATGAAGCCGAAAAGCCCTAAGAGAATTCCGGCACGGAACTTGGTCAGTCTTTCCATACATGGTCTCCCATTTGTCCGATGCGGTAGATAAGCTGATACAGCGGGATCATCAGCACGATGGAGTACACCGCTGTTTCTAAGAAGTAGATGCCCCGGCCAAAGTGGGTCAGGCCCATGAACATAGCCGTGATGAAGAGTCCCACTTCATACACCAGCATGGTCAGGGCGCTGCACAGCAGATTGGAGACGGTACTCCGCCGCCAGAACTTCTGCCGGAACAGGGCGAAGAGAATAGAGGGTACGGTGATCAGGGCCACGCAGTAGGGCCCCGGGGCAGAGCCCGAGAAGTGGTAGAAGACGCTGGCAAGCAGGGCAAAAATGCCGCCCGTCTCGCTGCCCTCCATAATGGCTACCAGAATGATGGCCGCCACCCCCAGATCTGTGGTAGCTCCGAAGAGCTTGATTCTACTGAACACGCAGTCCTGGGCTACCTGGCAGATCATACAGGTGAAGCACAGCAAGACCCACCGCAGAAGGTTTGTCCGCTGCTGCTTGGTAAAGTGCAGGCTCTTTAAAAAGACATTCTCCTGGGCGTCGGGCCGGAATTCCTCTTTCTGGGCCTGGTAGCGGGTGATGGCATCGGCCAGGACCTGCAAAACCGAGGTTTTCCTCCGTTTTGGCCTGCGCCGTGGGTTGGGGCGCTTGCCGCCGGAGGCGGAGCGGTTTGGGGGCCGTTTGCCGCTGCCGGACCGCTGCTGAGGCGTCGGCCGCTTTCGTTTTTCTTCCATGGGCTTTACTCCGTTGCCGCTGCGGTGGTCTCAGTGGAAGCCGCGTCACCGGCAGCATCCGTAGAAGCGGTGCTGGCCGAAACATCCGTGGTATACTGGGTGATGATGAAGATCTGCTCCAGGGAGTCGATGTCCGCAGCGGTCTTCAGAATGGCGTATTTCGCCACGCCGGTCTGCTCGAAGCCGGCATCTACGATGGAGCCTACGATCAGCCCCCGGGGGTACACGGTGGAACCGGAGGTCACCACTTCCTGGTTGTTCCGGATGATGGCGGCGGAGGGCAGGTAGTCCATTTTCAGGTACTTCTCGTTGCCGTCGATGTAGCCGCCCTTCACCATGCCGTTGTAGCCGGAGTCGGAAATGGTGGAGGAGATCTCCAGGGTGGAGTCCAGCACGGTTTTCACTTCCGCGTAGTTGGGGCCCACCTGGGTCACCAGGCCCACCACTTCGCCGTTGGCGGTAACGGCGCACATATTGGTGGTGATGCCGGAATTGGTGCCCTTGTTGATGGTCAGCACATTCGTGTAGTCCGTGGAGCTCCAGCCGATGATGTAGGCATCCAGCATGACGTAGCTCTCGTGGGTGGTCTCCAGCTGGTTGAGCTTCCGCAGACGCTCGTTTTCACGGGTGGTGGCGTCGGCCTGCCGGGCAGTATCCTGCATCTCCGATAGCTGCTTTTTCAGCACCTGGTTCTCGGCCTCCAAAGCCTCGTACCGGAACATATAGCTGTAGTATTTTTCCACCGTGTTGGTCAGGGTGGTGGCTGCGGACCGGAAGGGGGTCATCAGTCCCTGGACGATCAGGTCCGGCAGGGAACGGTTGGTCAAACCCGCCACAACGGACAGGGCCGCCGTCACCAGGGCGGTGAGCACCAGAATGATTTTCAGTTTCGTACTGAACAGCTGCTTCATGCTTCCTCCTCCATCCACATGGGGATGGTCGTTTTCAAAATTTCGCCCAGGCGGCACACGGGAAGGCCCATGACGTTATAGTAGTCTCCCTCGATTCCCCGGCAGAAGAGGGCCCCGCCCCCCTGGATGCCGTAGGCACCGGCCTTGTCCATGGGTTCCTTGGTCGCCACATAGCGGTCAATTTCCTTCTGGGACAGGGGCCGAAAATGGACCTGGGTCACCTCGGTAAAGGTTTCGGCCCGATCCCCATACAGCACCGTGCACCCCGTCATGACCTGGTGGGCCCGGCCGGAGAGGAGGCGCAGCATTCCTTTCGCTTCTTCCTCGGACTTGGGTTTCCCCAGGATCTTGTCGTCACAGACCACAATGGTGTCCGCGGCGATGACGATGTCGCCTTCTTCCCGGGGCACCGCCAGGGCCTTCTCCCGGCTCAGCCGGGCAACCTCGTCGAAGGGCTTCTTCTCAGGGTCCATGGTCTCGTCAATATCTGCCGGGTGCACGGTAAAGGGATGGCCGAAAAGGCCCAATAGCTCCCTGCGCCGGGGAGACCCGGATGCTAAAATCAATCGCATTGTCGTCGTCCTTTCCACTGAACCCTCCCCTGGGGGAAGGCGGCTCGGCAAAGCCGAGACGGATGAGGGGGAAACACCCCCACTTTTTTATAAACGCTCAGATAGAACAGCCCCATGCCCTCTCCTGCTTGGAGAGGGTGCCGCCCGCAGGCGGCGGGTGTGGAGGGGACACCTGAAACATGAAACCAGGGCACAATGAATGGAGAAAACTCCCACACCGCGTAGGGGATGGCAAACTGTTGCTGCTTATCCGACCCCGGTTTTGACCGTTAGGGGTCCCCTCCACACCCGGCCTGCGGGCCACCCTCTCCAAGCAGGAGAGGGCGAGGGGCTGCTTACTCCACGCCCCGCAGGTACAATCCCCGGGTACAGGCACCGGGGTCGAAGGATGTAGGCGTCAGGTACTCCTCCAGGATCCGGTCCACCTCCCGGGCGTTTTCCGTGGTGAAATTCAGCCGGATGGCCCACAGGCCCAGTTTACTCAGGTCATTCTGCCGGTCCAGCCAATAGAGCTTCTTGCCGTTTAAAAGGACGCTTCTGCAGGTGTCGGCCTCCTTCATCACCGGGAAGTCCGCCCCGGTCTTGTCCGTCAGCTTCACGGCGGGGCCGCCCTGGCAGCCGCATTCGCCGGTTTTGTTTTTGATCAGGCACTGCTCCGTGATCATCAGGGGCAGACGGCCGTAGGCGATCATCTCCATATTCACGGCCTTGCTCAGGTCCCGGATCTGGGGCAGGGTCATTTCGAAGCTCACAGTGGCCGAGGCCAGCTTCAGGTCCCGCATGACGTTTGCCGAGGCGGAATTGAAAATATTCAGGCCGAAATCCCCCCGGAGCCGCATGCCGCACTCCTTGGCTGCCAGCATCAGGCCGATATTGCCAACCAGCGCGTCCCGGATGCCCAGGGACCTTACCATCTCCAGCCGGTTTTTCAGCTTGGGGATCTCCCCGTCGTGGACGATCCTTGGCAGGACCACTCCCACCCGGCCCCGATTGGCCAGGATCTGGCAGAGCTTGGCATCGGCGGCCAGAATGTGCAGGGGGATGTAGAGCATGCTCACTTCGCTGTCCAGGAGGGCTTTTGTCAGCTGCTCCCGGGCGGCGATCTGGACCGTCAGGCCGGGCAGGCCTGTGGGGCCCTTAAAATAGGGGATGTCCCGGGCCTTTTTCACGGGGTGCTCCTCCCGGCGGGCCCGTAGGGCCGTCATCTGGTTCAGCACATCCCGGCGCATGGCGTTGATGGCCGCGGCGGAGAGCATGAGCCCCGGGTCCACATAGGCCTGGACCGAAGCGCAGCGGAAGGGGGTGCCGCCGGTTTTTGCGATCCGGGCGGCAAGCATCTGCTCCGTCAGGGCCACATTCATGGCCCGCTCGGGCCTGGGGCCCTGGGCCACGGCCATGTGGCCGTCGACGTCCACCGCCGTCAGGCTGCTGCCGTCTACGGTGACGGAGGCCTTGAACTTCAGGTCCACCAGGGGCGTCTCCACACCCTCGTAGCTCTGGCGGACAGTCTGGAGAAACTGGGTATCCTCTGGCTCGTCCTCGTGGATACCGAACATCCGGGGGGTTACCTTGCCCAGGTAGTAGCCGTTGGTGAAGCCCTGACGGTTGAAGGCCTTGTAGAGGGTGTCGATCATCTCCTGGGTGACCTCCGCCCCGTCAATGGCATTGCGGTAGACTCGGGTCACCGCCGCCACATACTCGGGCCGCTTCATCCGGCCCTCCAGCTTTAAGGAAGCCACCCCCATCTCCTCGATGGCAGCGGTGTAGTGGATCAGGCAGTTGTCCTTCAGGCTCAGGGGATACTTATTTTCCCACCGGGAGTAGCCGTAGCTCTGGCGGCAGGGCTGGGCACAGCGGCCCCGGTTGCCGGACCGGCTGCCGATCATGGCGGAAAGATAACATTGGCCGGAATAGCACATACACAGGGCCCCGTGGCCGAAAATCTCAATTTCAATAGGGGAATGGGCGCAGATATAGGCGATCTCCTCCCGGTTCAGCTCCCGGCTCAGGACCACCCGCTGCATGCCCATGGCGGCGCACATCTGGACCCCCGCCAGGTTGTGGACCGTCATCTGGGTGGAGCCGTGGACCGGCACATGGGGGGCGATCTGGCGGCACAGCTGCACCACGCCCCAGTCCTGGACGATAAAGGCATCTACCCCGGCATTGGCCGCCGCCCGGATGAGGTTGCGCAGCTGCTGCATCTCCTTATCGGCCACCAGGGTATTGAGGGTCAGATGCACCTGCACCCCCCGGATATGGCAATATTTCAGGGCTTCGGACAGAGTCTCCAAGGTAAAGTTCTTGGCGCTCTGCCGGGCGTTGAACTCTCCAACGCCCAGATAGACGGCGTCTGCCCCATTCTGCACCGCCGCCCGCAGGCTCTCCATAGACCCCGCCGGGGCCAATAATTCCAACATAGGCTCTTCTCTCCATATGGTATACTTAGGCTCATTTTACCACATTCCGAAAAAAAATTCTACCCTATCCGGGTAGAATTCATGGAATTTTAAAGGAGAATTCGTTTTTAGACCTCAGAGGCCTTTCTCCCACGCCTTATTGACATTTTCCAACACGTTTGCTACAATATTCCTGGTTCTTCGGAACCATTGGGCACTGCCATAAAACGGTAGGCGGTTCTGCTTCCTCCTTCTTCAGGGGGTGCAGATACTTTCTCACCCCCTGTTCCCGAAGGAAAGGGGGTGGCGATAATGACTACATCCGAACTTTATGAGTTTTGTTTGGTCCTTATTGGTCTTGCTGAGCTGATCATCATGATCATCCAGATGAACAAGAAAAAGTAACCGCCCCACAAAGCTGACAACTTTAACGGTTACTTTTTCCGGTAAATGAGGAGGCAAACCGTCTATCGGCAGTGCCCTCTTTTCACCTTTATTATACCACCGGCCATCCCCTTCGTCAAGGGGAGAAGGCCGGTTCTTTTTTGTTAGTCAAACATCCGTCTCCACTTCCCCCGGAAGTACCGGTGGAGGCACACCAGGGCCGTGGTGCCCCAGGTGAAGCCAGTGGTGATCCAGATGCCCCAGCAGCCAATGGCAGGGATGCGGGTAAAGACGTTGGAATAGACGATGCGGCAAATGACCTCCGTAACGCCATTGATCATGGCAAAGGCAGAGTCTCCGCAGCCATTGAGAATGGACCGGGGCACGTAGATCATGCCCAGAGCGAAGTAGAACAGGCTGTTGATCTTCAGGGCTCTTGCGCCGATGGCAATGACCTCCGGCTCCTTGACGAAGACCCCGATGATCTGAGGACCGAAGCCGTAGGCAATGGGCAGCAGCAGGAGGCTGAAGCCCAGGGCCAGGTATACGGATACCTGGAAGCCCTGCTTCACCCGGTCCAGCCGCTGGGCCCCCACGTTCTGCCCGGCGAAGGTGGTGAGCGCCGTCCCCAGGGAAGTGTAGGGCTGCTGAACGATCTGCTCCACCCGGTCCACCACCGTATAGGCGGCCATGACCGTCTCTCCAAAGCCGTTGACCACCCCCTGAAGCACCATGGTGGACACGGATATGATGGAGGTCTGGGCCGCCACGGGAATCCCCAGGATCAGGGCCCGCTTGACGATCTCCCCGTCAAATTTCAGCTCTTCCTTCTTCAGCCGGAAGACGCTGACCTTTACCAAGGCATAAACCAGGCTGATGACAAAGGAGGCGATCTGGGAGATCAAGGTGGCAAGGCCCACGCCGAAGACTCCCAGCCCCAGACCCAGCACGAACACCAGGTCCAGCACTACGTTGATCAGGCTGGCGGCAATGAGAAAATACAGACTGGTCTTGGAGTCCCCCATGGCCCGTAGGATGGAGGCGATACCGTTGTACAGGGCAACAGGCACCGTGCCCAGGCAGATGAGCCGCAGATAGGTAGTGGCGTCCGGCAGCACGCTGTCCGGCGCCCGGAGGAGCCGCAGGAGGCTGGGGGCCAAAGCGTAGCCCACCAGGCAGACCAGGATCCCCGCGCCCCCCAGAATATAAATGCCCCCCGCCACAATGCGGCGGATGTCCCCGGTGTTTCTGGCCCCGAAGGCCTGAGCCGCCAGAATACCCAAGCCCACCGAGAGGCCCGAAGACAGGGCGAAGATCAGGTAGTTCAGGCTCCCGCAGGTGCCCACTGCCGCCAGGGCGTTGGCTCCTACAAAGTTACCTACCACAAGAGAATCCACCAGGTTATAAAACTGCTGAAACAGGTTGCCGATCAGCAGAGGAAAGGTAAAGATAAGCACATGCCGAAAAACGCTTCCGCTTGTCATATCCACCGTGCGATTTGCCATAGATTGTCTCCTTTTCGCTTTTATTCCAGGGCATTATAGCGGAGGGAATGCAAAAAAGCAATCTCCCAAATTTTAGTGAATTTTAACAATCTGGAGCAGCTGTTTTTGGGCAGTTTTTCAGGGAACGTCGTGGTATACTAGGGAAAAAGCACGGTACGCTCCAATGCCGTACCGTGCTTGGAAGGGATCGTTATTGCCAGGAGATCTGGAGCTGTCGCCGGTTGTCGGCACAATCTCTCAGGTAAAGATTGATCAGGGTCTGATACGGGATCCCTTTGCTTTCCGCCAGGGCCTTGAAGTAGTCAATGGTGCTGCTGTCAATGTTGATGGTGATCTGCTTTTTCAGCTGCTTTGCGTAGGGGTTCCTTCTTGGATTCAACTCGCTGATGTTGTATTCGTCTCTCATAAAATCACCTCAAAACTATCAAAATAGGCGCGCTGCTCGGTTTTGGTTGCCTGCCTTGCCGAGATAATGCGAATGCGGTTTTCCTTGCTGCGATAGCAATTGCTCACAATACAGATTTTTTCCGATTTGATGGCCCCTATGATCAAAAAGCGTTCTTCCTCGATAGAATGGTCCGGGTCATCAAACAGAAGGGCAAACTCGTCGTAAAAGACCTCCTTTGCTGTTTCGAAAGATAAGCCATGCTTCTTTTTGTTGATTTCGTTCTTATTAGGGTCCCATTCGAATTCTAATGTATCCATAATTATATTATACTTATAAAATAATGATTGTCAAGGAGGACTTTTTATGGCCGAATACGAACTCGTTCACGAAATTCAAAATCTGTGCCGCAACAACCAGATGCGGGATGTCTTTTTCGAGGAGGTCGCCTGCGACGACCCGGAGGCGTATGTCCGCAGCCGCCTAAAGGGCAAGGATATCCAGCTGTCTGTGGACCAGACCGGGCCGGGGACTGTGACCATCCATACCGTATGCGATGGGCTCATGGAAAAATTCGTCTTTACGGAGCTGTAACCTCTTACATCCCGTCAAACTCCGCCCAGAAGGCCTTCATGGCCCGCTGGCAGGTTTCCGGCTCCAGGGCATAGGACATGCCGTGGCCCGCTCCGGGGATGACCACCAGCCGGTGGGGAGCGGCGCAGGCCAGGTAATTCTCGTAGGTCATCTCAATGGGCACAAAGGTGTCCTCCGTCCCGTGGACGAAGAGCACCGGGGTGCGGCAGGCCTTCATGGCGGTGAGGGTGGAGTAGGACCCGGGGCCCGCGTGGATCTTCCGGCGGAAGGCTCCGTCCAGCCACAGTCTCCGGACGGGGGAATAGGACATGTGCAGGTTCTGCTCCGTCACATAGCGCCAGATGGCCTGGGGGGAGGTGAAGCCGCAGTCGGCGGTGATGCCCTTCACGTTTTCGGGCAGCTCCTCCCCGGCGGCCATGAGCACCGTGGTTGCCCCCATGGAGATGCCGCTGAGATAGATGGGCAGGTCGGGCCACTGTTCCGCCGCCCAGGCGGCCCAGGTCAGGCAGTCCTTCCGCTCCAGCAGGCCGAAGCCCATGTACTTTCCTTCGCTTTCTCCCTGGCCCCGCTGCTCCACGTAGAGCACGCTGCAGCCGGATTCCCGCCAGAAGGGGGCCACCATGCAGAAATCCCGGTCCCAGGTGGACCGCCAGCCGTGGAAGGCGATGACCAGCCGCTTAGGGGCATCCGCCTGCACCAGGTGGGCCTTCAGGGCCAGACCGTCGAAGGAGGAAACGGTGTATTCTTTCGAGGCCTGCTCCTTCAGGGCCTTGGCGGCCTCCTCCCGGTGGAGGGCAAAGGCCTTGTCCGGCCGGCCCCCGGAGACGTTGACCAGCTTGCCGCAGGCGGGCATACGGCGGTTCATGGCCATGTCCGCCATGGCCTGGGTGACGCCGCAGGTGACGGTTAGGGCTCCCGCCCCGGCCGCTGCCGCCAGGGTCAGACCCTTTTTCAGAAGCTGATTCCGCTTGTCGCGGAGTATTTTTTTGCCTGTATCGATGGGTGATATCATGGTTTTCTTCCTTTCTCTATAGTACCAGCCCTTCCAGGGCCTCTTTTAATTTTTCTTCGTCTACGCCCGAGTAATTGATGACCAAACTGTGCAGGTCCGCGGGCTGGGTATAAAAGGCGCTGAGGGGCTGGACCTTTAGCCCCTGGGCCAGAAACACCTGGGTCAGGGCCGCATCCGTCAGCCCCGTATCCACCTTCAGCAGGAAGTGGAGCCCCGCATCCTGCTCCAAAATGGTGAATTTCTCCGCCGCTGGGCAGCGCTCCAAAAGGCCAATGACCCGGTTTCGGCGGGCCCGGTAGAATTTGCGCATGCGGTTGATGTGCTTTTCGAAGTATCCCCGGTCCAGAAATCTTGCCAGGGTGTACTGCTCGAAGCTGGCCACGGTGCAGCCGTAGAAGCCCAGCTCCCGGCGAAACCGGTCCATCAGGGCGGGAGGCAGCACCATGTAGCTGATGCGGATGGAGGGGGACAGCGTCTTGGAGAAGGTGTTCAGGTAAATCACCCGCTCCGGGTCCAATGCCTGCATGGGAGGGATGGGATGGCCCCGGAAACGGAACTCCGTGTCATAGTCGTCTTCGATGATGAAGCCCCCCGCCGTCTTCGCCCAATCCAGCATCTCCCGGCGGCGCTTCTGGGGGGTGATGAGTCCCGTGGGGAAGTGATGCCCCGGGGAGATGTGGAGCACCTGGGCATCGCCGATGGCCTCGATGATAAGCCCCTGGTCGTCCATGGGGATGGGACGGCACCGGACGCCCCCGGCGGCATAGATTTTCCGAATTTTGCCGTAACCCGGGTCCTCCACGCCGTAGACCTTGTCCTGACCCAGCAGCTGCATCAGCAGGTTATAGAGGAAGTCTGTGCCCGCGCCTACCAGAATGTTCTCCGGGTCCACCCTTAGTCCCCGGAAGTCGGACAGGTTCCGGGCGATAGCCTGCCGCAGCGCCATTGCCCCCCGGGGATCCATGGGAGACAGCAGGTCCTTGCCGTAGTCCAGGATCACCTCCCGCTGGAGCCTCGCCCAGACGGAGAAGGGGAACTGCCCCGTGCCGTTGCCGGTGAGGTCCGCCAGGGGAATTTCTTCCGCCTCCGGCGGAGAACTGTGGAGAGACACCGGAGCGGGAGCTTCCACCTTTTCCACCGCCTCCACAAAGAATCCCCGGCGCTGGGCGGAGGCGATGTACCCTTCCTCCAGCAGCTGGGCATAGGCCGCCTCTACGGTGGTTTTGCCCACCTCCAGGTTGGCCGCCAGGGCCCGCTTGGAGGGAAGCTTGTCCCCGGGAGCCAGCCGCCCGGTCCGGATGTCCTCCCGGATGGCCAGGTACAAAGATTCATATAGGGGCTGGCCGGGACGTTTTACTAAGTCGTAGGTGCGCATAGGGCCTCCTGAAAGCCCCATGCCCTCTCCTGCTTGGAGAGGGTGCCGCCGCAGCGGCGGGTGTGGAGGGGACACCTGAAACATTGGGCCAGACTGCGTTGGATGGTGAGAGGCTATCTATGCGAATGGTAAGCCTTTGCCATTCATCGGGTCTGTCCTTAGCTTTTAGGGGTCCCCTCCACACCCGGGCCTGCGGGCCCACCCTCTCCAAGCAGGAGAGGGCATGGGGCTGCTTTTTCTTAGGCTTTTTTGAAGAGTTTATGCCATTTTTCGGTAATCCAGGCGACGAGCTTCCGTCTTGTGTTATAGACCTTGTCGAACACATACTGGTTGGCGCAGAACACGGTGGGGGTCATTAAGAGCAGTGTCGCCATGACGAGCCGCACCTCCGGCGACCAGGTGCGCAGGTCCAGGACGTCCCCCAGCAGGGTGAAGCATACCACAATGCCCGCCGCCATGGCGCACCACAGACCTTTCCGGAACAGATTGAAGGGCTTGCAGATCTGGAACAGCACCAGTAAGCCCACAAAGGACAAAATCGCCGCGCAGATGGTGGAAATCTCCTCCTTGGGAAGGCCAAACACCACCATAAAGGCCTGGCAGATCAGGACCACAAAGACATTGGTCAAGCCTCCCGGGAAGGCACGCCGCAGCACCGAGGGGAGGAACTTTCCCTTCACCCGGTCATACTTTGGCTCGAAGGTGAGCACAAAGGAGGGAATGCCGATGGTCATGGAGGAGATCACCGTCAGGTGGATGGGCTCCAAGGGGTAGGGCCAGGCGGTGAAAAGGGTAATGACAGATAGGAACAGGGAGAAGATATTCTTCACCAAGAACAAACTGGCCGCCCGCTGGATGTTGTTGATGACCCTTCTTCCCTCGGCCACCACCCCGGGCATGGCGGAAAAGTCCGAATCCAGCAGCACCAGACTCGAAAGGCTGCTGGCAGCCTCGGCCCCGGAGGCCATGGCGATGGAGCAGTTGGCCTGCTTCATGGCCAGCAGATCGTTGACGCCGTCGCCGGTCATGGCTACGGTATGCTTCTGCTTTTGCAGGGCGGCCACCAGGTCCTTTTTCTGCTGGGGGGTCACTCGGCCGAAGACGGTGTATTGGCTGGCAGCCTCCCGGAGCTTTTCCGGGGTGTCCAGAGTAGCGGCATCGATGTAGCATTCGCTGCCGGGAATGCCGGCCTGCTGGGCGATCTGGCTGACGGTGGCGGGGTTGTCGCCGGAAATCACCTTCACGGTGACCCCCTGCTGGGTAAAGTAGGCGAAGGTCTCCTTGGCCTTGGGCCGGAGCTTGCCGGTGAGCAGCACCAGAGCCAACGGCGTCATCAGGGCGGCATCCAGCTTCCCGGCCTCCAGGGGGGCTCCGTAGCCCGCCAGCAGCAGCACCCGGTAGCCCTGGGCGGCCCAGTCCCCAATGCCATAGATGTCCTCCCGGTCCTGTAAGAGGAATTCCGGCGCGCCCACCACAAAGCTGCCCTGGTCCTCAAATTCACAGCCGTACCATTTGGTTTCCGGAGAGAAGGGGACGCGCTTGGAGCAGGTCAAAGAGCTCTCCCCGGAGAACAGCTCCTTCATGGCCTTGGCGGTGGCGTTGTCCGGCTCCGTGGCGCCGTACATGGCGGTCAAGAGGTCCTCCAGCTCCTCGGGAAGCAATTGGTCTCCCAGGGGGATCACATTGTCTACCACCATGTCAGGCTCTGTGATGGTTCCGGTTTTGTCCACGCAGAGCACATCCACCCGGGCCAGGGTCTCGATGCTGTTCATGTCCTGGACCAGGACCCGCTGTTTGCTTAATTTCTGGGCGGATACCGCCAGGGCAATGCTGGTCAGCAGATACAGCCCCTCCGGGATCATGCCAATAAGGGCGGCCACGGTGCCCGCGGTGCTCTGCTGCAGGCCCAGATCCAATACCTTGTATTCCTGATAAAAGAGAATGGACCCCACCGGCACCAGAGCGATGCCCAGAAACAGGATCAGCCGGTCCAGGGAGCGGATCATCTCGGACTTCTTCCCCCTGGGGTTGGCCTTGGCCTCCTGGCTGAGCTTAGCCGCCCCGGAGTCCGCCCCCACGGCGGTGAGCTCCACCCGGCCCCGGCCGGATAGGACCACGCTGCCGGAGTGGACCTTGTCCCCCGGGGCCTTGTCCACGCTGTCCTCTTCGCCGGTCAGGAGGGACTCGTTGACATGGAGCTCCCCGGACCGCAGGATGCCGTCGGCACAGACCTGGTCCCCCTGGCCAAATTCAGCAATGTCGTCCCGGACAATTTCCTCCGGGTCCACGGACACAAGCGCTCCCTCCCGGACCACCTTGACTGGCCGCCTGGCCACCAACGACAGCTGCTCCACCGCCCGCTTGGCCCGGATCTCCTGGACGATGCCGATGACGGTATTGATGATGACGACCCCCAGAAACCCCATGTTTTTTGGGGAAGACCGGCCGATCAGCAGCAAAACTGCCAGAAAAATAAAAATAAAGTTAAAGAACGTCAGGCAGTGCCGGAGGATGATCTCCTTCTCGCTCTGCCCGGCCCTCTCCCCGGTGCCCCCGTGGAGCCCCGCCTCCAGCCGATCCCGGACCTGCTGGGCGCTGAGCCCTTGTTCCGGGTCAACATGGAGGGGTTCGATGGTATCCATGGCAAATTTCTCCTTTCTTAGCTTTGCCGCCGCAGCGGCACAAGGCCCTCTCCTGCTTGGAGAGGGCAGGGGCTAGAACCGCTCCGGCAGCCCTGCTTTTTTGCGCCAGAGGACCAGCAAAGAGCCGTCCTTCACGGCGATGCGGGCGGGTCTTTCCGTGAAATGGTTGCTGACCCCCAGAGGGAAGCCCGGGGTCAGCGTTCCGTCTTTCAGCTCATAATAGAGCCCCTCAATGGTGACGCCCTGGGCATCTTTCCCCATGCAGAACACGGAGATATCCCCCTCCTTCCCGCCGGGGAACCGGAGCTCCCCATTCTGGATGACGGTAGCGCAGAAGGTCAGGCCCACCAGGGTGCCATGGGCCCCATGGTCGCAGAGGTATTGCAGCAGCTGATAATTGGCTATCGAGTGGTCCAGACGGGGCCCATCCAGGCTGCCGTAGACCAGGTATTCCCGGAAACCCTTCCGGAGCCCCAGCTTCACCGCCAGCATGCCGTCGGTATCGTCCTTTTCCACAGGGTAGACCTCCGCCCCGGTGGGGACATAGTTCAGGGAATCAAAGTCCCCGATGACCGCGTTGGGGACCAGACCCAATTGGTTTACATAAGTTAATCCGCCGTCGGCAGCAATGATGTAGCTTCCTTCCGCCGGTTCCATCAGGCCGTCAAAGCCCCCGGCGCAGAAAATCACGCATTTGTCCATAGTGACACGCTCCTTTTGCCTCCTATTCTATCACAGTTTGGGGAAAAGAAAACAGAGAAAATGTAAATAAATGCCAGGATGTGGGCGCCTGCGGAGTGTAAAAAAGAGAGCTGCCGCAAAAACGAGTTTCGTGGCAGCCCTATTGATTCGCCTTATCGCTTCTTTCCCATCTCATAGGCCTGGTCCAGCACCGGCTTTCCCTGGATGTCTCCCGGCTCCCGGGTATCGCAGCCAAAAAGATGGCCGCCGATCCTGCTGTCGGCAAAGCAATCGACGTAGAGGCGGAAGCTCTCCAGCATATGGGCCATGTAACCTTCCTCCGGAGCGGCGCCGGTGGAGAGGAGGTAGAAGGTCTTGCCCGTCAGGGCTTCCTCGATGGCGAAGGTCCGGTCCAGAGCCCGCTTCATAGTGGCAGTCCAGGTGTAGAAATAAACGGGGCTGGCCAGGACGATGACATCACTTTCCAGCATGGCGGTGTAAATTTCCTCCATGTCGTCCCCCTGGATGCACTGGCCCCCGTTTTTCTGGCAGGCGCAGCAGCCCAGGCAGTCGCCGATCTGCTTGTCCCGGAGGAAGATTTCCGTAACGGTATGGCCTGCGGCCTTGGCTCCTTGGACAAAGGCCGCCGCCAAAGCCGCCGTGTTGCCATGGCGGCGGGGGCTGCCCTGGAGGATCAGTATTTTACTCATATAAATGTCCCTCTTTTTAAAATATTATTTTGTATTATAGCACAAAACCAAGAAGTTTCCTAGGGGCATTTTGTCCCCCGCTGGGAGCACAACCCCCGGAAGCTGTGGTGGCAGCTTCCGGGGGGAAGAAAGGAAGGAATCGAATTTACTTGTTGTTCCGGTAGTAGTTGATGAGGCAGCCGTCGGCGATGATCTGCCGCTCTGGCTCGGTCAGGGCGCCGGTGGAGACGGGGAACTTCGTCACGGTGCCGTCGGCCTTCACGGCGTAGGCATCGAAGGATGCGTCATTATTGAGCACATGGGCCCGGACATCGGGAACAAAGATATAGTCGCCCAGCTGGAAGACTTCGGGGTTTTCCACCAGGAAGGGGGTCATGCCCCAGTTGATGCAGTTAGAGCGGTAGCGCTTGGTGGCGTACTGTTTGGCGAAGTTGGCGCTTGCTCCCATGACTCTCTGGCAGGAGGCGGCCTGCTCCCGGGCGGAGCCGTCGCCGGGCATGTTGGCGAAGATGGTGGAGCCCAGGTCCGTGCCCTCGGGGTCTACGGCCAGACCTGCCTTCTGGAGGGCCGTGTAGACGGCCTTGACTTCCTCCGTCAGGCCTTTCCCGGCCTGGCGGTCCCGCTCGGCCTGGCGCATCTCCTTGCTGCGGGAAACGTACTGGGGGTCCCGGCGGGACAGGGCGAACTCGCTCAGGCGCTCGGGGTTGGAGCGGTAGGAGGAGGTCTCACCGGAGGGGATCAGCTCGTCGGTGGTGGTAACAGGGTCGGTGATGTAGGAGCAGACCTTCACAAGAAGATCCTTGGTCAATGCAGGCATCTTGGGCCAGTCCTTGATGTTGGGTCCGAACTTCAGTTCATGCTGGGGCTCGGGCTTCGTCCAGCCGTTGTAGATGCGCTTGCCGTAGATGCTGCCATCGAAGTGGTACTCAGGGGTGGTGTACTCCACATCCAGGTCCGTGGCGGCGGTGAGGCGGCCGCCATTGGCGGCGGTAGCGGCAATGGACCGGGCGTCCATCAGGGCCACAGCGGCCATCTGGCCCTCGCCAGGCTTGGAGCCCTCCCGGTTGGGGAAGTTCCGGGTGGTGTGGCGGATGGAGAATTCGCCGTTGGCGGGGGTGTCTCCCGCGCCGAAGCAGGGACCGCAGAAGCATTCCCGGAGGATAGCCCCGGCGGCGATCAGGTCATGGGCCCGGCCGTTCTTCATGAGCTCGGCCAGAGCGGGCATGGAGCCGGGATACACGCTGAGGGAGAAGGCCCCATTGCCGCAGCTGCGGCCCCGCAGGATATCCGCGGCGGCGCAGATGTTGTCGAAAGTGCCGCCGGCACAGCCGGCGATCTCGCCCTGCTCCACCCAAATGGCCCCGTCATGGAACTTGGAGACGATGTCCATTTTGGCCCCCTTGATCTGCTTGTTGGCGTTGTCCTGAATGAGATGCAGGATGTCTTCCGCGTTCTCCTGGAGTTCGTGGATGGTGTAGGTGTTGCTGGGGTGCATGGGCATGGCAATGGTGGATTCGATGGTGGACAGGTCAATGTACACGCAGCCGTCGTAGTAGGCCACGTCCGCGGGCTTGATCTCTTGATAAGCCTCGGGCCTGCCGTGGATGGTGAAGTAGTTCTTGGTCTTCTCGTCGGTGACCCAGATGGAGGACCAGCAGGTGGTCTCGGTGGTCATGACGTCGACGGCGTTCCGGAACTCCATGGGCAGATTCTTGATGCCGGGGCCTACGAACTCCATGACCTTGTTCTTCACGTAGCCGTTCTTGTACACAGCACCGCAGATGCTGAGGGCCACATCGTGGGGGCCGATGCCCGCCTTGGGGGCGCCCGTCAGATAGATGGCGATGACGCCGGGCCGGGCGAAGTCGTAAGTACGGCCCACCAGCTGCTTGGCCAGCTCGCCGCCGCCCTCGCCGATGGCCATGGTGCCGAGGGCACCGTAGCGGGTGTGGGAGTCAGAGCCCAGGATCATCCGGCCGCAGCCGGCCATGGTCTCCCGGTTATAGCTGTGGATATTTGCCATGTTGGTGGGCACGTAGATGCCGCCGTACTTGTGGGCAGCGGACAGGGCGAACTTGTGGTCGTCCTCGTTGATGGTGCCGCCCACAGCGCAGAGGGAATTGTGGCAGTTGGTCAGTACATAAGGCAGGGGGAACTCAGTCATGCCGGAGGCACGGGCGGTCTGGATGATGCCCACATAGGTGATGTCGTGAGAGGTCATGGAGTCGAACTTCAGCCGAAGATTCTGCATATCCTCGCTCTGGTTGTGGGCCTTCAGAATGCCGTAGGCCATGGTGCCCTTCTGGGCTTCTTCGGGGGTGACATTGCGGCCAACCTTGGCGGCTGCTTCCTTGGGGTCAGTGGTGAGGGTCTCGCCGTTTACGAGATAGACACCGGTATCATAAAGAGTGATCATTTCTGGAACCATCCTTTCGTTTCTTTTTGGTATCTACATCATAGCAGGGATTTTCCCGTTTGTAAAATTGGGAAAGCGAATGGTGAAATTCTATTTTAGAATGGCTTTTACAGGACGAAGGATACCACCCACCGGAAAATTTTTTGGGTTTCCTATGAAAAAATCATAGCTTTTTTCACTCATTTGTGCTATTATAAAATCGATCAAAAAGAATCGAGGTGCGGCCATGCCCAGAACCAGTAACAAAGCCGAAAAAATCGTTGAATTCGTCAATGCTTTCGTCGCCGAAAACGGCTATTCTCCCTCCGTCCGGGAGATCGGCGAGGCCGTGGGTCTCCGGTCCACCGCTTCGGTGAGCTACCATCTCCAGGCCCTGCAGGAGAAGGGCGTCTTCCAGCAGCCCCCGGTCAAGGGCCGCAAGCGGGCCTTGGTCAGCGGCAGCCGCCCGGGACAGATCCCCGTCATCGGCATGGTCACCGCGGGCCTGCCCATCTTGGCGGTGGAAAACCAGGAGGGCACCATTCCCTGGGAAGACCCCAGCTGCTTTGCCCTCCGGGTCCGGGGAGACAGCATGATAAACGCCGGTATCCTCAGCGGTGACAAAGTTGTGGTTCGTCCTCAGACAAGCGCGGACGACGGTCAGATCGTGGTGGCCATGATCGGCGACGAGGCCACCGTCAAGCGCCTCCGCCGGAGAAACGGCGAAATATGGCTCATGCCGGAAAACGACAATTACGACCCCATCGACGGCACCGAGGCCCAGATCGTAGGCCTGGTCAAAGGTGTTGTCCGGGAGTATTGACGCAAACCGCCCCGCCCTCTTGACGATGAGGGCGGGGCGTGGTATAATGAGAATGAAAGAGGGCACTGCCGATAGACGGTGTGCTCCCTCACTTGACAGAAAAAGTAACCGTTAAGTTTGGAACGCTTAGGGCGGTTACTTTTTCTTTTTTTGCTCAAATCACATAGTCATTTCCCACGGCGCTCTGCCGTCTGTCCAGCATATCCTGGAGAGTGATGGAGTCCAGGTAGTCGTTGACCACCTTGTCGAGGCCCACCCACACAGGGTAGGTTAGGCATTCCACCTGCCGGGGGCAGGTTTCCGCCCCGGCCTCCAGACAGGCGACGGAAGCTAAACTCGCCTCCGTGGCTCGGAGCACGTCCCCCACGGTGTATTCCTCCGGCCGCCGGGTCAGGCGGTAGCCCCCCTGGACTCCCCGGGCAGTCTGCAGCAGCCCCGCCCGGTTCAGGACCGGGATGATCTGCTCCAAATATTTTTTGGAAATGCCCTGCCGGGCCGCCACATCCTTCAATGCCACATAGCCGTCCCCCTGGTTGGCCGCCAGGTCCAGCATCATCCGCAACGCATAGCGCCCTCTTGTTGAGATCATTTCTGTTCCTCCCGTTCTTCCTCCGGCACAAAGTCCAATGTGATGGACCGCAATCTTGGCCGCAGCTGGGTATACTTCACTCCGGCAGAATCCATCATCCGCTTGGACGCCAGTGTCGCCAGAGAATCCGCGTATTTGTCGGAGAGATACAGGACCTCTTTCACCCCGCTCTGGATAATGGCCTTGGCGCACTCATTGCAGGGAAAGAGCGCCACAAACAGGCGGCTGCCCTGGAGGTTCCGGCCGTGGGCATTGAGAATGGCATTGAGTTCCGCATGGACCACATAGGGGTACTTGGTTTCCGCACCCTCCCGGTCCCAGGGGTAGATGTCATCCGAGCAGCCCTTGGGCATGCCGTTGTAGCCCGTGGAGAGGATGATATTGTCCTGGGACACAATGCAGGCCCCCACCTGGGTGTTCGGGTCCTTGCTCCGCTTGGCCGCCAGCATGGCGATGCCCATAAAATACTCGTCCCAGCTGATATAGTCTTCCCGCTTCATTGGATGAGCCTCCTTTGCTTTTGCCTAGTATTATAGTATATTTTCAGGAGTTATACAAGGGGGAAAAGAAAAAACCTTTCCCTGGGGTGGTGATTTCTCCGCCTTGACAAACCCAAGGATCCCGGATAAAATGCGAATGTAGACTTTGTAATGGCCGGGCTGGTTGCAAGACCCGGGTCCATCCTGAGCGGGGAAGTTCCCCGCCATTTTTTATGGAGGTGAAAATCCTATGCAGCCGAAAAAAACACCGTCTATCCGCTCCGGCGCGGCGGAATACCTCACCTACGTTGCCGCCACCGGAGACCAGAAAAACAGCGTGGAAATGCGCTATGAGGATGAAAACATCTGGCTGACCCAGAAGATGATGGCGGAGCTCTACGGTGTCAGCACCATGACCATCAATCAGCACCTGAAAAAAATCTATGCGGACGCGGAACTTCTGCCAGAGGCAACTATAAAGAAATACTTTATCGTTCAAAAAGAAGGCAGCCGAAATGTGCAGCGGGAGGTTCTCCATTACAACCTCCAGGCTATCATTGCCGTGGGCTTCAAAATTGAAAATGAGCGGGCCGTCCAGTTCCGGAAGTGGGCAAACGGAATCGTCAAAGACTACACCATTCAGGGCTGGGTCATGGACGAAGACCGGCTGAAAAACGGCGGCACCATTCTGACAGAGGACTATTTTGAAAAGCAGCTGGAAAAAATCCGGGAAATCCGGCTGTCCGAGCGGAGATTCTATCAGAAAATCACAGACCTCTACGCCACAGCTCTGGACTACGACCCTTCCGCCAAGGCGACAAAACGCTTTTTTGCCGCCGTTCAGAATAAGCTCCACTACGCCGTCCACGGCCAGACCGCCGCAGAAGTCATCATGGACCGGGCGGACGCAAGAAAAGACCACATGGGCCTGACCAGCTGGGACGGAAGCCCCAAGGGGAAAATCCATAAATCCGATGTTTCCATCGCCAAAAATTACCTTTCCGACACGGAACTGGACCAAATTGCCCGAATCGTTTCCGCCTATCTGGACATGGCAGAGATGCAGGCCCGCCGCCACATTCCCATGACCATGGAGGACTGGGAAAAACGGCTGGACGGCTTCCTGACCCTCTGGGACCACGAGGTTCTGAAGGATGCCGGAAAGGTCTCCGCCATCATGGCGAAAACCTACGCCGAAACGGAATTCGAAAAATACCGGATCATCCAGGACCGGTTGTACGAAAGCGATTTTGACCGGTTTTTGAAGCTGGAAGAGAATCTGAAATAAAAATCCCCCTGCGTTTTGCCCCAAAAATAAAAAAGCCTTCCCCTAAGGAAAGGTAGCTCGGCGAAGCCGAGACGGAAGAGGGGCGGCAGCCCCCCTCTCCATGGAGAGGGGGCCTTTTTCATCCCCACGCCAGCCAGGCCATGGCAAAGGCGGCGCAGCAGGTCAGGGCACCGGCAGCCAACTGGCCTTTTGTGTGCCTGCCCAGGCACCGGGAAGACCAGGCTACCCCCCAGGCAAGCAGGCACCAGGGAAGGCACCACTGCCAGCCCAGAAGGTAAGCCGTCAGCAGAATGGGGCCGGTAGCACTGCAGGCGTGGCCGCTGGCTTTGATTTTCAGCACCCGGTTGAAAAGCGTCAGCAGGAGAATGGAAAAGAAATAGGTATGGGCAATGAGCATCAGTTTTGCCGACGCGAAGATGGCGTTGACCCAGATCACCATGGCCGTATAGCCCACCAGCGTAAAGCGGAAGGCGTTTTTGCGCTGGTTTTCCCGTTTTCCTTCCCCGGTACCAGAAAAGAAGGGAAGATACGCCGCCATCGGAAGGAGCCCGAGAAACAGCAGCGTCCCAAGGATCTCCCCCGGGCTCCGGAACACATCATCACGCTTTGCCGCAACAAGCCAGACCAGCAGCGTGATCATCACCGGCGGGACGGAGATCACCCGGATGAATTTGGCTGTTTTTTCTTTCATGGTATTTCTCCTTTGTCTTACGGTATCCGTGTCCCTGTGACTCCCACGCCCAAGGCGCCGTAGCCCACATGGCAGCAGATGCTCAGGATCCGTGATGCCAGTTTTTATAGTTCTCGTAATCATGGACCGGGTGTGTTTCCTCGGCCCAGAGCTTTTCGGCACAGGGTTTCCAGTTTTTGGCGTATTGGATGCACTTGCCGCACAGATGCTCCGCGGATTCCGGGGACTGGAGGTCCGTGGACTTGGCTCCGGTTTCGGCTACCATCTGCATTAGAATTTCCGGGTTTTCCAGCATGGGGCATGGCCGCAGGTGGTTCTCGTTGAAGGGCTGGCGGTCCCGGTAGGCCATAAACAGGGGGCTCTTCAGAATTTCCAGCAGGGTATGGGTGCGGATGTTGGCGTTGGAATAGTGGATGAATACGCAGGGCTCCGCGTCGCCGTTGGCGTTGATGTGGAAGTAGTTCCGGCCTCCGGCAATGCAGCCGCCTACGAATTCGCCGTCGTTCTGGAAGTCCATGGTAAATAGTCCCTCGCCGTCTTTGAGCTTCCGGATCTGGCGGATACGGTCCTTGAGATACATTCTCTGCTCAGGGCTGGGCATGAGCTCTGGGGAGGCCTCGTTGCCCACGGGCATATAGTGGAAATACATGGCATAGCGGCAGCCCTTTTCCACCATGAGCTTGACGAACTCGGGACTAGTGACGGACAGGCAGTTTTTGGAGGTATAGCAGATGGAGGTGCCGAAAATCAGGCCGTTCTGCTTCAGCAGGGACATGGCGTACATGACCTTGCCATAGACGCCCTGGCCCCGGCGCAGGTCGTTGACCTCCGGTTCTCCTTCCAAAGAGATGGCCAGCATCAGATTGCCTACCCGCTTCATTTCCTCACAGAAGGGTTGGTCTACCAGGGTGCCGTTGGTAAAGGCCAAAAACTGGCAGTCGCTGAATTCCTCGCACAGCCGGATCACATCCTTTTTCCGGACCAGCGGCTCCCCACCGGTAAACATATAGAAATATATGCCCAGCTCCCGGCCTTGGCGGACAACGTCTGCCAGCTCTTCATAACTCAGGTTCAGCTTGTTGCCGTATTCCGCCGCCCAGCAGCCGGTGCAGTGGAGGTTGCAGGCGGAGGTGGGGTCCATAAGGATCAGCCAGGGAATATTGCACTGGTGGACTTCCCGCATTTTACGGATGGTCATAGTGCCGTTCAGCATGGCTTCAAAGCCAAAATTCAGCAGGGTCGTCTTGAGCACATTGGGGTCGATCTCGTCCAAAGCCCGGTTCAGATATTGACTCAGGGCGCTGCTCTCGTCCCGGATCAAAGCCCGGTAGACGTCAAAATCCACCGTCAGATTGGTGCCGGCAGTATACTTGTCCGCCAGATCGATGAGCTTTTCCAGCTCCGCCTCCCGGTCTCCCCGGGTCACTTTTTTCAGCGTCTGATCAATGCCCAGTCCCGCCGCGGTCCTGGCGGCTTTGTGTGTCAAACTTCCCATATTTGGTTCCTCCTGAATTTACAGTGTTTTGTGTATATTCCGTGTTGTCAACAGGAGGATTCTATTTGTTTTTCGTGAGAATTCCTACAGGCAAAAAAACAGAACCGTTCGAAATCGAACAGTTCTGAAAAATTGCCTGTATTTTTTATTCCGGGGCGGGGTTATGATAGAGTCAGTAAACCCAGCTGCCGCCCCGGAGGGCGCTGTATTTCTTGCAGTCCGCAATGACCTGCTCCACCGAGGCGTAGAAGGTGCTTTCGATCCGCTCCGGCAGAACCATATCGTCCAGGGGCATATTTTCCTGGATCCAGTGCATGGTCAGGCCAACAACGGCGTAGCTGTAGAAATGGGTCACATAGCGGATGCCCTCTTCCTCCAGGCCGTAAGGCTCTGCCGCTTTCCGGACAAACCGCCCCACAAACATCTCCGCAGCGGTTTCCAGATAGTTGGAAATGGCCTTCCGGTTTTCCGACTGATAGATGTGACGTATGGCCGCCCGGTTCTCCTGAAACATGGCACAGGCCCGCCGGTATTCCTCCGCCAGAGAATCGCTCCGCTGGGAGCTCCCGGAAAATTTGATCCGCTCCTGCTCAAAAAAAGCCCCCAGCAGAGAGGGAATATTGTCGTAATAGTAATAGAAGGTATTCCGGTTCACGTTCGCTTTTTCGATGACATCCGTCACCGTGATCTTATCCACGCTTTTTTGCGCCAGAAGGTCCATAAAGGCCTGCATGATCATCGCCTGTGTCCGTCTCGCCATGGAATAAGCTCCTTGTTTCTGTAATCTATCATCCCCCTTGCGGTTTCGCTTTGGCCTACCGCAAGGGGGATATTTTCGGCTTTTTTACTTCACCTGGCTGGAAGACCGCAGGGTCACGTCGTGGTATCCGCCCTCGACGATGGAGACGGAGGACACCAGGGTCAGCTTGGCGTCCCGCTGGAGGTCGGGGATGTTGGTGACGCCTACGTTGCACATGGTGGAGCGGACCTTGTAGAGGGAGGCTTCCACGTTGTCGTGGAGGGGGCCGGCGTAGGTTACATAACTATCCACGCCCTCTTCGAAGCTCAGCTTGGTGGCGCCGCCCAGGTCGTAGCGCTGCCAGTTCCGGGCCCGGTTGGAGCCTTCGCCCCAGTATTCTTTCATATAGGCGCCGTTGACCATGACCTTGGGGGTTGGGCCCTCGTCGAAGCGGGCGAAGTAACGGCCCAGCATGAGGAAGTCCGCGCCCATGGCCAGAGCCAGGGTCATGTGGTAGTCATGGACAATGCCGCCGTCGGAGCAGATGGGCACATAGACGCCGGTCTCCTGGAAATACTGGTCCCGGGCCGCGGCGACCTCGATCAGGGCCGTGGCCTGGCCCCGGCCGATGCCCTTGGTTTCTCTCGTGATGCAGATGGAGCCGCCGCCGATGCCGACCTTCACGAAGTCCGCCCCGGCCTCGGCCAGGAAGCGGAAGCCGTCCCGGTCTACCACGTTGCCGGCGCCGATCTTCACGGTATCGCCGTAGGTCTTGCGGACCCACTCGATGGTCTTCTTCTGCCAGCAGGTGTAGCCCTCGGAGGAATCGATGACCAGCACGTCCACGCCGGCCTCCAGCAGGGCGGGGATCCGCTTCTCATAGTCCCGGGTGTTGATGCCTGCGCCCACCAGGTAGCGCTTCTTGTTGTCCAGCAGCTCCAGGGGGTTGGCCTTATGGGAGGCGTAGTCCTTCCGGAAGACGAAGTACATCAGGTGGTCATTTTCGTCCACAATGGGAAGGCTGTTCAGCTTGTTTTCCCAGATGATGTCGTTGGCGACCTTCAGGGAGGTGTCCGCGGGGGCAGTGATCAGCTTCTCCCGGGGGGTCATGAAGGTCTTGACCTTGTCGGTGGGATCCATACGGCTTACCCGGTAGTCCCGGCTGGAGACGATGCCCAGGAGACGCCCGTTGGCGGTGCCGTCGTCAGTGATGGCCACGGTGGAGAAGCCGTTCTTGGCCTTCAGGGCCAGCACATCTGCCAGGGTGTTTTCGGGAGTCAGGTTGGAGGCGGAGGTGACAAATCCCGCCTTGTGGTGCTTGACCTTGGACACCATGGCAGCCTGGCTCTCGATGGACTGAGAGCCGAAGATGAAGCTGATGCCGCCCTCCTTGGCCAGAGCAATGGCCAGAGTGTCATTGGAGACGGACTGCATCACGGCAGAGGTCAAAGGAATGTTCAGAGAGATGGCCGGCTCCTCCTGGCCCTTGCGGTATTTGACGAGAGGGGTTTTCAGGCTGACACGGTCCGGAATGCACTCCTCGGACGTATAGCCGGGCACCAGAAGGTACTCGCTGAAGGTGTGGCTGGGTTCGGGATAGTAATAAGCCATGATACACGTTTCCTCCTTAGAATTGCTGCTTTTATATAAGCCTTCCCCTGGGGGAAGGTGGCTCGGCGAAGCCGAGACGGATGAGGGGCGAAACCAAGTTGAACTTAAGTACCGCCCCACACCCGTCACGCCTGCGGCGTGCCACCCTCTCCCAGGAGAGGGTTTTTTCTCAGATGGTCTTCCCATCGCCCTGGTCCAGGACGGGGATGGCCTCCTGGCCCTGTTTGGTGAAGTGCCGGAAGTTGCCCATGACCTGGCTGACCTGGCTCATGATGGCGAAGGTGTGGGGGTAGCGCTCCACGATATTGGAAAGGGCCGCCACCTGGGTATTATTGACCACACACATGACAATATCCACTTCCTTGCCGTTGTACATGCCCTTGGCGGGGAAGACGGTGGCCGTGTGGTGGAGCTTCTGGATGATCTCCTGGCTGATCTGCTCGGGGTAGTTGGTGACGATCTCGAAGCGCACGGCGCTGCGGCCGTTTTTCAGAAACCGCTCCGCCATGTTAGAGGAGGCGAAGCTGTAGAGAATGCACAAAAGCACCGGCTCCATTTTGTAATCATATACAAAGTAGCTGGCGATAGCTACGCAGGCGTTCATGATGAAGGAGAGGCCGAATACGCTCTTCTCCGGATTCTTGGCGTGGATGATGGCCGCCACAAAGTCCGTTCCGCCGGTGTAGGCGCTGGCCTTCATCAGGATGGAGTAGACATACCCCATGATGATGCCGGCAGTCAGGGGCCCTAAAATGCGGCTGGTGCCGTTTTCTGTGGAGTAGGCAATGGCGGAAAGATCCACCTTATCCAGGATCAGCAGCCCCAAAGAGAAGACCACTACATACACCATGCTCCGCACAGCCATAGGCTTACTGACCTTGAAATAGACGATGAGGGCCAGAGGCACATTGATGAGCAGGCTCATATAGCCCACGCTGACGCCGGATATGTACTGGATCATGGTGCAGATGCCGTTGAGCCCCGAGGGGGCGAAGGAATTGGGGAAGACGAAGAGCTCGTAGTTCAGCGCCGCCAGCATCGCCACCAAAGCAATGACAAAATAAGTCCATACTCTTCTGAAAGTACGCATTTTCCTGTCCTTTTTTCAGTTACCGGATTTCCTCACACCGTTGTGAGGATCATTTTCTTGATTAATAACTATAGCATACCCCCCTCCCCCGGTCAAGCCCTTTTCGAAACGGCAAGGGCAGAGAAACAGACAGAAAATTTTGGGAAATTTGTGGATTTCTCCCTGCCCTCTCCTGCCTGGCCCCTCATCCGTCAGGGCTGCGCCCTGCCACCTTCCCCGTGGGGGAAGGCCGCCTCCGGCGGGGGCTGCATTCATCGGGGCCCGTTCTTTGTCTGTAGGGGTCCCCTCCACACCCGTCACGCCTTCGGCGTGCCACCCTCTCCAGGCAGGAGAGGGCAAAAGCAAAAGTTTTCCACAGCCTGTGAAAAAGTCTGTGGAAAACCTCTTGTAATCTGTAGATAACTATGCTATAATGCAGGATGAAATATTGTGCCCAAATTTTCGGTCCCCTCCTGGGAGAATTGGGCAAGACAGAGAGGAGCCCATTATGTATTCATCCGCCTATGTTTGGGCAAAGATCCTGAATTATATTGAGGAGCGGCTGGGTGCCGTGACGGTTTCCGCCTGGTTCGACGACGCGGAAGTGGTGGAGCTGAATGAGAACAACCTGATCCTCTACTCCCCTTCGGACTTCCGCCGGGACATCATCAGCCGCCGGTGCACCGACTATATTCAGGATGCCCTGAAGGAGATCTTCAACTCCGACGCCAAGCTCCTGGTTTTCGACGACAAAGCCAAGGAGAACTATCTGAACAAGGGGAAAGCCGCCTCCACCTCCATGGACTTCAACCCCCAGTTCACCTTTGACAATTTCGTGGTGGGCCCCTCCAACCGGTTCGCCCATTCCGCCGCCATTGCCGTCTCCAAGACCCCGGGGCAGGTGTATAACCCCCTGTTTATCTACGGCCCCGCCGGCGTGGGCAAGACCCATTTGCTCTACGCCATTGCCAACGGCATCCGCAAGCAGAATCACAACGCCAACATCGTCTATATCAAGGGCGACGAATTCACCAATGAGCTGATTGCCGCCATTGCCAACGGCAAAAATATCGAATTCCGTAGCAAATACCGGGAAAGCGACCTGTTCCTCATCGATGATATTCAGTTTATCGCCGGTAAGGAATCCACCCAGGAGGAGTTCTTCCACACCTTCAACAAGCTCTACGAGGAGCACAAGCAGATCGTCATGACCTCCGACCGGAAGCCCAGCGATATGCTGACTCTGGAAGACCGGCTGCGGACCCGTTTCGAGTGGGGCTTGCTGGCGGACATCCAGCCCCCGGACTACGAAACCAGAATGGCCATCCTCAAAAACAAGGCCAAGAGCTTAGGGCTGACCCTGACGGACGACGTGCTCAACTACATTGCCGTCAACGTCACCAACAACGTCCGGCAGCTGGAAGGCACAGTGAAGAAGATCCTCGCCTACCGGGACCTGAACAATATGCCTCTGGACCTGCCAAATGTATCCCGGGCCATTGACGACATGTTCAAGTCCGAGGGCAACGCCCTGCCCACCCCCAGCCTGATCATCAGCCAGGTCTGCAAATTCTACTCCGTGGACGAAACGGTCCTCCGGGGGACCCTCAAAAACAAGGGCGTGGCCGAGGCAAGGCAGGTAGCCATGTATCTCATCCGGAAGCTGACGAATCTGAGTCTTCCCGACATCGGCAAGGAGTTCGCCAAGGACCATTCCACGGTGCTCTATGCCATCCGGAAGGTGGAGAACGCTCTGAAAAACGGGGACAAGACCGTGCAGGAAAATATTCAGACCATCACCGCCAATATCAACGCCTGTCTGTAAGGGTTTTTGCTCCCTGTGCGCAGGCCGGGGACAGCCCGTTTCGGGCGAATGAATATGCGTGCATATGTAACCGGCGGCGGTCTTTTTCTGCCCTTTTATTTATCCACAGCCCCTGTGAAATGTGGAAGGAATTTCTGTGGAATTTTTGTCCCTCCATTTTTTCTTCACACCCCCTGTGGATGGAGCAAATGTTGTGCACACCGGGTTGTGGATAAAAGAATGCCGATTGCCTAAACGCTTTTCCGGTTTTCCACATAAATTTCCTCTACTACCTCTGTTACTACAAATAAGAAGCTATTCTTTTATATTTTACTTTTATAATTCAGAAAGGACGAACATCCATGCGCTTTACCTGTGAAAAAAGTTCACTGCTGCAAGGCCTGAATATATCCTCCAGAACGGTAGCTGTCAAAAGCAGCTTAAGTCTCATTGAGGGCATTCTCTGCAGAGCCGGACAGGGCATTTCTCTGACCGGCTATAATATGGAAACCGGCATCACCTATGACATTGACGCCGATGTGGTGGAGCCCGGCTCCTGTATCCTTCCTGCCAAGCTCTTTGGGGACATTGTCCGGCGGCTGCCGGAGGGCCCGGTCACCGTGGTGGTGGACGAGAGCACTTACAAGGTATCCATTCGTTCCGGTTTTGCCTCCTTTAATATTTCCGCGGAAAACGCAGAGGATTACCCGGAGCTTCCCGATGTCAACGACGGCCGGCCCATCCGGATCCCCCAGAACAAGCTGAAGGAGCTGATCTCCGGCACCATTTTTGCCGTAGCCGACAACCAGGCGAGACCCATCCATAACGGCGTCAAGTTCGAGGTCTCCGATACCGCCGTGACCGCTGTGGCCGTGGACGGCTTCCGGCTGGCAAGACGCACCTACCATCCCGAGACCCCCCTGGGCCGGGAGATGAATTTTGTAGTCCCCTCCCAGGGCCTGAAGGAAGTGGAAAAAATTCTCACGGATTCCGAGGAAGACGCCTCCTTCCTCCTGGGCGCCAAGCACATTCTCTTCCAGGTGGGCTCTGCCACCCTGGTCTGCCGGCTGCTGGAGGGCGACTTCCTGGATTGGCGCCGGGTGGTGCCCACGGGCAGCCCCATCAAGCTGGTGGCCAACGTGTCGGATTTGAGCTCCAGCGTAGAGCGTGTGGGTCTGATCGTATCCGAAAAGAACAAGAGCCCCGTGCGCTGTGTGTTCTCTGACCAGGAGGTACTGATGCGGACCTCCAACACCATCGGCGCCGCCGAGGATAAGTGCGCCTACGCCGGCGACGGCAAGGAGACGGAGATCGGCTTCAATGTCCGCTACCTCATCGACGCCCTCCGGGCCGTCCCCAGCGAGGAAGTCACATTGGAACTGACCAACGGGTTAAGCCCCATTGTGCTGACCCCCGTGGACGAAAAATACGATTTTGCCTATATGGTCCTGCCGGTCCGGATCAAGAACGGATAAAAAGCCCTCTCCTGCTTGGAGAGGGCAGGGAGGAAAAGAAAGGAACAATTTATGAAAGTATCCGTAAAAAAGAAGGACGCCCCCAAGGTCCTGACCATCCAGACAGACTTCATCAAGCTGGAGGCGGCCCTGAAGTACGCCGCCCTCACCGCCACCGGCGGGGAGGCCAAGGAAGTGATCCTCCAGGGGCTGGTCACCGTCAACGGAGAGCCGTGCACCATGCGGGGGAAGAAGCTCCGCAATGGGGACAGCTTCACCTTCAACGGCGAAACCTATGTGATTTCCGGCAATGAACCTCAGTGAACTGGAGCTGCGGTTCTTCCGGAACTATGAAGATCAGGTTTTCCAATTTGACCCCGGTGTGAACCTGATCGTGGGCAGCAACGCCCAAGGAAAGACCAACCTCTTAGAGGCCATCAGCTACCTTGGCTCCGGCAAGAGCTTCCGGGCCCAGAAAACGGCGGAAATGGTGGGTTTTTCCCGGGATTTTGCAGAAATCACCGGAAAATGCGTCTCCCAAGGCCGGGATCAGACCCTCCGGTGGGTCCTCTTTCCCAACGGCCGCCCCAGGCAGCTGTGGCGTAACGGGGCCCGGAAGAAAAGCGCCGGGGAGCTAGGCGGGGTCCTGCCCGCGGTGCTCTTCTGTCCGGAGGACCTGATGATCCTCAAAAGCGGGGCATCCCAGCGCCGCCGGTTAGGCGACACGGTGCTCTGCGCCCTGCGGCCCAATTACGAAGCGGCTCTGGCGGAATACAACCGGATCCTGGAGCAGAAAAGCCGGATCCTGAAAGACGGCCATGAGGATATCCGCCTTTTGTCATTGCTCCCCGACTACGACGAGCGGCTTTGTCAGGTGGGGGCCCTGCTGATTTCTTATCGGGCCCGGTTTTACGAATCCTTGGGGAAAGAGGCTGCTAAGTTTCACAGACGGTTTTCCGGCGGGGCAGAGGAATTCCGCCTGGAATACAAGACCGTTTCCACGGTTTCGGACCCCTTCGCAGCGGTTTCCCAGCTCCAGGAAGACCTGCGGGCCCATCTCAAAACCCACGGCCGGGCAGAGCTCCAGTCCTGCCAATGTCTCACGGGGCCCCATAAGGACGACTTCACCATCACCCTTTCCGGGGTGGACCTGAAAAGCTACGGCTCCCAGGGCCAGACCCGTACTGCCGCCATCAGCCTGAAATTAGCCCAAAGGGAGCTGATGCGCCGGGAATTCGGAGAGGAGCCATTGCTCCTTCTCGATGATGTCCTTTCCGAGCTGGACGAAAAACGGCAGGATTTCGTGCTGAACCAGATCTCCTCCGGCCAGGTCTTCATCACCTGCTGCGAGCCGGGAAGGTTTACCAAATTGGGAAAAACTATGGAAATCATGGGCGGCAGCCTGAAAAGCCCTCTCCTGCCTGGAGAGGGTGGACCGGCGTAGCCGGGCCGGGTGTGGAGGGGACCCCTGAAAGTAAAAAACGGGCCCGGATGAGTGAAGCCCCCGCCGGAGGCAGCCTTCACCCACGGGGAAGGTGGCTCGGCGCAGCCGAGACGGATGAGAGAAAGAAACCTTTCCCATTCATCCAACCCCGGTTTTCTGTTTGAGGGGTCCCCTCCACACCCGCCGCCGCGGCGGCACCCTCTCCAGGCAGGAGAGGGCAGGGGTTCTGCTTATTTTGATAAATTCTAGAATGGAGGACAAAATGTCTGACGAAACCAAAGTAACTCAGGAATACGGCGCGGAGCAGATCCAGGTGCTGGAAGGACTGGAAGCGGTCCGGAAGCGGCCCGGTATGTATATCGGCTCCACCTCCTCTTCCGGTCTGCATCATCTGGTCTACGAAATCGTGGACAACGCCATCGATGAAGCTCTGGCCGGATACTGCAAGCATATTACCGTCACCATCAACCCCGGGGATTCCATCACCGTTACTGACGACGGCCGGGGTATCCCCGTGGATATCCAGCCCCAGACCGGCCGGCCAGCCCTGGAGGTGGTGTACACCGTGCTCCACGCCGGCGGCAAGTTCGGCGGCGGCGGCTATAAGGTCTCCGGCGGCCTCCACGGCGTGGGCGCCTCCGTTGTCAACGCCCTGTCTGAGTGGCTCCGGGTCCGGGTCCACAAAAACGGGAACATCTACGAAATGAAGTTCGCCCGGGGCCAGATCACCCAGGAAATGAAGATCGTGGGCACCACGGACCACACCGGCACGGAAGTCACCTTCCAGCCGGACCCGGAGATGTTTGACACCCTGACCTACGACTATGAAATTCTCCATGAGCGGATGCGGGAGGAAGCCTTCCTGAACGCCGGCCTCTCCATCGCCATCACCGACGATCGGACCGAGGAGAAGAAGCGGGATGTCATGTGCTTCGAGGGCGGTATCCGGGAGTTTGCCCGGTGGGCCAACCGGAACAAAACCCCCGTCCACGAGGACGTGATCTATATGTCCGGCTCCAAGGGAGATGCCAGCGCGGAAATCGCCGTGCAGTACAACGACGGCTACAACGAATTTATGATGTCCTTCGCCAACGATGTCCGGACTCCCGAGGGCGGCATGCACGAAACCGGCTTCAAGACCGCTTTGACCCGGGTGCTCAATGCCTACGGCGTGAAAAACGGCATCATCAAGGGCGACGACAAGGTCTCCGGCGAGGACTGCCGGGAAGGCATTACCGCCATCATCTCCGTCAAGCTGACGGACGCCCAGTTCGAGGGCCAGACAAAGGCCAAATTGGGCAACGCCTATATCCGTACTTTGGTGGACCAGGTGGTGAACGACCAGCTGACCACCTATTTTGAGGAGCACCCCCAGACTGCCCGGCTGATCCTGGACAAGGCCATGATGGCCAACCGGGCCCGGGAAGCTGCCCGGAAGGCAAGAGAATCCATCCGCCGGAAAACCGGACTGGAATCCGGACAGATGCCGGATAAATTACAGGACTGCAACGAGCGGGACCCCAGCCTCTGCGAAATTTACATCGTCGAGGGCGATTCCGCTGCCGGCTCCGCCATCCAGGGCCGGGACTCCCGGTTCCAGGCCATCCTTGCCATGTGGGGCAAGATGCTGAACGTAGAAAAGGCAAGAGCGGACAAAATTTACGGCAACGACAAGCTCTATCCTCTGATCGTGGCCCTGGGCGCGGGCATCGGCGAGGAGTTCGATATCAATAAGCTCCGCTATCACAAGGTCATTATCATGGCCGATGCCGATGTGGATGGCGCCCACATCCGGACCCTGCTTCTGACCTTCTTCTTCCGCTATATGCGGCCCATGATCGAAAACGGCTACGTCTATTCCGCTGTGCCGCCCCTGTATAAGCTGACCCGGGGCAAGACCACCAAGGTTGCCTACTCCGACGAGCAGCGGGACCAGGTTTCTGCGGAAATGCGGTCCGACAATCCCAACGCCAAGGTGGACATTGCCCGGTATAAGGGCCTTGGTGAAATGGACCCCCACGAGCTGTGGGAGACCACTATGGACCCGGAGCAGCGTTCCCTTCGCCGGATCACCCTGGATGACGCCGCCCGGGCGGACGAGATATTCACCGTCCTCATGGGCGAGCAGGTAGAGCCCAGAAAAGACTGGATCGAGCGGAACGCGAAGTACGCGGTCAACCTGGATTTCTAAGGAGGTGACGTAAAATGGCACACAACAGAAGCTACAAACCCGAGGACATTGCCTTCCCTGACCAGGTGATCACCGAATCCCACCTGGTGGAGGAGATGGAGAAGTCCTATATCGAATACGCCATGAGCGTCATCGTTGGCCGGGCCCTGCCGGATGTGCGGGACGGCCTGAAGCCGGTCCACCGGCGTATTCTCTACACCATGTACGAAAGCGGCCTGACCTCTGATAAGCCCTTCAAAAAGTCGGCCACCTGTGTGGGCGATGTGCTGGGCAAATATCATCCCCACGGCGACGCCTCCGTATACGACGCCATGGTCCGGCTGGCCCAGGATTTTTCCATGCGTTACCTTTTGGTAGACGGCCACGGCAACTTTGGTTCCGTGGACGGAGACCCCCCTGCCGCTTACCGTTACACCGAGGCAAGACTCTCCAAAATTTCCAACGAAATGCTGCGGGACATTGACAAGGATACCGTGGACTGGGACCCCAACTTCGACGAAAGCCGGAAGGAGCCCAGAGTGCTCCCCAGCCGGTTCCCCAACCTGCTGGTCAACGGCTCCAGCGGTATCGCCGTGGGTATGGCCACCAACATCCCGCCCCACAACCTGAAAGAGGTCATCAACGCCTGCATCTGCGTGCTGGATGACCCGGAGTGCACATTGGTGAACCTGATGGACCACATCACCGGCCCGGACTTCCCCACCGGCGGCATCATCATGGGCCGCAGCGGCATCCGGGCGGCCTACGCCACGGGCCGAGGCAAGGTGGTAGTGCGGGCCAAGACGGAATTCGAGGAGTTCGGCAAGGACCGGACCCGGATCATCGTCACGGAGCTCCCCTACCAGGTCAACAAGCGGCAGCTGATCAAAAACATTGCCGACCAGGTGAAGGACAAGCGCATCGACGGCATTTCCGACCTCCGGGATGAGACGGACCGGAACGGTATGCGGATGGTCATTGAGCTGAAAAAGGACGCCAATCCCCAGGTTGTGCTGAATAACCTCTTCAAGCAGACCGCCCTCCAGTCCAATTTCTCCATCATCATGCTGGCCCTGGTGGACAATCAAAAGCAGCCGAAAATTCTGTCCCTGCGGCAGATTCTGGACGAGTACCTCAAGTACCAGGAAGAAGTCCTGACGAGACGGACCCAGTACGACCTGCGGAAAGCCCAGGAGCGGGCCCACCTGCTGGAAGGCCTGCTGATTGCTCAGGATAACATCGACGAGGTCATCCACATCATCCGCTCCTCCTACGATAATGCCAAGCAGAACCTGATGGAGCGCTTCAACCTGGACGACGTCCAGGCCCAGGCCATCTGCGATATGCGGCTTATCGCCCTCCAGGGTCTGAACCGGGAGAAGCTGGAGGCCGAGTATAAAGAACTGGAAGAGAAGATCGCCTACTACCAGGAGCTGCTGGCCGACGAAACCAAGCTCCGGGCGGTGCTGCGGGAAGAGCTGATCCAGATTCGGGACAAGTTCGGCGACGACCGGAAGACCGTGATCCAGGACATCGAGGACGAAATCGACATCGAGGACCTGATCGAGGAAGAGACCTGCGCCTTTACCCTCTCCAACCACGGCTACATCAAGCGGATGCCCGTGGACACCTACCGGACCCAGAGCCGGGGGGGCCGGGGCGTCAACGCCCAGAACCTGAAGGAGGAGGACTACGTTAAGTCTCTGAACATCGCCTCCACCCATGATTATATCCTGTTCTTTACGGATATGGGCAAGGTACACCTGCGCAAGGGCTACCAGATCCCCGAGGCGGGCCGCACCGCCAGAGGCACCGCCATTGTCAACGTGCTGCCCCTGGATGCCGGGGAAAATGTCACTGCCATGGTGGTGACCCGGGAATTCAACGACAATGAGTTCCTCCTCATGGCTACCCGGAAGGGTGTGGTGAAGCGTCTGCCCTTTGTGGCCCTGAAGACCAACCGGAAGGGCGGCATCCGGGCACTGACTCTGGACGAGGACGATCACCTCATCAACGTCCTGCGGACCAACGGCAATGATAACATCATCCTTGCCACGGCCCAGGGCATGGCCATCTGCTTCAATGAAAACGATGTCCGCTGCATGGGCAGAGACGCCGCGGGCGTCAGGGGCATCAGCCTGAACGAGGGCGACTATGTCGTCGGCGCCGAGAAGGTGGAAGAGGGCAAGACCCTCTTGACAGTCACCGAGAACGGCTACGGCAAGCGGACGGAGCTGCCGGAATACCTGCGCACCGGCCCCGACGGGGAGAAGCTCCCCCAGAGCCGGGGCGGCAAGGGCCTGAAGAACTATAACATCACCCCCAAGACCGGCAGCATCGCCGGATGCCGGGTGGTGGGCGACAACGATGACGTGATGCTCATTGAAAACGGCGGCGTCATCATCCGCATCCCTGCCTCCTCCATCAACGTCTACAAGCGGGATACCCAGGGCGTCATCGTCATGCGCATTGACGAGGGCAATAAGGTGGTATCCATTGAGCGGGTGGAACAGGACGAGGAAGAGACTACCGACGCCCAGGAGACCAACGAATGAAAACCGTGACCCTATATACCGACGGGGCCTGCTCGGGAAACCCGGGCCCCGGCGGCTGGGGGGCCATCCTCAGCTTTAACGGCTTCGAAAAGGAGCTCTCCGGCGGCGAGGACAAGACCACCAACAACCGCATGGAGCTCACGGGGGTCATTATGGGTCTCAAAGCCCTGAAGGAGCCCTGCATTGTAGAGCTCTATTCCGACTCCAAGTATGTCATCGATGCCCTCCAAAAAGGCTGGGCCTGGGGCTGGAAAAAACGGGGCTGGGTCAAAAGCGACAAAAAGCCCGCCCTGAATCCGGACCTCTGGGAAGAGCTCCTGGCTCTGACCCAGAGGCATGAGCTCCATTACCACTGGGTCAAAGGCCATGCAGACAACCCAAAAAACAACCGCTGCGACGAATTGGCGGTTGCGGAGTGGAAAAAGCGGAAATAATTGTTTCACGTGAAACAAAGGAGCACCCTATGTATCTATCCATCGGCAGCGACTTCTCTGTCCGGGACTCCAGCATCCTGGGTATCTTCGACCTGGACAATACCTCCACCTCCAAGCGTACCCGGGCCTTTTTGGACAACGCCGAATCCCTTGGCCAGGTAGTCCCCTGCGACGACCTCCCCAAGGCCTTCGTCCTCACCGCCGAATACGGCCTGACCCAGGTCCATCTGACATCGCTGAGCGCCTATACCCTGGAGAAACGCCTAAGTAAGTGAGTGCCCTGCCGGATGAGGAAATCAAGGAGGCCTTCTATGATCTATTCCATCGAAGAAATTGCCGCCCGTGTGGCTCCAATCGCCAAAGCCTATGGACTTCGTTCCATTTATGTCTTCGGCTCTTACGCCAGAAACGAGGCAACGGAGGACAGTGATATTGACTTACTGATTGATACCACAGGCACAAATTTGCGGAGCCTCCTCTCCCTCGGGCAGCTCTATTGCGATCTGGAATCCGCTCTGAATAAGAAAATTGATTTGATTACGCTGTCTTCACTGGAGCAATCCACGCCTTTTTCCAGTGAAGAACTCTTCCGCAACAACGTGAATAAGGAGAAGGTGAAGTTGTATGATGTCGCCTGATTTGCAAAGGATCAGCCGGATTCGTGACTATTGTCTGGAGATACAAAATACAATTACCCGCTACGGCAATGCGTTCCAGGTGTTCGATGTGGACAGAGACTACCAGAGAAGCATTGCTTTTTCCATCCTTCAGATCGGGGAATTGGGCGGTGGCTTGTCAGAGGAGTATCGAAAGGCTACCAGCGGGCGGATTCAGTGGGGACCTATGAAAGGCATGCGGAATATGGTGGCCCACAGCTATGGCAGCATGAGCCGGGAAATCATTTGGGAAACGGCGACGGTAGATATTCCGGTTCTGCTCGCCTTTTGTGAGGAACAGCTTAACAGTTCTGCCAAGTAAAAAGTTTCTTTTCCGTTTCGTTTCCCCTGCTATACTACTGAAAAAAACAGGAAGGATGATCCCCAATGTGCACCGCCGCAACCTACAAAACAAGCTCCTTCTACATGGGCCGGACCCTGGACTATGAGCGCTCCTACGGAGACAGGATCACCATTACCCCACGGAATTACCCCTTCCGGTTTCGCTGCCGGGAGGATCTGCCCAGCCACTACGCCATGATCGGCATGGCGGCGGTGATGGAGGACTATCCCCTCTATTACGAGGCCTTCAATGAAAAGGGATTGGGCATCTGCGGGCTGAACTTTGTGGGCAATGCCCACTACTTTGACGAGGTTCCCGGCAAGGACAACATCACCCAGTTTGAGCTGATCCCCTGGATATTGGGCCAGTGCGAAACCGTTGCCCAGGCAAGGAAGCTGATTGAAAACCTGAACCTGGTGAATATCCCCTTCCTGCCCAGTCTCCCTTTGGCCCAGCTGCACTGGATCCTTGCGGATGGGACGGAAGCCATTACTCTGGAATCCCAGGCCGATGGGCTCCATGTTTATGACAATCCGGTGGGGGTGCTGACCAACAATCCCCCCTTCCCTTACCAGATGTTCAACCTGAACAACTACCGGGCCCTGTCCATCAATACCCCGGAGAACAGTTTCGGCACGGAGCTGAACGCCTACAGCCGCGGCATGGGCGGCTTGGGTCTCCCGGGAGACCTATCCAGCCAGTCCCGCTTCGTCCGGGTGGCCTTTACCAAGCTCCACTCCCTGTCGGACCCCGACGAGATGAGCTCAGTCAGCCAGTTCTTCCACATCTTAGGCAGCGTGGACCAGCAGCGGGGCCTGTGCCGGTTGAAGGAAAACGAGTACGAGATCACCCTTTACACCTGCTGCTGCAATGTAACTAAGGGCACCTACTACTACACTACCTACGATAACCACCAGATCACCGCCGTGGATATGCACCGGGCTGATTTGGACGGGAACCGGTTGACGGCTTACGAGCCAATCACCCAGCAGCAGATCAAATACCAGAACTAATGCAGCGCACCCGGAAAGCAAGTACCGGGTGCGTTTTTTTGGGGGGCCCTTGCCTCTCCCTATGGGAAAGGTGCCCGCAGGGCGGAGAGGGTACCAACTGAGTCCATGCGTTGGTTGCCCTCTCAGTCACGGCTTCGCCGTGCCAGCTCCCCCAAAGGGGGAGCCAAGGGTGGCGCTGCCGCGCCAGAACGGGAAAACGAGAAGTTTTTTCCGTTTACCCCCTTTACGAATCCCTTATTCTGTTGTAAAATAGGCACATCGTCACAGAAACTCTGGGAGGTGGAGCTATGAACTGCCTGAAATGCGGGACTGCCATCGAAGATGGCGCTTCTTTTTGCGAGAATTGCCTGAAGGTCATGGAAGAATATCCCGTTCCCAAGGATACGGTGCTGATCCTGCCCACGAAGGCGCAGCTGGCAGCCCGGAAAATGCCCCGGAAGCGGACCCTTTCTACGGAAGAGCTTTTGGCCCAGACCCGGAAGCAGCTGCAAAAGGTGCGGTTCTTCGCCTTTATCCAGTTTTTGGTGATCCTTCTGCTCGTCGCCGGATGCGTGTATTTCTTTGTGCAGGACAAGAAACCGGCGCTGGGGCAGAATTATTCCACGGTGTCCACTGCGGCGACCTCCGGTTCCATGCCCTTGGAGGAAAAATGAATGTTTCACGTGAAACATTCCGGCCAAAGCGGAACGGCGTGTTTCACGTGAAACAATCGGCCGGAGACACCCAAAAAACAGAATGAGAGGAGCGGAAAATGGGCAAAATAATCGCCATCGTCAATCAGAAGGGCGGCGTGGGCAAAACTACCACGGCGGTCAATCTGACGGCGGCTCTGACGGATCTGGGCAAACGGGTCCTGCTCTGCGACTTTGACCCCCAGGCCAATGCCACCTCCGGCATGGGCGTGGACAAGCGAAAAATCAAATATTCCAGCTACGATGTGACCATCAATGGTGTCAGCATTGAAAGCGCCATCGTGCAGACCGAATTCGGGGACGTGCTTCCCTCCTCCGCCGACCTGGCGGGGGCAGGCGTGGAGCTCATCGGCACCGACGACCGGGAGCACCAGTTGAAGCGGGCGCTGGAATCCGTGAAAGACAAGTATGATTGTATTTTTGTGGACTGCCCCCCTTCCCTGGAGCTGCTGACTCTGAACGCCCTGTGCGCCGCCGACGGGATTCTGGTGCCGGTCCAGTGCGAGTATTACGCGCTGGAGGGCCTCAGCGACCTGATGGCCACCCTGCGGACGGTGAAAAAACGGCTGAACCCCAGGCTGGAGATTTTCTGCGTGGTGCTTACCATGTACGACGGCCGCACCAACTTCTCCGCCCAGGTGGCCCAGGAAGTCCGGCGGCACTTCCCTGGGAAAGTGCTGAAAAGCGTGGTTCCCCGGAACGTCCGCCTGGCCGAGGCCCCCAGCCACGGCCTGCCGGTAACGGCTTACGACAAACTGAGCCGGGGATCTGTGGCCTATAAGGAAATGGCGGAGGAAATCGCGAAAAAGTTATAAGGAAAGGATGATCCTATGGCATCACAAAAGGGCCTGGGAAAAGGCCTTGGGGCGCTGCTGGGGGACTTCGAAGAAGAATCCCAGGAGGAAAACGGCTTAAAGAAGCTGCCCCTGCACAAAATCGAACCCAACCCGGACCAGCCCCGGCGGGATTTTGACCCGGAGGAGCTGGAGGAGCTGGCGGAGTCCATCCGGACCCACGGTATCATTCAGCCCCTCACCGTCCGGGAAATGTCCAATGGCTACTACCAGATCATCGCCGGCGAGCGCCGCTGGCGGGCCTCCCGGCTGGCGGGGCTGGAGGAGATTCCCGTGGTCATCATCGAGGCCGACGACAAGAAGGCCATGGAGCTGGCCCTCATCGAAAATCTCCAGCGGTCCGACCTGAACCCGGTGGAAGAGGCCAACGGCTATGATTCCCTGATCCGGGAATACGGCCTGACCCAGGAGGAGGCCGCCGCCCGGGTGGGCAAGTCCCGGCCCGCTGTGGCCAACGCCCTGCGGCTGCTGAGCCTCTGCGAAGGGGTGCTGGAAAAGGTAAGAAACGGCGAGCTCACCGCAGGCCACGCCCGGGCCATTCTCCAGCTGAAGTCCGAAAAGAAGCAGATGGAGGCCGCCCAGAAGATCTCTGCCCTGGGGCTTTCCGTCCGTCAGGCGGAAATGCTCTGCAAAAACATGACCCGGGAGCCGGAAAAGCAGCCCCCCATCGTGCTGGAGGTCAACTATGTGGCCGAGTGTGAAAAAAATCTCAGCAAACACCTGGGCCGCGGCGTCAAGATCGTCAACGGAAAGCGCAAGGGCCACTTCGAGCTGGAGTTCTACGGCCAGGACGATCTGCAGGTGCTGCTGGACGCACTGATGAAGATCCAGAAATAATCGCAATCACCGCCGCCTCGCGTAGGGGGCGATGCCCACATCGCCCCGAAACCTTAAGGGCGGGATTGGCAGGTATTGACCACACGCCCGGTCGTCGAACCCAGCGGGACGATGAGGGCATCGTCCCCTACGCGGGTACAAAGCGTTACCATTCAAATAAACCCCAAACCAAGAGAGGAAAACTTATAATGATCGATATCAAGAGAATCAAAGAAAACCCCGATGCCATCAAGGCCGGGATGAAGGCCAAGGAAGTGGACTGCGATGCCATCATTGACCGCATTCTGGAGCTGGACGTCCAGGTCCGTGCTCTGAAGACCCACACCGAGACCAAGACCGCCGAAAAGAACAAGCTGGCCAAGGAAAACGGCAAGCTCTTCGGCCAGAAAAAGGGCGCCGAAAAGCGTGGCGAGGACGTTTCCGCTCTGGAGGCCCAGATCAATGCCAACATGGCCGCCTCTGTGAAGATCGACGAGGAGATCGCCGAGGACAAGGCCAAGCTGAAGACCGTCAACGATGAATTCATGACAAATATGCTGGCCCTGCCCAACATGCCGGATCCGGACCTGCTTCCCGGCGGCAAGGAGAACAACCAGCCCCTGCGCTACATCGGCGAGAAGCACTCCTTCGACTTTGAGCCCAAGCACCATGTGGACCTGTGCCAGGATCTGGGGCTCATCGACTACGAGCGGGGCGTGAAGCTGGCCGGTGCCGGCAACTGGATCTACACCGGCCTGGGTGCAAGACTGGAGTGGGCTCTGCTCAACTACTTCATTGATACCCACATTGCCGATGGCTACGAGATGATCCTGCCGCCTCACATGCTGGAGTATCAGTGCGGCCTCACCGCCGGCCAGTTCCCCAAGTTTGCCGACGAGGTCTACAAGATCGCCAACCCCACCGACGACCGGATCCACTATATGCTGCCCACCGCAGAGGCGGCACTGGCCTCCGTCTATCGGGACGAAATTCTCACCGAAGCGGACCTGCCCAAGAAGTTCTTCGCCTATACCCCCTGCTTCCGCCGGGAGGCCGGTTCCCACCGTGCCGACGAGCGGGGCATGGTCCGGGGCCATCAGTTCAACAAGGTAGAGATGTTCCAGTACACCACCCCCGAGGGCTCCGACGAGGCCTTTGAGGAGCTGGTCCACAAGGCCGAGAACCTGGTGGCCGGTCTGGGCCTCCACTTCCGCACCGTGAAGCTGGCTGCCGGTGACTGTTCCGCCTCCATGGCCCGGACCTACGACATCGAGATTCTGATCCCCTCCATGAACGGCTACAAGGAAGTCTCCTCTGTCTCCAACGCCCGGGATTATCAGGCCCGCCGGGGCAATATCCGTGTCCGCTGGGCCGACGGCAAGATCGAGTACGTCCACACCCTGAACGGCTCCGGCCTGGCCACCTCCCGGATTTTCCCTGCCATCGTGGAGCAGAACCAGAGAGCCGACGGCTCCGTGGTCATCCCCGAGGCCCTGCGTAAGTACATGGGCGGCATGGAAGTCATCGAGAAGAAGTAACCCCCTGCCTTCCCCAGGGGGAAGGTGCCGCCGCAGCGGCGGATGAGGGAAATCCCCTGCCCTCTCCTGCTTGGAGAGGGTGGCCCCGCAGGGCCGGGTGTGGAGGGGACCCCTGAAAAATTCGACCGGGCCTGGTTGGATGGAAAGGTTCCTGTGGGAAGGCTATATCAGCCATCGTACTCCGTTCTTCGTCTATAGGTGTCCCCTCCACACCCGTCCCGGGCTACGCCCGGTCCACCCTCTCCAAGCAGGAGAGGGCTTTCACGAAAGGAGCGTTTTTATGGATAAACTACACAAACCCAAGTGGTGGGACGAATTCACGGCCTTTGCCATCAAGGGAAATGCCATGGCTCTGGCCGTCGGCACCATCATCGGCGCGGCCTTCTCCACCATCACCAAGAGCCTCACCGATGACATCATCATGCCCATTGTCTCCATCTTCATCGGCGGCGTGGATTTCTCCGAAATGAAGCTGACCCTCCCCCGGCTTTTTGCCGAAAAACTGGACGAGAACGGCAGGGTCATCCAGAACACCCTGAATTACGGCAATTTCATTTCCGCTGTCATCAATTTTCTGATCCTGGCCCTGGTTGTGTTTTTCCTGGTGAAGGGCCTGAATACCCTCAGCGAGATCGGCAAAAAGAAGGAAGCCGAGGAGGCTCAGCCCGCCAAGGACCCGGAGCCTACCAAGGAAGAGGTCCTGCTGACCGAGATCCGGGATATTTTGAAGGAAAAGTAATCCCCCGCCTTCCCCTGGGGGAAGGTGCCGCCGCAGCGGCGGATGAGGGGCGGCAGCAGCCCAAATGCGGAAAGACCCTCTCAGTCACGGCTTCGCCGTGCCAGCTCCCCCAAAGGGGGAGCCAAGGGGCTGGCTAAAACTTTTTGGTGCGTGCTGCCCCACACCCGTCAGGGCTTCGCCCTGCCACCCTCTCCAAGCAGGAGAGGGCTTTTCTTTCCCGAAAATTCTCTATTTTCACCAAAAACAGAAGAATTGTTTTGACAAATGGATAGAAAGAACTTATAATAAGTACAATGGCATCGAATGGGGCTGAGGAGTGCCCCGGCGGTGCCGATCAATGGCAATTGATTATTTTTAAAAGGGTGGTTGCGTTATGTATAAGATCGTTCGAAAGAAAGAGCTGAACGATGCCGTCACGCTGATGGAGATCGAAGCTCCCTTCGTCGCCAAGAAAGCCAAGGCCGGTCAGTTCATCATTTTCCGTATCGATGAGCAGAGCGAGCGTGTTCCTCTGACCATCGCCGGTTACGACCGGGAGAAGGGCACCGTGGAGATCATCTTCCAGAAGGTCGGTTTCTCCACCAAGGCTCTGGGCGCCCTGAACGAGGGCGACTACATCCGGGACTTTGTTGGCCCTCTGGGCAAGCCCACCGATGTAGAGGGCAAGAAGCGGGTCTGTGTGGTCGGCGGCGGCGTGGGCTGCGCCATTGCGCTGCCTGCTGCCCGGGCCTTTAAAGAGGCCGGCGCCATTGTGGACGTCATCATCGGCTTCCGGAACAAGGACATTGTCATCCTGGAGGATGAGTTCCGGGCCGTGGCTGACAACCTGTACCTGATGACCGACGACGGCTCCTACGGCGAGAAGGGCTTCGGCACTGTGAAGCTCCAGGCTCTGCTGGAGGCCGGCACCCAGTATGACGAGGTCCTGGCTATCGGACCTGTGCCCATGATGAAGTTCGTCTGCAAGACCACTGAGCCCTTCGGCGTTCACACCATGGTCTCTCTGAACCCCATCATGGTGGACGGCACCGGTATGTGCGGCGGCTGCCGTGTCACCGTGGGCGGCGAGACCAAGTTCGCCTGCGTGGACGGCCCCGAGTTTGACGGCCACAAGGTGGATTACGCCGAGCTCATGAGCCGGAACGGTACTTACCGGGAGCGGGAAGCCGAAGTTGCCAAGGACCATGTCTGCCGTATGGAAGCTATGGGCAAGGCCCTGATCAAGTAAGGGAGGAAACGAAAATGGCGAATATGACTCTTACCAAGACTCCTATGCCCGAGCAGGACCCCAAGGTCCGTGCCCGCAACTTTAAGGAAGTAGCTCTGGGCTACACCGAGGAAATGGCCAAGGAAGAAGCCGGCCGCTGCCTCAACTGCAAGAACCCCAAGTGTGTCGAGGGCTGCCCCGTCAACGTGCGCATCCCCGAGTTCATCCATCAGGTAGCCGAGGGTGATTTCAAGAAGGCTTACGAGATCATTACCTCCACCAATGCCCTGCCTGCCCTCTCCGGCCGTGTTTGCCCCCAGGAGAGCCAGTGCGAGAGCAAGTGCGTCCGGGGCATCAAGGGCGAGCCTGTGGCCATCGGCCGCCTGGAGCGCTTCGTTGCCGACTGGTACCGTGAAAATGTCAACACCAAGCCCGAGAAGGCTCCCTCCAACGGCATCAAGGTGGCCGTTGTCGGTTCCGGCCCTGCCGGCCTGACCTGCGCCAGCGATCTGGCCAAGAAGGGCTACCAGGTCTCCATTTTCGAGGCTCTGCATACCGCCGGCGGCGTGCTGGTCTACGGCATCCCCGAGTTCCGTCTGCCCAAGGCCATCGTGGCCAACGAGGTGGAGAACCTGAAGGCCCAGGGCGTAGAGGTCATGACCAACATGGTCATCGGCCGTGTCCTGACCATCGACGAGCTGTTCGAGATGGGCTTCAAGGCTGTCTTCGTGGGCTCCGGCGCGGGCCTGCCCATGTTCATGCACATCCCCGGCGAAAGCCTCAAGGGCGTTATGTCCGCCAATGAGTACCTGACCCGGACCAACCTGATGAAGGCCTACGATCCCGATTCCGATACCCCCATCATCAAGTCCAAGGCTGTTGCTGTCGTGGGCGGCGGCAACGTGGCTATGGACGGCGCCCGCTGCGCCATGCGTCTGGGTGCGGACAAGGTCTACATCGTCTACCGCCGCGGCGAGGCCGAAATGCCCGCCCGGAAAGAAGAGCAGCACCATGCCAAGGAAGAGGGCATCGAGTTCAAGACTCTGTGCAACCCCGTGGAGATCCTGGGCGACGAGGACGGCCGTGTCTGCGGCATCAAGTGCGTCCGCATGGAGCTGGGTGAGCCCGACGCCTCCGGCCGCCGCCGTCCTGTAGAGGTTCCCGGCAGCGAGTTCGTCCTGGATGTGGACACCGTCATCATGGCTCTGGGCACCAGCCCCAACCCCCTGATCCGCTCCACCACTCCCGGCCTGGAGACCAACAAGAAGGGCGGCCTCATTGTCAACGAGAACGAGATGACCACCCGTGAGGGCGTCTTCGCCGGCGGCGATGCCGTTACCGGCGCTGCCACCGTCATCCTGGCCATGGGCGCCGGCAAGAAGGGCGCTGCGGCTATCGATGCCTACCTGAGCAGCAAGTAAAACCAAACAGACATTTGAATTTATCCACAGCTGTTTCCACAGCTGTGGATAAATTTTGTGGAAAACCAGGAAACAGGTGTGGAAAAATCAGGTTATACGTCTAAGAACAACAAAATGACGCAAAATTAGATCTTCACTCCCCTGCTCCGGTTATCCGTTCTCCTGGGAAAACGAGAAATTTTCTCCACAGCTTGTAAAAGAGCTGTGGAGTTTTTTTGTGGATAGAAGCCTTCCCCACAGCGTCTTTCCACAGCTGTGTAACAGCCTGTGGATGAAATCCATGGAGAAATCTCCTATAGGGAACATAACAAGTAGACGGAAACTCTCCTCTGCCCTCTCCTGCTTGGAGAGGGTGCCGCCGCAGCGGCGGGTGTGGAGGGGACCCATAAAAAACAAAACCGGGCCCTGTTGAATGGTAAAAGCCTTATATTTGCATAGATAGGACGACTATTCCATTCAACGTGCTCTATTCGAGGTCTATAGGGGTCCCCTCCACACCCGGCCCGGCTCCGCCGGTCCACCCTCTCCAAGCAGGAGAGGGCTTATGGAGCCGCCCCGTATCTTTTTCCCTCTGGTATTCTTCCACAGGTTGTGATAAGATAGTGGAAAACTTTGAAAGAAAACGGTGAATCGGTTTGAAAAGACGATTGGAATCCAAATCCTGGAGCGGCTACCTGACGAACGCCCAGGTTCTCCTCCTTTTGGCTATCCTCCTCCTGGGGGTTCTTGTTCGGGTGGTTGGAATATCCAGCGCCCCACGGGGCTTCAACCAGGACGAGGCTTCGGCGGGCTACGATGCCTTCGCCATCCTGAAATACGGCATGGACCGCAACGGCATCCGCAACCCTGTCCACTTAATCGCCTGGGGCAGCGGCCAGAACGCCGCCTATTCCTGGCTGTGCATGCCTTTTATCGCCCTGTTCGGTCTTTCTGTCTGGTCTGTGCGCTTCCCTATGGCTCTGGTGGGCTGCGTCAGCCTGGTGGTCTTTTATTTCCTGCTGAAAAATGTGGACCGGGAAAACAAGGCCTTTGTGCTCATGGGCACATTCCTCTTTGCCATCTTCCCCTGGCATATTATGAAAAGCCGCTGGGCCCTGGAAAGCAATCTCTTCCCGGACCTGGTGCTGTGGGGGACTTTCTGCCTGAGTCAGTACCTGAAAAACGAAAAATCCGGCTGGTTTTATGGGTCTCTGGCGCTCTTTGCCTTCTCCGCCTATGCCTACGGCACGGCCTATTGCTTCCTCCCCTTCTTCGTGCTGCCGGTGCTCCTTTGGATGCTGGTCAAAAAGAAGCTCAGCTGGAAGCGGCTGCTTTTCGGCGGCTGCCTCATGGGGCTTCTGATGCTGCCCATCCTCCTGTTTGTGTTCATCAACACCTTCAAATATCCGGAAATGGACCTGGGCGTTCTCACCATTCCCCGGCTCTATACCGCCCGGCACACCAGCGTGGCTTCGGTGTTCTCCAAGGATTTCTTCCGCAGCAGCTGGGAGAACTTCCTGGCCTCTCTGAAAATTCTCTTGATCCAGTACGACGACGCCCCCTGGAATGCGATTAAGCGCTACGGCATGACCTACCCTTTCACCCTGCCCTTTGCCCTGTGGGGGCTGGTGCTGTGTTTCCGGCGCTTTTTCCGGGGAAAGGCCGGGAATGCGGAAGCCCTTATGGACTTCTGGTTTCTCTCCTGTGTGGTGCTGATGTTCATCTCCGCCCCCAACATCAACCGGATGAACATTGTGGTCATCCCCTGGATGTACTTCACCATTGTGGGCACCGTGGATGTGGCCCAGCGCCTGCCCTGGGGGAAGACCCTGGCCGTGACGGCCTATATCCTGTGCTTCTGCCTTTTCTGCCGGAGCTATTTCACCAGTTACCAGGAGAGGATCGGTCAGGAGTTCTTTGCCGGCCTGGGCCCTGCCATTTCCGAAGCCTCCCAGGCGGAAGAAAAAACCGTCTACATCACCGACACCGTGAATATGCCCTATATCTATACCCTCTTCTTCACCGAGACCGACGTTCGGGATTTCCGGGCCACGGCGGAGTACGAGACCAGCCATGTGAGCTTTGAAGAGGTGGGCTCCTTCGGAAAATATGTCTTCCACATTCCGCAGACCATTGACGAAAGCGAGGACGCCGCCTACGTGGTGTCCCAAAAGGAACTGGAACAATTCGATTTGGAAGCCTTCCAAGTGACCCAGTACGACAATTATTACCTGGTGCGAAAGGACTGAACCCGTGAAAAAGAAAGACTATCTGACCCTCCTCCTCCGGGCTGCCCTGAGCCTGCTGGCGGCCATTCTGGCGGGGGTGGTGCTTCTGACGGCGGTCTACGCCCTGCCCACCGCCCGGATGCGGCACAATGTGTCCATCAGCCTGCCCTATATCCTCTCCGAGGGGGACCGGTACCAGTGGGCCCCCTACCACAACGGCACGGAGCTGGACGGGTTTACCGATGCCATTATGCTGGGGAACGCCATCTATGATGCCCAGGGCTCTCCCCTGCACAATGCCCTGGTGAATCCCCGGATGGAGTTCACCCCCGGGGATACGGTGCCGGTGGATTCCCTCTCCCAATACGCCCAGGGAGCGGAAAATGGCCGGGAGGTGACTTATGCCCGGTATTGGCACGGCTATCTGGTATTTTTGAAGCCCCTGCTGCTGTTTTTCACCCCTTCGGATATAAGGCTTCTCAACATGACGGTGCAGCTGATTCTCGCCGCGGTGCTCCTGGCCCTGAGCTGCAGAAGGGGCGGATGGAAGCTGGCGGTCCCTCTGGGGGCGGCCCTGCTGTGCCTGAACCCCATTTCCACTGCCCTGTGCTTCCAGTATACGGACGTGTACCTGCTGACCCTGGTCTTCGGCATCCTTCTTCTCTGGCGGCGGACGGACGAGAAGAAATACGGGTGCCTCCTCTACCTGTGGCTGGGCATCGGCATCGGCTTTTTCGATTTTCTCACCTACCCGGTGGCGGCCCTGGGCATCCTCCTGGTCCTGGAACTCACAATTTCTATAGACAGCCTGTGGAAAAAAATCCGCCGTCTGATTCGGAATTCCACAGCCTGGGCCCTGGGCTACGGGGGCATGTGGGCCGGAAAATGGGTAGTTGCCAGCCTGTTAACGGACCAAAACGTGATTCTGGACGCATTGCAGAATATTTCCGGCAGAACTTCTTCCACAGCTGGGGAAGAAGCTGTGGATATCTTTTCCGTCCTGTGGCAGAACGCCCAAACTTACGTGAATGCCCAGGGGCTGTTTCTGTTCCTGGTTCTGGTGGGGCTGATCGGTTACCTGATTATCGGGAAGAAGTACCGGTTCCGGCCGAAGGCCGCGATCCTGGTGCCCCTGCTCCTGTGCGCCCTCTACCCCATCGCCTGGTATGTGGCGGTGAAGAACCACTCCATGATCCACGCCTACATGACCCACCGGGACCTGGCGGTGACCATCATGGCCTTCGGCTGCATGCTCAGCAGCAGCCTGGAGCAAGGAAAAACCTGACGGGAAGCAGCCCCTGCTCTCTCCTGCTTGGAGAGGGTGGCCCCGCAGGGCCGGGTGTGGAGGGGACGCCTAGAGATAAAAACCGGGCCCGGTCTTAACCTGTAGGGGGCCCCTCCACATCCGCCGCCCACGGGCGGCACCTTCTCCAAGCAGGAGAAGGCAGAGGCTTTTCTATCTTGGTGTTTAGAAAAACCGGAAATAGGCGAAAAAATTCGTATTTTCCCTATTGCAATACGGTGCAACCCGTGCTATAATACGAACGATAGTAAGAATGTAGGAAGAAAGAGAGGGGCGCGCCCCTCTCTTTTTCTTGAGCCTTATGAGAGAAAGGAGATTCATGTGAAGGTAACCGAGCAGGTAGCCGCCTTTGCCGAACCGGTGGTGAAGGAGCACGGCTGTGAGCTGTGGGACGTGGAATACGTCCGGGAGGGCTCCGAGTATTTTCTCCGGCTGTACATCGATAAGGAGGGCGGGGTAGACATCAATGACTGCGAGGCCGTCTCCCGGGCCATGGACCCCATCCTGGACGAAAAGGACCCCATCGAGGGCAGCTATCATTTTGAGGTTTGTTCGGCCGGATTGGAGCGGGCGCTGAAGCGGCCCTCCGATTTTGAGAAGTTTCTGGGCTCCCCCATTACGGTGAAGCTCTACCGGCCCTACAACGGCCTGAAGGAAATCCCCTGTATCTTAAAGGGCTACGATGACGGCCGGGTCACCGTGGAGGCGGGCAAAGAAACCATTACATTTGAAAAGTCCCAGGTCGCTTTGGTGCGGCTTCGGGTGGAATTCTGATTGGAGGAAGCACAATGCCTAGAAAAACAAAAGCCGCGAAGCAGGAGCCCCAGGTGGATATCGGGGCAGAGATTTTTGCCAGCCTGCGGGAGCTGGAAAAGCTGAAGGGCATTCCCGTTGATTACATGGTGGAGCGTCTGAAGCAGGCCCTGACCAATGCCTATCGCAGAGACCGGGAAGACCACCGGGATGTCCCCGCCGACAATGTCGTCGTGGACCTGAGTGAAAAGGGCCTGAGCATGCACCTGGTGAAGACCGCCGTGGAGGATGAGGACCTGGAGGACCTGGCCCTGGAGATCCCCATGGATGCCGCCCGGCGCTACAACCCCAATGTCCAGCCTGGGGACCCTGTGAACATCCCCGTGGACATCGCCAAGTTCGGCCGTATCGCCGCCCAGACCGCCAAGCAGGTGGTTATCCAGGGCATCCGGGAGGCTGAGCGTGGCGCTGTCTATGAGAGCTACTCCAGCAAGTCCCAGGAGCTCATGACCGGCACCGTGTCCCGGATCGTCCCCGCTACCGGCGACGTGATCCTCCGGGTGGGCCAGGGCAACGAAATGTCCGACGCCATTCTGAGAGCCGACGAGCAGATCCCCGGCGAGACCTATACCGAGGGCCAGCTGCTGCGGGTCTATGTGCTGGATGTCCGTAAGAACGACCGGGGCCCCCTGGTCCAGGTCTCCCGGACCCATCCCAATCTGGTCCGGCGGCTCTTTGAGCTGGAGACCCCCGAAATTGCCGACGGCCAGGTGGAGATCCGCAACATCGCCCGGGAAGCCGGTTCCCGGACCAAGATGGCCGTCCGCGCCACCATGGAGGGCGTGGACCCCGTGGGCGCCTGCGTCGGCCCTCACGGCGACCGTGTGGCTGCCGTTGTGGCGGCCCTGAACGGCGAGAAGATCGAGATCGTGGTCTGGAGCGAGGACCCCTGCGAGTATATCAAGGCCGCCCTCTCCCCTGCCGATGTCATCAGTGTTACCCTGGTTCCCGGCCAGAAGGCCGCCAAGGTCATTGTGCCTGACGACCAGCTGAGCCTGGCCATCGGCAAGGAGGGCCAGAACGCCCGCCTGGCCGCCCGCCTCTGCGGCAACTACAAGATCGACATCAAGCCCGCCTCTCAGGCTGAGGCCGTGGAAGGGGCTGTGGAAGAGCCCGCAGAATCCGAGCCCCAGGACGCCGAATAAGCAGGTAAAATCCCGGTCCCTCCCAAACGCCAAAGGAGCGAAACCCCTGCCCTCTCCTGCCTGGAGAGGGTGCCGCCCGCAGGCGGCGGGTGTGGAGGGGACCCGGTAAAATACAGATGCCGGTCGGTATCAAACAGAAAACCCAACAAAAGCCAACCCATTCAACGTAGTCCGATTCAAAATCGAAGGGGTCCCCTCCACACCCGGCCCTGCGGGGCCACCCTCTCCAGGCAGGAGAGGGCAGGAGCTGCACCCCTTTGGCCGCGTTGAAAACGATAAGGAGGGAAACACACACCATGCAGAAGAAGATCCCTCAGCGTCAGTGTATGGGCTGCCGGGAGCGGAAGGCCAAGCGGGAGCTGATCCGGGTGGTCCGCAGCCCCGAGGGGGTCGTGAGCCTGGATTTCAGCGGAAAAGCCCCGGGCCGGGGCGCTTACCTGTGCCCGAATCCCGAATGCCTGAAAAAAGCCATCCGCTCCAAGGCCCTGGACCGAAGCCTGGATATCCAGATCCCGGAAGAGGTCTACGAGCGGCTGAACAAAGAAATGGAGCAGCAGAATGGATAAAGCTCTGAGTTTACTGGCATTGGCCAGAAAGGGCGGCATTGCCGAGCTGGGCGAGGAGCCCGTAGGCGGTGCGGCCCGGGCCGGGAAGGCCTATGCCATCCTGGTCGCCAAGGACGCCTCGGACCATACCTGGCGCAGAGCCAAGAGCTTTGCCGCCGGGACGGAGCAGCAGTGCGTCCGCCTGCCCTGGACCAAGGACGAGCTGGGCGCGGCCATCGGAAGAGATTCTCTGGCCATTGCCGCCATTACGGATGTCCAGATGGCCCTGGCCCTGGTCTCCGCCCTGCCCCAGGAGGAAAGCAACAAACCCGCGCTGGAGGTGCTGACCGCCAAGGCCGCAAAAGCCAAAAAGCGTCAGCAGGAGGCAAAAGCCCACCAGCGCAATCTGCGCAGGGGTAAGAAGCATATGAAGTAAGTTATAGCGGAGGTGCGTTTTTATATGAGTTTTGTGAAAGTACGTTTAAAGGAATTGGCTGCCGATTTCGGCGTGGCCCCCAAGGAGATCAGTGAGATCATCGGTAAATTTGGCGAGAAGCCCAAGTCCAACTCCCAGGTCCTGACGGACGCGGAGCTGAACCAGGTCTTCGAGGTCATGACCCAGACCCATCAGATCGCCTCTCTGGAGCAGGTCTTTGCCCAGCCCGCATCCAAGGCCAAGGCCGAGGAAAAGAAGGCGGAGGACAAGAAGCCCGAGGAGAAAATGACCGAGGGGAAGAAGCCCCAGAGCCCCAAGACCGAGCCCAAGGAAGAGAAGAAGACTGACGCCAAGAGCGAGGCTAAGGCGGAGGCCCCCAAGACCGAGGCTCCCAAGCCCCAGGAGAAGAAGGCCGACAAGCCCAAGGAGCCGGAGCGCAAGCGGGAGCGCCGGGTGGTGGATACCTCCGCTGTCCAGGTGAATTCCGCCCGGTTTGACGACCATGCCGACTCTCTGGTCTCCGAGCGGGTCCAGAATTATCAGGGCGGCAAGCAGCGCATTGGCGGCGGCAAGGGCAAACAGCAGAATAAGCAGCAGAACAACAAGTTCCGGGGCAACAAGTCCCGCAACGAAGAGCAGGAGAAAATGCGCCGTCTGCAAATGGAAGTGGCCCGCAAGGCCCCTGTCACCGTGAAGATCCCCGAGGAGATCACCGTTGGCGAGCTGGCTTCCCGGATGAAGAAGACCGCCGGTGAGGTCATCAAGCTGCTGATGAAGAACGGCGTCATGGCCGCCATCAACCAGACCATCGATTATGACACCGCCGAGTTCGTGGCTACCGAGCTGGGCTGCAAGGTGGAGAAGGAAGTCACCGTCACCATTGAGGAGCAGATCATCGACGACCATGTGGATACCGCTGAAGAGCTCCAGACCCGGGCCCCTGTGGTGGTGGTCATGGGCCACGTTGACCACGGCAAGACTTCCCTGCTGGACGCCATCCGGAAGACCTCCGTTACCGCCGGAGAGGCCGGCGGCATTACCCAGCACATCGGCGCTTACACCGTGGATGTGAACGGCAACTCCATCACCTTCCTGGATACCCCGGGCCACGCCGCCTTTACTTCCATGCGTGCCCGCGGCGCTATGTGCACCGATATTGCCATTCTGGTGGTGGCTGCCGACGACGGCATCATGCCCCAGACCATCGAGTCCATCAACCACGCCAAGGCCGCCAAGGTGCCCATCATCGTGGCTATCAACAAGATGGATAAGCCCACTGCCAACCCCGACAAGATCAAGGAGCAGCTGACCAAGTACGACCTGATCCCCGAAGAGTGGGGCGGCGACACCATCATCTGCCCCATTTCCGCCAAGACCGGTATGGGCCTGGACAACCTTTTGGAAATGGTCATCCTCACCGCCGAGGTTCAGGATCTGAAGGCCAACCCCAACCGCCGTGGTAAGGGCACCGTCATCGAGGCCCGTCTGGATAAGTCCAGAGGCCCCATCGCTACCCTCTTGGTCCAGAACGGCACCCTGAAGCAGGGTGATATCATCATTGCCGGCACCGCCGTAGGCCGTGTCCGTGTCATGACCAACGACAAGGGCCGCACCGTGAAGACCGCCGGCCCCAGCCAGCCTGTGGAGATCACCGGCCTTGCCGATGTGCCCACCCCCGGCGACGAGTTCGACGCCGTCACCGACGAGCGCATGGCCCGGGAGCTGGTGGAGCAGCGCCGTCAGGCCGAGAAGGATGCCGCCGCCAAGCTCCAGCAGAAGGTCACCCTGGATAACCTCTTCGCCCGGATGCAGGAGGGCGAGATGAAGGAGCTGCCTCTGATCGTCAAGGCCGACGTTCAGGGCTCCGCCGAGGCCGTGAAGGCCTCCCTGGAGAAGATCTCCAATGAAGAGGTCCGTGTCCGGGTCATCCACACCGGCGTTGGCGCCGTCAACGAGTCCGATGTGCTTCTGGCCTCCACCTCCGGCGCCATCATCGTGGGCTTCAATGTCCGGGCCGACGCCGGCGCCCAGGCCTCTATCGCCCGGTCCAATGTGGATATCCGCTACTACCGGGTCATCTATGATGCCATCAACGAGATCGAGGCCGCTATGAAGGGCATGCTGGCTCCCAAGTACGAGGAAGTGGTCATCGGCCACGCTGAGGTCCGCATGACCTACAAGGTCAGCGCCATCGGCACCATCGCCGGCTGCATGGTCAAGGACGGCAAGGTCACCCGGGATTCCCAGGTCCGTGTCCTCCGGGACAATGTGGTCATCCACGAGGGCGAAGTGGGCTCCCTGCAGCGCTTCAAGGATGCCGCCAAGGAAGTCACCGCCGGCTACGAGTGCGGTATGTCCATCGTCAAGTTCAACGACATCCGCGAGGGCGATATCTTCGAGTGCTTCGTGATGCAGGAGATCAAGAGATAAAGGAAAAAAGCCCTCTCCTGCTTGGAGAGGGTGGACCGGGCGCAGCCCGGGACGGGTGTGGAGGGGACCACTGAAAGCTAAGGACGGACCTTGGTGAGTGGCAATGGCCTTCCCTTCGCGTAGGGGCCGATGCCCTCATCGGCCCGAAGGTTCGAGAATAGAGCGGTACGTTTATACGAAGCGGTTCTGCCCATAAGGTCTCGGGGCGATGTGGGCATCGCCCCCTACGCGAACCATAGGTTTCTGCTATTCAACGGAACCTATCCGTATATTTTACGGGTCCCCTCCACACCCGCCGCTGCGGCGGCACCCTCTCCAAGCAGGAGAGGGCCGAGAAAGGAGGATGACTATGGCATCCAATCGAATCAACCGAATCAACGAAGAGATCATGAAGGAGCTTTCTTCCATTCTGCGGACCGTGAAGGACCCCAGGGTGCAGGACACCATGATCTCCATTACCCGGGTGGAAACCACCCCGGATCTGCGCTATACCAAGGTGTATGTCAGCTTCCTGCAAAGTGACCGGGCCAAGCAGGCCATGATGGGCCTGAAGTCCGCCGGCGGGTATCTCCGCCGGGAGCTGGGCCATGCCCTGCAGCTGCGCTACGCCCCGGAAATCGTCTGGGCCGAGGACGACAGCATTGAGTACGGCGCGAAAATGCTCCAGCTCATCAACTCTCTGGAGGTAAAGAAAGATGAAGAAGCTGACGAGAGCTGAGACAGCGGCTTACCTCCTGTCCCATGACAATTATGTGATTTTGACCCACGTCCGCCCCGATGGGGACACTGTGGGTTCTGCCGCCGCCCTGTGCCTGGGGCTGCGGCAGCTGGGCAAGACTGCCCATGTGCTCCGGAATCCCGGGGTCACTCCCCGGTACGCCTGGCTCCACGATGGGCTAACTACCGAGGACGTGTACGCCGAGGACACGGTGGTCTCCACCGACGTAGCCTCCCCCGGCATGCTGCCAGACGAATTCCAGTATCTGCTCCCCCGTGTGGCCCTGCGCATTGACCATCACGGTTCCGCAACCAGTTTCAGTGACCTGGAGCTGGTGGACCCGGACAGCGCCAGCTGCGCCGAGGTTGTGTGGGATGTGCTGGAAATGATGGGCGTCAAGCCCCAGGGAAACCTGATGGACGCCATCTACGTGGGCCTCAGTACAGATACTGGCTGCTTCCGCTTTGCCAACACCACCGCCCACACCTTCCACGTGGCGGAATGCTGCGCCAGAGGCGGAGCAAGGGTCTATGAACTGAACCAGGACCTCTTTGAGACAAACACCCTGGGCAAGCTGAAAATGCAGGCCTGGATCGTGGAGCACCTCCACCTGCTGGCCAAGGGCTCCATGGCCATCTGCGCCATTCCCAAGGCGGTGGAAACGGAGCTGGGGGTCAGCTCCGACGACATGGACAACATCTCCAACTTCCCCCGGACGGTGGCGGGCGTGAACATTGCGGCCACCCTGCGGGAGGCGGAGAACGGCAAGGTCAAGCTCTCCGTCCGGGCGGTGCCCGGATACGATGCCACCGTCATTGCCGAGCGCTTCGGCGGCGGCGGCCACAAGGGCGCTGCCGGGGGCACCATGCAGATGACCCTGGCCCAGGCTGCTTCCGCTGTGGAGGCGGTCATGCTGGAGACCTGCCTATGAACGGCATCGTCATCATCGACAAGCCTCAGGGATGGACGAGCCAGGATGTAACAGCCAGACTGCGCCGGGTGTATTCCACCCGGCGCATTGGCCACGGAGGGACTTTAGACCCCATGGCAACGGGCGTCCTCCCGGTCTTTGTGGGCCGGGCCACCCGGGCTGTGGAGTTCTTTGAGCACGCACAGAAGACCTACGAGACTGTGCTGCTCTTGGGCAAGACCACCGACACCCAGGACGTCACCGGCACGGTGCTGGAAGAAAAGAAGGTAGAGGTCTCCCCTGCCGACATCGAAGCCGTCCTGCCAAAATTCCGGGGGGAGATCATGCAGGTGCCCCCCATGTATTCGGCTTTAAAGGTCAACGGCAAGAAGCTCTACGAGCTGGCCCGGAAGGGCCAGGAGGTGGAGCGCCAGCCGAGACCCATCACCATATTTGAGCTTACGAACCTGGGCTTTGACGGCCTGCGTCTCCGTCTCCGGGTAAAGTGCTCCAAGGGCACCTATATCCGCACCCTCTGCCAGGACATCGGCCAGGCCCTGGGCTGCGGCGGCTGCATGGAGCAATTGCGCCGGGTCCAGGCGGGAGAATACAAAATCGAAGATGCCGTCCCTCTGGAGGCCCTTCTTTCCAGCGAGACACCGGAACAGTATCTTCGCACCATGGACACCATGTTCACCCAGTACCCCGCCGTAAAATTGACCACAAACCAGGAGAAGCGCTGCCGCAACGGCAACCCCTTCTCCTCTCCCCTCCCCAAGGGCACCTACCGGGCCTACAGCCAGTCGGGAGAATTTCTCATGCTGGCCCAAGTGGAGGACGGAGTGATGACTACCATCAAGAGCTTTTTCGAGGTCTGAAATGAAAAGATACATCTACGCCCTGGGCTTCTTCGACGGGGTGCACATCGGCCACCAGGCCCTTCTCCAGGCGGTGAAGGACCTGAGTTCCGGCGACGTCCGCCCCGGGGTCATTACCTTTGCCGCCCACCCGGATACCCTGGTCATGGGCCAGACCCCCAAGCTCATCAACACCCCCCAGGACCGGGTGAAGCTGCTGAAGGCCTACGGCATGGAGCGGGTGGTGACCCTGCCCTTCGACAAGAAGATGTGCGCCACCTCCTGGCAGGACTTCCTGGAGGGACTGCAAAAGGACTACGGCGCGGCGGGCTTCGTCTGCGGCGAGGACTTCCGCTTCGGCTACAAGGGCCAGGGCAGCGCCGCTTCCCTGCTGGCATACTGCAAGGAACGGGGCCTCCCCTGCGCCGCCGTGCCGGAGCAGATCAAAGAGGGCATCCGGGTCTCCTCTACCGCCATCCGGCAGGAGATCGAAGCGGGCCATATGGAAAAGGCGGTGCGGCTTCTGGGTCACCCCTACCTGCTTACCGGCCAGGTGGTCCACGGCAAGCAGCTGGGCAGGACCCTGGGCATCCCCACGGCGAACCTGCTGCTGCCTCCCGAGCTGGTCACCCCCCGGTTCGGGGTCTACGCGGGCCTGGCGGAGGTGGAGGGAAACTTCTACAGCGCCGTCACCAACATCGGTGTCCGCCCCACGGTCCACGGCACCGGCATCACCGTCGAGCCCTGGATATTAGACTACACCGGGGACCTCTACGACCGCACCATCTCCCTCTGGCTCACCCATTTCCTCCGCCCCGAGCGGAAATTCGACTCCCTGGAGGAACTCAAAGCGGAGATCATGAAAAACGCGGAGGAGACCAGAAAGTTGACGGATACGGAAAAAAGCCCTCTCCTGCCTGGAGAGGGTGGCAGGGCGGAGCCCTGACGGGTGTGGAGGGGACCCCTAAAAGTCAAAAAAAGCTTTGTTGACTGGTAAGA
>JBNMIH010000009.1:0-57807 GCA_050873165.1 Faecousia sp.
CCGTCGCCGTCCAGGTCGATGAGGCTGTAATTCCACCCATCCGGCGAGCTTTCCCGGTTTTGGAATATCTCATCGTAGCTTGCATAGATTTCGTCTGGTTGGCCAATACCACTGGGAGCGGCATCTGCCAATGGATACTGTTCAATCGGTGTTAGTGCGGTCGGAATGCGGGGATGAGAATTGAGGATTTCGTAAAATTCCGCTTCTGTAATGGGGACGCTTCCGAAAGCGGGGGATTCCGGATACAATTCCCAGGAGTTTCCGCGGTAGTATTGGCTGTTCTCAGTGAAATGGACGATGCTCTTATCCCAGACAAAGCTCCCGTTTTCAGCCTTTACAAAGTGATATGCGGTGGAGCCGTCTGCGCAAACAAAAACATTCGCAATGATACCATCCTTGCAGAGGTACATATAGGACGCGCCCCCACTCATCCCGAAGCCTATTCCGGAGATATAGCTGTCTGATTCATAGATGACAGACGGATAGGCTACGGTGGGAGTCATGATATACTGGGTGCCGCCATCCCGCCTGGTATAGACCGCTATGATGTACCCATTTTCGCCTACAATCAGCTCTTCTGTTCCGTCTCCATTCAAATCCATGAGGCAGAAACCTAGCTGAGAGGGATGGGTACTGAACTCCATTCGGGATTTGATTCTTGCGTCATAGCCAAGTTCTGAGTAAGAGTGCCTACGTTTGTCCATTTTATCGGCTGCTTCCGCATCTGCGGTCTCCTGGCGCTCCCGGGCTTCGGCGATGGCCTGCTCACTAACCCGCTGAGGCTGCATGGTGAAGTCGAATGCTTCGGCATAAGCTTCCAGAGCTTCCTTGGTCCAATCCCGGTCATATTCCAGCGCACTGAACCAGAAGACATAGTCCCCTCTGTCCACAACCATAAAGGCCGACTGATGTATCTCATTCCGCTGCTCCAAAACGATCAGCACATCCACACCGTCGGAGGTGGTATAGGTCCATTCCTCATAGGTCCCCTCCAGGCCAACGGAGGCATAAAGGTCACTGAAGCTGCCCTTTCTGGAGCAGGAAAAGCGGATAATTTCCGCATAGGGCCAGACAGAATCGGTCAACGTCATGACCCCCTCTACGACAAAGGACCCATCAGCGTAGTACCGCATTCCGCCAAAATTCGTTTCTGCCTGGGTGTCGGGGCGGAGAATACCTTGAATGCCCAAGGCCTTGCAAGCCGCCGCTTCATCGGGGTCTACATACATTCTCCCCAGCAGCTTCAAGTTGTATTTTGCACAGATTTCGTCCAGCTTGTCCTTCATGGCACGGGTATAGAGACTATAGGCATAATAGTCATCTCCGAAGTCCTCGGAAAAAGCCTCCTCGGAGTGGTAGATGGCATCATCCGAGTCGTAGGTTTGCAGCCACTCGTGCCACTCCTTAGTGGCCTGGTAGCCAGGTGTGCCTTTTACGCCATGTATGGACAATAGAGTCCGGTCCTGCACCTCACTGCCCAAGACCTCCTGGGTATCCTGCCCAAAGGCCAAATCCTGCAAACGCAGCGCATACACAACCGCGCACCCAACCAGCAGCAGCGCCAGCGCGATAACCGCTGCAATCAGCCACAGCCGTTTCTTCGGCAGCCGGTGGGCCTGCCGCTTTCCCTGCCGGAATGCTTCGGCATCTATGACAAAGCTGTCCCGCACATTATTAAGCCCGTTCATCAAATCCATGGCGTTCATAGATATCCCTCCTCACTGAGTTTTTTGCGCAGCTTGCCCCGGGTCCTGTGGAGCATGGAGGTCACTTTGCTTTGGCTGAAGCCGGTGATTTTTACAATGGCTTCAATGGAATCTAAGTACCAGTACCGGCTCAAGAACACATTTCGTTCTGTTTCCGGCAGACCCGTTAAAAAACTGTTGAGCGTTCGCACCAGCTCCCGTTGGGAGATTTTCGCTTCCAATCCCTGCGCGTCCACGCACTCACCTAGTTCATCCAGGGCCAGGATCATCTCCCTGCCGCCCCGCTTCTGGGCGTTTGCTTTCCGCCAGCGGTCAATGGAAATGTGCCGGGTGATTTTTCCCAGAAACGCGTTTAGTACGTTGGGCTTCCTGGGCGGGATGGTATTCCACGCCGTCAAATAGGTATCGCTGACGCTCTCCTCCGAATCCTCCCGACAGGTCAAAATGTTGTAGGCAATGGCATAGCAGTACCCGCCATACTTCTTGTCCGTTTCCACAATAGCCTGTTCCGACCTGTCAAAGAACAGCGCCACGATTCCCTGATCCTCCATGGGATCACCTCCTATGTTTGTCTTACACTTATATAGGCGTAAAAGGAGTGCGGTATATTGCATGGATTGCAAAAAATTTCTAGAAATATTTTACCACTGGATTTGGTGGTCTTCAAGCTTTGGAATTTGTCTCTGATAAGGTATTGATAAGATTCCACCGCAGTGCGATCATTCTGCATTGCAAGTAGTTTGTAGGTAAGGGATAATTTCAGGGCTCATATTCGCATTTAAGCCCGCACTGATCGGATGGTCAGCACGGGCTTTTTGTGTCCAGTTTTATCTATAAGATTTGAAATTAAAGTAGTTTTTTTGTGTAATAGTGCCGTTTTCCGGTGTACGGATATTCTTCGAGGGTAAAAACCTCCCGGTATCCGTGTTTTTTGTAAAATGTGGGTGCTTGAAAAGAAAAGGTGTCCACAAAGGCATATTTGCAGCCGCGCTTTCTGGCTTCTGCCTCCGCAGCCTCCAACAGCCTGCTTCCGATTTTCTGGCCCCGGAGCTGTTCGCTGACGAAAAGATATTGGATACAGAGCCAATTGCCAAATGTCTCCCCGGTCAATCCGGCGAGCTTTTGGCCCGTCTCATCCTCCAGAAATACGCCGACAGGGACGCTTTGGGATGCCTCGCGGTGGCGGAGATTGTATTCCTTCAACAGCCCGTGGATCTCCTGGACATCACGCGCATCTCCATCACTGGTAATTCTAAAAGGTCCGATACCGGATGCGTCTATCATCTTCATGCGTTTCCTCCATAAGCTTTCAGTTTTCTGACAGCTTTGCCAAAAGTATGCCTGCCGCCTCCAGCTTCGTCCCATCCCCCAGCAAAACATAGTCCAGCTGACTCAACACAATGGGTGTCTGGGCCAGGAACTTGCTGCCGTCCCATCGGAGCACAATGGAGCTGCCGTCTTTCATGACGGCGCGGACCTGTTGATCCGTGTCCGTCTCCAGGGATGCTCCGTTCATATCCGGGGTCAGGTCAAACGTGACGCTGGCACCGAAGGGGGTAATACGGAAGGAAAGGATGTCAATGGGTTCCTGTTTTTCATAGGCCCAGGATTTCTCCGCGTCGGCATAGTAGTAGACCCGGGCCTGGGCGGTGGTTGGCTGGTTGATGAGCTCTATGAACTGGTTATCGGCGTCCAGGGTCACCTCGAAGTCCCATTCTTCGTCGGTGAGAACATCGGCGCAGAAAAGGCCCGCCACTTCCTCACCGTCGGCGATATACGCCTCCTCACCGGCGTGCCGCGCGTCAATGGATTCTGCCACGGCCGTATTGGTATAGTCCAGGTACACCCCCATGAAGCGGATGCGGAAGGAAACGTCCTTTCCAAAGGGCTGCTCCAGGGTCTGGGGCCGGTCCGGGTAGAGCTTATTGCAGCAGATGGTCATGCAGTACAGGACGGTATTGGCCCTGCCGTCGTTGTCCGCCATCCAGTCCCCGCTGTCATTATACATATAGTTTCGTTCCCGGTCCACGCTCCCGATGGAGGCAATGACCATAGAATAGGCGGCATTCTTCCCCACACTGTAATTTCCTGGCATCAGGTGCTTGGCGTCCAATGTGGGCGGGTTTAAATATTGCTCCAGGTCGATGTCGTCGGGGGCGGTGACCTGGAACACCAGGTAGGCCGCGGTCCCATCCGAGATGGTGGATTTCAATTCGACGGACCAGTCCTGCTCTCCTTGAGTCTGCCCCACCGGCTGCTCGTTGCTTTCAATATAGTGGATCTGTTCCGCGGACAGGGGTGCATCGCTGCGCATGGAGAAAACCCGCTGGAACCATCCGGTCGCATAGGCCACCGCACACCCCACCAGCAGCACCACCAGCGCCACCAACGCCGCAATCAGCAAGGGCCTCCGCAGCCGTACAGTCCCCTTGGTGCCTCTGCCCAGCATATCCCTGTCCGCCTCGTCAATATATTTCCGGCTGACATAAGACAGTCCTATAAACAATTCCTTCCCGTTCATACCCGGATGTCCTCCTTTTCCAGGAATACCCGCAGCTTCTCCTTGGTGCGGCTCAGCTGCATCTTGACTTTGCTTTCTGTCATGCCATACCGCTGGGCGATTTCCGCAATGGTGTCCAGATACCAGTATCGCCGCAGAAAGACCAGTCTGCTGTCCTTGGGCAGGCTCTCCAGGAATGCGTCCAGCAGCCGGCCGATCTCCTTTCCCTCCAAGGCCTGGTCATACCGGCTGTCCGGAATGACCAGCTCCATTTCCTGGGTGAGGGACACCACATCCGCCTTCCGCTTCGCCGCCAATAGCCAATCCAGCTTGTCCAAAGACAGGTGACGGCAGATGGAGGCGAGAAATGCGAAAAAGTATTTGGGGTGGTAAGGCGGAATAGACTTCCAGGTCTCCAGGTATGTATCGCTGACGCTCTCCTCCGCGTCCTCCCGGCTGTGCAAGATCCGCCAGGCCAGTGTATTCAGCTTTCTGCCGTAGGCCCGATCCGTTTCCTGTATGGCCTCTTCATCCCGGACCAGAAATAATTCAATGATCTCAGCGTCTTCCAAGGGGTAACACTTCCTTTCTTTGTGCTTCACCCATATAGTCGGATTTAGGAGGGGGAAAGTCACAGGGGGAGAAAAATTTTTATTGGAAGCAAAAAGGCACTGAAGCGCTGTATGGTCATCAGCGGGTTCAATGCCTTTTATGCTTTCTCCTGTTCTCTGAGCGGGAGAAAAGGCCCAATTACCCAAATGGATACTCCGCAAAGGGCTTCATCGCCAGCTCCACCGGCTTATAGGCACCAACATACTCCCTGGCGGTTTCCTCCGAAAAAGCGGTTTCCTTGTGCTCGGTATCACTTGCCACAAATCGGGTCCAATACAGGTCCAGCGGGTCCTGCCAGATGCGTTCGATGGATGCGATCTCGGAGCCGGTCATTTTGAAGAACTCATATTCGGTTCCTGCCCGGTTCTGGTACATCAAAATACCGTTTTCGCAGACACTTGTGAAGCCTATAGTTTTGGGCGTGACCAGCTTTCCGTCCACAATGGTGTGAACCGCCAGCATATACTCCGGCCTTCCGAGGTCGTCGGCGTTCGTCCATACGTCTTTTGTCAGCAGTTCATCAACGCCGTCTCCGTTCAGGTCCATCAGCGCGTAGGTGAACTTTCCGGAATCTTCAAACCGGTCCTGCATGTCCGCAATGTAGCGGGCATAGGGGTCCGTCCAAGGGATGGTTTTCACAGGTTGTCCCCAATTCTTCATCAGCTGCCGTTCCGGCTGATTTTCCAGTGGAACATAGGATGCAATAATCGCTTCCGCCTGTTCGTCGGTAATTGCCATTTTCACGGTGTCTCTGGGATTGGCTGCGGGGCACTCTGGCAGGTAATACCAGGTGTCATCGATCTTCCGCAGTCCTTCCAGGAAGGTCAGTCCATCCGCGTCCGCCCGCAGATAATAGCGGTCCTCTGAATCGTAGTTCTTCAGTGCAAGGACATGGTTTTCACATATTTCAAAGCAGGAAAAGCCACCCATCCCTGTTAAATCACCGTATAGATACGATTCTCCATCCCGAATCGACAGCACCTCCCATAGTGTCAGTTTTCCGCCGGGGAGAAGCTCCTGCACTCCGTCCCCGTTGAGATCATACAGTGAGTAATACATGGTACCCAGGTCATAGTCTCTTGACGCATGGTCCAGGCGGTTTTGAATATAGCTCTCGTAGCCCTGAGTGTACCGTGCCTGATTGCTCTGCGCCCGCTGGGCCTCATAAGCTTCCTGGGCAGCTGATAGAAGCTGCGGAACCTGGGCCATATCCGCCGGATGTGGCTGGACGGAAAAAACAAGTGCTTCCGCAATCTGTTCCAGGACAGAACGCGGCATCTCCACTTTTTCTGTATTGTCCCATTTAAATGAGGCAAGGGATACGGTTATGAACGCATCCGCACTGTCCGCAAACACAAACGCCTTCTCGTGGTTCATGGCAAGCAAAACATTCCAGCCATCTTTCCGGGTATAGTTCCACTGGACCGCATTGTCAAAATCGGACATGACTACAACATCCGGCTCAAAATAGGCCTTCTTGGAATAGTGGTAATCCGCATAGTTGGAATAGGGCCACTGGGCATCCTCCAGTTCAAAAGTCAGCGTGAGTTCAAACGGTCCCTCGGGGTAGAAAGAAGCACTCCCGTATTCACAGCTGCCATCAAAAACTTTCTCTACCCCAAGTGCCTCAAACACGACATTGGATTCGTAAGATTCACAGTCCACTTTGGAAGAGAGCAATTCCAGGTCATACTTTGCGGCGATTTCCTCCAGCTTTCGCACCATTTCCCAGCTATAGCAGCCATAGGGCCACCACCGGTATTGCTCCGGTATTTCCGCCGCCTCACCTTCGTCAAGGGCATTGTTCGCTTCATACTCCTGGCAGTAGGCACGCCATTCCATAAGCACCTGCTGATTTGTTCCCTGGGTAGAAAGCTCCGTTTGCAGCGGATGGGTAGGCACTGGCACCGCTTCCCCGTTCTCGTCATAGACGGTGGGCGCAGTATAGCGGTACTCCCCCACCTTTAAGTCCTGGAGCCGCAGGGCGTAGACGATAGCACACCCCACCAGCAGCAGTGCCAGGGCCACAACGGCCGCAATCAGCCACAGCCTCCTTTTCGGAAGCCGCCGGACCTTCCGCTTCCCCTGCCGGAAGTCCGCGGCGTCGATGATGAAGCGGTCCCGCACATCGTTCAGTCCCGTCACGATATCCATGGCGTTCATACCGCGTAGCCCTCCTCCCCAAGCTTCTTTCGGAGCTTTCCCCGGGTCCTATGGAGCATAGAGGTCACTTTACTTTGACTAAACCCGGTGATTTTTGCAATGGTTTCAATGGAGTCCATGTACCAGTACCGACACAGAAACACATTCCGCTCCGTTTCCGGCAGCGCCGTCAGAAAGGCGTTGAGCAGCCGCACCAGCTCCCGCTGGGAGATTTCCGCCTCCAGACTGCTGCCCTCCACACACTCCCCCAGCTCCTCCAGTGCCAAGATCATCTCCTGTCCGCCCCGCTTCTGGGCGCTTTGCTTCCGCCAGCGGTCAATGGAGATATGCCGGGCGATTTTCCCCAGGAACGCCTGCAAGAGCGTTGGCTTTCTGGGCGGAATGGTATTCCATGCCGAAAAATAGGTATCGCTGACGCTCTCCTCCGAATCCTCCCGGGAGGCTAAAATGTTGTAGGCGATGGTGTAGCAGTAGCCGCCATACTTCTTGTCCGTTTCCACAATGGCCTGCTCCGACCTGTCAAAGAACAGCTCCACAATTCCTTGATCCTCCATGGGATCACCTCCTATGTTTGTCTTACACTTATATAGGCGTAAAAGGGGGTGGAATATTGCATGGGGTTCAAAAAATTTTTGAGAAATTTTTAATAGAACGTCAACTTCCTTCGTTATCCTTCCGTTGTGCCACAAGCTGGCTTTTTCTCATGGGTTGACCTCCGTTTCTTCAAAATACTCACATTATATCTTCGTTTTGCTCATTGAGCAACTCTCGCAGTTTCTCTTTGCTTGGCAACACCGTTTCATACTTGCTAGCAAAAATCTGTGTGTTATCTTCCGGCAACGTCATTTCTACAACCGCATTGTTCTTATCCTTGCACAGTACAATACCAATTGTAGGATTTTCCTCTGGAAGTTTCACCTTACGGTCATAATAATTGACATACATCTGCATCTGCCCAATATCTTGATGCTTTAATTCTCCAATTTTCAAGTCAAACAGGACAAAACAACGCAGCAAGCGATTGTAGAAGACCAAATCCACCCGAAAATGTTCTTCATTGAAGGTGAAGCGGACCTGTCTGCCAACAAAAGCAAACCCAGTTCCAAGTTCCAGTAAAAAATGCTGCAAATGATCAATAATACGGGTCTCCAATTCGGATTCCGAGTATATGGGGAGTTCCGGCAATCCCAAGAATTCTAAAATATAAGGGTCTTTCACAACATCTGTCGGTGTATCTATGACCTGCCCTTTCTGAGCCAAAAGCATAACCTTATCCTTATCCCTGCTCAATGCCAGCCGCTCATACAGAGAACTGTCATATTGACGTTTCAATTCAGAGAGGCTCCAATCATTCTTAATTGCCTCGATTTCATAAAAATGCCGTTCATCTGTGTTCTGTATCCGCATTAGTTTTAGATAATGGGACCAACTCAGGCCGAATTTTCTTCCTTCGGCAACTGTCGGAAGATTCTGAAATTGGCTAAACACTGTTTCGCCAATCTTATCCTTTGAAAAAACTGTATAAAACTGACGGATATTTTTTAGATTGGCAACCGAAAATCCCTTTCCAAACTGTTTTGTCAAATACTCAGATAGTCCCTGTATAACCTGCTGCCCATATGCTGCTCGATTCATGCCATTCAGTTCTTCTTCTACGATTCTCCGTCCAATTTCATAGTAAGTATACACCATTGTCGTATTCACCGCTGTTTTGACACGTCTCCTGGCATCATTCAATAAAATGGAAATATCCTGATAGAATTTCTGACTGTCAGCCATAATGATACATCTCCTCGGAATATTTAAGAGAAAAGAGTTGCATTTAGTATAACTGGAATCAGTGGCAATATCAAGCATTATCCTGCTGACAATGTCGGCCTGGTTTATAAGTACCTGCATTCGGCAGTTTTTCCAGGTTGGTCATTTTACCACGCAAACCTGCTCCAGTCCATCGCCTCATCCACCGCAATTCTTTCCCCGGGATCCAGCAGCACAGCCCATCCGTTGTCCTCGACCAAGTGGACACGCTCCTTGATTTCGGTTTCCAATATCTGCCAGTCCGTGGTGTGGATTTTCTCAATGTCCTCTACAGTGGCAGTTCGCCCATTGACGGTGGGCTCCATATCGCAAAGCTGCGTATACCGGCCCAGCTGCCAGACTCCGTCTATATAGCCGAACATTACGAACGCAGAGCCTCCGGAACCGTCGCAGACGGCCGCCAGGCTGTTCCCACCAAAGCAGATGCCATTCACGCACCAGACGGTTCCCGGGAAACAGATATCCGCAATTTTCATCAATTGACCGTCTAGGAAGGTAAACACCGCCGCGGTGACATTGTCCCCGAAAATCAGCTCCGGGGTCCCGTCAGCATCGTGTCTCTCGCACTGTATTTGTACGATAAAAAGAAGTGAGCCGTCTGCGCCAACAGACGACTCACTGATTTGAGCGCTAGGCGCTCTGACGAATAAGTTTTATGTTGTGGCAACCGTCTGGGGTCCCACCACAAGGGGATGCTTGTTACCAACAGGCGCCCCCTTATATTTTTATTATAGAGCGGATCGGAAAAATTGTCAAGGCCAATGCGCTCATCACTCCCGCGTCAGCAAGCACACACCTTCTACATGGCTGCACCTCGGGAACAAATCTGCGCACATTGCCTTTTTTACTCCGAAGCCCCGCTCCTTCAGCAGAGCCACATCCCGGGCCAGGGTGGCGGGGTCGCAGGAGATGTAGACCAGGCGCTTGGGGGACATTCTGGTGATGGCCTCGATGGCGTCCAGGCTCAGGCCCTTTCTTGGGGGGTCCACGGTGATGATGTCCGGATGAATGCCCTCCGCCTCCAGCCGCAGGGCGGCGGCCCCGGCATCGGCGCAGAAGAATTCGGCGTTATCGATGTGGTTCCGGGCGGCGTTGTCCTTGGCGTCCTCCACAGCCTGGGGGATGACCTCCACGCCCATTACTTTCCCGGCGGCGGAGGCCATGGCTAAGGTGATGGTGCCCACACCGCAGTACAGGTCCAGCACCAGGTCCTCTTTACCGATCTCCGCCAGGGAGATAGCGGCCTCATAGAGCCGCTGGGCCTGGTGGTGGTTCACCTGGTAAAAGGACCGGGGAGACAGGCGGAAATTCAGACCACAGAGGGTATCTTCAATGTATCCAGAGCCGTAGAGGGTGACGAATTTGTCTCCTAATACGGCGTTTCCCTTCTTGGTGTTGATACTGAGGACCAGGGTGGCAAAGCCCGGCACAGCTTTCAGACTGTCAATGAGGGCGGAGGTCTTGGGCAGGCCGTCGCCGTTGACCACCAGGCAGACCAGGATCTGGCCGGACACCGCCCCCCGGCGGACATAGATATGCCGCAGGAGGCCCCGGCCTGTCTGTTCGTCGTAGACGGGAACATGATATTTGTTTACATAATCTACTACAATATCCTTGACCCGGTCTGTCTCCTCCGGGAGGATCCGACAGCGGTCGTTTTCCACCACCTGGTGAGTGCCTGCCTGGAAGAATCCGGCGTAGGCCCGGCCTTTCTCGCTGGCCACGGGATACTGGGCTTTGTTCCGGTAGCCCAGGCAGGTGGGAGCCCCCAGGATGGGCATCTCTTCGATGGACTCCCCGCCGATGCGGTTCAGGCAGTCTTTGACCCGCTGGGCCTTCAGCCGGCACTCCTCGTCATAATCCATGTGCCAGAAGTCGCAGCCGCCGCACTTTTTCGCCACGGGGCACTCCCGGTTCACCCGGTGGGGGGATTTTTCCAGAATCCGGGTAATTTTTCCCGCCGCCCAGGTCTTCCGGGCCTTCTCGATGCGCACCACGACCTTCTCCCCGGCAATGGCATTGGGGATGAAGACCGCACAGCCCTCAATGTGGGCAATTCCCTGGCCTTCCGTGGTATAGTCCGTGATTTCCGCCTCGTATACTTGATTTTTCAGCAGCATAGGGTTCTCCTTTGCATTCGGTTCCGTTTTTCATGTATGATACCATAATTCAGGACCGGGGTAAAGCGGCTCTTGCGCTTTTTTCTCAAAAATGCTAAAATACCCGATAGAAACGCAAAGGAGTCAATATATGGACTACAGCAATTGTACCCTCTGCCCCCGGATGTGCGGCGCAGACCGGACCAAGGGCCGGCTGGGCCTCTGCCGCTGCCCAGACATCGCCCTGGTGGCCAAAACCATGATCCATAAATGGGAAGAGCCCGCCCTGGCGGGCTCTGGCGGCAGCGGGGCAGTGTTTTTCGGCGGCTGCACCTTGCGGTGCTGTTACTGCCAGAACGGGGCCATCAGCGCTGCCCCGGTGGGGGAACCCATGGACTCCGTACAGCTCCACCAAGCCATGGAGGACCTGATCGCCCAGGGGGCGGAGAATATTGACCTTGTGACCCCTACCCAGTTTCTGCCAACCCTGATCCCCGCCCTGACGCCGAAGCTCCCGGTGCCGGTGGTGTACAACTCCGGCGGCTATGAGCGGGTGGAGACGCTAAAGGAATTGGAAGGGCTGGTGGACATCTACCTGCCGGACATGAAATACGCCTCTCCCCTTCTGGCGGCCCGGCTCTCCCGGGCGGGAGACTACCCGGAGGTTGCCAAGGCTGCCATCCGAGAGATGGTCCGGCAGACCGGGCCCATTGTGTGGCAGGGGGATAAGGTGGTCCGGGGCACCATCATCCGGCACCTGATCCTCCCCGGGCAGGTGGAAAACTCCCTGAAGGTGTTGGACTGGATCGGTGAAACCTTCCGGCCCGGGGAGGTGCTGGTGAGTCTCATGCGGCAGTATACCCCTGTGGGGGTCCAGCAGCCGCCCCTAGACCGACGGATCACCGATGAAGAATACGACGCGGTCCTCAGCTGGATGTTCCTGAATGATTTAGAGGGGTTCACCCAGGAGAAGGAAGCGGCGGATACAGGGTATATTCCGGATTTTTAAAAAAAGCCTTCCCCTGGGGGAAGGTGGCTCGGCGAAGCCGAGACGGATGAGGGGCGGTACACACTCGGTTCTGCGTACCGCCCCACTCCCGTCCCGGGCCGCGCCCGGTCCGCCCTCTCCCAGGAGAGGGTTTTCTTTTATATCTTTCGTTCCAGCACTTTGTACACAAACTCCATGTCCAGCCCCTCCCGGACGCCTTTTGCCAGCTTGTCATACTGCTGCTGTTTGTAGGCTTCCGGGTCAAATGCCTGGGCGGCGGAGGGGTCCAGGCCCTTCCGGCGGCAGAGGTCGGAGACCACGGCCTGGGCGACGCCCGCTTCGTCGAAGACGCCGTGGATGTAAGTGCCATAGACATTGTTCCCGGCAGTGATGGGCGGCAAGGGGGCTTCGCTTCTGCCCATGTGAATTTCGTAGCCCCGGTATTTGAGGCCCGAGAGGCTGCTGAGGGGCCCATGGACCGTGCCGAAGGTACCCTCGGTCTGGCGCTGGACCTTCTCCCCGTGGAACACGGTCTCCATAGGCAGCAGTCCCAGGCCCCGGATGGCCGTGACCCCGGCGGCCTCTACCTGGTCCGGGTCGGAGACAGTCTCGCCCAGCATCTGGTAGCCGCCGCAGATGCCGAAGACAATGCTGCCCCGGTCCTGGGCGTGGAGAATGGCCGCCTCCAGGCCGTTCTGCCGGAGCCACTGGAGGTCCGCAATGGTGCTTTTTGTACCGGGGAGGACGATCATATCCGGCTCCATGAGGCTTTCCGGCTTTTCAATGTAGCGCACAGACACATTGGGGATACGCTCCAGGGGAGCCAGGTCCGTAAAGTTGGAGATCCGCGGCAGCTTCACTACGGCAATGTCAATATCTTTCCGGGCGGTGCCCCGGTCGAAGCGGGTGGAGAGGCTGTCCTCGTCGTCAATGTCCAGGTGCATATAGGGCACCACGCCGGCAACGGGGACCCCGCAGAGCTTTTCCAGAATTTCAATACCGGGCTGCAAAATGGCCCGGTCTCCCCGGAATTTGTTCACCACGGTGCCCTTGATCCGGGCACGCTCCTGCTCTTCCAGCAGGGCTACCGTGCCGTAGAGCTGGGCAAAGACGCCGCCCCGGTCAATGTCGCCCACCAGCAGCACGGGGGCGTCCACCAGCTGGGCCAGACCCATATTGACGATGTCCTCCTGCTTCAGATTGATCTCCGCCGGGCTTCCGGCTCCCTCGATGACGATAATGTCGTTTTCGGCGGCCAGGGAGTGGTAGCTTTCCAGGATTTGGGGCACAAACTCCCGCTTCCGGCGGTAGTATTCCATGGCCCGCATATTGCCCATGGCCACCCCGTTTACGATGACCTGGCTGCCCACATCGGTGGTGGGCTTCAGGAGGATGGGGTTCATCCGCACGTCGGGCTTCACCCCCGCCGCCTCGGCCTGGACCACCTGGGCCCGGCCCATTTCGCCCCCGGCCTCGGTGATGAAGGAGTTCAGGGCCATATTCTGGCTCTTAAAGGGGGCCACCCGGTAGCCGTCCTGTTTGAATATCCGGCACAGCCCCGCCGCCAGCAGACTCTTGCCGGCATTGGACATGGTGCCCTGGATCATAATGTTCATTGCCATGGTGTTCCCTCCAATATTTCTTTCAGGGCCGCCAGCAAGGTCTCATTTTCCTCCGGCAGCTTCACGGCGATGCGGTACCAGCCCGCTTCCAAACCGGGATAGTTGGCACAGGAACGGATCTGGATGCCCCGTTCCAACAGGGGCTCCCGGAGCTCCTTGGCGGAATAGAAGAGAATGTAGTTTGTACGGGAATCAATGACCCGCAGCCCCAGCGCCCGGAGGCCTGCGGTCAGCACTTCCCGCTGCTCCCGGATGGTTCTTTTGGCCTTTTCCAGAAAAGCGGTCTGTTTCAGCGCCGCCACCCCGGCCTTTTGGGCAGGAATGGATACATTCCAGGGCTGGGTGGTCTGGCCCATGGCCTGGAGCAAAACGGAATTGCCGCTGAGGCAGTAGCCCAGCCGCAGTCCCGCCATGCCGTAGCTTTTGGTAAAGGCTTTCAGTAGGAAGAGATTTTCGTGGGTATCCAGGTAGGGCTTCATAGTGATGCCCGCTCCTCCATCTGTCAGGTCCAGAAAGCACTCGTCGATAAAGAGGAAGATGCCCTTTCGTTTACAGATGGTCAGAATTTTCTCCAGCATTTCCCGGGAAATGATCTGGCCTGTAGGATTATTGGGATTGCAGAGCATCAAGGCATCCCCGTCAAAGGCCTCCAAAAAAGGCAGGAATTCTTCTGTCATCCGGAAATTCTCTTCCTTTTTCAGGGGAAAGTGGGCCGTCTCGCTGCCGACAGCCCTCAGGGCTGTTTCGTACTCGCTGAAGCAGGGGTCCAGGATCAGGACCTTTTTCGGGTGCAGGCAGCCGCAGAAGGAGAAAATCAGCTCCGCCGCCCCGTTGCCGCAGAGAATGTTATCTTTGGAGACCCCTTCAAATGCGCTGATGGCCTCCACCAGCTCCCGGCAGTAGGGGTCCGGGTAGTGGCACAGATCATTGACACTGTCTGTAACCGCCCGTTTCACCGCCTCCGGGGTGCCGTAGGGGTTGATGTTGGCGGAAAAATCCAGAAGGATTTTCCGGGAATAGAGATCCCCGCCGTGGGGGTTGGGGGTGGAATAGAGCATTGCGTTACCTCGAAAGCAGAATCAGGCAGATAACCAGCGTCACAATAGCCGTGGCGTACATGAGCCGGTTGCTCAAGGGGATGTCCTCCGGCGTAATCGGCCGCAGGGCATCGCCAATATATTTCTTTTTGTGCAGGACGCCATGATAGTAAGCGTCCCCCGCCAGCCGGAGACCCAGGAGCCCGGCGCAGGCGGACTCTGTCTGGGCAGAGTTGGGGCTGGCGTGGTTGTACCGGTCCCGAAGGAAGATTTTCCAGCCGTTTTTAAAATTCAGGCCCAAAATCCCACCGGCCAGCAGCATCAGAATGCCGCTGATCCGGGCAGGCAGGAAGTTGAACACGTCGTCCATTCTGGCCGGGACCAGACCCACGTTTTTATAGGGCAGCTCCACATAGCCCAGCATGGAGTCCATGGTGTTCACCGCCTTGTAGGCAAGGGCCAGGGGGCCGCCGCCCAAGGCGAAGTAGAGCATAGGAGCGATGACGCCGTCGGAGCAGTTCTCCGCCACGGTCTCCACCGCCGCCCGGGTGACGGCATCCGCGTCCAGGGCCTGGGTATCCCGGCCCACGATCATAGAGACGGCGTGACGGGCGTCCTCGATGGTGCCGGTTTTCAAGGCCTCGTAGACCTTCATGCTCTCCTGCCTCAGGCTCTTGGCCGCCAGCACCTGCCAGCAGAAAACAGCCTGGAGAACCAGCCGCAGCCAGGGACTCAGGCATCCCGCCAGATGCAGAAGTCCCCAGGGGATCAGGAAGCTCACCGCCACGGTAAGGACCCAGATGCACCCTCCCGCCAGATTTTCTCCCAGCCTTGTCTTGGGAAACAGAGCCCGGAAGGCCTTTTCCAGAAGGGAAATCAGCCTGCCCATAAGCACCACCGGGTGTGGAATGGTCCGGGGATCCCCCAGCAGGCAATCCAGGAGAAAGCCCAGCAGGAGGGCATAGAAGAGCTCATGCTTCATGGCTGCCCCTCCCCGGGAAGGTAAATAAGTAAACAGGGTTCTGTCCCTGCATCAATGTGTATGGGCCCGCAGCTCTTGTATTGGCGGCAGTGATGCACAGACCCTCTCCGCCGTATATCTTTGCGCACCGTGCCAGCTCTCCCACAGTTTCCAGGGCCACCGCTGTAGCCACAACCCGGGCCTGGGGGTTCTTCTCCCAAATCAGGGTCAGCAATGCCTCCATCTGGCCGGAGCTGCCGCCAATGAATACATGGGTAGGAGCGGGGAGATCGGCACAGGCCGCCGGGGCCAGCCCCTCCACCGCCGTGAGGTTCACCACATGGAGCCGGGCGGTGTTCTCCCGGAGCAGGGCCAGGGCTTCCGGCTTTTTTTCCACGGCGTATACCTGGCCCCCATATGCCTGAAGGGCCATTTCAATGGCTACGCTGCCGGTGCCCGCGCCAATGTCCCAGCAGATAGCATCCGCTGTCAGCTCCAGGTGACTGAGAGCCGCCGCACGGATCTCCCGCTTGGTCATAGGCACCGGGGTGCCGTTTTTGTGGCTGCCCCGCAGGAAGGTTTCATCGGGAAGGCCATGGGTGACGACGGTCTGCCCATTCCATTCGATGAGGGCCACGCTGAGCTTGTGGAAGGTCTTTTGGGAAAGTGCCTCAGCAGTCCCTTGTGTGATTTTCTCCTCAGGGTACCCCAGGGCCTCGCCAACACTTACCCTGGCGTCCCCCAGGCCGGCATCCGTCAGAGTCCGGCACAGCGCCCCCATGCCGTTTTCGCCTCCCACAAGGGCAAAAATCCGCTTATGCTGGCGAAGCTCCCGGGCAATGTCGCAGTCCCTTCCATGGAGACTCACGGGGGTCACATTCTCGTAGGAGGTCCCCAGTTTTGCGCAAAGCATCACTAGGCTGGATAAGCCCGGCTCCAAAGTGACTTCGCAGTCCTTCAGTAAGGGCAGCAGCTTCTTGGTGCCGCTGTAAAAGCCCACGTCCCCCGCCATGACCACGGTGAACCGGGTGCACTCCGGGTGGGCGGCAATGGACTCCACAATTTTTTCCGAGGCGATCTGCTCTTCCCGGGTCTGGCCCGGGGCGGCAACTGCCTCCAGCATCCGCTTTGCGCCGATGAGGCAGTCCGCCTGGCTGATGGCCTTTTCCGCCGCTAAGGTCCGGTGCTCCCGGTCCCCGGGGCCGATACCCACAATGGTCACCTGTTTTCTGGGGGTCAGGCCCAGCTCTCTGCACAAAAAGGCCGCCGTCTCCTGGAAGGACAGTCCCGCCACATGGTCCGGTCGGCCGATCACCAGCAGCTGGGCTCCGGCGTCTCTCGCCGCCTCCACCTTTTCCCAGAAGCCCCCCTTGGTGCCCGTCTGTTTGGTCACCAAAATCCGGGCTCCTGTGGCATGAAGAATGGCCTCGTTCAGTTCTTTTGTGAAGGGGCCCTGCATGGCGATGATGTGGGCCGTTGGAACTCCCGCTTGTTTACATAATTCAATACTATCCGCCACCGGCAGCACCCGGGCGTAATACCGCTCCGAAAAGCCGGGGAGCCCCTGGTAAGCCGCCAGTTCCTTGCTGCCAATCGTCAGCAGCACGGTTTCCTCCCGGTGGGAGAGCCACCGCGCCGCCTCCACAGTAGAATCCACACAAACGCAGTCCTCCGGCAGGCCGCCGTCCCGCAGAAGGCGCAGATATTTTGTGCCGGTGGCCGTACAGGCGGTGCGGATATTCTCCGTCACAATGGGGGCATAGGGATGGGTGGCGTCCACCACATAGTCAAAATCCTCATCCCGAAAAAAAGCTTCCATCTGTCCCTCATCCAGCCGCTGGGCAGAGACCTTCACCCCGGGGATCTCCTCCAGAAGCTCCCCGCCGTACTCCGTGGCGGCACAGGCGGTAACAGACAGCCCATCGAAGGAAGAAAGCCATTTCACCAGTTGCCGCCCCTCGGAGGTCCCGGCAAAGACACAGAGTTTATACATCCCGGTATCCTCTGGGAGTCACCAGGTGCTCCCCGATGACCTTGGTCTGGGCGTTGCCCACGAACACGGTGCAGAACATGTCCGCGTCAAAGTCCCGGAGCTCCCGTAATGTCAGCAGGAACTTCTCCTGGCCCTCTCTTCCGATATTCCGGACCACCCCGCAGGGCCGGTCCGCCGGAAGGGTCTTCAGGAGGATATTACAGGCCTTTTTCAGGTTATCGGGTCTTCCGTGGCTTCTGGGGTTGTAAATGACGATGGATAAGTCCGCCTGGGCGGCATAGTCCAGCCGTTTCTCAATTTTCTCCCAGGGCGTCAGCCGGTCCGAGAGGCTGATAACAGCAAAATCATGGGTCAGGGGCGCCCCCAGCACCGCGCCGCCGCTGCAGGCCGCGGTGAGACCGGGAACTACCTCTACCTCCACATCCTTCGCTTCTCCCAGGAGCTCATACACCAGGGAGGCCATGCCGTAGATGCCGCTGTCGCCGGAGCAGACCATCGCCACGGTTTTCCCCTTCCGTGCCTCCTCAATGGCCATGCGGCACCGGTCCGCCTCCTGGGTCATGGGGGTGGACAGCAGCTCCTTGCCAGGGTAGCTGTCCTTCACCAGGTCCACATAGACCGGGTAGCCCACGATCACCTGACAGTCTTCCAGGGCCCTGTGGGCTTTCAGGGTCATATTTTCCATGTTTCCAGGGCCAATGCCCACCACATATAGTTTCATAATTTTTCTCCTCTTTGTTCCGCCACGGCAACGGTGACACCGTTATGGGCAGTTTTGTGGACGATGAGATCTCCCCCGGCCAATACGGCAGCCCGTTCGCACACATTGTCCACCCCGGTAACGGACTGGACAAAGGGGGAGGGGGTAAAGTCCCCGGGGACAGCCTTCAATTCCTCCGCCGTGAAAAATTCCACAGGAAATCCCAGCTCTGTGCAGTAATCCAGCAGCCCCTGCTCGTTGGCTTTCAAATCAATGGAAGCCCCCCGGGCAATGGCTTCAGTCCGCAGGTCATGTTCCTGGAATACGGCCTGAACGGCTTCTTCAATGGCCTCCTTCAGAGTGCCTCTCCGGCAGCCCAGACCTAAGGTCAGGACTCTGGGGGTCAAAATCAAGGTCTTTTCAAAGGGCTTCCGGTTGTGGATGCCCACATAGATGCCGAGCTTCCCCTCTTCTTTTTCCACAAGGCCTGTGGGCAGTTGGGAAAAAGGCAGATATTCTCCGCAGATGGGGATGGGATGCTCCAAAATAGCGGCGGAAACTTCCTTGCAAAGGGTCATATCCGAGATGTGGCAGCCCCGCTCCGTGGCCCAGGTGTCTACGGAGAATTTCCCCTCCACATCCGTGGCCGTGGTGATGATGGGCTGGGCCCTCATTGCCTCCGCCAAGCGCCTTGCCATGGCGTTGGCCCCGCCGATGTGGCCGGAGAGCAGGGAGATGACGAAGGTGCCCCCCTCGTCCATCACCAGTACCGCCGGGTCCGTCTTCTTGTCCTTCACCCAGGGGGCAATGGCCCGGACGGCCATACCGGTGCTTCCGATGAAAAGGATCGTATCTGCCCAGTGAAAATAAGTCTCCATGCACCCGCTTAAAGGCGGACGGTAGGCTTCAAACCCGGAAAAACCGAACTTTTCCATGGTGACCAGGCGTGTCTCCTCCGCCTTGAGGGCTTCTTTGGCCCTTTTGGCCAACATACACCCCCGGCGGGTAAAGGCGAATACCGCCAGCTTCATTTGGTGGCCGCCTCGTGGAAGGGCCGGTCATAGCTGGGGTCGTATAGGTAGGACTTGGCGTACTTCTCCCCCATGCAGTCCCCTACAATAATCAGGCTGGTCCGGGTCAGGTCGTTCTCCGTCACGGTTTTGTGGAGAGTGTCCACCGTGCAGTGGTAGATGCGCTCATCCGGCCAGCTGGCCTTGAAGACGATGGCCACCGGGGTAGAGCCAGGGTAGCCCCCCTCCAAAAGCTCCTGCTGGAGCTGCTCCGTCAGACGGGTGCTGAGGTACAGGCACATGGTGGCCCGGTGGGCAGCCAAAGACCGGATGCTCTCCTTTTCCGGCACCAGGGTCTTGCCGGACTGCCGGGTGATGATAACGGTCTGGCTCACCTCCGGCAGGGTGAACTCCTGCTTCAGGGAGGCGGCCGCCCCGCAGAAGGCGCTGACGCCGGGGGTCACATCATATTCGATGCCCAGGGGGATCAGCTCGTCAAACTGTTCCCGGACGGCCCCATAGATGCTGGAATCGCCGGTATGGAGCCGGACCGTGGTCTTGCCCTCGAACTCCGCCTTGACGATAACGGCGGTGGTCTCCGCCAGCGTCATTTTCGCGCTGTTGTGAATTTCACAGCCGGGCTTGCAGTAGTTTAAGAGCTCCGGATTCACCAGGGATCCGGCATAAATCACCACATCGGCTTCCGACAGGAGCCTTGCCCCCCGGACGGTGATCAGGTCCACCGCGCCGCAGCCGGCGCCTACAAAATGTACCATGTAATATACCTCCTATATTTCTTTCAAAAACGCTCTTGCGTTTTCCGTCTCCCCCAAAAGGCCGTAGACCTTGGAGAAGTACATACACTCGATTTTCGTTTCTTCCCCTGCCCGGTATTGGAGATTCTTGTGGATCCGGGCCGTCAGGCGACCCAGCACCGCCTCCCGTTTGTCCTGGGGCAGGAGCCGCAGCATTTCGTCGCAGCTGACGCAGTCCAGCATTTCCCGGAGCACCTCCGTAGGCACCCCCTCGCAGCCCGCCAGGGCGCAGAGGATCTCCCCCCGGCAGTCGCCGTATTTGGAGTGGGTGTTCATCATGTTCCCGGCCAGCTTGACGAGCTTGCCGATGTGGCCCACCAGGACGATCCTTTGGAAACTCAGCTCCTTGCAGATATCGATGGCGTCTCCAATAAAATTGCTGACCTGGACCGCCTTCTGGGGATCTACCCCCAGGCCGTCCTTCAAAAAATCGCAGCCGTAGTTGCCGGGGGTCAGAAGCACCATACTGCCCAGCAGCCGCTTCTGCCGCAGCTCCACCCGGATGGTATCCACCAGGGCTTTTTCACTCATGGGCTCCACAATGCCGGTAGTACCCAGAATGGAGATCCCCCCCACAATACCCAGCCGGGGGTTGAAGGTTTTTTTCGCCAATTCCTCACCCAGGGGCACAGAGATCACCACTCGGAAGCCCCCGGAATAGTCCAGGGCCCGGGCGATCTCCCACAGGTTCTCTTCGATCATTTTTCTTGGCACAGAATTGATGGCGGCATTTCCAACCGGCTGGTCCAGTCCCGGCTTCGTCACCCTGCCTACACCGAAGCCGCCGTCAATATCCACCTGCTGCTCCGGGATCAGGGACACTTTTGCGTAAACATACGCTCCGGCGGTAATGTCCGGATCGTCTCCCCCGTCTTTTTCAATGGCGCAGGAGACGCTTTCCTCTTCCTGGGCAATGTCATGGACCGTCAGCGTCAGGTCCAGGCCTTTCGGGGTGTGCAGGCCGATGGCATTCTTCTCCCGTCCCGTTAAGAGCATCCACCCCGCCGCCTTGGCCGCCGCCGCGGCACAGGAGCCGGTGGTGTAGCCCAGGCGGAGCTTTTTTCCGTCTTTTTCTACGAATTCTTCCATGGTTATCGGGTGATTTGATACAGCATGGCGTTGCAGATGGCGGCGGCCACGTTGCTGCCGCCCTTCCGGCCCCGGGCCACAATGCATGGCGCGCCGGTGGCGATCAGCTCTTCCTTGCTCTCCACCACGTTTACAAAGCCCACAGGCACACCGATGACGAGCGCCGGGTGGAGCTTCCCCGCCTCCATGAGCTCTTTGATGGAAATCAGGGCCGTTGGGGCGTTGCCGATGGCAAAAATGCAGGGCTTTTTCAATTCCGCCGCTTTCTCCATGGAGACCATAGCCCGGGTCACCCCTCGTCTTTTGGCCTCCGCCGCCACATCCTCGTCGGACATGAAGCAGTGGACCTGGCCTCCCAGCTTTCCAAGAATGGTTTTGTTGATCCCCGCTTTTGCCATCTGGGTGTCCGTGACAATGTCGCAGCCGGACCGCAGGGCCTCGATACCCTTTTTCACAGCGTCTGTGGAAAAGTAGAGATTCTTTGCGTAGTCGAAATCGGCAGATGTGTGGATCACCCGTTTCACCACCAATTCATTCTCCGGTGCGATGGGGGTATCCCCCAGGAGCTCCGTGATGATCTCGAAACTCCGCTTTTCAATGTCCATGGGTTTTACAATTTCAAGCATGGTTCTTCTCCTTTCGGCAGGTGTCTAAAAACCGGGCCGCCATAGTCGGGTTCGCGTAAAAATGGAAGTGGGGGAACCCGGCGTAGAGGGTTTCCGTGGCAACGCCGCAGTCCCAGCTTCGCCCGTCGGCCTTTTCCGCCCGGAAGGCCTCCCCGTTGTCCGTCGTGTCATAATAGTGAAATTCGTGGGCCGGGATCATTTCCCCGGCGGCACAGAGAAGGTTGTCGCGCCTTGCCTTCAGGGTCACATAGCCGAACCGGGAGAGCTTTCCCGTATTGTGAGACTGCCCGGGAAGGGCTCCTACCATTGCGTGGCCGTCCAGGCTTTGCTGCAGGTATAGAAAGCCCCCGCATTCGGCAATGCAGGGGAGGCCCCCATTCAGAGCTGCCCGGATGCTTTGCCGCATAGAGGTATTTTCTTCCAGTTGGACGGCATATAATTCCGGGTAGCCGCCGCCTAGATACAGGCCTTGGATATTTTTCGGAAGTCCGCTGTCTTCCAGCGGAGAAAAGGGCACGATTTCTGCCCCCAGGTCCGTCAGCAAATCCAGATTATCCTGATAATAGAAGCAAAAGGCCTTATCCTTGGCCACCGCCACCCGGACGGGGTCTCCCCGTTTCGGCAGCTCTGGCCGCGTATAACGCAAGGGCTCCGCTGAGGCAGCCAGGGCGAGAATGCCTTCCACATCCAGACTTTTTTCCAGATTGTCCGCCAGAAGGTTCAGCTTTTGCTGTAGATCATCCATTTCCTGGGCGGTGATGAGCCCCAGGTGGCGGCTCTCTAAGCTGCATTCCGGGAGCCTCGGCACATAGCCAAGCGGATGGATCTGCCCGCCGAACTGCTCCAGAATCGCCGCTTTCAGCTTGGGATACAGCATGGCAGAGCACCGGTTCAGGATGACCCCCCGAATACCACTGTCCGGGTGAAGGCTTCGGAATCCCCCGATCACTGCCAGCACCGAGTGGGCCGCTCCTCGGGCATCCACCGTCAGGATCACTGGGCTTCCTGTGACCTTGGCCACCTCATAGGAACTGGCCCGGGTGGTAAGGCCCACCCCGTCGTAAAAACCCATGACCCCCTCCGTCACCGCCAGGCAGAAGCCTTCGCTTCCGGCGGCCATCCGAAACCTGAGCATGTTTTCATCCAAAAACTGCAGATCCAGATTCCGGCAGGGAGTGTGGAGGGCGGAGGCATGGAACATGGGGTCAATATAGTCCGGCCCGCACTTAAAAGAGCACAGCTTGATCCCCCTGCGGTTCAGCAGCGTCAGCAGCCCGGAGACCAGAGTGGTTTTTCCGCAACCACTGTTGGTGCCCGCGATCAGCACCCGAGGCAGTTCTTTTTCCATAGCATACACCCATAAAAACCGCCGCAGTATCCGTATACCGCCGCGGTTTCATCTTTCATAAAAAATAAAGGGGAGGCGGACCACCTCCCCTTTTCAGTTCACGCAGGTTCCTTTTCCGGAGGGCAATCTGTTGGAGGCGGGTAAGGGGGAAACCACTTTTACAGCACCGGAAAAAGCAAAAAGACTGCGGCAGCTACCAAAACTGCCGCAGCCGTATTTCTGCGCCAAAAGCCGCCGGACTGCCCGTACTTGCAGGCCCCGACGAAAACCCAAATTCAGCAGGTATCCTGGCTTGCGCATCCTAAGCCCTGCCCGGTCTTCTCGGAAACATCCAATGACCCGCTTTCGCTCTTGGGCAAAGCCTCCACGCTTACAGTGGCGGTACCGCTCGGGACTTCCACCCGATTCCCTATTCTCTCCCCAAACCCAACCGGCCCGGGAGCACTGAAACTGGTATTCACTTTCGGTGCTTATTTTATCACAGGGAAGGGTGGTTGTCAATCATCAGTCCTCCGGAAACAGCGTCTGTTTGCAGTACTGAATAATGGATCTTCTGGTGACGATGCCGATGAAGGCATCCTTATCGTCCACCACGGGGACGAAATTCTGGGTGGAGGCCCGGTCAATAAGGTCGTGCATGGAGGTGGTGACCCGGACAGGAACATTGTCCTTCCGGCGTTCGATCTCGCCGATGCGGTGGGCTTCCGCCTGGCGCATATCCATATAGCATATGTACTTCAGGGCCCATAGGAGGTCACCCTCTGTCAAAGTGCCCCGGTACTCCCCGTGGCGGTTGAGGATGGGGATGGAGGAATAGCCGGCGGACTCCATCTTTTCCATGGCCTGCCGGATGGTGTAGTCGTCGTATAGGTAAGCGCACATTGCCTTGGGCATCAGAAAAAACAATATGTTGTTCATACCATGCTTCCTTTCCGCTGCGGGAGATTCCCGCTGTCTATCTTATTATAGCATGGGGTGCCCAGAAAAGCATGAACAATTATTGACGAAGTCCACAGGGCAAGCGAAGAAATTTTTTCTATTTTTTGTGCAGTCTGTATAAATCAATTGTGGAATGTGAACTCTGTGCAGTCCAGCGTCGCAAAATAATCCATAGGTGTCTCTGCCCGGCGGATCTTCTGGAAGGTACCATCCTCATGGAGCAGGACCTCAGCGGAGCGAAGCTTGCCGTTGTAGTTGTAGCCCATGGAGTAGCAGTGGGCGCCGGTGTCGTGGATCACCACGATATCCCCCCGCTCGATGGCGGGCAGGCTCCGCTCGATGGCGAACTTATCGTTGTTCTCACACAGGCCGCCGGTCACGTCATATACATGGTCCAGGATGGCGTCCTCCTTACCCAGGACGGTGATGTGGTGATAGGCGCCGTACATAGCAGGACGGATCAGGTCCGTAGCGCAGGCGTCCAGACCGATATACTCCCGATAGATGTGCTTCTGGTGGAGCACCGTGGAGACCAGGTGGCCATAGGGAGCCAGCATGAACCTGCCCAGCTCTGTGAAGATCGCCACATCCCCCAGTCCCGCCGGGGTCATGATCTGCTCAAACTTGGTCCGGACCCCATCTCCGATGGTCTGGATGTTGCAGCTTGGCTGCTCCGGCCGGTAGTCCACGCCGATACCGCCGGAGAGATTGATGAATCGGAAGTCCGCCCCGGTGGCATTCTTCAGCCGTACCGCCAGGCGGAACAGCTGGCTGGCCAGCTCCGGGTAATACTCATTGGTGGTGGTGTTGGAGGCCAGGAACGCATGGATGCCGAAATGCTTGGTGCCCAGCTTCATCAGCCGGTTGATGGCGCCTGCCATCTGGTCTTCGGTCATGCCGTACTTGGCGTCCCGGGGCATATCCATAATGGTGTTGCCCAGGCTGAAGGAGCCGCCTGGGTTATACCGCAGGCACACCGTCTCCGGCACCGGGCCCAGGCGCTCCAGAAAGTCCACATAGGTGGCGTCATCCAGGTTGATATAGGCCCCCATTTCTTCTGCTTTACGCATGTCCTTTTCCGGCGTCACATTGGAGGAAAACATGACCTCATGGCCGGTAATGCCCACGGCCTCGGCCAGCAGCAGCTCCGTATAGGTGGCACAGTCGCAGCCGCAGCCCTCCTCATGGAGGATCTTCAGGATGTAGGGATTGGGGGTAGCCTTCACGGCGAAGTACTCCTTAAAGCCTTTGTTCCAGGCAAAGGCAGCCTTCAGGGCCCGGGCATTTCTGCGGATGCCTGCCTCGTCGTACAGGTGAAATGGCGTGGGGATCTCGGCGATGATCTCCTTCGCCTTGTCCAGGGTGATGAATGGGGTCTTTTTCATAGGGTCTGTTCCTCTCTTCCGGAAAAAGCAAATTTCTTTTGAATTTTACCGTTTTTTAGGGGCCATGTCAATCATTTTCTTTCTCTACTGCCAGTAGAAATGGGGTTCTTCCCGGTGTAGAGCCGTAGAGTCCCCACTGTAGGCACACATTCCGCCATTTTGTGCTATACTGGAAGCACAAAGCCCAAGGAGGTAACTGCGTATGCTGAAACGAACCAAGCTGGCCGACCGGCAGCTTCCCAACTATAGTACCGGCGAGGAGATCATGAACACGGTCACCCACATTGTAGGCGGGGCCATGGGCGTTGCCGCCCTGACCATGTGCGTCATGCTGGCGGCCCAGAACCACAACATCTACGGGATCGTGGGCTCCTCCATCTACGGCTTCTGCATGATCGCCCTTTACAGCGTCTCCAGCGTATACCACGGCCTGCGGCCCGGCATGGGGAAGAAGGTCATGCAGGTCATCGACCACTGCACCATCTATTTTCTCATCTGCGGCACCTATACCGTCATCGCCCTGTCCGCCATCCGCCCCATCTACCCGAAGCTGGGCTGGATGCTCTTCGGCTTCGAGTGGATCATGGCTCTCATTGCCACGGTGCTGACAGCCATTGACCTAAAAGAGTACCGGGTCTTCTCCATGATCTGCTACATCGGCATGGGCTGGGCTATCATCCCCTTCGCCAAAGTGGTGATTCAGGTGCTGACAAAGCCCGGATTTTACCTGCTCCTGGCCGGGGGCATCGCCTATACCATCGGGGCCGTGCTCTATGGCATCGGTAGCAAGAAAAAGTGGATGCACTCCGTATTCCATATCTTTGTGGATATTGGCAGCCTTCTGCATTTCCTGTGCGTGGCGATGTACGCGGTGTGAAAAGTAGCCATAAGAAAGCGCTGTCATTGCGGACCAGTCCCGCAATGACAGCGAAATTTTTTACCGATTTTTTCGGAAATTTTCCTCCGCCGCCTGGCGGACCTGGGCAATGGGGATGTCCTGCTCCAAGGCGATCCGGCGCAGGTCCTCATATTCCGGCTTGAACCGTTCCTCTACGATCTTGACCCGGACGGGCCCCCAAGGGGTTTCCACCTGGGTGAATTCCCGGCGGAGAAGATACCTTTGGTGCTCCGTCTGGCGAATGCCCAGGGTGGTGGTGTGCCGGAAGAGGCACTGGGCCAGTTCTTCCTTTTGCGCTTCCTTACACAGGATACTGAGCTGGGTCCCGGGGCGGTTTTTTTTCATGCCGATGGGGGTAGTCCACACGTCCAGGGCACCGGCATCTAAAAGCCGCTCCATGGCGAAGGCCATATCCTCCGGGGTCATGTCGTCCAGGTTGCAGCTGAGCTCCCACACGGTGTCCGTCATTTCCTGGCCTCCATGTGGTTCATCATGCTGGCCAGGTATCCGGCCCCGAAGCCGTTGTCGATGTTCACCACGGACACGCCGCTGGCGCAGGAATTGAGCATGCTTAAAAGAGCTGCCAGGCCGCCGAAGGCCGCGCCGTAGCCCACGCTGGTAGGCACAGCGATCACTGGGCAGTCGCACAGGCCGCCAATGACGCTGGCCAGAGCCCCTTCCATGCCGGCAATGGCCACCACCACACTGGCATCCATGAGCTCCTCACTGTGGGCCATGAGCCGGTGGATGCCGGAAACGCCAACGTCGTAGAGCCGTACCACCTCGTTGCCCAAAAATTCCGCCGTCAAGGCAGCCTCTTCGGACACAGGAATGTCACTGGTGCCGCCAGTGGCGATGACGATTTTCCCCATGCCCCAGGGCTTCGCCATGCCGCCGGAAATGGCAAGGCGGGCATTTTCATAGTAGGTGATCGGGACTTGAGTTGCTACAAATTCCGCTTTTTCCGGGGATATCCGGGTGATGAGTACATTTTCCTGTCCATTTTCCCGGAGGCTCCTGACGATCCCGGCAATCTGCTGGGCGGTCTTCCCCGCCCCATAGATCACCTCTCCGGCCCCCTGGCGGAGGCGGCGGTGAAGGTCCACCTTGGCGTAGCCGATGTCGTCAAAAGGCTTCTGCTTCAGGTGCAGCAGAGCCTGATCCACAGACACGGTTCCATTCTGGACTCCCAGCAGGACTTCCCGCACTTCACTGTCCATTCCGTGCCTCCATATCCAGCACCACCCCGGCATAACGAGTCTTCAGTGTCCGGGTGATTTCCTTGCGCAGGGCCATAAAGGTATCCATCTGGGCTTCAGGCAGCTGGATACGGGCAATGTCGCTTCCCAGCTGACGGACCCGCAGGTCCCGGAAGCCCAGGTTCATCAGGTAGTCCTCTGCCCACTCGGTGCGCGCCAGGTCTGCCCCGGTGATCTCCGTCCCCGCGGGGATCCGGGTGGCCAGGCAGGCATAGGAGGGCTTGTCCCAGGTGAAAAGTCCCGCTTCGTGGGAGAGACGGCGAATTTCCGTCTTGGTCAGCCCCGCCAAACGCAGGGGGGACAGAACCTTCATTTCCTGCAAAGCCTTCATACCGGGCCGGTCAGAGACCTGGTCCGAGGCGTTGGTGCCGTCCAGCACCGTGTCGTAGCCGTCGGCCTTGGCCTGCTGCAGGATATTGCCGAAAATATGCTGCTTGCAGAAATAGCACCGGTTTTTGGGGTTGACGGTAACATCCGGGCAGGACAGCACATCCAGGGTCAATACCTGAAGGTTGGCCCCCAGCTGCTTGGCCAGACGCAGAGCGTCCTGGTACTCAAATTCCGGCTGAAAAGCCGTCTTTACATAGTAGGCCTTCACATCCGCTCCCAGCTGTTTGGCGGCATAAAGCAGATAAGAGGAGTCCACCCCACCGGAAAAGGCCAGGGCGGTTTTGGGATGGGCTTCGAAAAATTCTTTTAATGTCATATCATTTCACCAGCTTGTCGATTGCTTCGATCAGGTCTTCAATGGCTTCCTGATCCCCGGCGGCCACGGCATCCACCATGCAGTGGCGCATATGATCCTTGAGGATCACCTTTCCTGTGTTATCCAGAGCGGAGCGGACCGCCGCCAGCTGCACCAGCACCTCGGAGCAGTCGCAGCCCTCCTCCACCATCCGCTTCACCTTTTCCAGATGGCCGATGGCCCGGGACAGGCGGTTGATCACCGCCTTCTGGTTCTCGTGGACATGGCCGTGGGAATGGGGGATCCCATGGGCATGGAGATAGGCGTGGTCGTGCTCCTCCTCGTGAACATGGTCGTGGGGATGATCGTGGTCGTGGTCATGTAATTCAGACATGGCGGCACCCTCGTTTCTCTGTAATACTGAGTATTATACTATATTTTCCGGCTCTTTGCAAGTAGCATTCCCCAGTCCAAAGAAATGCTTTGACATCTCTTTACAATGCGAGTATAATAGATACAAATATATCAAAAGGAGGATCCTAGATATGCATTTGGATCACGATCATATTTCCGGCGGTGCCCACGAGCACACCCATACCCATGCCGACGGCACCGTCCACACCCATCCCCACACCCACGAGGGGGACCACGAGCACAGCCATGACTGCGCCCACGACTGCGGCTCCTGCGCCGCCACCTGCGAGCACACCCCCATGGAGGAGCTCACTGCCCTCATGAAGTACATGGTGGGCCACAACGCTGCCCACGCCAAAGAGCTGGCAGAGCTGGCCAAGAAGCTGGACGAGGCCGGCAACCACACCGCCTACGAGCAGGTCTGCGCCGCCGTCTCTGACTTCGAAAAGGGCAATATGCGCCTGTCTGTGGTCCTGCAGAGCCTGGCCGAATAATTTTATTTTCCCATAAGGAGGCATTCATTATGTGTCTTTCCACTGTTTACCGCAATAAAGTGGATCCTCAGGATGTGGTCATGAAAAATGTCATGACCATTGAGTGCAAGGAGGGCGTCATTGTCCTCACCGACCTGATGGAGCGCCAGGTGGCCGTTGAGGGCACCCTGGAAAAAGCCAACCTGGTAGACGGCTACGTCGTCATCAAGGAAGCGAAGAGCGCCTGAAGTCCTGCGGCTGCGATCAAAACGCAGCCGCTTTTCCTTTATAAAAAATTTATTTCCGCTCCCATTGCATCCCACTTCTGAGTATGCTACAATAGACGCTGATTTTATAGAAATTCAGGATTTGGTGATGTCATGTTATTAAAATATCTCGCTGTTTTTTTGGTTTCCATGGTGCCCCTCATTGAGCTTCGGGGTGCCATTCCCATTGCCATCGGCATGGGGCTCGACACCATGACCTCCATTGCGGTCTGCGCCGTGGGAAATATGCTCCCGGTGCCCATTATCTACCTCTTCGCCCGGAAATTTCTGATTTGGGGGCTGGACAAGCCCTACATCAGCGGCATCTGTCACTTCTTCCACGACAAAGGAGAGGCCGCCGGACAGAAGCTCTCCGCCAGTAAGTTTGGCCGATTCGGTCTGATGGTGGCCCTCATCGCCTTTGTGGGCATTCCGCTGCCCGGCACCGGTGCCTGGACGGGCACCCTGGGCGCCAGCTTCCTGGACCTGGGCATGAAGAAAACCGCCCTGTCCGTAACTCTGGGAGTGCTCATTGCCGCCGTCATTATGGCCACCGTCAGCAATGTGGGTTTCCACGCCATCGGTATGTAATCATTTAGGAGGTAATACATATGAACGATTGTCTCTTCTGCCGGATCATTGCCGGTGAAATTCCTTCCACCAAGGTCTACGAGGACGAAACTGTCTTCGCCTTCCGGGACATCAATCCCCAGGCCCCCACCCACATTCTGGTGATCCCCAAGGCCCACATCTCCGGCTGCAACGGCGTAACGGCTGAAAACAGCGCCGTGGTGGCCCATATCTTCGAGGTCATTCCCCAGATCGCCGCGGCAGAGCACCTGACGAACGGATACCGGGTCGTATCCAACTGCGGTCCCGATGCCGGCCAGACCGTGCCCCATCTGCACTTCCACATCCTGGGCGGCAAGACTCTGGCCCTGGATATGGCTTGACAAATCCACCCTTTCGAGTATAATAGCCTTAAATCGCATATACGCTTGTCTTCGGGGTGCCGGCTCACCGGCTGAGATAGGGATGTGGTCCCTGACCCGTCAAACCTGATACGGTTCATACCGTCGTAGGGAAAGATGCGTCAAAGAATTTTTTATGTCGCATTGCCGCCCGGACAGGTTGCAGTGCGACATTTTTCTTTGGAGGTAGTATCTATGCAATCCCACAAAAAACTCCGCGCCCTGACCGAAGGCGCCATTCTCATCGCCCTGGCGGAAATCCTCAGCTTCCTGCCCCTGTACAAAATGCCCTGGGGCGGCTCCCTGGACCTCGCCATGCTGCCCATCATCGTCTTCTGCGTCCGCTGGGGCTTTGGCCCCGGCCTGGTTGTCAGCTTCGCCCACGCCGTGCTGCAGACCCTGTTTGAGGGCGGCATTGCCATCGGCTGGCAGAGCATTATCGGCGACTTCATCGTCGCTTACACTGTGCTGGGTCTCGCCGGTCTCTTCAAGGGCAAGTTCTACCCCGCCACCGTGGTGGCCTGTGTGGCCCGGTTCCTGGTCCACTATGTGGTCGGCGCAACCATCTGGGCCGAATACATGCCCGAAACCTTCTTCAACATGACCATGACCACTCCCTGGATCTACTCCGCCCTGTATAACGGCGCTTACATGCTGCCGGACATGGTGGTCATTCTGGTGGTAGGGGCCATCCTCATGAAGACCCCCGCCAAGAAGTATCTCCTGGGTACGGATCTGGCTGCTTAAACGAGATACTCAAGTTTTGCAATACCCCCGGAGGACTTAAAAAAAATCCGGGGGATATTTTTACCCTTCTCCTGGGAGAGGGTGGCAGGGCGAAGCCCCCTTGGCTCCCCCTCTGGGGGAGCTGGCACGGCGCAGCCGTGGCTGAGAGGGCCCTCTCCGCCCTTCGGGCACCTCTCCCAGAGGGAGAGGCAAGGGGCGCTCACTCCTTCCAGGCCGCCCCCAGCTGCCCGTTCCGTTCCTCCAAAAAGGCATCCTTTAACCTCTGGATGTAGGCAAAAGGCTCCTCCGGGTAAATCGGGGCAAATTTTGTTCCCGTGCTTTCATGGCTTGGCTTCAATGTAAACAGCAGCTTCCCTTCCCCAATCGTTTTCACCGGACGGCGGGTGGTGAGGCAGAAGGCACCGTCCTCCGGCACCAGAATGCCCAGGTCCACCTGATTGTCTCCACAGGAAACGTTCAGCCGCCACACCGTGTCCCCTGACAGGCTGCAGCGGCAGGAAAAGACATAGTAGAGCCCCTGCTTTTGCGCCTGGACCCGGCCTACGGTCCGCTCCCCAAGCAGCACATCCCGTTCGATCCGCATAACATATCCCCCCTGCCGTAACCTTATGCGGCAGGGGGGATCCTTAATCCTGTGGAATTATCTCAGGGTGGCGTTCAGCTTTTCAGCCAGGGCTGCCAGGACCTTGTTGGTCACGGCCTCGGAGTCCGCGTCCGTCAGGGTCCGGTCGTCGGCCCGGAGCTCCAGGGAGAAGGCCATGCTCTTCTTTCCGGCGGGGACACCCACACCGCGGTAGATATCGAAGAGCTTCACACCCCGCAGCAGCTTCCCGGCGGCGTCGGCAATGACCTTTTCCGCCTGGGCTACGGTGATCTCCTCGTCACAGACCAGAGCCAGATCCCGGCTGACGGCAGGGTACTTGGGCAGGGGCACGTAGGTGGGATCGGGCAGCATCAGAGAGAGCATCTTGGTGAAGTTCAGCTCGGCGCAGTACACCTCGGCATCAATGCCGTAGTTCTTGGTCACCAGAGGATGGACCTGGCCCATGACGCCGATCTCTTCCCCGTCCACGGTGATCTTGGCGCAGCGGCCGGGATGGTAGCTGGGGTTGTTCTTCTCGGCGGTATACTCGGTCTTCTTCATCCGCAGACCGGCAAAAATGCCTTCCAGTTCGCCCTTCAGGGTGAAGAAGGTCTCCCCAGCACCGTAGGTACCCAGCATGAGCATCTTGGGCTCCCGGGGCAGCTTCTCCCCGACCTGGGGCAGATAGACCTTGGCAACCTCGTAGAGCTTGGCGGCCTTATTGTGGTAGGCGTTGTTCCGGCTCAGGATCTCCAGCATAGAGGGCAGGGCGATGGTCCGCATGATAGAGGTATCCTCGCCCAGAGGGTTCTGGATCTTCAGAGCGTTGCGCAGAACGCTGTCAGCAGGCAGCCGGATCTGGTCGAAGACCGTGGGGGACACAAAGGAATAGGTGATGATCTCGCTGTAGCCCATGGCCCGGCACAGGGTACCGGCCTTGGCCTCCAGCTTCATTTCCCGGGAGTAGCCGCCCTGGGTAGCGGTCTTGAACTCGGTAACGGGGATCTTGTTGTAGCCGTAGGACCGGCCCACTTCCTCGGCGATGTCCGCCATGCGGACCAGGTCAGGCCGGAAGGAGGGCACCAGAATATCGTCTCCCTCCACGGGGATTTCCAGCAGATCCAGGTACTTCACCATATCCTCCCGGGAAATGTTGGTACCCAGCAGGTGGTTGATCTTCTCCGGCTCCAGGGGGACGGTCCGAGGCTGGGGCACATAGTTGATGACGTCGATCATGCCGTCCAGCACGTCGCCGCACTGAAGCATTTCCACCAGCTCACAGGCCCGCTCCACGGCGGGGACCGTCAGCATGGGGTCCAGGTGCTTTTCGAACTTGCCGGAGGCCTCGGTGCGCATGCCCAGGGCCAGAGCGGTCTGGCGGATGGAGGTGCCGTCGAAGTTGGCGGACTCGAAGACCACCATGGTGGTGTCGTCCCGAATTTCGCTGTTCAGGCCGCCCATGATACCGGCAAGGCCGATGGGCTTGGTCTCGTCAGCAATCACCAGCATACCGGGCTTCAGGGCTCTCTGGGTGCCCTCCAGGGTGGTCATGGACTCCCCCTCCTGGGCCTCCCGGACCACGATCTTGCCGGAGGACACATAGCGGTAGTCAAAGGCATGCATGGGCTGGCCGTACTCCAGCATGACGTAGTTGGTGATATCCACAATGTTGTTGATGGGCCGGACACCGTTGGCACGGAGCCGCTGACGCATCCACTTGGGGCTGGGGCCGATCTTCACGTTGGCCACCATCCGGGAGGTATAGCGGTTGCACAGCTTCTCGGCGGGGACCTCCACATCCAGGTGCTCAAAGATGGACCCGGCGTTGGAGCCGTGGACCACAGGGTCATGATGACGCATGTGCTGGCCGAAGGCAGCGGCAGTCTCCCGGGCCAGTCCGATGATGGAGTAGCAGTCCGGACGGTTGTTGGTGATCTCGAAGTCCACCACAGTGTCGTCGTTGCCGATGACCAGGCTGATGTCGTCGCCGGGCTTCCCCGCATCGGGCTCCAGGATCCAGATGCCGTCTGCAAAAACCCCAGGCAGGTCGTTCTGGGTCAGGCCCAGCTCGGCAAAGGAGCAGAGCATGCCGTTGGACACTTCGCCTCTGAGCTTGCCCTTGGTGATGTGGACGCCGCCGGGGAGCCAGGAGTTGTGCAGGGCGGCGGGAACCAGATCGCCCTCATGGACATTCTGGGCACCGGTGACGATCTGCACCGGCTCCGCCTGGCCCACATCCACCTGGCAGATGAACATGTGGTCCGAGTTGGGGTGACGGACGATGGAAAGGACCTTGCCTACCACCACGTTTTTGATTTCGGCATCCATCCGCTCCCAGGTCTCCACCTTCTGGCCGAAGACCGTCAGGGTCTCTACAAATTCCTTATCGGAAACCTCGTGGAGGTCTACAAATTCTTCATTGATCCATTTTCTGTTCAGTTTCATTTTCTTTCCCTCCTCAGAACTGGTTCAGGAACCGGACATCGTTGTCGAAGATCAGACGCAGGTCGTTGATCTTCAGGCGGCCCATGGCCATACGCTCCAGGCCCATGCCGAAGGCGAAGCCGGAGTACTTCTCCGGGTCAATGCCGCAGTTCTCCAGCACCGTGGGGTGGACCATGCCGGCGCCCAAGAGCTCGATCCAGCCCTCGCCGTGGCAGGTAGAGCAGACCTGGCCGTCAATTTCCCCGGAACCGTGGCACTTATGGCACTGCATATCCATTTCGCAGCTGGGCTCGGTGAAGGGGAAGTGGTGGGGACGGAACCGCATAGTTGCGTTCTCACCGTAGATCTTGCGCATGATGCCGATGAGGGCCCCCTTCAGGTCGCCCATGGTGATGTCCTCGGCCACCACCAGGCCCTCGATCTGGTGGAACATGGGGGAATGGGTGGCATCGGCCTCGTCCTTCCGGAACACCCGGCCAGGGGCCAGAATGCAGATGGGGGGCTTGGCATTCTCCATGACCCGGATCTGCATAGGGCTGGTCTGGGTCCGCAGCAGGACAGAGTCGTCATCGGTAAAGTAGAAGGTGTCGGACCGGTCCCGGGAGGGGTGGCCCTCTTCAATGTTCAGCCGGGTGAAGTTGTAGTCCGCCAGCTCCACCTCGGGGCCCTCTACCACCTGGTAGCCCATGCCCACGAAGGTGTCCTTGATCTGCTGAAGCACCTGGTTCATGGGGTGCTGATGGCCGATGTTGAATTCCTTGCCGGGGATGGTCACATCGATGGCCTCGGCGGCCAGCTTCGCCTCCATGGCGGCGGCGTGGATGGTGGCCTTCCGCTCCTCCAGCTTCTCCTCAATGGCAGCACGGACGGAGTTGGCCATCTGGCCCATAATGGGCCGCTCCTCAGCGGAGAGCTTGCCCATCTGCTTCAGGACGGCGGTGAGCTCGCCCTTCTTGCCCAGCAGCTTTACCCGCAGCTCTTCCAGAGCCGCCGGAGTCGTGGCATCCTCCAGGGCCGTCAGGGCCTGCTGGCGAATGCTTTCCAGTTGTTCTTTCATAAAATTCTCCTCCTGAAAATAGAAAGGTGTTTATGGTATAAAAAAAGCCCATCATCCCACACAATCGGGACGAAAGGCAATCCTTCCGCGGTACCACCCGCAATTTGCCGGAAACCGGCACGCTCTTCGGGCGCAGACACGCCCAAGACGGATAACGGCGTCACCCGACCGCTCCTACTCTGGTTTCCCGTTCAGGCGGCGGCTCCTGGGAGAAGGCCCAAACATTGCACGTAAGCGGATCCCACCATCCCGCTCTCTCTGAAAACGCAAACCAACAAAGGGCAGCCCATTCGCAGCTTTTGGATATGACGGGGGTATCATAGCACAATCCTGTAGATTTTGCAAGGATTTTTTGAAAGACGCATAGCGTTTCCCGGAAATCGGTGATATAATAGCAGGCATCAGGAGGTATCCATTATGACCTACACACAACACTACAACTCTCCCTTGGGCAGCATTTTCCTGGCCGCCGACGAAACCGGCCTGACCGGAGTCTGGTTCGATGGGCAGAAATACTTTGCCCAGAATCTTCCCAAGGAACAGATGGCGGAAGAGACGCCCATTCTTGCCCAGGCCAAGCACTGGCTGGACATCTATTTCACTGGCAAGGCGCCGGATTTTCTGCCGCCCCTGCACCCCCAGGGCTCTGCCTTCCGGAAGAAAGTCTGGGACATGCTCCTGCAAATCCCCTATGGTCAAACCACCACCTACGGCGAAATCGCAAAGCAGCTGGGCATCTCCAGCGCTCAGGCCGTAGGCGGCGCTGTGGGGCACAATCCCATTTCCCTCATCATCCCCTGCCACCGGGTACTGGGTGCCGACGGCAGCCTGACGGGGTACGCAGGCGGGCTGGACAAAAAGAAAAAACTGCTGGCGCTGGAGCATTCCTCCATACGATAGCATCCACAAACAAATCACGGAAGGACAAAAACAATGGCATATACAACCTTATCCCAAGCTCTGGAGGATCTTGACAAGCTCCAGAAGACCTTAGCCGCCTACAACCACGCCACCGGCGTTCTGGACCTGGACGCCTCTACCGCCGCCCCCGAGGGCTCCTGGGAGGGCCGGGGCCAGACCATGGAAATTCTCTCCGGGCTGACCTACCAGCTCACCGCCGATCCCAAAAACGGAGAGCTCTACCGGTATCTTTCAGACCACTTGGACGAGCTGACGCCCCTGCAGGCCCGGGAGCTGGAGGTCCTCAAAAAGGACTACGACCGGATGCAGCGGATCCCGGAGGAAGAATACACCCAGTACACCGTCCTTCTGAACGAGGCCCAGGCCGCCTGGCATAAGGCCAAGCCCGCCAATGACTTTGCCTCCTTTGCGCCCTATCTGGAAAAAATCGTGGCATCCTGCCGGAAATTCGCCGGGTACTATAATCCGGACATGGACCCCTATGACGCCCTGCTGAACGAATTTGAAGAGGGCCTGAACCAGAAGACTCTGGACCCCTTCTTCGCCCAGCTTCGGCAGGCCATTGTGCCCCTGGTGGAAAAAATCCAGGCCGTGCCTCAGATCGACGACAGCTTTTTGATGAAGGAATACCCCGTGGCCCAGCAGCGGGAATTTTCCGACTATCTGATGGAGGTCATGGGCCTGGACCGGAAATACTGCGGCATTGCCGAGACGGAGCACCCCTTCACTACCAATTTCAACAACCGGGATGTACGGATCACCACCCACTATCTTCCCGATAACCTGGTGTCCAACATGTATTCCGTGATCCATGAAGGGGGCCACGCCTTGTACGAGCTGGGCTGCGACGACTGCTACAACTATACCGTCCTCTCCGGCGGCGTGTCCATGGGCATTCACGAGAGCCAGAGCCGGTTCTACGAAAACATCATTGGCCGGTCCCCCGCCTTTGTCCACGCCATCTTCCCCTATGTGAAGGAGCACTTTCCCCAGCAGCTCTCCGGGGTCACCGAGGAGATGTTCTACCGGGCCGTCAACAAGGCCCAGCCCAGCCTCATCCGGACCGAAGCGGACGAACTGACCTACTGCCTGCATATCATGGTCCGCTACGAGCTGGAGAAGCGGCTCATTGCCGGGACCCTGGCCGTCAAGGACCTGCCGAAAGCCTGGAATGAACTCTACAAAGAGTATCTGGGACTGGAGGTGCCCAGCGACCGGGAAGGGTGCCTGCAAGATTCCCACTGGTCCTTCGGCGGCATCGGCTATTTCCCCAGCTATGCCCTGGGCAGCGCCTACGGGGCCCAGATGCTCAGCGTCATGGAAAAGGATCTTGGGGATGTATTCGGCCCTGTGTCCCAGGGGGACCTGAGCCAGATCACTCAGTGGCTTCGGAGCCATATCCACCACTACGCCAGCTTCCGCAAGCCCGGTGCCCTCTTCCGGGAGGTCTGCGGGGAATTCGATCCCAAGTATTACACGGATTACCTGACGAAGAAGTACACCGCGCTCTATGGGCTGTAAGATGGATATCCGGGAATTGGACTTTCCACAGGTCCAGGCCCTGCTCCCCCGGCGGGACGACAACGCCCACAAAGGGGACTTTGGAAAGCTCCTGCTGCTGTGCGGAAGCCGGGGCTTTACGGGAGCCGCCTGGTTTGCCGCCATGGGGGCCCTCCGGGCCGGGGCGGGTCTCGTGTACCTGGGGGTGCCGGAGAGCATTTACGCCATTGAGGCGGTAAAGCTCAACGAGCCTGTGGTCTTCCCCCTTCCCGACGAAGACGGAATGCTGAGCGAACAGGCCCTGCCGCAAATCCTGGAGCGGCTCCCCAAAATGGACGCCGTTCTCATCGGTCCCGGCCTGGGGAAAAGCGAAGGCACCTTCCGGGTGCTGACGGGCGTCCTGAAGGGAGCCCGATGCCCGGTGGTGGTGGATGCCGACGGCATAAATCTTCTCGCCGGACATATGGATGTGTTACACGGAAGAGCTTGGCCCATAGTGCTGACACCCCACGACGGGGAATTTGCCCGTCTCTTCGGCCCCGTAGGAGAGGACCGGATGGCCTCCGCCCAGGCCGCTGCCAGAGAAAGCGGCTCTATTGTCCTCTTGAAAGGTCACCGGACCTGCATCACCGACGGAGAAACCGCCTACCGCAACACCACCGGCAATCCCGGCATGGCGGTAGGCGGCAGCGGGGATGTGCTGGCGGGTATCCTGGTGGGGCTGCTGGGACAAGGTCTCGCGCCTCTGGAAGCCGCTGCCTGTGCCGCCTGGCTCCACGGCCGCGCCGGGGACGCCTGTGCCGACAGACTCGACCAATACGCCATGCTCCCCACCGATCTACTGGAGGCTCTTCCGCAGTTTCTGAAATAAGGCGGGATGTGTTTGAAACGAATCTGCGGACTACTGATGCTGTGTCTCTTCCTTCCGGGCTGTAAGGCGGCGGAGGATTCCGCCATGGCCCTGCGCCAGCGGGTCCTGAAGGCTGAGAGCCTCCAATTCGAGGCGGAAATTACGGCAGACTACGGGGACACGCTGTCTGTTTTTACGCTGGACTGTCAAGGCTCCTCAGCGGGAGATTTGGCCTTCCGGGTCCTGGCTCCCGAAAGCATTTCAGGTATTACAGGGACTGTCAGAGCCGGGAAAGGGGCCCTGACCTTTGACGACACAGCCCTCTCCTTTCCTCTGCTGGCAGACGGGCAGCTGTCCCCCGTCAGTGCCCCCTGGCTTTTCCTCCGGGTCCTCCGGGGCGGGAACCTCCTGTCCCAGGGAGCGGAAGGGGAACTGACCCGCGTGACCTTCCGGGACGGCTTCCGGGAGGAAGACCTTCTGGCTGATGTGTGGCTGAACGAAAGCGGTGACCCGGTCCGTGCTGAATTTCTCCACAAGGGCCATAAAATTCTGTCGATAACCCTCCGTTCCTTCCGAACAGAGTCTGATCCCGGCGCATAGAATGGGGCAAAGCAAGGTATATTTTCCGCCCCGGCGTGGGAAACTACTGTCAGCCGCGTTACATAAGAGTTTCTCGTAGCGCGGTCCAAAACGGAATGCACGGAGTGTGAATCGATATGGACAGCACAGGCAAACGCGGTGACATCTTCTATGCCGACCTGTCACCGGTGGTGGGCAGCGAGCAGGGCGGCACCCGGCCGGTGCTCATCGTACAAAACGACACCGGCAACCGCCACTCCCCTACGGTCATCGCCGCCGCCATCACCAGCCAGACGGGAAAGGCCCGGCTTCCCACCCACATCAACATTGCCGGAGGCAGCGTGGGCCTCAGCAAGGATTCCGTGATCCTCCTGGAGCAGATCCGCACCATCGACAAGCGCCGCCTCCGGGAACATATGGGCCGGCTGGACGACAAGCAGATGTCCATGGTGGACGACGCCATCGCCGTGAGCTTTGGGCTGCCGGAGAGCCGGAGCTAACTCCTGCCCTCTCCTGCTTGGAGAGGGTGGCCCGCAGGCCGGGTGTGGAGGGGACCCCTGACGACAAAAAACGGACTACGTTGAATGGACGCAAGGAACGACTTATTTCGTAACCTGTTTCCGTCTAAACGTAGTCCGTCTTTTTCTTTTCGGGGTCCCCTCCACATCCGCCGCTGCGGCGGCACCTTCTCCAAGCAGGAGAAGGCAAGGGGCTGTTTACCTTTGGCTGACTCGAATTCCCGCCGAAGTGCTGCTGACCCGGATATCCCCATCCACGGTCTCATACACCTTGCAGCCCAGGCTTTCCAGCGCCGCCACGGTTTCCTCCTCCGCCGGGTTTTTGTTGGAGCAGGTGATGGCGGCGGATTTCATGCCCAGGGCCTGGAAATATTCCGGCAGGGCATCGTTGTACTTCCCGTGGTGGGGAACCTTCAAAAAGTCGCAGGGCTCCACCCCCGCGGACAGCAGGTCATGGATGCGCTGCTTCTCTACATCTCCGGCGAAGAGCAGCCGGTTCCCTTCGTGGGTGATATACACCACGAGAGAGGCGTTGTTGTCCGTGTTCTTGGCATAGGTCGTCCCCCCTGTACCAAGGATGGTGAGCTTTGCCGTGCCCAGGGTCAGATCCAGCTTGTCACTGACTTTCGTCACCGGTACGCCCCGGTTTTCCAGGGCCTGGCGGTAGGATACATAGGCCTCGGCCTCCGGGTTTTCCGGGGTGTAGTCCGGCTCGATGACCCGGTCTACCGTGACCGCCTCCAAAATCTGGGCCGCCCCACCCACGTGGTCCTTGTCAAAGTGGGAGATAACCAGGGCATCCAGGTGGTCGATATTCTTTTCTTTCAACGCCTCCAGAATTCTGGGGGCGTTTTCCGCCTCGCCGGTATCGATCATATAGGTGGACGCACCCTCCCGGAAGAGGGTGCAGTCTGCCTTGCCGATTTTCAGGATGTCTGCCGTCAGGGTGCTGCCCTGGTCATGGGCTGCACAGCCGGTGACCAGGGAAAGGATCAACGCTCCGAGCAGGAGCCAGCAGATCCCCCGCCTCATTTTTGATCCGGGGGCTGCTGGCCGTTGCCGCCCATTTTGCCGTCAGGAGGATTTCCTTCCGGAGGGGTCTTTCCGCCGAAGTCCGGTCTTTCTCCGTCGGTGTTCTTCCGGTCCCCGTCCGGCCGGCCCATACCGCCATGACCGCCGCCGAAGCCGCCCATGCCGGAGGAGACCGTACCGGTCTGGACCTCCTCCGTGGTCTCGGTGGTCCCGGCGGTCAGGGTGCAGGCCGCGCCGCCGCTGAGGGCATCCGAGGAGAAGAACAGGAAATTGGTATTGCACTTGGCCGTGCCCTCGCAGAGGATATTGCCGGAGGCGTCGGTAATGGCAAAGGCGCTGTTTTCTGCCGCCAGACTGCCGCTGCCCATGCCCCCGGGGCCGCCCATACCGTTCGAGCCGCCGAAGAGCAGACAGGGCTGGTCCGCCTGGAGGTTCAGCCCCATGCCGGCACTGCCGCCGGCTGCCAGGACCGTGCCGCCGGAGATGGTAATGGTGCCGTCGGCATCCAGAGGCTGGTTGTCCGCCATGTTGGCGGTCCAGACAGTGACAATGCCGCCGGAGATAGTCAGATCACCATTGGAATCAAAGCCGTCGCCGCCGGAGGTATAGGCATCGATCTTCCCGCCGGAGATGGTCATAGTAAAGGTCACGTCCTTCAGGTCCGGATCGGCGGCGTTGATGCAGTCGTCGGCAGCCTGGATGGAAATGTCGCCGGAATAAATGTTCACATAAGCCCCTTCCAAGCCCTCATAGCAGGACTGAATGTCGATGGTGGGGCCTTCCGTGCCCTCGGCGCCGACGTTCAGGGTCAGGTCGCTGTGGACGGCGTCATCTCCGGCGTTGATGGTCAGATTGCCGCTGGGGATATCCAGCAGGGCTTCCGCGTTGATGGCATCGTTGACGGGAGCGTCAATGGTCAGAGTCAGCTCCCGGATCGTCAGGCTGGCCTGGCCGTCTTCCGAGTCGGCCCCGGACTTGATGCCGTTTTTGCCCTTGGCGGCAACAGTCAAGCTGCCGGTGCCGCAGAGAGTGACCTGGGAGCCGTCCTTGCACTTGATGACGGCGTTCTCCGCGTTTTCGTTGTCTGGGTAATTTTCGTCGTTGTTCTGCTCCCCGTCCGCCAGGGCGCAGCTGCCGCTGACCTGGATAGTGACCTGGCTGCCCTTGTTGCAGGCAATGGCCGCCCGGTCAGTGGCAGTGAGGGACAGGTTATCCAGCACCAAAGTCACCCCGGTAGTGCCCTTCTTCACGGTGACACTTCCATCGGCGCAGCTGCCGGAAAGGACATAGGTGCCGGCTTTGGAAATAGACACATGGGTGCCGTCGATGTCCACCCCGGAAGCGGAACCGGTGACGGCGGTATCAGAGAAGGTCAGTTTCACCGCATCCGCCGTACTGACGGTTTCTGCGGTCTGGGTCACCTGAGCGGTCTGGGCCGCCTGCGTGAAGACGGCGCTGGTTTGGCCCGCCGCGGCACAGCCGGAGAGGCAGACCATAGACAGGCCCAGGATCAGGGCCAAAGGTTTTTGATATTGGAAACGCATAACTTTACCTCCTAACTTACAGCCGCTCCCCATCCTTGGGTTCGGCGGGTAATCCGCTGGAGATCTCCAGGTTGCCGTTGCGGCAGCGCATGGCGTCCAGCAGCTGTTTTTCTTGGGCGGCATCCTTCAGCCGGACCTGGTATTCCAGGCTGTAGAGGCTGCCCATGTTGACGGTTTTCACCCGGGTCAACCGTGCCTGGGTCGTAAAGTCTTCAAACAAGTCGGTAAACAGATCCATATAGTCCAGGTTTTCCGGCACCGTGACCCGCAGGACCCGGTCCGATGTCTGGGAGTCGTTCTTGCCGGGGACCATCAGTACAGCGCAGACGATCACCGCCGCCAGCACTGCCAGGGCGGCATACCCCATGCCGCAGGCCAGGCCTACGGTCATGGCCAGGAAGATCACCGCAATGTCCCGGGCAGAGCCGGGAGCGGACCGGAACCGGACCAGGCTGAAGGTCCCTGCCACCGCCACACCGGCCCCCAGGTTGCCGTTGACCAGCAGGATCACCACATGGACCAGGAAGGGCAGCACCAGAAGGCTTCTGGTCAGGCTTCCGCTGCTGTGCTGGTCCCTACTGTAGGCGAAGGCCAGCAGAGCCCCTAAGGCTAAGGATACCAAAGTTGTAATACAAAAGGCTCCAAAAGTCAAGGAGCTGCCGTAAACCGAAGCAAAAATGCCATTAAGCATAGCGTCTGTCCTCCCAAATCAGTTCTTTTTCCATCTGCTGATAGGCCCTGCCGTATTTGGAGTAGGATACCGGGAAGATCCCGGCCTCCGACAGCGCCGAACTCAGCCACAGGGGCATGGCATTGGAGATCTTGATCTCCATCAGGGTCTGGCCGGGATCCAGCAAAGGCTCTCCCCAGGCGCCCAAGCGAAGGTCCAAGCCCTGGGTCCGCCAGAGAATGTCCCGGTCCAGGGTCAGCCGGAGGCCCGGGTCCTCGATTCCCCGGAAGGAATCCCGCTCGTAGCTTACAAACATGGCCGGGGCCAAGGTTCCGTAGGAGAACAGGAGCCAGTCCAGCTCCTGAAAGATCTGCCCCTCCCCGCCGGGGATATCCCCGTTTAGATAGGCAATTGCCTGGCTGTAGGGCAGACTCTCCCGGCGCTTATAGACAACCCCCAGAGCCTTCTTTTTGATCTCCAGAAAGGCCTGGCTGTTGTCCTCCGGGGTGGCATAGCTGCGCAGGCGGAGTTTTTCTTTATATAAGGGCTTTTCCAGAGACCGGCGGATCATCCGGAAGTCCGGCGTATCGTAATACAGGTTGGAAATACTGCTGTGGGGGAAGGCATCGGGCTCCATGTGCTGTTCCATGGAAAAACGAAAGGCCTCCAGCTGGGCATCCGTAAGCAGATACTTGATTTCTTTTCTCTTAAAAACGGCTTGATAGCTGTCCATATGTCGTAACCTCCTTGGCTTGTTCTGCCCTTATTATCCACAGCGGACTGAAAATTTCCTGAAAAGGGGAAAGAATTATTTTCAGACTCTTTTCAGAAGCGATTTTATAATATATAGTAACAAAGCGAGGAGATGCAACTATGAACATACTGATCGTAGAGGATGAAGCTTCCCTGGCCGGGGCCCTGGAGCATATTCTGCGTAAGGCCGGCCACAATACCGACTGGGTAGCCGACGGGCAAAGCGCCCTGGACTATATCCGGGGCTTTTCCTATGACCTGATCCTATTGGATGTCATGCTTCCCAAACTGGACGGCCTGGCCGTAGCCCGGCAGATACGCTCCGAGCATATCGACACGCCAGTGCTGATGCTCACCGCCCGGACTACCGTTCCGGACAAGGTGGCCGGTCTCGATGCCGGGGCCGATGACTACCTGACAAAGCCCTTTGACCCGGAGGAGCTGCTGGCTAGGGTCAACGCCATGACCCGCCGGAAGGGGGCCGTGGTGATGGACGAAATTCACTATGCCGATCTGACTCTGTTTCTGGATGCGGTGCGGCTGCGCTGCGGGCAAAAGGAGGTCCAGCTGAGCCCGAAGGAATTCCAGATTGCCCGGCTGCTGCTGACGGAGCCCCAGATGACCTTTACCAAAGATCTGATCATCTCCCGGGCCTGGGGCATGGACTCCGAGGCTACGGACAACAACGTGGAGGCCTACATTTCCTTCCTGCGCAAAAAGCTTCGCTATCTGGGGTCTAAAGTCACCATACGCAATCTGCCGAAAATCGGCTACCGGCTGGAGGCAGAAGCATGACGGAATACCGCAAGCGCTTTGTCCAATTCAATATGCTGCTCATCGGCATTGTGGTCACGGTCATGGTCTGTCTGGTGGCTGTCTATATGTACCGGGATTACTATTCCGGTCTGAAAAGCACCATGCGTCAGGTGGTGGCCCCTCTGAATTCCTTCCACAACGCCCCAAAATCCGAAAAGCCTTCTGAAAAGCCCGACGACATGGATTCTCTCGAAAAGCCGCCGGAGGACAACCAGAGCAAGGACATTCTCACCGTGTTCTATTCCCCGGACACCGGAGAGGTACACCTGCTTTCCCCCAATGAAAACTTTGACGAAAACTCCCTGCCGGAGCTGCTGAAGGCGGTCACCGCCCAGTCTTCCCGGTTCGGCACCCTGTATTCCAGCCACGTGATCTACTATTACACGGGAAACAGCAGCCTCTACCGGGTAGCCCTGGCCTCGACGGACTACATCACCCATTCCATGCTCCACCTGGGACTGGTGCTGCTGGTCATCTGGTTAGGGGCCATGGGCTGCTTTCTTCTGGTCAGCATCCAACTCTCCAAGGTCGCCGCAAGGCCTATGGAAGAAGCCATAGGCCGGGAAAAGCAGTTTGTAGCCGATGCCTCCCACGATCTGAAGACCCCCCTGTCTGTGATTTTGGCCAACAACAGCATCCTCCGGGAAAACCCGGAGGCAAGCGTAGGGTCCCTGTCCCGGTGGACGGACAGCACCCAGCAGGCCGCCAAGCGGATGCAGCAGCTCATTGGCGAAATGCTGACCCTGGCGGACGTGGAACGGCCGGAGGCTCCCCTGGAGCTGGCCCAGGTAGACATTGCCTCCGTGGTGATGAAGGCTGCCCTGGAACTGGAATCCGTTGCCTATGAGCAGGAAGTGGCCCTGGACACAGAGCTGCCGGACAGCCTCCTGGGAAAATCCAATGAAAATTATCTCCAGCGTATCGCCGCCAGCCTCATGGAAAACGCCATCAAATACGAACCCAGAGGCGGCCAGGTCCTGGTAACGCTGACCCAGGTGCGCCGCCACGCCATCCTGGAGGTGCGAAACAGGAGCACCCGGATTTCTCCGGAAGACCTGCCCCATGTTTTTGACCGATTCTACCGTGGCGACAAAAGCCGCCAGTCTAAAACTGGCGGCCATGGGCTGGGTCTTGCAATTACAAAAGAAATGGTTCAAAAGCTGGGCGGCACCATTCAGGCCGCAAGCGGCGAAGAAGGAACCACATTCACAATCAAGCTTCCGCTGTAGCTACCTTCCCAGCACCCAGCGCAGCTTCGAGCGAAGCAGCAATTCATTGAGTGCCGTAAGCACCAGCAGGATCAGCGCCAGCTCCAGCCCCTTCTCCCCCAGCATGGCAAGGCGGCTGGGAAAGTTCTCCATGGGTATCCCCAGTTTGGGGAAAAACACATAGATTGCCGTGATCACCGGGGTCTGGTGCCAGACGAAGTAAAGGAGGCTGTTCCTGCCCAGGTAACGGATGGGTTTCATCGTCACCCACTGGGAGGCCAGCACCACCGCCCCAATGCCGCAGAAGGCCCCGAAGTAGCTCCATATGGGACTGCCATACTGATTCTTGAATACGTCCATGCCGGGAACCAGCCCCTTCACCATAGTGAAGGCGACGATCAGGTTCCCGGCTGTCAGCAGCCCGAAGGCAACGGGCCTGGTCTTTCCCTCTTGGAGCCAGGACAGCGCCTTTGGGCTGTTTTTCAGCAGATAGCCTGCCGCGAAGAAGGGCATCACACCAAAGCAGGCATCCAGGTTCCATGGCAGCACAGGAAGTCCCGCCCCAGCATAAAGGGCCCCCGCAGCACCCATGACCGCCGCGGTCAAAACCAAAACCGCAGGCTTTTTGACTGCCCGCAGCAGCCAATAAGCCAGAATTTCCAGCAGAAACAGACAGGCAAGAAACCAGATGGGCCAAAGCCGCCGCTGGACCAGCACCCCCAGGGCCAGCTCCCCAAACCGCTCCCAAAAGCCCGCCGCACTTCCGGCCAGAGCCGCCTCTGCCGGAACAATGGGCAGCGCCAGGGCAAAATAGGGCAACAGGAGTTTTTTCAGTTTGCCTCTCAGAAAATCTCTCCAGGGTCTGTCCGCCCGGAAGAGGAATCCGGACAAAAAGAAAAATAAGGGCACGTGGAAGGTATAAAGCCACCGAGAGACCGGGTGTCCGGTCATTACGTGGGAGACGATGATCGCCAGCATCCCCCAGCCCTTGGCCGTATCCACCCAGGTCACCCGGTGTTTCTGTTCCATATGTTTTACCTTCCGTCAATCCATGTAATACATATCCAAAGCGTCCCGCATCTTATAGTAGTTGGGGAGCTTCCGCCAGCCGTAGCCGATGGCGTCGGTGCCTACGCCCACCACATGGGTATTGGGCAGGGCCTGGGTCCACTCGTAGATGACGCTGCCGCCCCGCTCCATGCACCATAGATTCTTCAGCCAGGTCATCTTCTTGATGGGCTCCGGGTCGGCAAAGGTCCGGCTCAAATTCACATCCTCCAGAGCCGTGCAGCCCAGCAGCGGCTCGTAGGACTCGATGGCGCACCAGCTGAGCTCCAGCCAAACCAGTTCCTTACAGCTGCTGATGGGAGTCAGATCCCGGACATCGGTATCCGCCAGGATCAGGTACTTCAGGTGGGGCATATAGGCCACAAAATCAATGTTCCGCACCCGGGAGTGGCCGATATCGATGGCGATCATATCCTCGCAGTACTTCAGGTCCACGGCGTTCCAGTCCCGGAAGTAGCCGTCGCCCTGGGTCAGGGGCATGAACTTCGTATCATCGGTCCGGGCCTTGCAGATAGAGCCTAAGTACACCGTCCAGACCACCTTATATTCGGACCGCTTTTCCTCCCGGAAGGCGGCCAGAGTCTCGTTGTCCAGCCCGCAGTCAGTCAGGTTCAGTATGGTGATATTGGGGAAGCAGGAGGCATAGCGTGCCGCCTCTTCGGTGCTTGTAAGCTTCAGTCCCGTCAGGTCCACCTCTTCAGCAGTTTCCGGCACCGTCCGGTCCCCCACCTGGATCTTCCAGCTGATATTCACATTGGGGTTATCTGTCCGCAGCTGCCGCAGCTCCTCTCCTGTGGCCTGAGGATTGGTGATCTCCACGGTTTTCAGATTCTTCATAGCCGGGATCACGCCGCCCAGCTCCTGGGCGCTGGCCCCGGTCACGGTCAGGGTCATTGCCGTAAGGTCCACCACCTGGCCGCCTACCTTCATGGTGAAATTCACGTCCCAGTCCGGGTGGTCTGTCTGCAGCTGGAGCAGCAGCACATAATCATAGCACTTCTGGGCGTTGACGGTGTGAAGCTTTGGCAGGTATGCCATCTTGTCCACGTCCTCCTGGGTCAGGTTCGTCACCTTCACCGTAGCCGCAGACTGGTCGTAGGTCCGGCCGTCGATCTGCACATGGTAGTTTACCTGACAGTTGGGCTTGCGCCGGATCACTTCCATAAGCTGAGGATAATCCTGGCAGTCCTGGGCCTGTAGAACCTCCAGCTGAGGGAAGTAGTCCAGGGTATCCACGTCCTCATCCGTCAGGGTGGTCACCGTGAGTTCCGCGGAAAAGCTGGGGTATTTCTCCCCCTGGAAGGGTACATTCCACAAAATGGTGCACCCAGGGAGCTTCTTCTTCAGCTTGTCGTAGGCAGAGCAGGTCACCTCCCGCTCCCGCAGGTCCAAGGCGGACTCATTCCGCTTGTACAGATGCCCCTCTACAATGACAAACCGCTCCAAAGTAAAAAACGCGCCTGCCCCAACTGCCAGCAACAGGATCACCGCGATGACGATCGCGATCCACTTCCCTCCGGCCTTTCTCATAGCATATGCTCCTTATGTGTGTTTCCGAAGAAAACCGAAATTTTCTTCCATATTTTCTCACCTAGTATTATGCGCAAAAAGGGAGCCTATGTCAAGGACTTTTTCACTTTTCAAAGTTTTTTGGAATGGTGATGGTCAAGACAATTTGGTTTTCTGTCTCCCGCCGCTCGGACACCGCCGGGATGCCGGAGCGTTGGATCTTTGCCAAAGAATCCGTCAGATTGTTGAGGAAATTTCCAACGTTCGTCTGCCGCTTTCTGGGGGTTTTCCGGGACAGGAGGGACTCTATATATTTTTCCGCCGCTGCCACGCTCAGGCCGTTCCTGCCGATATAGTCGATGGCCTCCCGCTTCTCCGCTTCCCCCGTCAGCTTCAGCAGGGCCCGGGCGTGGCGCTCCGTAAGCCCCGCCTGCCGGATGGCATCCAAAATTTCCGCCCCATGCCGCAGAAGCCGCAGCTTGTTGGCAACGCTGCTCTGGCTCTTGCCCAGAAGCCGCGCCGTCTGCTCCTGGGAGAGGTTCTGGGCCCGCATCAACGCCGCAATGCCCATGGCCTCCTCCACAAAGTCCAGGTCCTGCCGCTGGAGGTTCTCCACCAGTGCGGCTACGCCGGACTCTTTTTCGTCCATCTGGAGCAGAATGCAGGGCACCTCCGTCAGCCCCGCCTGGGCCGCCGCCCGGAGCCGCCGTTCCCCGGCGATGAGCTCATACCCCCCGGGAACGCGCCGGACGGACAGGGGCTGCAGCACCCCGTGGGCCCGGATAGACTCTGCCAGCTCATCCAGGGCCTCCGGCCGGAATACCCGTCTCGGCTGCATGGGGTTCGGCCGGATGGCCCGGATGGGCAGAAAGACCACCCTCCCGGTCTCCATATAGGTCTTCAGCTTCTGGCACTGCATTGCCCTTCCTCCCCCGGTAAAAGATACCTCCTATTCTAGCCCCTTCCAAAGCGGAAAACCCACGAAACAGCCCCCAGTTCCCGGGCTTTTTCCGCAGGAGCAGTGTCCAACAAAAATTTTGAAAAAATCCTAAAATTTTCCTTTACTTTTTCAATCAATACGTGTATACTGATTGACGAACAGAGTAGGAGACCCTGCGTGAAGTGCTGTCAAGATGGGGAGTTGTGTGACAGACGAAGGACCCGTGTCCGCGATGGGATCTCCGCACCCGCTGCGCCATAAGAGAGGGCTTCCCTCCTTTATGTAGCAACGATACTCCGTTAGGTGACGCATGCGCCTTACGGTCTACTCGGCATACTTTCTCCCCGGCGGTGTTTTCCGCTGGGGTTTTTGTTTGCCGGGCCCTATGGTCTCGTCACCGCTACGATAAAGGAGGTACTTTTTATGTCCCACAAACAAAAATCCACCGCACTCTATCCCCACCCCTTCTCCCGGGCCTATTGGCGTGACGCCGCCGCGGAACTGAAGGACACCCATATGCTGGTGTTCGCCGCCCTGATGATCGCCCTGCGGCTGGTGATGAAGCAAATTTCCATCCCCATCACCCCGGCCCTGCGAATCAACACCGGTTACTTCGTCAACGCTCTGGGTGCTATGGTCTTCGGCCCCGTGTTTGCCATTATCTGCGCCGCCATTACGGATGTGCTGGGCTATATCATCCGCCCTGACGGGGTTTATTTTCTGCCCTTCATCCTGACGGAGATTGGCGGCTCCCTGGTCTTCGCGCTGTATCTCTACCGGGCCAAGGTCACCACCACCCGGGTGGTTCTGAGCCGGTTCACCATCAACCTGCTCATCAACATCGTCCTGCAGACGCCCATCTATATGGCCTACTACGCCCTCTACATGGGCGGCAAGCAGTATACCCTCCTGCTCGCCATGCCCAGCATCGTCAAAAACATCCTCATGTTCCCCATCGAGAGCTTCCTTCTGGCGCTGTTCCTTTCCGTTATGCTGCCCATTACCGCCCGCCTGGGGCTGACCTACTCCGGCAGCGACGCCAAGAATGACCTGAGATTCACCAAAAAGCAGATTGCCACCCTGGCGGTCCTCTTCATCGTCGGTGTGGGCTGCGTCTTCGGCTACCTGAGCTACTACTACAAGACCACTTCGCTTTCCGCCAAATACTCCACGGAAGAGCGGTACGAAAAGAACACCCAGATGACCCAGGTCCTGGCCCTCAACGAAAATATTGACCCGGAGAATACCGTCACCATTGTGGAGAGCGCCTACAAGAAGTTCCTCTCCAGCGAGACCACCTACACCGTGGCCGTCTACACCCTGGAGGACGGCAAGCTGGAGGGCTACGGCAGAGACCTGGAGTCCATCCGGGGCCTGTCCAAATCCAAGGCCAAAGCCGTAGCCGAGGACGGCGTCATGACCTATCGGGAAACCGCCACCATTGTCCTCAACGACAAAACCGGCGAGGTGCTGGGGCTTACAGTAAAATAACGACCTTTCCCTTCCCCGTCCGCCATTACCGACGTCCAGATCGACGCCTCCGGCGAGACACCCACCATCGGCGGTGTCATCACCGGCGATATGCAAAAGGCCATCCTGGACAGCCAGAGCTGTGATGTGGATGCCGTCTCCGGCGCTACCGTCACCTCCGACGCCATCAAGACCGCTGCCGCGGACTGCATGAGCCAGGCCACCGGCAAGACTGTCACCGTAGCCGAGAAGGAAGCCGCTTCCTCCGATTGGCTGGGTGAGGCCCCCGAGATCAAGGACGCCGACATCACCGAGACTCTGGACACCGAAGTTCTGGTGGTCGGCTGCGGCACCGGCGGCTGGATCACCGCCATGACCGCCGCCGAGGAGGGCGCCAAGGTCCTGGTCATCGAGAAAAATGAGAAGCCCACCGGCATCCGGGAGGACATCGGCGCCATCGGCTCTAAGCTCCAGCAGGAGAGTGAGAAGGAGTTCCCCCAGTTCGCTATCAGCAAGAAGGAAGCCCTGGAGGACATCGTCCGCTACGCCTCCGGCTATGTGGACTATGACCTGGTGAAAACCTGGATCGACAACTCCGGTGAAATGGTGGACTGGCTCACGGACCTGATGGAATCCACCGGCGACTGGTACATGTCCCACGAGGGCGGCGTCGGCGACATCAGCGACCCCGGCCGGGACAAGGCCTACGCCACCGGCCACTCCCCCCACAAGACCGAGCAGGGCCAGAAGAACGAAGTCACCACCAACTCTACCTTCCAGAAGCACCTGGAGGACCTGGGCGGCCAGATCCGCACCCTCTGCGCCATGGTAGAGCTCATTCAGGACGACAGCGGCAAGGTCACCGGCGTCATTGCCCAGGATAAGAACGACGACCACTACATCCGCATCAACGCCTCCAAGGGCGTGATCGTAGCCGCCGGCGGCTACGCCACCAATACCGACATGATGCTGGCCCTGCAGCCCATGACCATGGAGATGAAGGTCAACGTGCCCATCGGCTCCACCGCCGACGGCTCCGGCATCAAGGCCATGCTGTGGGCCGGCGGCAAGATGGACCCCTGCCACGCCTCCATGATGTTCAACCGGGCCTCCTGCCTGCCCACCGAAACCGCCGGCTACAAGACCAACGGCAAGTGGTTCTGGTTCGGTGAGCAGCCCTTCCTGAAGGTCAACCTGGAGGGCAAGCGGTTCTGCAACGAGTCCGGCCCCTACGAATTCATGCTGCACTCCATGTATCTGCAGCCCAGCCACACCTACTGCGACATCTTCGACGCCAACGCCAAGCAGTACGCCGAGCAGTTCGACGAGGTAGGCTGCTGCCGCCTGTTCCCCTTTGACAACGGCGCTGAGTCCAACCGGAGCTTCGACGCCACGTGGAAGGAAATGACCGAGGGTGAAAAGTCTCACCTGGAGCTGGGTTACCTCATCAAGGCCGACACTCTAGAGGACCTGGCCAAGGGTCTGAACATCCCCGTGGATACCTTCGTGGAGTCCGTCAAGCACTACAATGAGCTGTGCTACGCCGGAGAGGACACCGACTACTACAAGGAAAAGCACCGCCTGACTCCTGTGGATACCGCCCCCTTCTACGGCATCCGCACCTGCGCCTGGCACCTGACCACCCTGGATGGTGTCCGCATCAACACCAATATGCAGGTCCTGCGCGAGGACGGCACCGTCATCGAGGGTCTCTACGCCACCGGCGACTGCACCGGCGGCTTCTTCGCCAACAACTACCCCAACCTCTTCACCGGCCTGGCCTGCGGCCGGACTATGACCTTCGGCCGCAGAGCGGCGAAAATCGTGGCAAAGCTGTAAGATTCGTTGAAAAACACGCCCCCGGGGCCCGTATGGGCTCCGGGGTTTTTTCCGTTCTTCCCATTTTCTCCAAACTATGCTACAATCCTAGTATTCCATTGGGAAGGTGGTGTTCCCCATCATAACCTACATTTCCATGATCGATACTCCCGAGGAGCAGGACAAATTCGAGCAAATTTACAGCCGATACCGGGACCTCATGTATCGGGCCGCTTACCGTGTCCTACATGATCCCAATGACGCCGAGGACGCTGTTCACCAGGCCTTTGTGTCTATCATCGGCATTTTACAAAAAATTGTGCAAATTGACTGTCCCGAAACCCGTTCCCTCATCGTATTAATTACTGAGAGGAAAGCCATTGACCTTCTCCGGACCAGCCATGCAGGGCAAACGCTCCTGATTGACGAGGAAGTTTTAGGCCTGGAAGTCCCTCTTCCCGGGGACAACGGCTTGGCCGACGCACTTGCCAAGCTCCCCGCCCACTATCGGGAGGTTCTGCTGCTCCGCTTTGACAACGGCTACACCACAGCCGAGTTGGCAAAGATCCTGCACCTGACCCCATCCGGGGTCCGTAAGCTCATAGGCCGGGCCAAGCAAGCCCTGGAAACTATTTTAAAGGAGGACGGTTATTTTGAAGACGATCATCACAGATGAAGCCCTCCGGGACGCCGCCAGGCAGGTACGTAACTCTATGCTCGCCTCCCTCCCGGAGGAGCCTCAGGAGCACACCTTCTCCGAAGAGTTTCTTACATCCATAGAAAAATTGCGGCAGTCGGAACAAAAACGAGCCTCCCGCGCCACTCTTTTCCGTCGAAGCATCGCCGCCCTGCTCTCCGTTGTGGTGGGTCTCTCCCTTTTCTTCGGCCTGAATACCGAGGCCCGAGCCGCCACCCTACGCTGGGCGAAGCAGACCGCCTGGGGACGGACAGTGTTTTCGTTCTTTGGGGAGGCGGAGGAGGCTTTGCCGGAGTTTGAGGTGATGTGGGTGCCGGAGGGGGTGGAGATGGTTCGAGAGGAAAACACATCGGATACCTGTGCCCGTCTTTACAATGACCCCAATAATACTTCTTATGGCTTTGTAATGCAGTGCGGCATCATGGGGGACGATGCCGACCTCTTCGTCTCTCACGATGATGCGGACTATGAAATAACCTCTGTCACTGTCGACGGCAAAAGCGGTGTGTTTTATATATCCCCTGATACACGGGCCAGTCACTGCCTTGTGTGGTTTGACGAAGATGCTGGAATCTATTTCACAATCATCAGTTACCTGGATCCTACTGTGATATTGCACATAGCTGAGAGCGTAAAATTAGTCAATTCGACAAAATAAAATTATTTTCTTTTTTCGTGTCCCGTTTTGCCCTCTTGCATCGTTATTATGTATGAACGGTGTAAGAGGGTATTTCTCTACCCCACGAAAATCCGTCGAAAAGGAGGGGATGCATTTTATGATATGTCCATATTGCAATCAGGAAATGACAGCCGGTTTTATCCAAAGTAGCCGCATCGTGTTCTTCACTGAAAGACCTCGGTCAATGTTCCTGTATCAAGGTTTCAAAAAAGGGGACATACAGATCATCAAGAACTTTTCATCCGAAGACGCAGGCCCAAAGGAGGCCTACTGCTGTCATTCCTGCAAAAAGATAGTTTTTGATTTTTAAAGTCGCACAGGCAGTCCCCTTTTCCCCACAACCATCTTGCAATTTCCCCAACTTTAAAGTAGTATAAATATGGACCCCGGATACAAAACAAGAACCTCCTTGTCTCCTCCCTCGAAAGGAGCCACCCCATGAAAAAGATCCCATTCTCCACCATTCTCTCCGTTCTTCTCTTTCTTACCGCAATCGCCATCATCGCCTTCCCCACCACCACAACGACCCACATCCAAGGCACCGCTGAGATGTGGGCCAAAGAAGAGACGTATTTAGGCACCTGCCCAGTAGAAATCAATATCCGTGAAGTCAATAGCCTATGCTTCCGGTATCGTTCAGATATCTCTGTACTCATAAACGGTCGCCTCATTCCGCCACTTCCAAAAGTACAAAACTCTATACATTACCAAGAATATCAAAAAGAGTTGAAAATCTGGGATGGGCTCTATTATGATCCAGATATAAATGGACATACCTCTTTAAGCGTGGTTTATCATGCCGATGCAGCAGTTCCGGAATACGAGATAACACTGAGAAATAGAGTATACCGCCTCCGGGATTTTACAGTCAACTAAACGCCTACCCTTGGGGGCCGTCTCACCCGAGACAGCCCCCCTTCCCCAACTTTAAAGTAGTATAAATATAGCCACCCAATACAAAATAAAACGCCTCCCGTCTTCCACACGAAAGGAGTCCACCCCATGAAAAAACGGTATGTGATTGCCATGCTCCTGGCACTTGTCCTCCTCGCCGTCATCGTCTTCCCCACCACCAAAACGACCCACATCCAAGGAACCGCCGAGACATGGGACAAAAAAGACACATATCTGGGCACCTGCCCCGTAGAAATCGATATCCGCGAAGTCAAAAGCCTATGCTTTCACTATCGTTCAGATATCTCCCTACTCATAGATGGGCAGCGCATTCCGCCACTTCCGAAGATAAAAAACTCTATATCCTACCAAGAATATAATGAACATGATAAATTCTGGTCTGGCCTCTATTACAGTCCGGGTGTCAATGGATACACTTCTTTAAGTGTGGATTACCATACTTATACCGAAGTTCCGGAATATGAGATAACACTTAGAAATAGAGTTTATCGCCTCCGGGAGTTTACGGTCAGTTAATCACTCAACTTTGGGGCTGTCTCACCCGAGACAGCCCCCCCTTTCCCCAACTAACATCTTGCAATTTTCCCAACTTTAAAGCAGTATAAATATGGCCCTTATGAAAGCAGCGCCGGAATACCCCGTGAAAGGAGTGACCCCTGTGAAAAATCTTTCCCCACCACTTTCCACCTGCCTGCAAGTTCTTTTCCCAAGAAAGCATATGATTGTCCACCTCATTTATGGATTCAGCTTCAGCCTATCCTACCTACTCCCTCATCCGAACTGGCTTTCCAAGGACACGTTGCTCATAATACAGGGTATATATGTTGTCCTGCTATGTGTTTTTAGCCTCATCCTTTATCTGATACGCTCAGAACTATTTCTTCTTCCATCCAGTGGCTGGGGCGCTTTGAGCCACTCCGTATCCGGGCTGTTCTTTATGGCCCTTTCCAACATCGACTGGCTGGTTTTTCAAAATCCTCCCATTCTGGCAGTTCTGACTGGCCTAGAAATACTGCTGATTAAATTCGTATACACATTCAGAAAGGTGTCCCAAAAGGAGGATATTGAATGATCCGCCCCATCGAAAAAATCTCCATCATGAAAACGGGGCCTGTACTTGCCATGCTCCTAGCACTTGTCCTCCTCGCCGTCATCGCCTTCCCCACTACCACAACGACCCACATCCAAGGCACCGCCGAGAAGTGGGACAAAGAAGATACATATCTCGGCACCTGCCCGGTAGAAATCGATATCCGTGAAATCAAAAGCCTCTGCTTCCGTTACCGTGCCAGAATTTTCTTGTCAGTAGACGGCCATCCCATCCCGGCGCTTTCGAAAGTAAAGGACGCTATATACTACGTAGAACTTGAAAATTACACCCACTGGGCAGGCGACTACTACGATCCAGATATCAATAACTTTAAGTCGGTGACGGTAACTTATACCCCGGACATTCCAGAATACACGATAACACTAGAAGATAGCGTATACCATCTCCGGGATTTTACAATCAGCTGACCCTCTCGAATCCCCAACAAAAGCCATATAACCGCAAAAAAGGGCCCATCCGGGCCCTTTTTCCTTGCAATTTGTCAAACGATATGATATGCTGTCCATGGTGCTACCAGTACCCCGGTAGGCGGCTCCCCTGATTGTCTTCGTTCGGGGGTGAATACTTCTTTTTGCCCCCTTTACATATGAGAGGGGGTGGTCCGTATGGTAACATGGCCAGACCTCATTGAGTTCTGCTCATTCCTTGTGACCTTGATTGCCCTGATTATTGGGATTTGCGATCATAATAATAAGAAGTAACCGCCACCCTTCCACAGACGCGGTTACTTCTTAACCAGCCTGAGGGAGCCGACCTACTGGTAGCACCCTCTGTGCCTATACTATACCCCAGATTTTTGATTTTGTCAACATTTAAGAAGGAGCACACCTATGACCACCGAAGAAATATGCCAGCGGCTGCTATCCATGCAGGACCTCAAATACCGGGAGTTCCACAGCGGACTGCTCCCTAATGTGGAGCCCATCATCGGCATCCGGGCACCTCAGCTCCGAACTCTTGCAAAGGAGCTGGAAAAGGGCGGGGAGTCGGAAGCCTTTCTCCATGATCTCCCCCACAAATATTACGACGAAAATACCCTCCACGCCTTCCTGTTGAATGAAATCAAGGACTATGGCCGCCTTATGGAGGAGCTGGAACGGTTTCTGCCCTATATAGATAACTGGGCTACCTGCGACGGCTGTCGGCCCAAGGCGGTAAAAAAACACTTACCAGAATTACTGAACAGGATCAAAGTCTGGCTGCGCAGCGGGGAAACCTATACCGTCCGCTTCGGAATAGAGATGCTGATGTGTCACTACCTGGAGGATGCTTTTACGCCGGAGATCTCCGCCCTGGTTGCCGGGGTGGAGAGCGAAGAATACTACGTCCAGATGATGCAGGCCTGGTTCTTTGCCACCGCCCTGGCCAAGCAATGGGATGCCGCCCTCCCATACCTGCTGGACCATCGTCTCTCTCCCTGGGTCCATAACAAAACCATCCAAAAGGCCGTAGAGAGCTATCGGATCACAGAAAAGCAGAAATCCTATTTAAAGACGCTGCGGATATAGCTCCCCGCCGCAGCGAAAGCCCTCTCCGGCTTGGAGAGGGTGGACCGGCGAAGCCGGGACGGGTATGGAGGGGACACCCAGAGGTAAATGGCAGCCCCGAATAAACGCAAGAACCAGAGATATATAAAAAAACCGCCTCGCGTAAGCGAAGCGGTTTTCACTTGTGTTGGCATTACCTATCTTCCCGGCAAGTCACCCTGCAAGTATTGTCGGCGCGGACGAGCTTAACTTCTGTGTTCGGGATGGGAACAGGTGGACCCTCGTCGCAATCAATACCAACTTATGGTGCGCCTTCAGGGACTCGAACCCGGGACCCACTGATTAAGAGTCAGTTGCTCTACCAACTGAGCTAAAGGCGCATATCTTTTCTTGCCCATATACCTTGAAAACTGAACACTGTGTTTCTTCTGCAACTCTCGAAAGCTCACTGAGCCTGCGCTTTGGTCAAGCTTTCGGCTTATTAGTATCAGTCAGCTCCACGCCTCTCGGCGC
>JBNMIH010000010.1:0-56930 GCA_050873165.1 Faecousia sp.
AGGAAGTGCGCCCACTTTTTGCTATGCAAAGCAAATTAAACCAGGAAACTCATGCTTTAATTCGGCTTCGTGACTGGCTCTTGCCGATGCTTGTGAACGGTCAAGCGACCGTCAGCGACTAAGCCGCTAAATTATCATTTATAGCAGAATTGACGGCTCGCTTGTCATCCAGCTTTTTCAGCGTTGTCGCAATTCTGCATTGTTCTTCGTAGGTTGGAAGAACAATCTTAATATTGCCGATAATATCCATATTTATGGATGCCATAGTGGAACCAACGGCAGCATTGTTTATTGATTTCAAAACATGGCTACTTAAAAGATAATAGGAAACATATTGCGGATTCACCAACGTATCAGTTATCCTAACTCTCAAACAATCAGAGCCTTGAAACCAGCCGTTTTCCTTTTCGGTAATTAAGCAATGCCTATCAACAGAACCTTTTCGTCCAAACACAATATCGCCAGTTTGAAGAATATGTTCAGATAAACGGTCTCGTGTTTTCTCCGTAATGAAATTCAAATCTTCGTAATGCAGGTTTCCATATCCTATATTCTTGACGTTTATGACGGGTATTCCTTCATCGACATATTCGCTTGCCTTGAATTGAGTTCCAAATGGGCCAGTTTTTAATATTGCAATCTCTTTTAGCTTACAGGTTCTACTCATACTTCACCTTCTTCAACTGCTCCATAATCTCGGCTTGGAGTGCGTTACCCTCGGCAAAGAATTTTTGCAGATTTTCGGTATATTCTGCCATCTTTGCGTTGAATTCTTCCTGCGTCAGTTCCACATAGTCGATTTTTACATCGAAATACTGACCTGCAGCAAGAGAGTACTTTTTGGCTTTGATTTCATCGTATGTAACCGCAACAGAAAAATCATCAACGGCTTCTTTGTTCTGGAATGTGGAAACAATCTGCTCAATCTCAAAATCACGCAGACGGCGTTTCTGATTGTTTCCATCCTTGTATTCTTCGCCCATCTTGGAAGCATCAATGAGCACAACCTTTTCAGTCTTTCTGGAATTATCAAAGAACAGAACAGATACGTTCGTACCGGTCGTGGCAAAAACATTGGACGGCATACTTACACAGCCGTAAACAATTTTCTCATCAACGATATGCTTGAGAATCTTGTTCTCAACTCCACTCTTGGAAGTGATGAAGCCGGTCGGGATAACGATTGCTCCCTTGCCATCTTTCTTCAAAGAGTTGATAACGTGCTGAATGAAGCAGGTGTAAATTGCCATACTTTCCTTTTTCTTTGCAGGGACATTCGGAACACCAGCCCAAAACCGAGCAGGCATAGCAGCAATTTTTTCTCTTGTGTCAGAGAAGTCCATCTTGAACGGTGGGTTGGAAACTACGAAATCAAAAGTTCTCAGCTCTTGTCCGTTGTCGCTCTTGTGGTACGGAGCTACCAAGGTATCACCCTGGATAGCGTGGTCAAGAGAGGAAACCAAACCGTTCAAAATCAAATTAAGTTTCAACATCTTATTGCTTCGTTGCGAAATATCCTGTGCAAAAATAGTACAACGGTCCTCGCCAATCTGATGGCTGAGAGCCATAAGCAGAGTACCCGTACCCGCAGATGGATCATAACACTCGATGCTATGCAAATCGGAGCTGTCGCCTACAAGCAGTCGAGCCATAATAGTAGCGATAGAATGTGGGGTATAATACTCCGCATATTTGCCACCGCCCGCAGTGTTGTAGTCCTTGATAAGGTACTCAAAGATAGCCGCAAAGAAGTCGTAGTGTTCGTGAAATGCTTCTTCAAAAGAGAAGTTTACGAGCTTATCGACCAAAGCACGAGCGAATGGAGCACGTTGAGCTTCGTCGGTAACGTACTGGGTCAGTTTTTCAAAAAGCGGTATTTTGGTGTTCTGCGTAGTTTGAGTAGCAAAGATAGCCATGTTTTTGTCGGCAATATCTGTCATGGTGCTATCAAAGATAAGGTCAAAATCGCCCTTGCTCTGCTGATTCCAAAGGTTAGAAATCAGATGTTCCGGATAGAGTTGCGGCACATCGGCAGACAGTTCGTCTAAAATATCAAGCCGTTCGTCCTCACTCATTTCGGCATACGCAATTTCCCATTTAGGGGCATTGGCGAGCTTTGAATTGATTTTCTTTACCTCATATCCGAACTTGTCGTTTATAAATTTATAAAGGAAAACCTGAGTGATGATTTTGTACTCATTGCCGTCATTGCCCATACCGTAGGTTTGGCAAGTAGACTTTAGAGCATCAATCAGCTCGATGGTCTTCTCCTTTATGGTTTTATTGTTCGCTATTATCATAACTGTGTCTCCTTTTATGCCGCAGGATAAGTGGCATTATACTGATTGAGATACTGACGTGTGATTCTGCTCTGAATGAACAGACGGTCAGCTCTGTCACTCGTAAGGTTCAGTTTGTCCATGCCTTCCTTAATCTGTGTCATAACAGTTTTTTCAAAGTAGGCATCTTTCTTCAAGATGTCGTTCCGGTCATAAACCTTTTGGTCAATATCATTCTTGATGGAAAGAAGAACGCTCATAATGGATTCGTCGTACAAAGAAACGATGGGAGCCTTGCCTGTCTTTTGGCGTTCCGTGTTTTCTTCACGGATTCGTTTGTGGACCCGTGCAAACTTTTCGTCGCCGTTATACTTTTTTAAGAGTGCGTTGTTCTTCTTCTGCAGTTCAGCGAGTTTTTTCAGAACCTCATCAAGAGCCTTAGAATGTTCCTCAAACTCGTGAATTGTATTAACCACAAATCCGTGCTCCTTAAAGCGCTGCATAAAAGCTTCTCGGAGAGTAATAAATTCGGGGTCGTCCTGGTCTATGTTTTGAGTAAAACCACGAATAGTTCGCTGCCACTTATCTTGCAGCTCAGCACCACCAGAAATTAGCTTCATTTCTTCTTCGCCAATCTTGCTGAAGTTAAAGGTAATGTCCTGCATCGCTTCGTTTACCAATAACTTAGTGGTGTCATCACTACTAAACGCTTCCTTCTGATTGATAGCATCAATGTGGTGCTGAACCTCAGAAATCATTTGACTGAGCTTCGGCAGTTCCAAAGCAGCAAATGCAGCTTTCAGTTCTGCATCGCCAAAGGTGCGAACCATATTGCAACAATCACGGGCCGCGATAAGAGCTTTTTTTAGTTTGAGCAGTTCAGTCTTATCTTCAATTGTGGAAATCTCAGAACTGAATTCTTCGGCATTGTCCGTACTGTACTCAAACAAAGTCTGTCGAACTTCCTGCATTTGAGCAATCAGGGCGGCAGGGTCTTCAAGAACCTGTTGGAACGTATCCGTCTCGTTACCTTCGCCTGTTTCGTCGGGGTCATTGAAACGGTTGAGTTCCCGCAGATATTCTTCATTGGTATCTTGAAAGTTTTGCTTAATGTCCGCAAAGTCTATCACATATCCGTAACGGTTATCCTTGTAAGGGCGGTTGACACGGGTAATTGCTTGCAAAAGATTATGGTCTTTCAACTTACGCCCGAAGTACAATCGCTTAAGTCGAGGAGCATCAAATCCGGTAAGCAGCATATTAAAGACAATCAAAATATCAATAGTCATATTCTTTTTGAAGTCCTTAACAATCTGCTTACGGGTTTCCTTATCGTCGCTGTCATGAAGAATTAGTCCTGCCCTAAAGTGGCTCTGCAGGGACGAGCTTGCATTAAGTTCTTGCTGTATTTCATCAAAATAAGCATACAGTTTACGAGCTTGCTCACTTGTTTCACAGATAACCATGCCGCCCAAAGTATCATCTCCGTGCAACTGCCGGAATTTCTTAAGGTCGGTAATAATGTATCTGAGAAGTTCCTTTACATAGCTATCATGCTCAATGATGTCGCTTTTCTTAATATCTTTTTTCTCAACCAGTGTTTCAAGCTTTTCATAAATCTTAGAGAGCTTTTCACGATAAGATGTTTCAATATCCTCTCTAATGATTTTGAGTGTGTAGCCATCTTGAATAGATTTATCGTAGTAGTAGGTGTGGAAGTAGTTTCCAAACACTTTCCAGGAGGCTCGTTCCGCTTTCAGCAAAGGAGTACCGGTCAATGCGATTTTGATGGAATTTTTGTCAGCATCGAAAAGGTTGGCAAGGAAAGAGCCGGTGGGATTGTATCCTCTATGCGCTTCATCCAAGATAAACACTCTTTGCAAATTAGTTGCATACGCAGGTAAATCGACTTTGTGCTTATCCTCTGCAAAACGCTGAATATTGACTACAGTAATTTCTTGATTGCCGCTTGAACCCTCCAGCGCTTGATTATTCCTAAATTGCTCCATCAGTTCTTGTCTGGAATTTGCGGTCTTAACGACCAAGCCACGGGCTTCAAATTCCTGTGCAGCCTGTTCAAGCAAGTCAAGCCGGTCAACAATGAAGTAGAACTTCGCAACTTTGTTATTTTGGGCAAAGTAATCGGAAAGCACATAAGTCAAATGATATGATAATGCTGTTTTACCGCTTCCCTGGGTATGCCAAACAACACCAGACGTTACTCCTTCGCTTAGCTTTTGACGAATTGCCAAAGCAGCAAACATTTGTTGATAACGCATAATGTGCTTTTGATCGGTAGATTCGATTTTCCCGTCAATTTCACGCTCTGACTTTACATAGGCAATGCCATACTTAATCAAAAACAGCAAACGTTCAGGAGAACACATTGACGTGATTATACGGTTGGTCGGAGTGTTAATATCAAGATTTGTTTGATACTCCGGCGCAGTATGAATGACTTGGCAGTTGAAATCCGTAAGAATTTTCTTTTCAACCGCCGGATCAATTTCGTTATAGGGGTACTCCTTAATAAATGAAGCAATTTTTGCTCCGGTCGGGTTTTCTTCTCTGAAACAATTAAATGGAGCTTTGTCACGAGAAGCAGTACAATAGAACGCACCTTGAATTGGCACAATGCCACCCATTGTGTCATACTCCATATTGTTGGAGAAAATCATGAGCTGCGTAATATTGATAAATCTACGGAATTTCTTGTTGGGGAAACGCTGTTTATTCATGCGAGTGCTTTCCGCAACCATACCGCCGGGGTTATTAGGCTTTTTCACTTCAATAAAGACGAGGGGAAGCCCATTCACAAAAAGTGTAATGTCTGGTCTGAATTCATCCTGGTCTCTCTTGCAGGTAAACTCTGCCGTACAATGATAGATATTGTTTTGTGGATTAGTAAAATCCACAAGTCTAACAGGCGATACCGTTGTTAAACGCTTGTAAAAGCTACGACCCAAGTCGTCGTTGTCAAGCTCTTGGCGGATAGTTTTCAAAACTTGCTCGGCATCGCCTGAGTAGTCTGGGTTGAGTGTTGCAAACTGCTTTTTGAACGCATCTATCAAAATATTCGTTTCCGGGTCATAAACGGTATTTGCCATATCCTCGGAAATCTTACCGAAATAGTTATATCCCAAACGGTGCAGGTGAACCAAAGCAGGCATCTGAACTCGCGTCGCTTCATTAAATTTATCATGGGTAGCCATCACGATTGCCTCCTATGTTCGTAAACATACGTTGTCGTAACCAATCCTGTAATTATATTGATTTTATTATAGCATATTATATAAGCATATTCAAACACAACCTATTTTAATATTCGACCTACTTTTTATTGCACCCTATAAAATGTCCTCCGCTCCTCCAACTTTCGTCCGACAAAATCTTCCTCTCTCTCCGCTTCCTTCGACCTGCCCTATTTCCCTTCTCCCCCATCCCCCAAATCCCCCCATCATCCGCAAACCGCCCTATTCTTGACATTTTTCCATCCAATACTATAATAATCCCATCACAAAACCGTCCCCGGTTTCTCCGGGAGAGACACAGACCGGCGGGGGAAAGGATGCCGGTGGTCATGCGGAAGTGGGCGGTTTTATTATGGGGTCCGATGCTCTTTTTGGCGGCGGTGCTGGGGCAGTGTTTGTTTGCCACCACCTGGACGATCTTGGACGGGGGGCGGGTGTACAGCAGCACCGGATTCCGCCGGGAGCCGGAGGCGGTTCTGGCGGCGGCGGGAGTGGATCTGAGCTCTGTGGCTGCCTACACCCGGGAGGCGGAGACCATTACGGTGCACCGGAACCCGAAGGTGACGGTTTTCTTTCACGACCAGGAAATCGAGGCGGAGATTCAGGGGGAGACCGCCGGGGAGCTGCTGGAGAAGCTGGGCCTAAGCCTGGAGGTCGGCGACCGGCTGTCGGTGCCGAAGGAGACAGTCCTGGAGGCGGGGATGGAATTCCGGGTGGACCGGGTCCTCCAGCGGGAGGAGCGGCGGACCCGGGTGGAGCCCTACGAGGTCATCACCTATTACGCCGCCTATCTTCCGGAGGGGGACCGGGTGGTGCTGAGACCGGGCCGGAACGGGGAGCTGCTGCTGTCTGAATTTGTGTGTTATGTCAACTATGAGGAGGTCCAGCGGGAGCTGCTGGAGGAGACCCGGACGGTGGCCCCCCAGGCGGAAATAGTCGCTGTGGGTACCGGCGGGGTCACCGGACCGGGGATCACCCAGGCGCCTATCATCGCCGACGGGGTGATCCTGCTGCCCACTGGGGAAAAGATCGACTATACCCGGGTAGACTACGTCCGGGCCACGGCCTACACCCACTCGGACCTGGGCTGCACCAGCACCACCGCCACAGGCACCAAGGTCCACCACGGCACCGTAGCCGTAGACCCCCGGTACATTCCCTACGGCACCAGAATGTTCATCATGGCCTCCGACGGCAGCTACGTCTACGGCCTCTGCGAGGCGGAGGACTGCGGCGGGGATATCAAAGGAGACCGGATGGATCTGTACCTGCCCAGCACCGAGGCCTGCATGGACTTCGGCCGGCGGCGGTGCACGGTGTATTTCTTGGGATAAAAAGCGCCCCCGCTTCCTCCTTTTGGGAGAAAGCGGGGACGCAGACGCAAGAACTCATCTCTTAAATTCCGTAGTCAGGGTAGTAGACCAGCTCTCGCCGGGGGCCAGGATGGCGGCGGCGGGCTTCTGCAGGTAGTCCGTGGTGCCGTTTTCCGGGCTGGGAAGGCTGTGCCAGGGCTCGATGCAGACGAACTTCACATCCCCGGGCTTGCTCCAGATCAGGGTATAGGGGAAGTCGGCAATGTCGCAGACCACAGCCCTGCCGGTGTCCTTCTCGTAGAGCCCCAGAGTGCTGGAAGAAAGATTTGTCATGCAGTGGCTGTCGTTGGCGAAGAGCTCCGGGCAGACAGGCAGAGCGTCGATATTGGTGCCCAGATAGTAGAAATTGCCGTGCATCAGGCCTTTGGGCAGATTGTTGATGCACAGGGGAGACTCCATATCGCTGAAGCGCAGTTCGTAGTCGGCGGCGGTGTGCTTGTCGTCGAAGGGGACCCGGAAACCGGGGTGGTAGCCGATGCCGAAGGGCAGCGCCTCCTCATCCAGGTTCTCCACCGTCAGGGTATGGTGGACCTTATCCCCTTCCAGGGTGAAGGTGGACAGGAGCCGGAAGTCATAGGGGAACACAGCCCGGGTCTCGTCGTCACTCTCCAGGGCCAGCTCCAGATAGCCGGGATCAGACCACACCAGGGTGTGCTCTAAATTCCGGGCAAAGCCGTGCTGCTTGGCGGGGAAGTCCGCCCCCTTGGCATGGATGGTGTCCTTTACCACCTTGCCGCAGTAGGGGAACAGCACCGGAGCATGGAAGCCCCAGACATCCTTGTCCGCCTGCCACATGTGCTCTACTCCATCGCATTTCCGGATCACAGAGACGACCTCCGCGCCCTTGGAGCTGACAGTGAGCTTCAGGTATTCGTTTTCCAGTGTGTATTCCATGTTTGCCTCCTTATTTCACAATGGCGAAGTACGCCAGTACGATCACGCCCAGTACAATACGGTATACACCGAAGACGGAGAAGGAATGGTTCCGCACATAGCTCATAAGTCCCCGGATCACCAGCAGGCTTACCAGGAAGGACACGGCGCAGCCAATGAGCAGGATGGCCAGCTCTCCCCCGGCAAAGCCCACGCCGGTGAGAAAGAACTTCAGCAGCTTGATGCCGCTGGCTCCCAGCATGGTGGGAATGGCCATAAAGAAGCTGAACTCCGCCGCGGCGGGACGGCTGGCCCCCAAGAGAATGCCGCCCAGGATGGTGGACCCGGACCGGGAGGTGCCGGGGATCAGGCTCAGACACTGGAAGATGCCGATGCCGATGGCGGTCCTGTAGTCCATCTGGTTCACATCCTGGATCGCCAGGTGCCGCCCGTGGTACATCCGCTCCACCAAAATGAAAGCCACACCGTAGAGGATCAGCATGGCTGCCACCACAGTGCTGGTGTGCAGGTGGGCATCCATCCAGTCGTCAAACAGCACCCCCACCACACCGGAGGGGATGATGGAGATCACCACCTTGGCCCACAGGGACCAGGTGTCCTTCTTCTCCTGGGAGGACTTGCTGGGAGAGAAGGGATTGAGCTTATGGAAGAACAGCACCACCACGGCCAGGATGGCTCCCAGCTGGATGACCACATCGAACATGCTCTTGAATTCTTCGGATACGTTCAGGGCCACCAGCTCGTCCAGCAAAATCAAGTGCCCCGTAGAGCTCACCGGCAGCCACTCCGTCACGCCCTCCACAATGCCGAAGAGGACGGCTTTCAGTAATTCGATCATAAAGTTACCTCTCAGATTTCAAATTTCGGTCTTCCCATTATGATACCGGATTTTGGTTGGTTTTGCAATAGGGGGTTCGTCAAATCTCTGTAAAATAAGGGGCTTTGGAGTAGCATAATTGCCCCACCGGCGAGCCGGTGGGGCAATCGTTCACTTACAGGCCCAAAGATTCGTAATAAGGCGCGGGGACCATTTCCAGCTCCTCGGTGGAGCCCATGGAGTTGACGGTCTTGAAATACTCCTCCTTGGTCATGGCGGGGGGATTCTCGGCGATGATCTGCTTGGCCCGGGCGGCCTGGTCACGCAGCAGGCGGTAGGCCATCAGGGCGAAGCCCTTGGCGGGGGCCAGGTAGTATTCCCGGGGGTCCGCCACGCTGAACTCGGTGGAATGCTCTGGCTTGCCGTTGTGGCCACCGGTATAGAACTGGATCACGGGCATGATCTGGGACAGGTCGCCGTAGTCGGTGCAGCCGGTGTACTGGTGGTGGACCAGAGGATGCTTGTGCTCCGGGTCCATCACATCGAAGACCTCGTCCACGATGCTGCCGTCCTTCAGGGTCAGATAGGGCATATAGCCGGGGACATTTTCCACTTCCAGCCCAGCGCCCATGGCGATGGCGGCACCCTTGACGGCCCGGCCGATACGGTAGCTCAGGTCCTGGAGGGCATCCATGCTCATGCCCCGGAAGTTAACGGTCATTTTCGCCTCGTCGGCCACCACGTTGACCGCCCCCGCGGGAGACTGAATGGCGGTATGGACCAGATGCCGGTTGTAGCTGAAGAACCGGGGCAGGCCCTCCCGCTGGGCATTGATGGCGGTGACAGCCAGCACCGCGGCAGCCTGGGCATCGACACCGTTATTGGCGGTACCGATGTGGGAAGCCCGGCCCTTGAAGACGATGTCCTTGTCCATAAAGCCCCAGCTGGGTCCGTTGGCGTTGCCATACTCCTGACCGTTGCCCATAATATGGTGGCCCACCGCCAGGTCGATGTCGTCCATGGCGCCCAGGTGCATGAATTCCACCTTGCCGCCGAAATAGCTGAGCTTGCCGGTTTCCCGGTATTCCTTCTTCCGCTCCGGGGTCATGGAGGACTGCTCCTCGGAGGGCATGCCCATGAAGACCACGTTGCCGCCCAGAGCTTCCCGGACCTCCGGGTCCGCCAGGGCGATGGCTGCACCCATGACGCCGGTGAGCTGGGCGTTGTGGCCGCAGGCGTGGACGGCACCGGTCTCCGCCCAGGCCTCGGGGTGCTTGCTGATGGGCAGGGCGTCCAGCTCGCCGATCAGGGCGATCTGCAGCTCCCCTTCCTTCTTTTCCTTCAGGTAGGCCTTGGTGCCGGTAATGGCGATATTGGTCTCCATCTCCAGGCCCAGAGCTTTCATCTGCTCGTTGAATTTTTCCGCGGTGCGGTACTCCATAAAGCCGATTTCCGCGTGACGCCAGATATCGTCACCGAAAGCGATGATCTTATCCGCGTTTTCGTCGATGATCCGCAGGATCTTTTCTTCAATATGGTCCATAGTGAGCCGTCCTTTCTTTTGTTGGGTGGAATCAATACAGCGGGTACAGGGTCATGACCCACAGCACGCCGACGGTACAGATCATGGCGCACAGGGGCAGGCCCACCCGGAAGGTATCCCGGATCTTATAGCCGCCGACTTCAAACATAATGGGTGCGGTGGGGTTTGCCATGGGCGTCAGGAAGGAGGTCATGCCTCCCGCAATGCTGAGAAAAACCGGTCCAACCGGGTTGGCACCAATGGCCTTGCAGGCCATCAGGCAGATAGGCACAAATATCTGATTGACCGCCACGTCCGACATAACCTGTGTCAGCACAAAGGACACCAGGTAGAAGGCCAGCCCAAAGAGATAGCTGTTAGGGCGGCTGCCGAAGACCATCAGCATAAACTGACCGATCAGGTCTGCCGCGCCGGTCTGCTGGAGTGCCGCGGCGATGCTGGTGCCGCCGGCAATCAGCAGCACCACGCTGATGCCCATGTTCAGGTAGATTTCCTTGCCTTTCAGCACCCCGGCCACACAAACAATGATTGCCGCCGTCACGGCAAACTGCCAGGCCTGGGCTCCCAGCTTGCTGCTGAAGGCGATACCCAGGATCATCAGCAGGAAGGTGGCCACGGTGATGATCTCCTGGGCCTTGGTGAGCTTCTCCTCCGGGCCCTTGTCCGCCTGGATGACAGCCAAGGCCTCCCCGGTGTGATCCGGGCAGAGCTTAGGCGCGGCGAGGATGGTATAGAGTATGGTAATCAGGGCAATGGGGGCCCGGATAATGCAGTAATCCAGCACGGTATATCCCGCGAACTGGGACATATCGAACTGAACAAAAAACTGCCGGTAAAATTCCGACATAGAGATGGACGCCGTCAGCGGCAGCATGCCCGTGCCGCAGATAGCCGCCACCGCAATGGGAAAGGCGAATTTCGATGGGCTCAGACGCATCTCCTTAGCGCTTGCCAGAGCCAGAGGCCAGATAATGCAAAAGGTCGCCACGGTGTTGGCGATGAACTCGTTGACAAGGACCGTCAAAAGCACATAGCCCACCATGACCTTCCGCAAGGAGCCCTTACTGGCACGGGATACGGCGTGAGCAATGATGGATACCGTCTCGGTTTTGCCGAATGCCGCAGCCACCAGGAAGGTGCCGCTCATCAGCAAGGTGCTGGTGGAGGCGAAGCTGGACATGGCGGCGGCGGGAGAAAGGCAGCCTGTCCAGAGCATCAGCAGCATGCCCATCATAGCGGTCTGAGCCAGGGACCATTTTTGCAGCAGGAAGCCAACAATGGTCAGCCCAAAAATCAATAAACAGATAATTGCCTGTTGTTCCATTTTATTACCTCTGAGAAGTGGCTGCCGGAGTCGAAGGGTCAGGAAAGATGGAGAGAAAAGCACTCCGGCAGCCAAGGGACGTATCCAATTGGTTATCTGTACAGCGGGAAGATGGTCATAACACCAAAGACCGCCACAATCCCCACCAGGATAATGAGGGGCAGACCTACCTTGACGGTGTCCTTCATGCTGTATTTTCCAGCCTCAAACATCATAGAGGCGGTGGGGTTGGCGAAAGGCGTCAGGGTTGCCATCAGGGCGCCGGACACACCCAGGAATACCGGCCCGAAGGGGTTTCCGCCCACGGCGCTGCAGGTCATCAGGGCGATGGGGCAGAATATCTGATTCGTGGGAGCGTTGGTCAGGAACTGGGCCACAATGGCGGAGATGGCGAAGAATGCGGCGCCCACAACGTAGCCGCTGGGATGAGTGCCGAAGAGCTTCAGCATCAGGGAACCGATCATGTCCGCCGCCCCGCTGGCCTGGAGGCCGTTGGCCAGGGTCACGCCGCCGGCAGTCAGGAACAGAATCTGCAGGCCCATGGCGTGGAAGACCTCGTTGCCCTTGAAGACCCGGCAGCACACCACGATCAGCGCGCAGACCATCGCCACCAGCCAGGAGGGCAGGCCCAGCTTGCTGCTGAAGGCAATGCCGAAGATCATCAGCACGAAGGAGCCGACGGCCACCTTCTCGTAGAAGGGAGAGAACTGGGGCTCCTGGGCCTTGGCGGTCCCCGCCACAACGGCACTGTTGGCAGGCACGGTCTCAGGCATGAACCGGGGCGTGACGAACACGCTGTAAAGGAATACGATCACGGTGGGGAACAGGCGGACGATGCAGTAATCCATCACCGTGTAATCGGCGAACTGGGTCATTTCAAAGGCCTCGAAGAAGCCCCGGAAATATTCGGCCATGGAGATGGCACCGGCGGTGGGGGTCCAGCCGTTGGCGGAGATGCAGATCACGCCCAGCGGGAAGGCCAGCTTGGAGGGGCTGATACCCATCTGATTGCAGGAAGCCAGCAGCAGAGGCCAGACAATGGCGAAGGTAGCGGAAGAAGAACCAATGAACTCATTGACCAGCAGGGCCAGAATGCCATAGCCGATCATCAGCTTGGTAATGGAGCCTTTGGTCATCCCGGCAATAGCCCTGGACAGCTTCTGGACCGTCTGGGTTTTGCCGAAGGCATTGGCAACAACGAACATGGATGCCACCAGCACTGTAGTGGTGGTAGCGATATTGCCCAGTAGCTTGGCAGGCTCCACACAGCCCGTCAAAACCATGAGCACAGCACCGGTCATAGCGGTAAGGGCCAGAGGCCACTTTTGCAGGGCGAACATGACAATGACACCCAGATAAATGACCAGGCAAATGATTGCTTGCGTATTCATACAAACCTCCTGTATATCTTTTCCTCTTGCTTTTACGCCGCAAGGCGGTGAACCCAGGAGGTGTCCTCCCAGAATCAACAAATATCGATGTGGTACGTACCATCTTCATTGTAACCTGTGAACACTTGAAATGGAATAAAGATTTTTGTATAATTATATAAGTGTTACTAATAAAAGGGAGAAAGAGATATGAATACCCGTCAGCTGGAGTGCTTCTGCCATATTGCCCAAAATCGCAGCTTTTCCCAGGCCGCAAATGCCCTGTTTGTCTCCCAATCCGCAGTTACACAGCAGATTAACGCCTTGGAAAAGGAACTGAATTTCAGACTCTTTGATCGCAGCACCAAAAGCGTCCAGCTGACCCCCGCCGGAGAAGTTTTTTATACCTACGCCCGACTGCCATTACCAGCGGCACCGCCCTGGCCGCCGCCCAGGCCCAGCGGGAGGATCGGGCCTTTAAAATCGGCTGCTATAACGTAACGGCGGACCGCTTCCTCACCAAGCTCCTGTCCCTGTTTTTGGAGCAGCGGCCGGACATCTCTCCCCAGGTCTGCCCCATGCGGCCCCGCCAGCTGCTGCCGGAGCTGCGGGCCCACAATCTGGATTGCTGCTTCATGGTAGCTGAGGACGTGGATTTTCGCCGGGACCAGTTTGACTTCATTCCTCTGTGCCGTCAAAGGCTCTACGCCGTCATGCGCAGGGACCACCCTCTGGCAAAGGAGCCGGAGCTGAGCCCCGAGCAGCTCCGGGGCTACACCGCCCGGGCCCTGTCCCCCATGCAAAACGACTTCTATACCACCCTCCGGGTAGAGCTGGATATTCTGAACGCCCTCCAGGCCGACGCCTTTCCCTTGGAGTTAAACGATGGCCGGATGGAGCTCCTTCGGCTAAAAAACTCCTCCCTGGTCATCACCCGCCCCAACTACACCCTCCCCGAGGACGACACCCTTGCCTTCGTCCCCCTGGTCCACGATTTTGCCCCCTACTACGGCGTCGCCGTGCTCCCGGAGCACAAAAAAATCGTAGCCGACCTGATTCGTCTGGCAAAAAGCAAAGAGGTCAGCTATATCTTTGACTATTTATGACGTATCCCCTCAGCACCAGGCCTGACCGGTACTGAGGGGATAAATGATCCGATTTTATTTGACATAGATCGCGTTTCCTGTATAATAGTCTTTGTGGAAACCCACCGTCCGTGTCCGGATCTTCTCCGGAAGACGGTGTGCGGTAAAAGACGGTTGCCTGCCATCCCGTGAGAGCGGAATGGAGGCGGTGTATAGCCCTCACGAGAAATTCTTCTTGAGGGAGGCGATACATATTACTTCGACCATTTTGACTGTCCTTGGGGCCCTCGGCTCCATTGCCAGCATTGTGTCTCTCGTACTGTATTTGTACGATAAAAAGAAGTGAGCCGTCTGTTAGCGGCAGACGACTCACGGTTGAGAGTTAATCTCTCGGCCCAGTAGTACTATGTTGCGGCAACCGTCGGGTTTCCCAAACGGGGAGGTGCCTGTTAGCAGCGGGCATCTCCTTGTGTTTTTATTATAGCCCAGCGTTCTGAAAAAGTCAAGGGCCCGGGCGGGGCTATCCCTTCTAGAACGCGATCCGGAAAATCAGTGCTACGGCGCACAATACGATGGCCAGCGGGACATAGACATAGCGCCCCAGCGCGTACCAGGCCCTTCCGTGGGGCCTGTCCGTGCCCAGGTTGACGGCGGCCAGCAGATCCTCTTTTTTGACCACATAGAACCAGGTGACAGCGCCCAGAGTTGCGCCGATGGGGATGATGTAGATGGACACCAGGTCCATCCATGGGCCCCATTTGTCAATGGTCTCCATGCCGAGACCGATCCCTAAGCAGGCGGCACAGAGAATGACCAGCACCGCCTGGCGGCTGAGCCTGGGGAACCGGTGCAGCAGAGACTCTGCCACAGCCTCAAACATATTCTGCAGGGAACTGACCCCGGCAAAGAGCATCGCCACATACAGGATCACCGCAAACAACTGCCCAAAGGGGATATCCCGGAGAATGGTCGGCAGGGTGACAAACAGCAGCGAAGGCCCTGCCCCCACATCCATCCCATAGGCAAAGCAAGCGGGGATGATCACCAGGGCAGCCACCATAGCTGCCACAGTATCAAAAATGGCGGTGTGCCGGGCCACGCCCACCACATCCTCCTGCTTGGAGAGATAGGCTCCATATACCACCATGCCGCTGCCGGTGACGGACAGGGAGAAAAAGGCCTGGCCCATGGCCCAGATCCATACCTGGGGGTTCCTCAGGGCTGTCCAGTCAGGCTCCAGCAGGAAGCGGTAGCCGGAACCCGCCCCGGGCAGCAGGGCCACACGCACCGCCAGGACCAAGAAGATCAGGAAAAACAGGGGCATCATGATCTTATTGGTCTTTTCAATGCTTTTCGGTCCCAAATACAGCGTCAACAGAGTTCCAACCACCACAAGAACGTGGAACACGACCACAGAATAAGGAGTACCGGAAAAGGCGGAGAACCAGCTCTGGGCATCACCCGTCAGCATAAGCCCGGTAAGAGCGTCCACCAAAGCCTTCAGCACATAGCTGATGATCACGGCGTACCCCAGCGCAATGCACAGCGACCCGGCCAGAGGCAGCCAGCCCAAGGTCTTTCCGATCTTTCCCATTCCACGGGAAGCCCAGCCCTTTTCATAGGTTCCCAAGGTGCCGGTGCCCGCCCAGCGCCCCATAGCGAACTCCGCCGGCAGCGCAACGGAACCAAACAGGGCCACAAACACCAGATAGGCCACCAAAAAGGCCCCGCCGCCGTTGGCCCCCAGCTTGTTGGGAAACCCCCACACATTGGCCATGCCTACGGCAGACCCCACTGAGGCCAGAATAAAGCCCCATCGGCTGGCAAAATGCTTCGTATGCTTCTCCATAAATCTACTTCTCTTTCGGTTCCAGGTCCTGATAGGACAGTATGGTTTTGGCCATGTCCATATCCGCCGAGCCGTTCAGGACCTTGATCCCGGCGGCCAGGGTCAGGCTGATCCTGCTGAGTGCGGCGGGAATGTCCTCCTCCGGCATGGGGCTGCCGCCGCAGAGGTAGAAGCCTGCCACGCCGTGGGCGTAGATCATGACGTGCCGCAGCAAAACCCGGGTCTCCTCCCGGGAGATGACAAAGAGCTTGGATATCTCCTCTTGAATGGGCTCTACGATCTCCGGGAACAGGGCCAGCAGATCGTCCATCTGGTAGACACCGTCACCGGAGTTCATCAGTAGCCGATAGAAATTGGGATATTCGGCGGCATAGCGGATCCAGCGCATACAGAATTCCAGAAAAGCCGGGGTATAGTCCAGAGAGCCGCGCAGGTACTCCGTAAATTCCCGCCGGACCCGGTCCCGGATGGTCAGCTTCAGCTCCTCCATGCCGGAAAAATAGGTAAAAATCGGGGTCACAGTCATATTCATGGCCCTGGCCACTTCCCGGGCCGCCACAGCATCCATGCCCCGCTTCTTTGCCAACTGATACGCAGTCTCCTCGATTTTTTCCCGTGTAAATCTCGCTTTCGGCGGCATGGCACAACTCCCTTTCCTTGTTTTTTGCTTTTCTTTATTATAATGGATTCAAACGAAAAGTCAAGAAACGAGAAAACGCCGCCTTCATTCCTCCTTTGGGAGGAGCAAAGGCGGCATGCCGTAGGCGTGACTGAGGGGGTCTTTACTTCACAAACCGCTTCAGAATGCCGGTGAGGCTCAGAGCCACGGCGATCTTGATCACATCGGGGATGATGTAGGGGATAACGCACATGCCCAGCACAGCAGCCAGGGTAATGGCGCCCTTGGAGCTGGTATACACCACCAGGAACCAGGCGGTGCCGAAGGCATAGCAGGCCAGCAGCCCTACGATCATAGACAGCGCCAGACCCCACTTTTTGCTCCCCAGGACCTTTTCCAGGGCCCACATGAGCAGAGCCGAAGCCAGGAAGCCAACAATGTAGCCGCCGGTAGCACCCAGCAGCCGGCCGATGCCGCCGGTGAAGCCGGAGAAGACCGGCAGGCCCACTGCGCCCATCAGCACATACACCAGCACCGCCAGCGTGCCCCGCTTGCCCCCCAGCAGACCCACGGCCAGGAAGACACCCATGGTCTGCAGGGTGAAGGGGATCTGTCCCGGAATGGAGATCCAGGCGCAGATGGCCATTAGGCAGGCGAAGAGGCCGATATAGGCCATATCTTTCGTAGACAGCTTTCTCTTTTCCATTTTCTTTTCCTCCAAATTATATACTCGTGGTTTCCACGGGTCTGACACTGATTTCCCCGGAACGCAGCACCTCCCGGCGTCCGTCGGGGTACTCGACAATCAGTCCGCACTGGGCATCTAGTTCCAGAGCCCTTGCCTGGCGGCGGCCCTCCGGGCCGAAGATCACAATATCCTTCCCCAGCACCAGACTTCGCCGGCGGTAGTCGTCCCGGGCAGCCAAAGGGTTTGCCAGACACTCTGCCAGGCAGTTCAAAAAGGCGGCGGCCAAGACACTCCGCCCATCCTCCCGGCGCTCCTCGTAGACGCTCCCGGCCACCTGGGCGAGTTCCTCGGGGAAGCCGCCCTCCGGGGTATAGGCATTGAAGCCCACCCCCAGCACCGCATAGTCCAGGGTGCCCTCTTCCAGTCGGAAAGCCGCCTCGGTGAGGATACCGCAGACCTTTTTGCCCTCTACAAAGATGTCGTTGACCCACTTGATCTCCGCTTTTCTGCCGGAGACCTGCTCCGCAGCCCGGGCGGCGGCAACGGCGGCCAGGGTAGTCAGGTCCCGGGCAGCGGTGGGGGGCCAGTCCCGACGCACCAGAACACTGAGGTACACCCCGGTATCCGCCGGGGAATAAAATTTTCGCCCCAGCCGTCCCCTGCCCAGGGTCTGGCTGGCGGCCACCAGGACGGTGCCCTCGGGGGCTCCCTGGTCAGCCTTCGCTTTCAGCAGGGCGTTGGTAGAGGTCACCTGGTCCAGGACCTCCAGCTTCCATGCCTTTGGGCCCTCTAAGCGGCTTTCGATGCCGCCCCGGCTCAGGATATCCCCGCCAGGCAGCAGCCGGTAGCCCCGGCTGGGCTGGCCCTCGATGGGGTAGCCCGCTGCCCGGAGGGCGGAAATGGCCTTCCATACTGCAGCCCGGGAAAGATTCAGGCTCCCCGCCAGCTCCTCACCGGAAAGGTACGAGCCCCGGCAGGCGGAGAGCAGCGTCAGGACCCGGTCTTTGGTTGTCATGTTTTCACCTCGTCCTATCCCACGCCTTCTCCTGCTTGGAGAGGGCTTTTCTTCAGGCATCGTAGCATGGTACAGCTTACTTGTCAACCTCCAATTTTTACAGGTTTACAATAGAAGCGAAAGAAAAGCGCCCCGGTATTCCGGGGCGCGTCGGATACTTTTTAGCAGCCGAAACCAGCCATCTGGCACAGAATCTGCCAGACATTGCAGAAATTAAAACGCATTATCTTGGCCTCCTTGTTGGTATCTGTCTCTCGAGGACAGGAGAATTGTAACGCATTTGTAATCAATTTTCAAGCTGTAAATTCTGGAAAGGGTTTTACCCCACTGCGCCGTCCAGGCCCGGGTCCTCGGTGAAGGTCAGGATCAGGCCGTTGGGCAGACAGGCGATCGGCATGCCGCTGTCACACCAGCCCATGGCCATGCAGACATGGTCCGGGCAGGTTGCGCTGGTGACGGCCACCTTGTTATCCTTCACCTCCACGGTGTTGCTGCCGCCGTTTGCGGAGGTCAGCGTCAGCACACGGTCCTTGGACAGGTCCAGGGTCATGGTGATTTTTCCGTCCTGAATGACCGTAACATAGTGCTTCTCCTGCTGGCCCTTCAGAAGCCAAAGGCCCAGGCCCAGGCTCAGGACCAGGGCAATGGCGATAATGATGATCCAGTGCTTTGTTTTCATAGATAACCTCGTTTTTGATTAGTCTTTCCCATGGGCGTTGAAATAATCCCGGATGCAGCCCAGGAACGCTTTCCCATACCGCTGGGCCTTGCTGGTACCCACGCCGGCGACCTTCAGGAAGGCTTCTTCTGTCCGGGGAGCTTTTCTGGCCATATCCTCCAAAGAGGCGTTGGTGAAGATGATGTAGGCAGGCTGGCCCGCTTTCTTTGCAATGTCCCAGCGCAGGGCCTTCAATGCCTCCAGCAGTCCCGCCGGGGCAGAAGATTTTGGTACGGCGGCCTTGGCCTCTTCCTTTGCCCTTCGGACGGGCATGGTGACGGTCTGCCCGTGGAGCACCGCCTCCGATCGGTCCGTCAGCAGAAGCCCGCCGTGGTCCGGATCGGTTTTCAGATAGCCTTGGCCCATCAGCGTGTCCAAGAGGGCCCGGACCTCCGGCTCTTTCCGGCGCTGGAGGCTGCCGTAGTCCGGCATATCCTGGAGCCGCAGCTGCAGAATTCTCTGGCTGGCGCTGCCCCGGAGGACCCCCACCACAGTGGTAAGGCCCAAACTGTAGCCCAGCCGGTCGTAGAGGTCCCGGACACAGGAAAGGATCACCCGGGCTTCATTCGTAATATCCACCTGGATCAGGTCTTCGTCGCAGTTGCCGCAATTTCCGCATTTTGGCGGGTGGTCCTGGCCGAAATAGTCTAGGATCCGGCCCCGGAGGCACAGGGTGGTCTTGCAGTAGTCCACCATGCTGTCCAGCCGCTTCAGGTCCTGGCGGACCCGCTCCTGCTCTTGCTCCTCCGTCAGCTCGCTTTCCTCGGAGGAATGCTCGATGAGCCATTTGGCCGTATACACATCCTTGGGGGCGTAGAAAAGGATGCACTCCGCCGCAGCCCCGTCCCGGCCGGCCCGGCCCGCCTCCTGATAGTAGGCCTCCAGGCTCTGGGGCATGGAGTAGTGGATCACATAGGCCACGTTGGACTTGTCAATGCCCATGCCGAAAGCGTTGGTGGCCACCATCACATTGGCCCGGTCGTAGATGAAGTCCTCCTGATTTTCGTGACGCTCCCGCTCGGCCAGTCCCGCGTGATAGCGGGTGGCCCCAATGTCCCGGGAACGAAGGAGCTGGCAGACGGCTTCCACATCCTTCCGGGTGGCACAGTAGATGATGCCGGTCTTCTCCCGCCGCTCCCATATCAGTTTCAGCAGCTCCGCGTTTTTGTCCTTGGGCCGCCGGACCTCGAAACGCAGGTTAGGCCGGTCAAAGCCCGTCACCACCCGCTCCGGGTCGTGAAGGTCCAAAATTTCCTCAATGTCCTCCCTGACCCTGTCCGTAGCGGTGGCCGTAAAGGCGGAGACTACCGGCCGCTTTGGGAATATCTTCAAAAAGTCTACAATTTTCAGGTAGCTGGGCCGAAAATCCTGGCCCCACTGGGAAATGCAGTGGGCCTCGTCCACCGTCACCAGGGAAACAGTTCTCGACTGGATGGCCTCCAGAAAGCCGTCCGTCAGCAGCCGCTCCGGGGCCACATAGATGATCTTATACATGCCGCTCTGGATGTTCCGGTACACCAGGCGGATCTGATTCGGTGTCAAAGAGGAATTGATATAGGCTGCGCTGACCCCCGCGTCCTTCAGGGCCATGACCTGGTCCTTCATCAGGGAAATCAGTGGGGAGATGACCAATGTCACCCCCGGCAGCATGAGCCCCGGCACCTGGTAGCACAGGCTCTTGCCGCCGCCGGTGGGCATAATACCAAAGGCATCCCGGTCGGAAAGCTGGGCGTCGATGAGCTTCTCCTGGCCGGGCCGGAAGGCGGTGTAACCGAAATATTGCTGTAATGTTTCGAGTTTGTTCATGTATGGGAGCTCCATAGGAGAGATTTTCCCCTAGTCTACCACATTTCTACCGATATTGCAAATATTCAATAAATTTCTTCACGGCCAGGGAGGCGGTTTCCTGCTCCCGCAGGGCCAGAGCGGTTTCCCGGTAGGCGGTCACATCCAATTCCTTCGCGACAATATTGAAGGGGACCCGCTTCAGGATCATCTCCGTCAGAATGCTGACACCCAGGCCGCTTTCCACCATGGCCATGATCGCATAGTCATCCCAGGTGGTGAAGTGGACCCGGGGTGTCAGGTTGTTTCGCTGAAACACCTCGGTCACCTCCGCCTGGGAACCTTTTTCCAGCAGCATGAAGGGTTCCTCCGCCAGGGCGGCAATGGGGACCCGGTCGTATTTTGTCAGGGGGTGGTCCTGGGGAAGGATCGCCAGGAGTTTATCCCGGTCCAGAGGAATGGTATCAAAGTCCGGCCTTGTGGGCAGCCGAAGAAATCCACAGTCCACCCGCCCCTGGGCGATCCAATCCTCGATTTCCGTATAGTGGCCCAACAGCAATTCATAGTCAATGCCCGGGTAGTCCTTCTGAAAGGCCTTGATGATGTTGGGCACCCAGTGGATGGCGCCGCTGGAAAAGGTGCCGATGCGGATAATGCCGGACTGGACCCCGTGGAGATCGTCCACCTGCATCTGGAGCTTCTGGTACTCCGTGCACAGGCTCTGGGCATAGGGCAGCAGCCGGGAGCCATCGGAGGTCAGGCGAATGCCTGCCCGGTTCCGCTCCAGAAGGGTGATATTCCACTCCTTTTCCAGGTCGTGGATCATCCGGCTGACCCCGGACTGGGAGTAGTTCAGCACCTCCGCCGCCCGGGTGAAGGAGCCGTATTCCACAGCTTTGATGAAAGCCATATACTTCAGGATATTCATATCCATGGGTGTCTCTCTCCTTATGCATGCGTTTTTCTCATGTTCACCATGCGAAACATTCGCTTTTCAAATGGTTATCCCTATGATACAATGCCTCCATGAGAAATTCAAGAGAGGATGAGAAAAAATGACCACTTCGACCATCTGTATCACCATCACCATTCTCGTCTACCTGGCAGGAATGCTCTGGATCGGCGCCCGCTTTGCCAAGCAGAACGAATCCAGCTCCGATTTCTACCTGGGCGGACGAAAGCTGGGCCCTCTGGTCACGGCCATGAGCGCTGAGGCCTCCGATATGTCCAGTTACCTCTTGATGGGCCTTCCCGGCCTTGCCTACCTCAGCGGCCTGGCGGACGTGGGCTGGACCGCCATCGGCCTGGGCGTAGGTACGTACCTTAACTGGCTCTTCACTGCCCGCCGCATCCGTCGGTATACCCAGATCACCGGGGCCTTCACCCTGCCCCAGTTCTTCTCCCACCGGTTCCACGACAAGAAGCACATCCTGTCCGCCATCTCCGCGGTGATCATCATTGTCTTCTTCATTCCCTATACCGCCTCCGGATTCTCCGCCTGCGGCAAGCTGTTCTCCAGCCTCTTCGGCGTGGACTATATGACGGCCATGATCGTCTCTGCCATCGTTATCGTGGGCTATACCGCCGCTGGCGGCTTCCTGGCCGCCTCCGTTACGGACCTGATCCAGAGCATCATCATGACCATTGCCATTCTCTTCGTGCTGATTTACGCCACGGTCCAGGCCGGCGGCGTAGGAGCCGTCATGGAGAACGCCAAGGCTCTCCCCGGCTATCTGTCCTTCACAAGCACCTATACGGGCTCCGGCGCCGCTCCCTACAGCTTTTTGACCATTCTCTCCACCGTGGCCTGGGGGCTTGGCTACTTCGGCATGCCCCACATCCTGCTGCGGTTCATGGCCATTGAGGACGAAAAGAAGCTGGTGGTCTCCCGCCGGGTGGGCTCCATCTGGGTGGTCATCGCCATGTTCCTGGCTGTGATGATCGGCGTGGTAGGCAACGCCCTGTCCGCCGCCGGCACCGTAGAGGCTCTGTCCGGCTCTGCCAGCGAGACCATCATCATCCAGATCGCCACATTGCTGAGCAAGGCCGGCGTCCTGCCTGCCCTGATGGCGGGCCTGATCCTGGCCGGTATTCTCGCCAGCACCATGTCCACTGCCGACTCCCAGCTGCTGGCCGCCTCCTCCAGCGTCTCCCAGAACCTGCTGCAGGATAAGCTGGGCCTGAAGCTGAGCCAGAAGAGCAGCATGCTGGCCGCCCGGATCACCGTGGTGCTCATCGCCATTTTGGGCGTGCTCATTGCCCAGGATCCCAACAGCTCCATTTTCGGCATCGTCAGTTTTGCCTGGGCCGGCTTCGGCGCCGGCTTCGGCCCCCTGGTCATCTGCTCCCTGTACTGGAAGCGCACCACCTTCCCCGGCGCCATCGCCGGCCTCGTCTCCGGCGGCGTCTTCGTCTTCATCTGGAAGTACCTCATCAAGCCCCTGGGCGGCATCTTCGGCATCTATGAGCTCCTCCCCGCCTTCCTGGTGGGCCTGATCGCCATCGTAACCGTGAGCCTGCTGACCAAAGCCCCCAGCGAGGAAGTCATCCAGGAATTCGAGCTGGCAAAGAGCCATGAGGAGCTGAAATAATATCTCCCAATACGGAATTTCCCCCGCCTTCGAGTCGAAGGCGGGGGTTCGTCTGTCTTGGCAGCCCGCCCCTTTGCACCGGGGCGGGCTGCGATTGTTTTACTTCGGCAGGATCGTTACATTACATTCGGCGTATACGCCGCTTCCGTCCGCTGCGGTAGCGCGGATTGTTACATACTTAGCTGTCGTTACCGCCTTTGTTTTCAGCGTTCCACTGCCGAGGGTACAATAGGCCGTATCGCCTGTCATAGACCAAACCAACTTTTTGTTGGTTGCGGACTTGTCCACCGATGCATTTAGCTTCAGATTCTTTCCCCCCGTCACAACTGCGCTGCCTGCCATAGAGACAGAGGTCACACGACGCACCAGGTTCAGCTTTACAGTCGCCTTCTTCTTGCTGCCGTCTGCCGCAGTGGCCGTCAATGTTACGGAACCGGGTTTAGCTCCGCTGAAAATGGACACGTTCCCGTTCTCATCTACCTGAACAGCCTTGTTGCTACTGCTCCAATTTACCTTCTGAGCGGATACACTGGGGTATACTCTTGCAGTCAACTTCAGGCTGCTGCAGGTATTTAGATCCACAGTGTTGTTATTGGGCATACCGGAAATGACTACTCGGCTTGCTGCCGGAATGATGCGGATCTCCACCGGGTCCGAGACGTCCATGGCATCTGGCGTCATGACAGCCACTTTCACTGTGTGAACGCCGGTTACTTTGGATGCCGTCAGTACGCCTGCAGGGGTGATAGAGGCTGCCCCGCCGCTATTGTCCAGCAGGAACCAGGTCAGCTTTGCATTGGTGGGATTGACGGGAACTGTTTCCGCTTTCAGCACTGCCTTTTTTCCACCGGATAGCACACTCGGTGCGTCCGAAACCGTCAGCTTTCTCACTTTATTCGTTACTACCAGCTTAAAAGAGGCTTTCATTTTGCTGGCAGGATTGATGGCAGTAATGGTTGCAGTACCGGCTTTTTTGAGCCATACGGTGCCATCCTCCTCAATGGTGACAACATCGGTTGGTTTTGCAAGGCTCCAGACAACGGTATCATCCGGCAGGCCTACTGTCCGTGCCCGCAAGAAAAACAGCACATTGGATCGATCAATCGTATAGGTCGTGTCATTCAATCTCTTTCTGTTGTAGACATCGTCGATATAGATTCCGGAGGCCTGATCCGGCAGCAGCTTCAGTTCGATACGGTCCTTTGTTTCCGGATGCGATTTGACCCGTGCTTCTATGAATACAGTGACTGGATCACTGGACGCAAAGGATCTAACAGATACCTTTCCGTTCTTGAGTGTGACATATCCTTCATCATCCGAATCCACATACCAAACCACGTCTTTGTCAGTCAGTTTCTCTCCATGCTGTGTGCGCACTTCTGCCTTGAAGCTGTAGCTCTGTTTGCCCTTCAAGGTAATGGGTTCCCGGATCTTGTTACCCTTACTGTCGAGGATATTTATAGAATCTGGCCTTCTGGCAAATCTCAGCTGCACAGATGCGGTTTTCTTGCTTCCGTCCTGGGCTGCAGCCTTCACTGTGATGACACCCGTCTCACCGGTAAACCGGCTCAGGTACAGGGTGCCGTCGGACCTTGTCTGTGCCGTGGCAATCTTATTTTTGGACACGGTCCAGGTCACATTTCCAGATGCATCCTCCGGCCAGGTATTGACGGCAAGGCACAACTCTTTCGTATCGTTCAGATAGATTGTGGCAGATTTCTCCACCGTTTCTCCATCCAACAACAGCCCCAATGTCTGTACTCTCGGCACCAGGAGCACCTGGCTGGTACCGTTGCTGCCGCCGTCGGCTGCTTGGGCGTGAACCGTGATGGTGTGTTCTTCCGTTACCTGGACGGCCGTCAGTTTTCCGGCGGGGGTAATCGATGCATAGGCCTGATCCTCTTCATCCAGGCTCCAGAGCACTTTTGTGTTGGTGGGGCTGCCCGAAAACAGCGCGTCCAATTGGAGTGACGACCCGCCGGTCATTGTACCAGGAGCGCCGAGAATGACAATCTTGCCAAAGGACTTTCGGGTAGTAGTCAGCTTTACTGCCGCTTTTTTCTTTGTCAACTGATCGGTAACCGTCAGGGTAATGGTTCCAAGTTTTGCATACCTGTTCAGTTTGACCGTCAGAATGCCATTTTCCTGGGAATAAGTGCCGAAAGCCCCCTTGGCGTCACTCCAGGTCCATTTGGGTTCCATGGCAGCACTTTCCGGCATGGCCGCTGCCGCCAAGGTTATCGTTTCGGTTTCATTCAAATCCACAGTCAGACTACCCGAAACAGGTTCTTCCTCATGGTAGACCGCGATTTCTGCAAGAGTAGGAACAATTGTTATGATTCCCTCTGCCTGGAGATTGCCATTGGTGCACACGACGACTACGTTCAGCACCTCCGGAACAGTTTTGGCCGTGAGCTTGTTTCCGCTCAGTGTCACATAGGCGGAATCCGCCGCATTCTTCAAGCTCCAGATGTATTTTCCCGTATCATACCGAGCAGGAACCACCTGGGCTTTCAGCTGGATGGAGGTTCCGGCGGTGACAGTATCCGGGATGTCCAGCTGGATGGCCATAGGAATCTTCTCAAACTGGAGCCCGTTGCTGTCCGCATACCGTTGGGCGGCGCTGCCCTCCAGGCCCACGATGGTGAAACCCGCAATTTTGTTGTAGTCCATCCGGTTGACCTCGTAACCAAAGGCATGTTCGCCGATGTCTGTCACCGAGCTGGGAACGGTGACCTTTGTCAGAGCACAGGAGACAAACGCTTCCTTCTCAATGGCGGTGATGCCGTTTTCGAGAATCACAGTTTCCAGGCCGGCGTGAGCAAACGCCGATTCCGGTACGGTTTTGATGTTTCCAGGAATGGTGATTGTTTTCAGCTGCTTGCAGCCGAAGAACGTGCCTGTTCCCAACGTTGTCAGGCTTCCGGGAAGAACCATCCGAGAGATATTGCTGTAGTCGAAGCAGTAGTCACCGATGGTCGTCAGCCCATCGGGCAGCACTACCTCCGTGAGATTGGAGTAATAGAACGCACTGCGGTCCAGAATTTTTACACCGCCGGGAATTGCGTAGGTGCCAGTCCTTCCGCCGGGGAAAGCAATCAGGGTATCTTTGCTACTGTTGAAGAGAACACCGCCTATATCGCGGTAAGCGGTATTTCCGCTTTCTACGTAAATGTTTTGCAGCTTCGGGTCCCCTTCGAAGGAGCAGCCGTATAGCTTCTTCACCGACTTGGGGATCGTAATCTCTTCCAGCGAATCACAGTACTCAAAGGCAAAGGGGCCGATTTCTTGCAGACCGGCACCGAAGATAATGGTCTGCAATTTGGGGGAAAAATTGAAAGCACCGTCTTCAATTGTCTCTACTGTGTCAGAAAACACAACTTCTTCCAACACATCGCAGAAACCGAACGCTCCCATCCCAATACTGGTCACGCCGTTCTCTACGACCACCTTACGGATAATATCCTTATAGGTATCCCAGGGATAGGAGGAAGCGTACTCCATCTCCCCGCTGCCGCTGATGGTCAGGGTACCGTCGTCGGACAGTCGCCAGGTCAGATTTCCGAAGGTGCCGGACTGGGCCTTTCCGACCCGGACACCGCCAGCAGTGAAGGCTGCGGGCACGGCCACGCCATCCTCGTTGGACAGGTTACTGTCCAGACCGTCGTTCAGGCTGACGGAAACGGGGATCGTTCCCTCTGCCGCACTGTCCTTGACTGTAAAGTTCAGCTTCAGCAGTTCTCCGTCTCCGGAAAGATTGTCCACTGTGTACCAGTTGACAATATGGGCTTCGTCATTGGTGCTGAAGGTGCCATTGCCGGAAATCAGACTGCCCGCCGTCATAGAATTCAGAGTCAGGGCGTTGGCGTCGTAGGTTACTTTCAGGCTGTATCCGGCAATGCCCGGGTTGCCGCTGATGCTTACCGGCACTGTTACGGTCTGTCCGGCCCTGCCGTCCACGGTCCCGACAGTGATGGAGGCGGGAACCGCACTGAAGTCCACCACACCGTCTACTGTACTGTCTGCCGGTGCCGCCAGTACGGAGACCTTTTTCAGAACAAATCGATTGAGTTTGACTACGTCCGCAATGGAGATGTTACCGTCCCCATTCACGTCGCCCAGCTTCTTGGCGCTGTCCGCCAGGGTGACCTTGCCCAACACAGCACGGTTCAGCAGCACCACGTCTGCAATGGCCACGCTGCCGTCTCCATTCACGTCGCCCAGGATACCCCGGGCCACCGTGATTTTTCCGGCGGTAATGGCAACGCTGACGGGGTTTCCGTCCTCGTCAGACAGGTTGCTGTCCAGCCCGTCGGTCAGGGCCACGGTCACCTCCGTGTCTCCCTCGGCGGCGTTCTCTTTGACGGCGAAGTTCAGCTTCATGAGCTCGCCGGTCACCGTGGTATTCTCCACCGTATACCAGGTGGTGATGTTTCCGTTGGTGCTAAAGGTGCCGTTGCCGGAAATGGCGCTGCCTGCGGTGATGGAATTCAGAGTCAGAACCCTGGTATCATACTTCACCGTCAAACCAAACCCGGCGATACCGGCGTTCTTGGTCAACATGACGGGGACGGTAACGTCCTTGCCGGTAAGGGCATTCTGGCTCTCCACTTTGATTGTGGCTGCGGTTTCCGCATTTGCCTTTACGGTCACCGTTATGGTTTTTGTCGTCTGCTTATAGGTAGAGGTCGCGGCTGCGGTGATGGTAATTTTTGCCGTGCCAACAAAGCCCTTGGCAACGGTGACGATGCCGCTGGAACTGACCGTCACCGAGGCGCTGTCAGACCGGTAACTCAGCGCCGCTCCCCCCAGAGCGGAGGCGTTTAGGGATACCGTCTGGGTCTTTGTGTTGTCCGTCGTCAGGGTAATGTTGGAGGCGGTGATGGTGTTTGAAATGGGAGTGCTGGTGCTTTCAAAGGTAAACCCGTTGCTTGTGGCATATTGCTGAGCCGCACTGCCAGGGGTTCCGTAAATCATAAAGCCATCAATTTTTTGATAGGCCCTTGACTGATATGTGTAGCCGATAGCGTGTTCTCCGATGCTGGCAACGCTTGCCGGTAAGGTCACACTCATCATGGGGCAAGAAATAAAAGCATCTTCCCCAATGGTGGTTACACCGTTTTCAATAGTAACCTTTTCCAATCCTGCTTTTTCAAACGCTGAGCTTCCGATACTCTTGACGCTTCCAGGAATTGTAATGCTTTTCAGCTTGCTACAGAACATAAATGCGTTTACGCCCACAGTCCGCAGAGTGCTTGGTAATGTCACCTTGGAAAGCTGACTACTTGCAAAGCACGCAAGTTCAATTTCTGTCACACCCTCGGGGATTTGTACTTGCGTGAGCTGCGAGCTGATGAATGCAGCCTGCGCCAATGTCCGCACTGTCGAAGGGACGCTGTAGCTTCCGGTTCTGCCTTGCGGGAACAGGATGAGGGTATCCTTATTCTTGGTGAATAGGACACCATCCACATCACAATAGGTGCTATTCCCGCTTTTAACATAAATATTCTGCAATGTTGTCGTGTTTAGAGCAGATTCCGCAATGCTTTTGACAGAAGCGGGGACGATGATTCCTTTTAAAGCCGAACCGAAGAATGCGTACTCCCCAATTTCCTGGACAGTGTTACCCAAAGTCAGACTTTCCAGAGCGGAGCAGCCCCAGAAGGCATCCGCTGCAATTGACGTAACACCATTTTCGATAATGATACTCTTGATGTCACTGACCACATGCCTTTGCCAAGGATAACCGGATTCCGAGTATGCCATACTGCCGCTACCACTGAGGGCAAAAGTGCCACTTTCTCTCAGTTCCCAATGTAGTGTACCATAGTCCCCGCTATCCATAACGTTTCCTGCAGAGATCACCTGAACCGTTATCACCGCAGTTGTCTGTTTATACACAGAGGTCTCCGCTGCGGTGATAGTGATTTTCGCTGTACCGCTAAAGCCCTTAGCCACCGTAATGGTGCCGTTGGTGCTGACCGTCACAGAAGTGTTGTCAGACCGGTAGCTTAGTGCAGCTCCGCCCAGGGCGGAAGCGTTCAGCGAGACTGTCTGGGCTTTAGTGCTATCCGTTACCAGAGTAATATTCGAGGCCGTGATAATATTGGACTGGGTAGGGGTGCTGCTTCTCCGAGTCACCCGGCCCTTGATCCGGAAGTTTGCATTATTGCCGCTGCCAAAATCGTTCCAACTGCCATTCATCAAAATATAGCTCTGTCCTGCGGCCGCATAGGAGACCGCACTGGTCCAGCCATAGTTTGCGCTGACATCGCAAGGGATGGAGTAGCTGGATCTGCCACTCAGCGTCACCACCAGCGAGAATACCGTGCCCTTGGAAAGGCGAACCGGCGAATTGAGGGCTACCGTATAGTAGCCAGCCAAATCTGTAGTCCCGCTCACAGTTGCTGCCCGAGTCCCGCTGACGGGATTCCCGGATGTTACACCGGTATAGACATCGATTTGATAGTTCACATCGGCCATCTGGTTCATCCAGAAGGAGACCGCTTCCAGTGTATCATTCCCCTGGGCCGTAAATACGTTTGCGTATTTGAGGGTGCTCGCACCAGAAATTGTATAGTAAGTGCCACTTTCCGTACCGTCATATTGATACAGATAAGCATCGTCCTGGGCAAGCGTATAGTCCCAAGCATATCCGACGAAACTGGAACTGGAAACGTAAGCCGAATCGTAGGACATATAGAAGTAACCGTTGTCGCCCCAGGAAGAGCCCCAACTGTTCCGGACGATCCACGCACCGTTTCTGTTGGGCGTTGTACCGCCGTCATAGCTGTCCCGGAAATTGCTCTTACTGATGCTATCATCCCAGCCGACAATAAAAACGGCGTGGTCCGTTTTGTAGGGCTCCGAACTATAGTAGTACTTATTGCCGCCTGTCATAAATCTGGAATCAGCAGTATAGCTTATGCTAACGCCGCCGTATTCTGTAATGGCTTGCTTAATGGCATTTATGCCGCTTCCCATTGAAATCTGACGGACATTATCCAGCACCGCCGCATCCTTGCTGAAAGCATACACATACGGCAATCCACTAGATTGAATGCTCTGAACATTCGAACTCGTATAGGCAGTTTGTGCGTCCTCTTCCATTAGGCCGATCCAGGAAGCCAAGGAGAAGCCGGCAAGAGCATAGTTGCCACCCACATCAAAAATATTTCCGGAAGTGACATTATGGTCACCGCCAAAATTATTCAGAGGGTCTTCATATTTTCCGCTGTCATTTTTCGTTCCTTTGTTGTGGAACCAGACCAGCTGGGTCTCTGCCAAATTGATGGAGCTGTCTGCCAGCCCCTTTTTGATAAGACTGGCTTCGGCACCAGCGACACTACTAAAGGACCAACAGCTTCCATAGGGATTCTGATTTCGCACATCTGGCAGATTCGGTGTGATATATTTGCTGGGATAACTGCCATAATTCCTGGAATACATGTAGGAGTTTGGGGTGCTTTCCAGACTGCCTTCCTCCCGGTAACCGGTGGCATTTTCTTCCATGTCCGGCAATGCGTAGCCGTCTCCCGCATAAGGGCAGTCTACCAGCACCGGGTAGGGATACTGTTCGGAACCAATTTCCCAAATTTCGGAAGACAGCCCCTGGAAGCCGTCCTCCATGGCCTCTTCCACAGTCAGAAACTGTCCATGTACGCCGGGCATATCCACCTGATAACAGTTATCGAAAGAAACCTGCTCGCCGGCCTTTCCAACCAGAGCGTCAAAGGCATCTCCATCAGAGCAACCGATCTCACCAACCGCATAGCAGTCCACAAAGGCGGTATTTTCCGCTTCTGCCGTCAAACCGCCGACGCAGGCATAACCCATGATCGTCATCTGCACAAAGGAATCGGAAATGGTAGAATCCTCAGCCTTGCCAACAAGGCCGCCCAGCAGGCAGTCCGTTCCCTCAGCGTCCATCTCCCCAGCAGCGTAGCTTTTTTCCAGACAGCTACTGCGCAGCAGACCGGCGACAGCACCGGCAGTCATACCGGCTGTGCCGGAGATAGTGACCTCCTCCAACGCAATGCCAGAAAGCACTGCTCCATCGGCAACGCCAAACAGGCCCCAGTATTTCCCGCCTCCACCGGTCAGACCAGTCATGCGGTGACCGCTGCCGTTAAAATGGCCGTGGAAGGGGTGCTGTTCCGTGCCAATTGGAGTGTGATCCATCAATGTCAGGTCAGCTCCAAGAACATACCAGGCCTCTGCAAAGTCCGCTTCTCCGTCATTGACCAGCGCCGCCAAAAGCGCCAGCTCCTCCTCAGAACTCAGGACATAGGGTTCCTCCTCGGTGCCTTTTCCTTGGAAGGGCTGCTCGGACAGGCTGATCTGCGTCGGTTCTGTTTCCAGGTCAGTCTCTTGGTTTTCCTCGGTAGGTTCGGTACTCTCCTCCGTTGGAACCTCCGTCTCCTCAGTCGCCTCCGACTCCTCCGTGGCCGCTTCCGTTTCCTCGGCAGCCTCTTCGGTCGCTTCTTCGGTAGGCTCCTCAGCCGCTTCCGTGGTCTCCTCTGTAACCTCTTCGGTCTCCTCCACGGCCTCTGTGGTCTCTACCGTCTCCTCCGCGGCCAAAACGGCAGTATCTTCTCCCACCGTCTCCGCCGCGGCGGGCAGCACCGGCTGGAGTACCATTACCAGTGTGAGAAACAGAGCGAACAATCTTTTTGTCATAGCAGCGCCTTCTTTCCGCAAAATAGCATGTTGCACAAAATTCCTTCTTGGAAGCATCCGTTCACAGCTTGTACATTGTGCAATTTTTACATGATATTTTTATTATATCTTATAAAGGGAACAAGTTCAACAACAAAATGAAATTTTTTGCAATATTTTAAGGGAGTCCGACCGTCTATCGGCAGCGTCTGTCCTTGCTCAAACGATACCATAGCCCGCCCCCTAGTCAAGGGGGCGGGCTGCGATTGTTTTTTATGGGTCTTACTGAATCTGCCACTTGGCGTAGAGAACTTTGTTGCCTGTCGTCCCAGCCCGCAGTTCCTTTACTTCTGTACCGTCTTTGAAATTGGCGGTGGTGTACCATCCGGCAAACTTTGCGCCTGGGAGTACCGGTACGGGCAGGTTTCTGCCAGTAACGGTGTATTCCAGGACCCCGTTCTGGGCACCTGCCACAGTGGCTCCGCCAATGTTTTTCAGGGTCACCGTATAGGGGATGGCTTCCCACACAGCGTACAGCGTTACAGTGCCGCCGGTGCTTCTCAGGTTCGAAACCTTCTGCTTGTTGGTAAACTCAGGCTCTGTGGCCTTGGGATCGGTGCTCCAGCCCAGGAAGGTATAGCCCGGACGCTTAAAGGCGTTTTTCGTCAGGGTCAGTTCCTTGCCGCAGGAGGTGTTCTGAGCCTTCATGCTGCCGGAGGCGGCGCCGTTGCCGTTGTAGGCGATGGTGTATTTTACGGGGGTGCCATACCACTTGGCATAGATTGTTATATTTCTTGGATTGAGACTAACATCCAGGTTCGAGAAATATTTTTTGAAACCGGCATCCATATACCAATCGCCAAATTCACATCCAGGACGAACGGGATTGTTTGGAAAAAATCCTTCGAGATAAACATAAGTTGTGACATTACCTGTTTCTCTCAGTTCGTCTGCCGTAACACCCTTATAGGTAATTGTGTACTGAATAGGTTCCCAGATTGCATACAAATCCACAATATAAATAGTAGCACTGGAAGTTTCACCAAAAGGTTTGTGTATACGTGTATACTGCAAGTTAGCAATTTTTTGTTTGTTTGTAAATTCGGGTATGGTAGCATCCGGGTCACTGCTCCACCCTATGAATTTGTAGCCCTTGCATTTGTATGCGTTGGCAGAGAGAGCATAAGTCTTATCACAGCAAAGGTCGTACATATTCTTCGTCTCACCGGTGGCTATGGAGCTATTTCCATGGAAATAAATATTGTATTGTTCTGCATTTCCCGACAGCTTTGCATAAACCGTCACATTCCTTGCGTTTCCGCCAGGGGCAATACCCGTAAAGGGAGTTTTGAACTTAGCATCCAAATACCAGCCCTCAAAGGTCATTCCCCGGACGAAGCCATCCTCCAGCTGCAACCCTTCCTCAATGGTATAGGTGCTGGGATTATCTCCCTCGCTGCCGATGGGGACGTTCTTATAGGTGACGGTGTACTGGATCTGCTCCCACTGGGCGTAGAGCTCAACGGTGCCGTCGTCCACATAGAAGGTGGCCTTTGCCTTATTCTTGTAGGCAGTGCCGCTGCCGTCGGGTTCTGTGTTCCAGCCGGTGAACTTGTAGCCCGGCTTCTGGAAGCTGTTGGCCCGGAGGGTGGCAGCCTTGCCGCTGGTCAGGCCGGAGACTGTGGCGGAGGAGCCGGTGCCGTTGTTGGCCTCGAAGCGGATAGCGTACCCTTCTGGCTGCCAGACCGCGTACAGTGTGACTGCCTTACCCTCCGTGGTGGCCAGGTCCTTTACGCTGCTGCCTTCCTGATAGGCGACTTTTCCGCCCTTCTTGGTGGACCACCCCATAAAGCGGTAGCCCTGCCGGATCAAATCGCTCTGGGGAATGGTATAGGTAACGCCGCAGGTATAGTAGCCACCGCTGCCGGGAACCTCACCGGTGCCGCCGTTGACATCAAAGACGATCCGGTAGGCCACGGGCCGCCACTGAGCGGTCAGCGTTACCACGCCGTCCGGCTCGGAGGTCAGGTTTATGACGGATTCCTTGTTGCTGTAGACCGTTCCGTCCTCAGCCAGCCAGCCCTCGAAGGTGTAACCGGCCCGCTTAAAACTGTTGGCCGTCAGTGCGGCTGCCTTGCCGTAGGTCATAGCCTGAGTCTTGGCCTTGCCGGTGCCCGCACCTGGCTCAAACCGCACGGTATACTTCAGGGGGCCCCACTGGGCGGTCAGGGTGTATTCCGTTCCGGCCACTGTGGTCAGGTCCTTCAGCTGCGTCCCCGGCTTGTAGGTCTTCTTGCTGCCGTTTATCTTTCCAGTCCAGCCGGACAGGCCATAGCCTTCTTTCAGGACCTCCTGGGCAGTGGGCAGGGTGTAGGGCGTGCCGTAGCGCAGGACCTGCTTTCCTTCCGGAGCCCCGGTGCCGCCGTTGGCATCCAGGGTCAGGTAATACGCAATGGGAGTCCACTGGGCGTAGAGGTCGATGCTGATCACTTGTTCACCATCTGCCAGATTCAGTACCGAATCCTCATCCTGGAAAACAATCTCGGTCTCACCAGCGGTCAGTGACCATCCCGCAAAGGCGTAGCCCTTCCGGGTGAATTTATTCTTGCTCAACGGCTCTTCCTGGTCGTACCAGAGCAATTGACTGTCCATCTTCCCGGTGCCGGAGTTGCTATGGAAATACACGAGGTAGGCGCGGCGGAACCATTTTGCGTAGAGCGTCACGTCCTCTTCATTTCCCGCGGGGATGGAGGTCATCTTGGTCTGGAAACTACTTTCCTTGTACCAGCCGTCGAAAAGGTAGCCTGTCCTGCTGGCATCCTTCAGCTCCAGGGCAGTTTCTTTATCCGCCACGTCCGGGTTGGGGTTCTTTGCACCATCCACGTTTACATATGTAATCATATAGGTGGACAGTAGCAGCCGGGCACTGGTCAGGGCACTGTTGCCGGAGCCAATGGAAATGGCATCCCACTGTTCCTGCTTGCCAGGATAACGGACAGTAGCCAGGGAGGAGCAGCCGGAGAAGGCATTGCTGCCTACGGTTTTCAAGGTTTTGGGCAGGGTCGCAGTTGTCATAGCGACACAGTCACGAAGCAGGTTTGCGCCGAGTTCGGTGATCCCATCCTCCACCGTCACGCTGTGTACATCCTCCAGGGACCAGTGGACCTCGTTATCTGGGGCCTTGGCCGCTCCGGTGCCGGAGAACCGCAGGGTCCCATCCGTTTGCAGCTTCCAACTGGCGTTTCCGCAGGTGCCGTTCATGTACTTGGTGGATTCATACAGGACAACACCACTTGCTGTGGGGTCATCCGCCGTCTGGTAGGAAACCTCGCCCCACTGGGCCAGGCTTCCGGCGTAGCGGTAAATCAGGTCATTACCACAGCCCTGGAAGGCGCCGGCCCCGATCCCCTCAAGGGATCCGGGAAGGGCAACTTCTGCCAGGTTTTCGCAGCCACCGAAGGCTTGGCTGCCGATATAGGTAATGCCTTCGCTAATCTGGATCTTACGGATCTGAGCTTTTGCCCAGGGTGCCGCCTGGGTGGCGCTGTAGTCCGGAATTCTCCCAGTCCCAGAAAGGGTCAGCAGACCGTCATTGTGCAGAGCCCACTCTAAGGTTCCGATGGTGCCGAAGTTAGGGGACCATACTGCCTGGAATACAATGATCGCGCCGTCCGTTTCCGTCAGGTCCTTCAGCTCCTGTCCGGGCTGATAGGTCTTCGTTTCCTCTCCGATGGAAGCTGTCCAGCCGCTGAAGCTGTACAGGTCCCGGGTCAGCGCCTCCGCCCCCGGCAGTCGGAAGGTATCCCCATAGGTCACCTGCTGGTTTTCCAGCTTTCCTTCGCCGCCGTTGGCGTCGTAAGTCACCTGATAGGTCACCAGCCGCCACTGTGCATACAGGTTGACCGTAGCACCGTTCTCAGCGGTCAGGTCCTTCACCTTTGCGCTATTGGCATATTTGACGGCACCGCCGGCCGTTTCAGCCCAGCCCAGGAACACCCGGCCCTTCCACTGGAAGGAATTGGCGTTCAGCGTGTATTCCATGCCATAAGACAGGTCGGATTGCAGGCTGCTGTTCTGGGTCCCATCGTTGCTGTAGAAGCGGACAGAGTAGGTATTTGCTTTCCAGACCGCGTACAGCGTTACTTTACCACCGCTGGCCGCCGTCAGGTTCTTGACCTGCGCACCCAGGGCGTAGGCCGTGCCTGTGCCGTCTGCTTTGGTGTTCCAGCCGGTGAGGGTGTAGCCCGTCCGTGCCGGAGCGGTCTTCGGCAGGGTGCAGGTCGTGTCATACACCGTAGAGATCGAATCGACCTTGCCGGTGCCGCCGTTCAGATTGAAGATGACCTGATAGCTATTGGCCTTCCACTGAGCATACAGGGTCACGTTGGCCCCCTGGGTGCTGCTCAGGTTGGTGACGGTCTGACCCAGGGTGTAAGCAGTGCCCTTGCCGTCTGCCTTAGTATTCCAGCCAGTAAAGGTATAGCCGGTGCGGCTGAAGCCGGTCTTGGGCAGCTCCGCCAGTTCACCATAGCTTACAGTTTTCTTTGCAATGCTGCCTGTGCCGCCATTGGCGTCAAAGCTCACGGTGTAGCTGATGGGTGTCCACTTGGCGTAAAGGGTCACATCCGCCTCATTGCCCGCGGGGATAGAGGTCACCTTGGTCTTGAAGGAGTCCTCCTTGTACCAGCCGCCGAAGAGGTAGCCGGTCCGGGCGGCGTCTTTCAGTGTCAGGGCTTTGTCCTTGTCCGCCGTATCCGGATTGGGATTTGTCGCGCCGTCCACATTTTTATAGGTGAGCATGTAGGTGGACAGCAGCAGCTTTGCGTTCGTCAAAGCCTCGTTGCCGGAGGCAATGGTGATGGCGTCCCACTGCTCCTGCTTGCCGGAGTAGCGGACGGTGGTGAGGGCGGGGCAACCTAAGAAGGCCTCTTCGCCCACAATTTTCAGAGAAGCGGGCAGACTGATAGTTGTAAGCACGGTACAGTTGGAGAAAGCCACAACGCCGATTTCCGTCACTGTGGGGGAAATGGTGACTTCCTTCAGAGCGGCACATCTGTAGAACACACCCTTACCGATGCTGGTAATGCCCTGCTGGATAACTACTTTTTTAACATCCGCATCCCGCCAGACCGCAATTACATCATCACCGGTGTAATCCACCATCTTTCCAGTGCCAGAGATGGTCAGGGTGCCGTTTGTATCCAGCTTCCAGGTGACATTTTTACAATATGTACCGGATACCGCATAGCGGCCCTCATACAGCAGTTTGGCATTGGTCAGGGCCTGGTTGCCAGCGCCAATGGTGATTTGTCCCCATTGGTTCAGTTTGCCGCTGTAATATACTGTGTCCAGTGCGGTGCAGCCGGAGAAGGCATCCTTCTGGATCGTTTTCAGGCTAGCCGGGAACTGGATAAATTCCAGCCCGGTGCAGCCCTGGAAAGCCGCGGTGCCGATTCCTGTCAGGCCTTCCGGGAACTGCGGCAGGTCCAGCTTGGTGCAGCCCGCAAATGCATAGCTGCCAATATAGGTGACATCCGCACCAATTTGTACATTGTGGACTTTGGTTTTATCCCAGGGGGCAGGCTGGCTGCTACTGTAATCTGCCATTTTTCCTGCTCCGGAGAAAATGAGCGTGCCGTCTTCCATCAAGACCCACGCAAGGTCGCCCGTTGTGCCGGACGCCAGACGGATACGCAGTTCCGCATCTGTCAGAGCCGTATTACCGGTAGAAATGGCCATTTCATCCCACTGAGCCCGGGTGCCCAGGTAGTTGACCGTTTCCAGACCGGTACAATTATCAAAGGCCTCTACGCCGATTGTTTGAAGAGTACTGGGAATGGTGATTTCCACTAGGCTTGTACAATCGGAGAACGCACGGGATTTTACGGTTTCCAGTCCTTCCGGCAGTGTGATGCGTTCCAGATTGGAACAGAGGCTGAAACCATTGGCATCGATCTGGGTGACTGTATTGGGCAGGCTAACCTCTTCCAGACCGCTGCAGCCCGCAAAAGCGCTGGCGCCGATTTTGGTGATGCCGGACTCCACGATCACCTTCTTGATGTCCTGAGGATTCCAGGGGGCTCCAGCACTGGCAAAGCTGCTCATAGCGCCGGTGCCAGAAAGGACCAGGGTCCCGTCGCTTTCCAGCGCCCACTCTACATCGGCTCCGCAGGTCCCACTGGGGCTGTAGCGAACATCCGCCTGCAAAACAGGCTCATTACCAGGATAGAACAGGACTGCACACCACTGCCGCCAATTTCCCAGGTAGCGCACCTTTTTCAGGGAACCGCAGTTATTAAAGGCATCCTCGCCAAAAATCTGGATGCTCTTGGGAACGGTGATCGTAGACAGGTTTTTACAGCCGCTGAAAACACCGGCGGCAAAGCCCTGCATTCCTTCCATAACAGTGACTTCTGTCAGCTGGCTGTTGTCAGCAAAGGCGTACTGCCCCGTCGTTGTAACCGACTGGGGGATCGTAACGGATCTCAGCTTCGCCCCTCGGAAAGCAGATGTACTAATTGTAGTCACCTTTGTAGGAATGGTGACTGCCTTCAAGGCTGTACCGTAGAAGGTGTAGGAGTTGATCGTCGACAGCCTAGAGGGGATATTGATGCTTTCCAGAGCTTCGTCCATATAAAACGCGCTGGAGCCGATGGTGGTCACCGAATCGGGCAGTACCATTTCTTTCAATGCCGTACAATCTCTAAACGCAGAGTCAGAAATGGTTGTCAGTTTGTCCGGAAGCTGCACATCCTTCAGCGCCGTGCAGCCCTGGAAAGCACTGGAGCCAATAGTGGTCACATTGGCGGGAACGATGATGCTCTCCAGTCCTGTGCAGTCCCGGAAGGCGTTGGCACTGATGGTTTTCAAGGTCTTCGGCAGGGTCACATTCTTCAGGCTTTCCCGACCCTTAAAGAATCCGCTGCCGAGTTCCTCAATACCATCGGCAAGGGTCACTGTTGTCAGACTGGTGCATCCAGCCAGGCAGTCGTTGGGTTCCAGTGTCCGCATTCTGCCGGGGAAGCTGATCTCTGTCAGGGCGGCGCAGTTTTCGAAGGCTTTGCTCCCAATGCTGGTCAGCATAGAGGGCAGGACCAGCTTTTTCAACGCGGAACAGCCGGAAAATGCCTGTTCTCCAATGGAAGCGATATTGCTCGGCAGGCCTATCGCAGTCAGACCGGTGCTGCCCTGGAATGCCTGCTTGGGGATCGCCTCCAGCGTGCTGGGCAGGGTCACGGTTTTCAGCTTTGGCTTCTGAGACAAAAGGCCCTCAGCAAAGCCTTTGATTCCCTCTTTCATGACGACGGTGGTCAGATTGGTGCAGCCGGACAGACAGTTTTTTAGGCCGGTATCCGCCAGGCTTCCAGGGAAGGTGATTTCTGTAAGGGCGGTGCAGTTTAGGAAGGCTTCACTCTCGACTTTTGTGACTTTGGCGGGGATCACTACTTTTTTCAGAGCAGTGCAGGTGGAGAATGCACGCTGCCCGATGGTTTTCAGGTTGTCTGGCAGTGAAATGCTTTCCAGACTGGTACAACTCTCAAAAGCATAGTTCCCAATGGACTGCAAACCGCTGGGAAGGTGAACATCCTTCAGACTGGTGCATCCGGAGAACAGGGAATTGCTGATTGCGGTGATGCTGCTGGGAATTGTGATTTCTGTTAGCGCCTTGCAGCTGCTGAATGCGTTGTATTCAATGGATGTGATTGCCCGTGGAATCTGAATTTGTTCGAACGCGCATCCCGAGAAAGCGTAATTACCGATGGTTGTCAGGCTTTCGGGAAGTTTGAGGCTCGCCAGGGCCACACAACCAGAGAATGCGCAGGAGCCAATTTGCGTTACTCCTTCAGGAATGGTCAGCGCTGTCAGAGCTTTACAGCCATAGAATGCGTCGGGGCCGATTGTTTTTATATGTTCCGGCCATGTTACGCTACTAAGATTGCTACAGGCTCTGAAAACATCTTCTGATAACTCAGTAAGACCTTTGGGCAGTTTGGCGCTAGCCAAATATTGACAATTATAAAAAGCATATTTCCCGACGGTTGTTACAGTATCCGGTATTGCAATGGAAAGGATTCCCGTGCTGGAAAAAGCATACGGTTCCAACGTCTTCACATTTCCAGGGAAAACAACTTCCCTCAGGGATGAACAGCCCTTTGCAATGTTTGCCGGAATGGTTTCCAGATTTTTGGGAAACACCAGTTTCCGAAGGCTACTGCATCCGGAAAATAGTCCGCTCTCCTGGTATTCTGGAGTATTTGTTGCAAAGCTGAAGCTCATCAGCCATGTACAATCCCTAAAAGCATCTTTACCAATCTTGGTAATTTGCTCTGGTATCTGATAGGATCGAATACAGGAACCTTTGAAAAAATTTTCCGGTATTTCTGTCCAACTGCTGGGGAAAGTCACTTTTACCAAATTGGTGCATCCGGCAAACGGGCTATTTCCCAGTGTTGGATGATCGTAAATCACGACTTCCTGCAGATTTGTGCATGAACTGAATCTCTTTGAGATGGAGCCAGCGTACATGTTTCCCTTCAGCACCAGTTTTTCGGTAAGCCCCCAGCGACTTTGGCTATTGGGAGACGGAATCTCGCCTTTTCCAATGATGGTCAACTGATATCCACCGTCCAGTATCCAGTCGCAGGAAGAGCTGCCATTGCCGGAATCAACAGATATTACGCCATCCCCGGTGAAATTATAGATAATCTCCGCATTTTTCAGAACATCATTGCCGCTGGCAATGGATACCTGCTGCCACTGCTCTTCGGTGCCGCTGAAAAACACCCGGTCAAGGTAAGGACAATTGCTAAAGGCGTTGTATTCAATCGTCTGGACCCCTGCTGGGAACCGGACCGCTACAAGCCCCGTTCCAGAAAAGGCGCGGCTTTTGATGGTCCTTATGCTGTCCGGGAAATGCACACCCCGCAGGTTTTTGCAGTCCTGAAATGCCTGTGTACCGATGGTGGTTACTGTATCCGCCAGTTTCAGCGTTTGCACGGCATCATTGCGGAAGGCGTTGGCACCTACGTTGTAAACATCTTTAATGTAAACATAATAGTTGCATCCTGTAGCCCACTTGTATTCATTTTCTTCATAGTCAGCCATATATGTTCCGCCGTAAATTTCCATACTATGGGCATTCTGTCTCCAGCGGGCATTTCCGGTCGTTCCATTTTCACTGGGCCCCAGAGGTCCATATCCAAAATCAGCATACTCCATCACGATTTGGATTTCCAGATCTCTTCCAACATCCTCTTTCGTCACCAGAAGCGGATCCCGCTCAATAGGGGCTACATTCTCCCCCGCCGCACTATACCAATACTCCCCCGGCACTAGCCAATAACTCCCATCCTCCTGGGCCAAAATCTCCTCCGGCTCCGGGTCCTCTTCCGTGGCGGCGGGATAGACATGGAAAGTCACCCCGTCCACATCGCAGATCAGGTGCACCACGGCATAGTCCACCCCGTCCGGTTCGGTGGTCTCGGTAGGGCCCTCAGTCTCCACGGTAGGTTCCCCCGTGGTCTCCGTCTCCTCCGTGGTTTCTTCCGTTTCCTCGGTAGCCTCTTCGGTCGCTTCTTCGGTAGGCTCCTCAGCCTCCTCCGTCGCTTCCGTGGACTCCTCTGTAATTTCTTCGGACTCCTCCACAGCCTCTGTAGTCTCTACCGTCTCCTCCGCGGCCAAAACGGCAGTATCTTCTCCCGCCGCCTCCGCCGCGGCGGGCAGCACCGGCTGGAGTACCATTACCAGTGTGAGAAACAGAGCGAACAATCTTTTTGTCATAGCAGCGCCTTCTTTCCGTAAAATAGCATGTTGCACAAAATTCCTCCTTGGAAGCAGCCGTTCACAGCTTGTACATTGTGCAATTTTTACATGATATTTTTATTATATCCTATAAAAGGCACAAGTTCAACAACAAAATGACATTTTTTGCAATATTTTGATGTAAATATTCTTGTGACTTTGAAATACGCCGCGGGCTCATTTTTACCCCCTGTGCAGGATATGGATAATTTCATTCCTTTTCTTTCAGAATCTGTGGATACTGCCCATTGCTTTTTAGACCAAACCAGAGTATGATATAGGCATTCTGCAAGTTGATGTACGAAATCTTGCAAATTCGACGTATCCGGAGGTAGTTATGAAACCCTATTCCGAAATGACCCGCCAGGAGCTGCTGGACCTGAAGGCCGCGCTGAAGGCGGAATACACCGAGTATCAGAGCCGCAAGCTGACACTGAATATGGCCCGGGGCAAGCCCAGCCAGGAGCAGCTGAATCTTTCCATGGGCATGATGGATGTGCTGAACAGCGATAGTGACCTGACCTGTGAGGATGGCACCGACTGCCGGAACTACGGCGTGCTGGACGGCATTGAGGAGTGCAAGGAGCTGATGGCGGACATGATGGAGGTCCGGCCGGATCAGGTCATCATCTACGGCAACTCCAGCCTGAACGTGATGTACGACACCGTAGCCCGGTCCATGATCAAGGGTGTCATGGGCTCCACCCCCTGGTGCCAGCTGGACAAGGTGAAGTTCCTCTGCCCCGTCCCCGGCTACGACCGGCACTTCGCCATCACCCAGTACTTCGGCATTGAAATGATCAATGTTCCCATGCTGCCTACCGGCCCCGACATGGACATGGTGGAGGACCTGGTCTCCAAAGACCCCGCCATCAAGGGCATCTGGTGTGTGCCCAAATACAGTAATCCCCAGGGTATTTCCTACTCCGACGAGACCGTCCGCCGGTTTGCCCGGCTGAAACCCGCCGCTACGGACTTCCGTATCTACTGGGACAATGCCTATACCATTCATCACCTGTATGACCACGACCAGGACCACCTGATCGAGATTCTGGCGGAGTGCAAGCGGGCGGGGAATCCGGACCTGGCCTACAAGTTCGCCTCCACCTCCAAGATCAGCTTCCCCGGCTCCGGCATCTCCGCTCTGGCAGCCTCCGAGAACAACCTGACGGATATCCGGGCCCAAATGAAGGTCCAGACCATCGGCCACGACAAGGTGAACCAGCTGCGGCACGTCCGCTTCTTTGAGGACATCCACGGCATGGTGGAGCATATGCGCCGCCACGCCGACATTCTCCGGCCCAAGTTTGAGATCGTGCAGACGACTCTGGAAAAGGAGCTTGGCGGCCTGGGCATCGGCACCTGGACCAACCCCAAGGGCGGTTACTTTGTCTCCTTTGATTCCCTGGATGGCTGCGCCAAGGAAATCGTCTCCCGGTGCAAGAAGGCCGGCCTTGTCCTCACCGGCGCCGGCGCTACCTTCCCCTACGGCAAGGACCCTCACGACAGCAACATCCGCATCGCCCCCTCCTTCCCCACCTGTGAGGATCTACAGCTGGCCATGCAGGTGTTCACCTGTGTGGTGAAGCTGGTCAGCGTCAAAAAGTATTTGGCAGACCTGGACGCCGCAGAAGGGAAATAACTCCACGCCCTCTCCTGCCTGGAGAGGGCGGCCCGCAGGCCGGGTGTGGAGGGGACCCATAAAAGTAAAGAACGGACTATGTTGAGAGGAAACGCGCAACGAAGCAAATCGTTTGCGTTTTCCATTCAACGTAGTCCGTTCTTTTTCTGTAGGGGTCCCCTCCACACCCGCCGCCTGCGGGCGGCACCCTCTCCAAGCAGGAGAGGGCGGGGATCATATCATATCGTGCTTCCTGAGTATCTCCCGGATGGCCTCCGGGCGCTCCTGGAAGAATTTCAGGTTGCTGTCCGTCTTCTCATAGAAATCCTCCAGCCCGGTGCTGTACCAGCGGCTGTAATGCAGGGCCATGGGGCCCTCTAGGCTGGAGCGCAGAGAGAGCAGGGTCTCCTCCACCCGGTCTGGGGCAAAGACGCCTTCGCTGAGCTCCAGGATGGTCTGGCCCAGACGCTGGCGGAATTCCTCATTCTCGCAGAGGCTTCGGAAGAAGGTGGAAGCCTCCAGAGTGCTTTCTACGGTGTCGTGGTGGATGTAGGGGGCGGTAAGGCCCGGGGAGTCCATGTCGTAGAGCATATATCTCCACTTTCCGTCTCCAACACCTGCCGACGGGGTGATGGTCCGCCACAGCTGGGTATTCTCCACCGGCCAGTCGATATGGCGGCCGCAGTAGATCATGACGGCATAGTACTGCAAGAGGCTGTCCAGGTCAATTTTTTCCTGCAACTCCTCCCAGCCTTCCGGCTGAGAAAAATCCGTGAAGTTCGTGAAGCCGTTGAGTTCCGTCACCAGCTGCTCGCCCTGACGGATATCCCCGTCCTCCAATACCGAAGACTTGACGCTGACCACCGCCCGCTCCGGCACCTGGTAGGTGGAGGCAATGTAATGGGCGGTGTAGCCCTCCGTCAGATCGTAAAGGCCCCAGTATTCCCCGTTGAGGAATACCTGGCAGGGCACATAGTGGTGGGTGGAGAAATCCATCCCCTCACACAGCTCTGCCACCAATCGGTTCTGGAGTTTGCCGTCGGTATCGTTTCCGCCGGAGTGGAGGGTCATGGTATCCGGCAGATACCCGGTGCCCCAGAAATCATAGCGGAATTCCTTCAGTCCGCTGTACTGCTTCCGGGCAAAGAGATTCAGGCTCTTCTGGGGCAGGCGGCGGCTCCAATTGCCCTTGATCCGGATGCCGCAGGCAGAGGCCACCCGGAGCCGTCCGGATTCGTCAAAATACTGGAAGCTGGCTTCCCGTTCCCAGTCCATACCCCGGTTATAGTAGTTTCCGGACCAGTCGTCTCCCGTGTAGCTGTCGCCTTTGACATAGATGCCGGTGCCCGCATCCATGAGCCCTGCCGGGTCTGTGATCAGGGATACCACGTGGCATCCCTCGTAGCCCGGCTTCTGGGAAAAGCCCACGAAGTAGCTTCCGGCGGTCATCTCACTGCCGCCCAGCTTGTCGTAATACTTGGCACGGATCACAGTGCACTTGTCTACCTTTTCCCGGGGAAGAATAACCGATTCGGTAGAAATGTCCTCCCGCATGGAGAGGACATTTTCGGTTTGGCTGGCATCCCCAATATAGATGGGGCCCTCATAGCGCATCGACTCCCGGGTGGGCTCAGAGCCGTCCAGCGTATAGTAGATCTCCTTAGAGGGGGCCTTGATTTTCAGATAGATCGGTTCTTCGTAAAAGCCGGAAGGATGGGAGAACGTGATATTGCCGCTTCCCAGCTCCGTTGTCTTGTACAGGGTCGTCTCCGGACGGGTCCTGCCGCCGACCAGCACAGCAGCGGCAATTGCCAGTCCGCTGATCCGCAGCAGCCGATGGACAGGTTTGCGGCCCATCAGTAAGTCACTTCGCCGTCATGCTTCATGAGGCTGACGGAACCTACGCCCTGGATCTGAGAAATGGCGTCGGTAAGGGCGATGCCGTCCTTCACCCGCAGCTCCACCACCAGGTCCAGCTGGCCGCCGGAAATGGAGCGGCTCTTCTCCTGGAAGTCCTTGCAGCCGGCCTTGATGGCAGCCTGGATGGCCTCATCGGTCTCCTTGTCCGCCTTGGCGTTGACCAGCAGCAGCATAGGCGCCTTGGCAACGGGCAGCAGGTCGAAGATCAGGATCGCCAGGGTGGCAAAGGCACACAGCAGCACAGCCAGGCTCCGCTGACCGGCGCCCACCATAATGCCGACGCTGATGGACCAGTAGAGGAACACCAGGTCCATGGGGTCTTTCACGGCGGTCCGGAACCGGACGATGGACAACGCGCCCACCATACCCAGAGACACCACCACGCTGGAGCGGATGGTCAGGATAATGGCGGTGGTCACAACGGCCATGGCCACCAGGGAGATGTTGAAGGTCTTGGAGTAGAACACCCGGCGGGTCATGTAGCGATAGCAGAAGAAAATATAGGCACCCAGGATCAGGGCAATGACCAGGGTCACCACATAGCCATAGATCGACAGGTCTCCACCGGCGGCAAATTTCTCCAGGAAGGACTTCTTGAATACATCGTTGAAGGTTGTCATTGGTTTCTCCTTTTCTTGTGCAGCAGAATATCCGCCTTTCAGTAAGCATCAGCTAACCAAAAAGCCATGCGCAAATTTTTTCAGCGGTTTTCCATAGGTTTTTCCTATTATAGCAAATGGATTTCCCGTTGTCCACTGGTAGAAAAGGATTTTTGAGCAAAAAGAACAGATTGTATAAAATCTGTTCTGTAAAAATCAGTACAGCGTTTCCTCTTCCTCCTCAAACAGCAGATCATTGATCTCGAACAGGTCTTTTCCGTGGGTGATGCCGAAAATGACGATGGCATCCCGCTTGTTTTTTGGGTAGAGCTGGGCATAGCCGCAGAGCTTCAGCATCTCCTGGGTCTCTTCCATCGTGGCCTGCATGCCGATGCACATGCAGATCAGACGGCTCCGGGAGGGGTTCCGCTTTCCAGAGAACACCTGGTGCAGGTATACCTCGCTCATGCCTGCCCGCTTGGCCAGCACGGATTTTGAAATTTTCTTTTTCAGAAAAAACTCGTTCAGTGTTTCAAAGGCCTGGACCTCTGCAAAATTCTCCTGATTTTCGGCCAGAAACTGCCCCAGGTCCGGGGCTTTCATCAGACCCTCTTGCAAATCGCCGGTTTCTTTCATGGTTCATCCCGCCTTTACATTTTTTACAAAGTTGTATATAATCATTTTACTTGTATCCGCCAAAGAAAACAATATGCTGGCTGCATACCCTGGAGGGATTTTTATTTACCAGTTTCTGCTTTCCAGTATCCAAAAAGAATACGACGTTGTGAAGGTCCTGAAGTCCGGGGACCGGGGCACCGTCACCTTGCTGCGGCACCGGGGCACCCATAGCCAGTTCATTTTCCGGCAGTTTACCGGCAGCGCCGATGTATACCGGAAATTGCTGGGCCTGTCCTGCCCCCATCTGCCCCAGATCCTGGAAGTAGCCAGCAAGGGAGAAAAGGTAGCCGTGTTGGAGGAGTATGTCCAGGGGGACCCTCTGGATTACCTTCTCCGGGGTTCTCTGTTTTCCCAGCGGGAGACCCGGCGGATTGGCCGGCAGCTGTGCCAGGGACTCTGGGTCCTTCACAGCCTGGGGGCTGTTCACCGGGATGTGAAGCCGGAGAATGTGATCCTCCGGGGGGACCAGGCGGTACTCATTGATTTTGACGCTTCCCGAATCGTCAAGCGGGAAAACGATTCCGACACCCAGGTCCTGGGCACCACCGGCTTTGCCGCCCCGGAGCAGTACGGCATCGGCCAGAGTGACCAGCGGGCGGATATCTATTCCCTGGGTGTGCTGATGAATATCCTCTGCACCGGCAAACACCCATCTGTGGAACTGGTCAAGGGACGGCTGGGCCGGATCATCCAGAAATGCACCATGATGAACCCCGGGAGCCGCTACCAGTCGGTGGGAGCCCTGATGGAGGCCCTGTAAAAAATTTTTCGGATACTATGCAGCCAGCATATTGTTTTTGGGTGATCTTTGCTGTATGCTGGTTTTGCCTGGGGTGCAAAGCTTCCGGGCAGTTTTCCCGGGCCGCCTCTGCCAACAGGCCCGGGAATTTTTTAAAGGTGAACGATCATGTCCAAAAAATGTCGATATTGCAGAAAGCCTTTGCCGGAGGAGGCCGCTTTCTGTCCCTACTGCGCAAAAAGTCAACTGGAGACCCAAGTGGCGCCGGAACCGCCGAAGCCTCCAAAGGAGCCGCCTTTGCTCCCTATTGTGCTCCTCGCCGCCTTACTGCTCTGTGCCGTCTGGTGGCTTTTGCGTACGCCTCAGCCTATAGAGGTGCCGCCGGAAACTTCAGCGGAAACCATTGTGCCGCCGGAAACGATGCAGCCGCCTGAGACCACCGCCCCTACTACTGAGGCTGAAACAGAACCGACGGAGGAAGCCGTCGCCGGCCTTACCGGCACCCGCTGGGCCAAGGCGGATTGGATCTCCAGTCTCTGGAACGGCCCGGACGGGTATTTCGAATATTACGAACAAGATCTGGAGGGCGAGATGCTCTACCACATTGTCCGCCTCAAAACCGGTGATCAGGCGGAGGTCACCATCTATCGGGAAAACGGCGAAATATTCAGTCATTACTTTACCGCCGATGTGGAGGGCACTCTGGCCGCCCGGGGCGTTGATCTGAACAACCTCCCTGAAAACCGAATCTCGCTGTCGAAAGGCTTAAGGTGATCCCATGAAAACATGTATCCACTGCGGCGCGGAGCTGCCGGATGATGCCCGGTTCTGCCACAAGTGCGCCGGGGCCCAGGGCCGCAAGAAGAAAGCCGGAGGCCCCCTCCCCTGGCGCAGAACCGCTGCCCTCGCTGTCCCCATACTGATGCTGCTGTGTCTTCTGACAGCCTTTCGCAAACCGGCGGAGGCACCTCTGCCAACCTTGGAGGAGACCACAGAGCCCGTTGCGGCGGAAACGACGGAAGTGCCTGTCCCCACGGAATCCAGAGCCCCCACAGCCCGGCGAAACCCCATTCATTTCACCAAGGTCAAAACCGAAGAAGAGGACGGCTGGAACTATCACGCCACCTACACAAAAATGGGGGATACCTTCATTGAAGCGACCTTTACCTACTCAGGCGGTAAGATCGAACAGGTCATTTTTCGGCTGGACGGCACCCGCCGGTCCGACTACCAGTACTACGCCAAGCGCGGTATTGTAGAATACATGGAACTCTATCCAAATGGCAGACGGTCCTTCCATGCCATCGGTAAAATCGGCGGAGGCGGAGACTGGGCCCAAAGCTATGACGAAAATGGCAATGTCACGGGATCCCAGTGGATCCCCGATCCAATCAGTTACATCGAACAGCGCCGCCTGAAAGTGGAAGACGTCATCGAAGAATACACCGAGGAGATCATGAACAGCTGGGACGACAGCCCTCAGTAGATTTTGCAAGAATTCGGTCAAAGAAAATTCAAAATTCATTCACAAAGGGCTTGTATACCCAGTCTGTCCATGCTATAATAAGCTCATTCCCGCAAGACGGGCCCCCCGTTCTTCCAAAAAACGATTAGGAGTGCTTATTATGGAGAAAAAGAAACACATGTCCCTGGCCATGCAGATTTTTGTGGCCACATTGCTTGCCATCTTCGCTGGTGTCCTGCTGCAGGGCCAGGCGGACTTTGCCAACAACTACATCAAGCCCTTTGGCACCATCTTCCTGAACCTGGTGAAGTTCATCGTGGTGCCCATCGTGCTGTTTTCCATCATGTGCGGCATCATCTCCATGAGCGACATCCGCAAGGTGGGTGTCATCGGTCTGAAAACCGTGGTCTTCTACCTGTGCACCACCGCCTTCGCCGTGACCATCGGCCTCATCGGCGGCAACCTCTTCAAGGGCATGTTCCCTGTCGTCGCCACAACAGACCTGACCTATGAGGCCAGCGCCTCCGCCTCCTTTATGGATACCCTGGTGAACATCTTCCCCTCCAACTTCTTTAAGCCCCTGGCAGAGGGCAATATGCTCCAGGTTATCGTGATGGCCATCCTTCTGGGCTTCTCCATCATTCTGGTGGGCGAAAAGAACGTTCGTGTCGTGGCCGCCTTTAACGACCTGAACGACATCTTCATGAAGTGCATGGAACTGATCCTGAAGCTCTCCCCCATCGGCGTGTTCTGCCTGCTGTGCCCCATCATCGCCACCAACGGCCCCGCCATCATCGGTTCTCTGGCCATGGTACTGCTCACCGCCTACATCTGCTACATTGTCCATGCCGCAGTGGTCTACTCCCTCACCGTAAAGACCATGGGCGGCATGAGCCCCCTGACATTCTTCAAGGGCATGATGCCCGCCATCATGTTCGCCTTCTCCAGCGCATCCAGTGTCGGCACCCTGCCCATCAACCTGGACTGCACCCAGAAGCTGGGCGCGAAAAAGGAAGTCGCCTCCTTCGTCCTGCCCCTGGGCGCTACCATCAACATGGACGGCACCGCCATTTACCAGGGCGTCTGCGCCATCTTCATTGCCTCCTGCTACGGCATCCAGCTGACCCTGCCCCAGATGCTGACCATCGTCCTCACCGCCACCCTGGCCTCCATCGGCACCGCCGGTGTCCCCGGCGCCGGCATGGTCATGCTGGCCATGGTGCTGACCTCCGTGGGTCTTCCCGTTGACGGTATCGCCTTGGTTGCCGGTGTGGACCGCATCTTCGACATGGGCCGTACCACCGTCAACATCACCGGCGACGCTGCCTGCGCCATCGTGGTCTCCAACATGGAAACCAAGCGGGAAGCCAAGGAAGGCGCAAAAAAGTAACTGCAAAAAGACATGCCGCCCGGACGCTGCGTATTCAGCATCCGGGCGGTTCTGCACCCCCTGTTCCACGTGGAAAGGGGGGTGGCCATCATGACTACATCGGAACCCTACGAGTTTTGCCTGGTCTTAATTGGTCTTGCTGAGATGAATAAGAATCAGTATTTCTCCAACTTGATTGGCTTTCTCCGTTTCATCCGAAATCCCGTCGCGTCACCATGCTCCGGCCAGTTTGCCTTTTCCGTTTCATCGACAGATTGCTTCGGGCGATAGTCTTCACAGGGCGCATTGCCAAGGGAACTGCATTCGCCAGATACGCGGCGAAAGCAGTCCCGACAGCTTGGGCCCTGTTCTGCCGTTCCGATTTCATCCGGCCGAAGCTCTTTCTTTGGAAATCTTTCTTCCGCCCTTTCTCCTTTCGGCTTCTCTTTCTCTTCTGGAAACAATCGCATATTTTCCAATTGCGAGGAGAAAAACAACTTCTTTCCGATCACCTGGTAAGGGCGATAGTACTTTTTTCCGTTATAAAGAACAGAAAAGCACCCGTTCTCTATATCCTCGACCACGACTGTTCCTTCCGTATTCGAGTCGTGGTCAACCCACCAAAGGGTCTGGCCTTTTCTCAGCATCTCTATATACTACTTTAGTTCAGGATATTTTTCTTGGGCTTCTTTAAATGCCTTGGCGCACTCTCGGAGTTGTTTTTGTGTCATACTTGGGTAAATGAATTCTTCTTTATAAGCCAGTTCAAGTATTCCATCCCCTATATTAACTAACTCCGCTAAGTTGGATATTGGAAATTCCTCAGTCATCTTTCGAAGTGCTTCCTTTTTAGACTCAAAAAATTTTTCATATACTCGAACATATTGATACGCTTGTGCCTTTTTTATTCCAAGCTCCTTTTCTGCATATTCTGATAGAGAATCATATCCTTCATCATACTTATAGCGTTGACAATCTTTCTGATACGCCAAAATTCGGCATAAATTTTTCTGAACCTCTGCATTACGTTCTCCCAGCCGCTGTTTTTCATTTCGACAAATCTCCACATACTGTCCTATATTTTCATAATTCAGCTCTTCGTACATTGCTTTCCCCTCACCCGCATATTTCTATTTCATTACAGCAAAAAGGGGGAAAGCTTTCACCTTCCCCCAAAAGTGTTGAATTTTACTTGAAATACCGCTCCAGCAGGCCCTTCAGCGCGCGGCCGTGCCGGGCCTCGTCCTTGGCCATTTCGTGGACGGTGTCGTGGATGGCGTCCAGGCCGTTCTTCTTGGCGCAGGCGGCCAGGTCGAACTTGCCCTGGGTAGCGCCGAACTCGCAGTCCACACGCCAGGCCAGGTTCTTCTTGGTGGAGGCGGTCATGTTGGGCTCCAGAGTGGTGCCCAGCATCTCGGCGAACTTGGCAGCGTGCTCAGCCTCTTCGTAGGCGGCCTTCTCCCAGTACAGGCCGATCTCGGGGTAGCCCTCGCGGTGGGCCACACGGGCCATGCACAGGTACATACCGACCTCGCTGCACTCGCCGGTGAAGTTGGCCTTCAGCTGCTCCAGGATGTAAGCCTTGTCTTCGTCGGAGATGTCGGGATTGTTGGCGACGGTCTTCTCGTAGATGCCCAGCTCATGCTCGGCAGCCAGCTTGTTCTCTTCCATGACCTTGAACTTGGAACCAGGGACCTTGCAGACGGGGCACACAAAGCCTTCGGGCATAGACTCAGCTTCCAGAACATAACCGCAGACGGGGCAGACAAACTTCTTCATAATAAAACTCCTCCGTAATTTTAAAATTTTTATTTTTTGAATCTCAAGCCCGGGTCCTTCTTGCCATAGACTCAGGCGGGATCGCTTAGGATGATTTTGCCTGGCTTGCCTCCAGGCAGTCCCGGCACAGGCCGGTGAGGGTCAGCTGGGTGGAATCCACCCGGCAGCCCAGGCTTCGCTCGAAGCCGGAGTAGTCCGGCTGCTCCACCTGGAACAGGTCCTGCACCGCACCGCAGCCGGTGCAGATGAAATGCACATGGGGCTCCGTATTGCCGTCAAACCGCTCGATCCCATCCACCGTACCAACGCTGACTGCCAGGCCCTGGCTTTTGAAAAGGGCCAGGTTCCGGTAGACGGTCGCCAGAGAGATGTCCGGGTGCTCCTTTTGAAGCAGCTGATACAGCGCCTCGGCGCTGGGGTGGGATGTGGTAGAGCGAAGGCAGTGCAGGATGGCATTTCGCTTGCGAAAGGTTTTCGATGTCTCCATGCAGATCTCCTTACGTTCTTGATTTGTGATTGATTATCATTTACGCGGATATCATAGCACGGAGGTCTTTGTTTGTCAATAGGTAAATGAGAATTATTTTCAAATTCTTTTCTGCCACTTAGGGAAATCCCCCGGAGGGCTCTTGGGCCATCCGGGGAACGATCATACTTCCGGCTCTGCCGCCTGCTCCGGCTGCACCTTTCTTGGGGGCATCCCCTTATCCGCGTCCCGGATGATAAACAGAAAAATGGGCCGCAGGAACTTGAAGAAAATGCTGAGAACTAAGTACACTGTAGCATTCTGAGGGTCACAGGAGGCGTAGATGTCATACAGGGCCATAAAGCTCAGGATGGTCTTGGCCAGGGCCACGCCGCCGGCCAGCAGGACCATGATCACCAGCGTGATGAGGGCCGGTGCGCTGACACTGGAGACAAAGCACCAGACGCCAGCACCGATCATGCCACCGGTCAGGGCCAGTGTAATGCCCTCCAGTACCAGCAGGGCCACCCGCTTATGCTTCACCTGACCCTGGGTCAGGTAGCGGTACTGGTCGGACAGGGAGCCCATGAGCCACAGGTTCGCCACCGGGATCCAGGCCAGCCAGGGGCAGTGCAGCCCCCGGCGCTGGGCGATGGTATACAGGCTCAGGGCTGTGAACACGTAAATAGCCAGGCTCAGCAGCGGCACCACGCCGCCGCCAAGAATGCTGGCGATGGTGGACAGGATCCGGCTGGGATTATAAAAATATGTATAGGCAAAATTCATAGATAACACCTTTCTCTGTATCCTTCATCACCTGCCGCCCCACACCCGCCGCTGCGGCGGCACCCTCTCCCAAGAGAGGGTAGGGGCTGCACTTACTTTACCAGCCTGCACACCAGTTCAGTATAGGCGTAGGGATCCTCAATGGGCAGCTGGGCCATGAGCTGGGCCTGGTAGCACAGGAGCTGGGCGTAGTCCTTGGCCTTGACGGGGTCAGAGGTCATGAGCTCCACCAGCTGCTTCACGGTCTCATGCTCGGGGTTCAGCTCCAGTACACGGGACACGGGGTAGGCGAACTCCGGGTTCACCCGCTTCATATACTTCTCCATCTCGAAGCTCATACCGGCCTCGGGGACCATAGCGGCGGGGTAGCTGCCCAGGTTCTTGGAGAGCTTGACCTCCTTCACCTGGTCGCCCAGGGACTCCTTGACAAAGGTCAAAAAGCCCTTCTTCTCCTCAGCCTCGGCTTCCGCTGCTTTCTTCTCCTCCTCGGACTGGAGACCCAGATCGTCGGTGGAGACATTGCAGAAGCTCTTCTCCTGATAGGTCATCAGGGTCTGGGGCACGAACTCGTCCACATCCTCGGTGAAGAGCAGGGTGTCGTAGCCCTTGCCGTCCAGCATGCTCACCTGGGGGAGCTTTGCCAGCAGTTCCTTATTCTCGCCGGGGGCGAAGTAGATCTTCTCCTGGCCCTCGGGCATGGCATCCACGTACTCCTTCAGGGAAATCAGCTTGTTCTGCTTGTGGCTGTAGAACAGCAGCAGATCCTGGCAGCTGTCCTTATGCGCGCCGTAGTCGGACACCGCGCCGTATTTCAGCTGGCGGCCAAAGGCGGCGTAGAACTCCTCGTACTTGGCCCGGTCGGAGTCCATCAGGCTCTTCAGCTCGCTCTTGATCTTCTTCTCGATGTTCCGGGCGATGATGGTCAGCTGACGGTTATGCTGCAGCATTTCCCGGCTGATGTTCAAAGACAGATCCTGGCTGTCTACCACGCCCCGGACGAAGCGGAAGTGCTCAGGCACCAGGTCCTCGCAGGAGTCCATAATCATGACGCCGCTGGAGTAGAGCTGCAGGCCGCGCTTGAAATCCTTGGTATAGAAGTCGTAAGGAGCCTTGCTGGGGATATACAGCAGGGCCTTGAAGGACACCTGGCCCTCGGCGCTGAAGTGGATCACCCGCAGGGGCTTGTTATAATCGTAGAACTTATCCCGATAGAAGGCATCGTACTCCTCCTCGGTGACATCCTTCTTGTTCTTCTGCCAGATGGGCACCATGGAGTTCAGGGTCACCACTTCGGTGTAGCTTTCATACTCGGGCTTGTCCTCGGGGGAGTCCTCCTTCTTCCGGGACTTTTCCACCTCCATGCGGATGGGGTAGCGGATGTAGTCGGAATACTTGGTGACCAGATTCCGGATCTCGTACTCCTCCAGGTACTGGCCGTAGGTGTCCTCCTCGGTGTCGGGCTTCAGAACCATGATGACATCGGTACCGGGATTCTCCCGCTCCGCTTCCTCAATGGTGTAGCCGTCGGTGCCATCGGAGACCCACTTATAGGCCTTGTCAGCACCATACTTCTTGGAGATCACAGTGACTTCGCTGGCCACCATAAAGGCGGAGTAGAAGCCCACGCCGAACTGGCCGATGATGTCGATGTTCTCGTCCTTCTTGTCCATGGCCTGCTTGAAGCCCAAAGAGCCGGATTTGGCGATGGTGCCCAGATTCTCCTCCATCTCTTCCTTGGACATACCGATACCGTTGTCGGAAATGGTCAGGGTCCGGTTTTCCTTGTCCCGGGTAATGGTAATGGCAAACTGGTCCCGGGAAACACCCACCTTGTCGTCAGTCAGAGCCGTGTAGGCCAGCTTATCGATGGCGTCGGAGGCATTGGAGATGATTTCCCGCAGGAAAATCTCCCGGTGTGTATAAATAGAGTTGATCATCAGGTCCAGCAGCCGCTGGGATTCCGCTTTAAACTGTTTCTTTTCCATAAGTCATATCTTCCTTTCCGGAGCACATATTAGCACTCGAATCATATGAGTGCTAATATTATAGCGCACTTCCGAAAAAAAGCAAGGGGAAGAAAAAAAGTTCTTTCTTTATTTACAATTTTGTGGTAACATTAAAATGTATGAGTATGCGTAAAAACCTTTCCCTGGGGGAAGGTAAGAGTTAAAGGAGATTATGGAATGATCACAGTCAGCAATTTGGGAATGCAGTTCGGCGGCCAGTGGCTGTTTCAGCATGTAGATCTGCAGTTTCTGCCCGGCAACTGCTACGGCATCATCGGCGCCAACGGTGCGGGCAAGTCCACCTTCCTGCGGATCCTCACCGGAGACCTGGAATCCACCACCGGTTCTGTAGAGATCGACCCCACCAAGCGGGTGTCCGTATTGAAGCAGAATCAGAACGCCTACGACGACTACACCGTTATGGACACCGTCATCATGGGCAACAAGCATCTTTACGATGTGATGAAGGAAAAGGACGCCATTTACGAAAAGCCGGACTTCACCGACGAGGACGGTCTGCGGGCTGCGGACCTGGAGGCGGAGTTCGCAGAATTGGGCGGCTGGGAAGCCGAGTCCGACGCCTCCCGCCTGCTGCAGGGTCTGGGCATCGGCACAGAGCTCCACTACGACCAGATGGCCAGCGTGGACCCCCGTCTGAAGGTGAAGGTGCTGCTGGCCCAGGCCCTCTTCGGCAATCCCGACATCGTCATGCTGGACGAGCCCACCAACAACCTGGACATCGAGGCCATCAACTGGCTGGAGGACTTCCTGCTGGACTTCCCCGGCATGGTCATCGCCGTCTCCCACGACCGGCACTTCCTGAACACCGTGTGCACCCACACCGTGGATATCGACTACGGCAAGATCAAGATGTATGTGGGCAACTACGACTTCTGGTATGAATCCTCCCAGATGGTCCAGGCCATGATCCGGAACAAGAACAAGAAGAACCAGGAAAAAATCGAGGAATTGCAGCTGTTCATTCAGCGTTTCTCCGCCAACAAGGCCAAGGCCAAGCAGGCTACCGCCAGAAGAAAGCTCTTAGACAAGCTGAGCGTAGAGGAGATGCCCTCCTCCACCCGGCGCTATCCCTTCGTGGGCTTCCAGAGCGAGCGGGAGCTGGGCAAGGACGTGCTGACCGTGAAGGATGTTTCCGTCACCGTAGACGGGGTAAAGCTGCTGGACAAGGTCTATTTCTCCGTGGGCCGCACGGACAAGATCGCCTTCGTGGGCGAAAACGAACTGGCCCAGACGGCGCTCTTCAAGGTCCTCATGGGGGAGCTGGAACCGGACGAGGGCTCCATCAAGTGGGGCGTGTCCACCATCCGCAGCTACCTGCCCAAGGACAACAGCGAATACTTTGAGGGCAACGAGGAGGAGCTGGTGGACTGGCTCCGGCAATACTCCGCCAAGAAGGATGACGTATACCTCCGGGGCTTCCTGGGCCGGATGCTGTTCTCCAATGAGGATGTGTTCAAGCACGTGAACGTCCTCTCCGGCGGCGAAAAGGTAAGATGTATGCTCAGCAAGATGATGCTCTCGGGGGCCAATGTGCTGCTGCTGGACCAGCCCACCAACCACCTGGATATGGAATCCATTCAGGCTGTCAACAAGGGCCTGGAAGCTTTCCAGGGCGTGGTGCTGCTGGCCTCCCACGACCACGAGCTGCTGACCTCCACCTGTAACCGGGTCATTGCCTTCCAGCCCGACGGAACCATTATTGATAAGTACGGCACGTATGACGATTACCTCGCCTGGATGGCAGAACGGAAAGCTGCTCAAGGTTGAAACGCCCTGTAGGGGTCGACTAGTAGTCGACCCGTCGGCGGCTTTGCCGCCGCA
>JBNMIH010000011.1:0-54474 GCA_050873165.1 Faecousia sp.
AGTTTTCAAGGTATATGGAAACAAAGAGGTCACAGACGAAAGTCTTTGACATAAAGTGGCTGAAACGCCACGACATAAGTTGGTATTGATTGCGACGAGGGTCCACCTGTTCCCATCCCGAACACAGAAGTTAAGCTCGTCCGCGCCGACAATACTTGCAGGGTGACTTGCCGGGAAGATAGGTAATGCCAACATGAAGAAAAACCGCTTCGCTTACGCGAGGCGGTTTTTTGTTATGCCAGCTGCTGCCGGATACTGTCAAAATGTTCCTTTGCCAGTTCGAAAAACGCCTTTTCGTATCGGGAAAGGTGTTTTTTTTCTAGGTGCATAAAGGAGATGTCGTGAAGGGACAGCCGGGGTGTGGTATTGACGCGGAAAAACAGGATGTTGTCGGAAACCAGATGCCGGATATGGACATAGGTCGTTGTCGTGATGATGGAGGCGGCGGTGTTTTCAAAGAAATTGGGCAGGGTGAACTGAGGATAGTTGATGGTAATGCCAAAGTGCGGGGACAGATCGCAGCTGTGGAAAACATCCCGGATCAGATTGGCAGAGCGGATATCCACAAAGGGGAGTTGTATGAAGTCCCGGAGCTGTGCGCCGTGTTCCGCGGCGGAGCAGATCATGGCGTTTGCTTGGTTTCCATAATACTGATTCAGTAGGGTCCGGGAGACCATCAGATAGATTTGGTCCTGAAAAAGGGTCGTGCTTTTTAAAAGGGGATGCTGAGTCTTGTCAATGGCTAGAGCAATGTCCAGCTCTCCGTTGACCAGCATCTCCATCAAATCTACGGAGTGATAGACGTAGAAGTCCAGCTTTACGTTTGGGTAGCGATTGCAGAATTCTTCAGTCAGAATGGGGGTCACAATGCTGGTTCTGTGGGGTGTGCAGCCGATGCGGAGCTGGGCAGATTCCTTCTGGGCGATGTCCGTCAGTTGGGCTTTCAAGTTTTCTTCGCTGGTTTTATAATTCCTGGCAAAGTCCAGCAGTGTTTCCCCGGCGTAGGTGAGCATCAGCCGGGGTTTACGCTCGAAGAGCTTGACACCGTAGTTCTCCTCCAGACGGGCAATGTGGTTGCTTAGGGTTTGCTGGGAGATAAAAAGGCGCTGGGCGGTCTTTGTAAAATTCAGATCCTTTGCGGCCTCGGAAAAATAAAGCAAACTGACGGTATCCAAAGTGAATCCTCCCCAATCGGTACAAAAATGTTGATATAAATCAGAAAGACGATAAACGATTCCTAGTATAGTGGAAAACAGAAGAGAGTGTCAAGGAGGCAAAATATACAATTTCCGGAGAAAAATTTTGGCACCAAAGTGTTTCTTGTGGGCAGACAAAAATACGCTGTTTCTCATTGCCGATTTGTGTCGGTATAATAATGACAACGGCAGGAGCCATCCAAGGCGTTTCCAAGCGCAGCGCGCGGCGCGGGAAGGCCGCTCCTGTGAAATATTGCACCGATACGAAAAAAGGAGTCGATATATTATGGCGATCAACGCGTTTCCCCCGCTGCTGCCGGATGATGTGATCCAGCGTGCGAAGAAATTGAATCCCGCTCTGCTGGCAGACGGCATGAAGGGCCTGGGAATTTTAAAGGATGGTGTTATGGAGGCGGCGATCATGCCGGTGAACCCTGACCCGTCCATGATGATGGTCGGTACCGCTGTTACGGTGGAAACGGCCAACGGAGACAATTTCCCCATTCATGTGGCTTCCTATTCCCTCCCTGCGGAAGGCTATGTGATGGTCATCGACGGCAAGAACTATCCGGACCGGGCCTATTTCGGTGACCTTATCATGGGTGCCTGCAAGGCTGTCGGCTACGCTGGTATGGTCATTGACGGCTACACCCGGGACCGTCAGGGCTGCATTGAGATGAATTTCCCTGTGTATTCCAAGGGACAGATGCAGGCGGGACCCATCAAGAAGGATGCCGGAACCGTCAACGGTCCCATCCACTGCGGCGGCGTAGAAGTCAATCCCGGCGACCTGGTGGTCGGCGGCGCGGACGGTGTGACGGTGGTGCCACGGGAGCGGATCGAAGAGGTCCTGGCTAGGGCAGAGGAGAAAGCCGCCTACGAAGACAAGCGGGATGCTGCCATTGCCGCCTATAACCAGGCCAAGGCAGAGGGCAAGCCCCTGCCCAACCTGGCCCCTCAGTGGGTCCTGGACCTGCTGGCCCAGCAGAAGTGAGGTGCGCGCCCATGGAAACCGTTACGGTTTTTGGCCCCTTCAATGAGGCCATGCAGGCGGCGCTGAAAAACGCCATCCCCCAGCTGAGCTTCCGGCTGATCTTTTCCCCGGAGATCAACGGGGAGCTGCTGCGGCAGGCGGATTATGTGATCCTGCGCACCCTGCGCTTGGATGCCCCCGAGATCGCTCTGCTGGATAAGTGCAAGCTTATCCAGCGCTGGGGGGCGGGCTTCGACACGGTGGATATTGCCGCCGCCGGAAAGCGGGGCATCCCCGTGGCTGTGACCGCGGGAATGAACGCTACCCCGGTCAGCGAAATGGCCCTGGCATTGATGCTGGCCGTCTACCGGAATGTGGTCCCCATGACCCGGGATGCCATGGAGGGGGTGTGGAGCCGAGAAACCTACGCCAAGTGCTCCTATACTATCAGCGGAAAGACCGTAGGCATCTACGGCATCGGCAATATCGGCCGGAAGGTGGCCGCTCTGGTCAAGGCCTTCGGGGCGGAGGTCATCTACTATGACCCCTACCGTCTGCCGGAGGACCGGGAAAAGGCCCTGGACGTTACCTATGTGGAGCCTGAAAAGCTTCTGGCGGAGTCCGACATCCTGACGATCCACGCCCCGCTGACGGATCAGACCCAGAACTTTATTTGCGCCGAGACATTGGCAAAGATGAAGGACGGCGCTGTGCTCATCAACACCGCCCGGGAGGAACTGGTGGATCACGCCGCTGTGGCCCAGGCCCTGAAAAATGGCAAACTGCTGGGTGCCGGATTCGATGCCATTGAGGAAGACCTGGTCCGGGACAACCCCTTCCAGGGCCTTACCAACGTGGTGCTCACCCAGCATCTGGGAGGCAACACCGCGGACAACGCCGTGCAAATGGCCCAGCGGATCGCCCAGCAGATCACCGCCATCCGGGACGGCAAAAAGCTGAAAAAGCCCCATCTGGTCAATGGGGAATACCTACAGGAGCAATGATATGGTCATCGGATTTGTAGGCTTTGGCGAGGCCGCCGCGGCCATTGCGGAAGGGCTCCACGAGGAAGGGGCGGGGAAGCTGATCTGCTTCGACGCCATGCAGAATGATCCCCGCTTTGCGGAAAAGCTGGAGGCCAAGCGGGCCAAGGCCCAGGCGGAGCGGAAGGAAATCTCCGCCGATGTGTGCAGGGAGGCGGATATCGTAATCTCTGCCGTCCCCTCAGGTTTTGCTCTCAGCGCTGCCAGGGAGGCCGTCCCTGGCCTGACCGCCGGGACCGTTTATGTGGATGTGTCTACGGCTACCCCGGCGGAAAAGAAGCGCATTGCCGCCATGGTGGAGGAAAAGGGTGGACGGTTCGTAGACGGAGCCATGATGGGCACCCTGCTGAAAGACCGCCATCAGGTTCCTACCCTCTGCTGTGGCAACGGGGCCAAGGAATATCTGGAAAGAATGGCCCCTTACCATATGCGTTTAACCTATATAGAGGGCGAACCTGGCACGGCGACCAGCATCAAGTTCATCCGCTCCATTACCGCCAAGGGCATCAGCTGCCTGCTGTTTGAGTCATTACAGGCTGCCCAGCGCTTTGGCGTGGAGGATACGATTGTGGAGAGCTTCCTGGATAGCTTCGGCCCCGGCTTTGAAAAAATCATCAATGGCTATGTTTCCGGTGCCATCATCCACGCGGACCGACGGGAGCACGAGCTGCAAAACGTGGTGGATTTCCTGAAAGAGGAAGAGCTGCCCTGCACCATGGCCGAGGCCACCCGGCAGAAGCTGGCCTGGATCCGGGATTCCGGTATTCGGGACCACTTCCCCAATGGCGAAGTCGGCCGCACCTGGAAAGCAGTGCTTGCCGGGTGGGGGGTAAATGAAGTAAAATAAACATGAAGAAGAACGGAGGATATATACAATGACACCCGCCGCATTATCTCTGATCCTTGTTGTCGTATTGGCCATTGCCTACGGCATTGATAAGATCCCCGCAGCTGTTGTTGCCATGACTGCCGCTATTATCTGCGGCATCACCGGCATGATCGATTTTAAATCCGTTTTCTCCGGCATGGCCGGGACTGCCGCCGTGCTGCTGATGTCCATGATGATCATCGGTGGCGCAATGTTCCGCACGGGCCTTGCCTCCAAGATTGCGAAAGCCTTCCTGAAAGTGACTGGCACCTCTGAGCGGGGCATCATGGTGGCTGTGACCATCGTTGCCGCCCTGATGTCCGCGGTCCTGAATAACGTGGGCGTGGTCGTGACCCTGATGCCCATCGTCCTGAAAATGTGCAAGGACGCGGACGTGGCTCCCTCCCGGGGCTTGATGCCTCTGGCCTATGGCGCGGCCATCGGCGGTATCATCACCCTGGTGGGTGCCGCCAGCTCTGTCACCGCCAACGGACTGCTGGAGGCTGCCGGTGTGGCTACCGTGAATTTCGCGGAGCTGGCTTGGGTCGGCATTCCTCTGACGGTCCTGGGTGTGCTCTACATCGCGTTCTTTGGCCATAAGATCATTCCCGATACGGGCCATGATTTCACCGGCCTGCCTGTCTACACCGAGGAAGACGAGAAGAACGAAAGCACCACCAAGCAGATTATTACCGCTATTGTGTTCCTGGCCATCATTATCTGCATGGCCGTTACCCCCTTTGGCTGGCCCCTGTACTTCATTTCCTCCATCGGCGCGCTGATTTTGGTGCTCACCGGCTGCATTTCCGAGAAGCAGGCCTATGCCGCTATTGACTGGCCAACCATCGTCATCTGCGGTGCTATGATCGCCGTCGGCACCGCCGTCACCAAGACCGGCGGCAGCGACCTGATCGCTGACTGGGTGGTAAAGGTCCTGGGCGATAACCCCAATCCCACGCTGATCACCCTGGTCATCTGCCTGGTTGTCACCGTTGTGACTCAGTTCATGTCCAATGTCTCCACAGCAACGCTGATGACTCCCATTGCTATCGCCATTGCCCAGGGCATCGGCTGCAATCCCAAGACCATCGGCATCATTGTCATCATTGCCGCCAACGCTTCCATGCTGACACCCGTAGGCGCGCAGGCCTTTACCGTTGTCTACGGCCCCGGCAAATTCAAATTCATGGACTTTTTCAAGGTCGGCCTGCCTCTGGTCATCATCAATACCCTGCTGGCTGTTCTGCTGGTTCCCCAGATCTGGCCCTTCTTCTAAAGGAGCGACACAATGTTTGACAAATCTCTGCTGAAAGATGCCATCGATATCCACATCCATGTGGGGCCGGAGGCCTTTAAGACCCGGAAATTCAATGAATACGAGCTGGCTCAGGACATTCTGGAAAACGGTGCCTATGGCGCGGTCATCAAGACCCATTCTTTTGAGACCGCCAGCCGGGCGGCGTTGGTTAATCAGCAGGTCCCCGGTGTGCACTTTATGGGCGGCCTCGTTATGAGCTACGAGGTGGGCGGTTTGAATGCCCAGGCGGTCCGGGCGGTAGCCAGTCTGGGCGGCAAAGTGATCTGGCTACCGACCCTGGATTCCGTCCACGAGCGGGAGGCCAACGGCAAGGGTGGCGGGATCGTCTGCACCCAGGACGGCCATACGGTGGAAGCGCTGGACCAGGTCCTGAAGGCCATTGCGGACACCGGCCTGGTGATGGCCACCGGCCACATCGCCTGGCAGGAGCAGATCATTGCCGTAAAACGGGCTAAAGAGTTGGGCGTTGAAAAGATCATTGTCAATCATCCGGCCCTGTTCCGGACCTCCATGCCGGTAGACGCCCAGAAAGCTCTGCTGGAATACGACGGGGTCTATCTGGAGCGCAACTACGGCGGGACCCGGCTGCCGGAAAGCAAGATATTTGAAAAGCACTTTGAAAAGAATCTGGCGGATATTCTGGCCACCGGCGTAGAACGCTCCATCATGGCGACGGACCTGGGGCAGCCAAGCAACCCCGGCTGGAGTGACGGCTTCGCGGAGTATATTGCCTATATGCGCACCCACGGCGTCCGCGATGACCAAATCAAAACCATGATCTGTACCAACCCCAGAGAACTGCTGGGCCTGAACTAAAGAAAATTCCTCCTCGGCATTGCCAAGGAGGAATTTTTTATGTCATTGCCGGCCTAACGGCAGCACCGGGCGCTGGTGAGGCCGAGGAGGTTTTCTACCCGCTGATCCTTTTGGTACAGGGTCATGGTGGCGTCGCCCAGGCCCTCAATGGCGGTGGGTTCGTCGCTGGCGGTGCGGATGACGGCGGCGACAATGTTTTGGGATACCTCGCCCACGCCGCTGGTGCCGTCCATGATCCCGGCGGCACTGATGTCAATGTCCTCATTGATCAGCTCGCTGTTACCGCTGACGCGGATCACGGGGACGATGGCATTGTTGAAGCCTGCTGCGCCGCTGGTCCAGAGGATCATATGGGCACCCATGGCCGCGTAGTTGACGCCAGCCGCGCCGCAGAGCATGGAGGCTTCGGAGAGGTAGAAGCCAGGGTGTGTGGGGCGGTCCACGCCCTCTTTGTTGATCTCCAGGATGTCCTCGATTCTGCGGGAGCCCATTTTGTGCAGGGCACCCATGGACTTTTCCTCGATGGTGGTCAGGCCGCCGACACAGTTGCCCACGCTCATGGTCTCAATGTCGGTACCCTTGACACCCCAGCGGCTCTGCTCATTGGCAATGAGCTTGCGGATCTTTTCGGCGATCTGCGGGGTAGCGGCCCGCTTGGCCAGCAGCACCTCGCAGCCCTGGAGTTCGAAGAGTTCTCCGCCGATGCAGGTGGCCCCCATGTCCACCAGCTTGTCCACCGCCGCGCCTACGCTGGGATTGGAGGCAATGCCGGAGCTGGTGTCGCTGCCGCCGCATTTGACCCCGACGACAAGCTTCCCGATGGGGGCTTCTACCTTCGGGTGGGCCAGCATGGCCTCCCGCAGGGCTGTCAGCTTCTCCCGGCCCTTTTCGATGGTTCGGCGGGTCCCCCGCTCCTGCTCACAGGTCAGGGTATCCACGGCCTGGCCGAAGGCGCGAAGGGGCTGGGCAATCTGCTCCGGCAGGATGCTGCCGCAGCCCATGCTGACCACCAGCACGCCGCCCACGTTGGGGTTCTGCCCTACGGCAATCATCTGGTGAAAGGTCTCCTCGTTGCCGCCCAGCATGCAGGTGTACCAGTTGGTGAGGACTACGGCCTCCTCAAAGGGTTTTGCGATGTGCCGGGCGATGCCGTCGCAGCATTCATCAACAGCGATGATCAAGAGCTTGTTTCGAATGCCGACCTGTCCGTTGGGACGAAGGTACCCAGTAAATGTTTCGTTCATTCCGCATCCTCCCTGATGTGCATCTGCCGCATGATCTCCTGCCGGATGCTGGGGGGAATGTCCACGGTGCGGCTTTTCACATTATGTACGTGGACCAATCTCCCGCATGGAATGTCTTTGGTCACGAGTCCTACGGGGACACCGTATTTGATGAGCAGGGACCCGGCGGGAATATCCTGTAGGGCGATCTTGTTGCCGAAGGGGATGTCCTCCCCGGCGGTCATTCCGTAGAGCTGGATGTTGTTGGCGTCGCAGATGCTGACCTCGTCCCCAGCCAGGACCGCGTCCAGGACTGTGGCGACCTGGTCAGCCTGGTCCATTCGGATGGCGCGCTTCATTGTTCTTTCTCCATCAGAGCCTTGTCCATTTCGTAGGCAGTCTTCTTTCCGTAGTCCTGCCGCATCCATTTCAGCCAGCCGTAGAGCAGCACGACCATAATGAAGATAACGGGCACAGAGGTGATGAAGGCGCAAGATTTGATGGTGTTCAGGTCCGCACCGATGAAGATCATGGCCAGGGGGACCAGAGCCAGCATAATGCACCAGAACAGCCGCAGGAAGGGATTGGGGTCTTCGCCTTCCTTCAATCCGATGGTAGAGGTGGAGGCCATGGTGAAGGCGGCGCCGTCCAGGGTGGTGGCCAGGAAGAGCAGGGAGCTGACGCAGAAGGCCAGCATGAACACCACACCGCCGGGAAGGGAACGCATGACTTCAATAATGGCAAGGGTGTCCGAACCAGCGGCCAGCATGCCGACCATGTCTACAACGCCGGAGAGCTGACGCTCCAGGGAGAGGCTGCCCAGCACGCCGAAGTACAGGAAGCAACCCAGGCTGCCGCTGACCAGGGTGTTAATGATCACGGAGCGGATGGTGCGGCCCTTGGAGACCTTGGCGATGAAGATGCCGGTGAAGGGGGCGTAGGTGATCCAGTACAGCCAGTAGAATACGGTCCAGGCACCGGGGAAGCCACTCTTGCCGATGGGGTCAGTGAACAGGCTCATGTGGACAAAATTCTGGATCATCAGGCCGAAGGACTGGGTCACGTTGTTCAGGATGAAGAGGGTGGGTCCGCAGATGACCACGCCGATGGTGAAGATGATCACCAGCTTCATATTCCAGTTGGAGATCTTGGCCATGCCCTTCTGGATGCCGATGTAGGAACTGAGGGAATAGATGACTGACAGGATCACGATGATAGCTAGGTTCATAAAGAAGGAGGACTGGATGCCGAGGACGGAACAGAGCACGTCGGTGACCAGGGGAACGGAGACACCCAGGGTGATGGACAGGCCGCCGAAGCAGATGAAGATAAAAATCACGTCTACAATGCGGCAGATCACGCCGTCCTGCTTCAGCCCTGTAATGGAACTAACCATGCTGCTCAGGCTCAGACCCTTATTCTTGCGGACATGGAAGTGATAGGCCATGGGGATGCCCACAAGGGCGTACAGGGCCCAGGCGCTGAAGCCCCAGTGGAACATGGTGTAGGGGACGCTCATCTCATAGGCAAGCTGGGTCAGGGGTTCAATGCTCAGGCCGGGGGTGCCCGCGTAGTAGGCCCACTCGATAAAGGCCCAGTAGCAGGTGGCGGAGCCCAGACCACAGGACATCATCATGGCGATCCATTTAAAGGTGGAGTATTCGGGCTTGCCGTCGCCCAGCTTGATCTTGCCGTACTTGCTGAAGCAGGTGCCCACCAGCAGGACCACGCCCGCCAGGGTGAAGATCAATGTGCCGGAGCCGAAGGTATCGATCATAAAGGACTTGACGGAGTTGGCCACACGCTGGGAGCCCTCCGGGGCGATGGCGAGACAGGCTACGATGAAAAATACGACCACAAGGCTGACGCCGATCAGCAGCTTGTCTAACTTCTTGTCTTTCTGCATTCTATATTCCTCCTGTTCCGTATTAATCCATGCGGTATTTGGCGATCATGTCCTCGTCCAGCTCAATGTTCAGGCCGGGGACATCCGGCACCCGCACATAGCCGTTTTCGAAGGGAATGCGGTTCTTAACCAGGCCCGTAAACAGGGGGCTGGTGCTCTGGGAGTACTCCATCAGATCGCCGTGCTCACAGGCGGCCAGGAACTGCACCGTTGCTGCCAGCAAAATGCCTGTAGAGAAGCCGTGGGGGACCAGCTTGACGCCGTTCATCTCTGCCAGGTCATAGATCTTCCGGATCTCGCTGATGCCGCCGCAGCGGGTAATGTCGGGCTGTACGATGTCGGGCTGGGCCTGCCGCAGGAAAGCGTCGAACTCGTAGCGGGTGGTGAGTCCCTCGCCGCCGGCGACCTTGCTGATGCCCAGGGCGCTGAGCCGGGCGTAGCCCTGCATATCGTCCGGCATGACCGGTTCCTCGATCCAGTTGAGGTGGTATTTTTCCAGCTGCTTGAACATGGTGGCGGAAGCGCCGAAGGTTCTCCAGACGCAGGCAATGTCGATCTGCAGCTCGAATTCCGGCCCCAGCTCATCCCGGATGGCGGCAATGATGGCCTCGTCCGTGTCCGGGTCCTTGCCCAGAATGCCGCCGCCGAATTTCAGGCTGGTAAAGCCCTGGTCCCGGAGCCTGCGGACAATGGCCCGGTTTTCTTCCGGCGTATCCGCCGGGATGAAGGTGCCGTAGGCCCGGATCTTGTCCCGATACTTGCCGCCCAGCAGCATATAGATGGGCACCCCGTAATACTGGGAGGCAATGTCCCAGAGGGCGATGTCTACGGCGCTCATGGCGTGGATGCCCAGGCCCCGGCGTCCGGCATAGTTGGACCGGGCGTACATTTTGTCCCAGAGCCGCTGGATCTCCAGGGGGTTCTCCCCCACCAGCAGCCGCCGCAGGCCGCAGGATGATTCGTGTGAGTCCGGTGCGTCGATCATGCCCCGGGCCGCAATGGGGGACGTGTCGCTTTCGCCGATACCGGTGATGCCCTCGTCGGTGTGCACCCGCACGATAAAGGCATCCTCTCCCCATTCGCACCGCTCGTTCAGGGCGGGGACGCGGAGACAGATTGTTTCGATGTCTGTAATTTTCATCAGGCATTCCTCCTTGCGCCGTCACTATACCATTTCAACAAAAACTTGTCAAATAATCCGAAAAATAGTGAACAAATTGTACATATTGCACATAATTTTGGAACCCCTCTTGTCAAAACAGAATTTTTTGAGTTAGAATAAACTCAAAAGAAAAAATGTGCCTGCAGTTGTTGAGTGGAAAATAACTCAAAGCGGTGGGAGTACCTTATTCTTCTGGAGAACAGGGGCAAAAAATAATTTGTTTTCTACTTTTTTCACAAAGGAGAAGTCCTATGGAGGAACGAATCAACGGGCTGACCTACAGCGAATTCTTTTCGCTGGTGGACAATATGTACGATGAGCTGCTGATCTATGATAAAAACTGCAACATCGTCTATATCAACCGGGCCTGCTCCCGGCATTACGGCTGCGATCAGAAGCAGATGATTGGGAAAAACTTCTATGATTTTGTCAGTGCCGACTGGTGGGGCCCCTCCATCCTGCCCATCGTTCTCAAGGAAAAGCGCTCCTATGCCATCAAGCAGAGCACTTTTCTGGGGTCGGACCTGCTGACCATTGCTGTTCCGGTTTTTGACAACGAGGATCAGGTGGAGTTCGTTGTCATGAATGTGCGGGATACAGTGAACGAGGTGGACCTATACAATCCCCACTATCTCTCGGTAAAGGACCAGATGTCCAAGGTCCCGGAGCCGGTGTATGCCAGCCAGGAAATGCGGAGCATTATGCGGCTGGTCAAGAGGATCGCCCCACTGGATACCTCCTGCATCTTCTGGGGAGAAGTGGGGACGGGCAAGGGCATGCTGGCAAGATATATCCATTCCCACAGCGGCCGGGCAAAGGAGCCCTTTGCCTATATCGACTGCTTCAATCTGCCGGAGGAGCGGGGCTACCAGGAGCTCTTCGGCACAGAGCAGTCTCCGGGACTCCTTTACAATATGCGTAAGGGTACGGTGCTGCTGAAACGGATCTCCGAGCTGTCCCTGGGGATGCAGACACAGCTGCTGAGGTACTTAAACGGAGAACTGAGCTTCCACAGTGAGCAGCGGGCGAGAATATTGGCTACAACGGAAAAGGATCTGTACCGGCTCATGGAAAGCGGCCTCTTTCTGAAGGAGCTCTATTATAAGCTGAATATTTCCGAGGTGTATGTGCCGCCTCTGCGGAAACGGACCGAGGATATCCTGCCACTGATCCAGTTTTTCCTGGGCCAGTATTGCTCCCGGTACAATACGAACCGGAGCTTTACCGAGGGGGCCCTGCAGCTGATGATCCACGCGGACTGGCATGGCAACGTGCTGGAGCTGCGCAACACCATAGAGCGTATCGTTGTGATGACGGACAGCCCCATGATCTCCACGGACCAGCTTCCCAAATCCATGTTCGGCCTGACGGAGCGGAATGAGACCATGACGCTGGGAGGCCGGAAGACCCTGGACGAACGCCTGGAGGTGCTGGAAGCCTCCATCGTCCGGGACGCGTATCAGGAATTTCAAACTTCCCGGCGGGTGGCGGAGGCTCTGGGCATCAGCCAGACCCGGGCCAATAATCTGCTGCGGAAATATGTGCGGGCGGAGAAGGGCTGACGATCCGGCGGGTGCCGCTACGGCGGGACCGGCAGGTTTGCCCTTTTCTGGAAAAAATCCCCAAACCTGGAAAATTACGTTGACAAAAGAGGTTACAAATGGTATCATAATGGTATCGTTGCTGTAATTTAAATTACCCATGAAAGAAGGATGATTTATGATGAAAAAGCTATTGTCCGTGCTTTTGGTCGTGGCAATGCTGCTGTCGGTGCTGCCGATGGGCGTTTTTGCCGAGGACACCGGCGTAGCGGCTTATGCGGAGGAGGCGGAAACTGCCTCCATCAGCATTTCTGCCGACGAGCGCACCGCCACTGCGGAGGCTTCCGCCGATGGCCTGGTGCTGACGGCCATTTATGACCGTGGCGGCAAGCGCATGATCGCTTACGCCAAGGGCACGGAAGTGACCCTGCCCGACGATGTGGCCAGCGACGGCGAGTGCGTGGCCCGTGCCTTCCTGCTGGAAGAGGACACCCTGATCCCTGTGTGCAAGTATGCCGAGGTGAACATGGGCGTTCTGAAAAAGGTTGGGGAGGACGAGACCACCGAGCCCACCGAGCCCGACGAGACCAAGCCCGGCAACCCCGTGACCGCCGAGATGATCAGCACCGGCGCTCTGCGGATCAGCGGCAGCGGAACTCTGGACGGCAGCGTGAGCTGGCCCAAGGACATCGACCTGACTGCTGTGACCAGCATCGTCATCGACTCCAACGCCACCTTTGAGGCTGTGGAGGCCGGTGCCTTCGACTCCTTTACCAATCTGACCACCCTGGACATCGGCGGCGTGAAGGCCATCGGCGACGGCGCCTTCCAGGCCAACACCAAGCTCACCAAGCTTACCATTCGGGCGGGCAAGCTGGAGTCCATCGGCGACGGGGCCTTTGCTCTGGAGTCCCTGGGCGGCAGCACCGTATCCTTTGAGGGCACCAAGGCCCAGTGGGATGCCCTGGGCGCCAACGGCGCGTTCCTGGACACCACCATTATCCGTACGACCGACGGCACCGACAAGGGCACCGTTCCCTCCGGCAGCGAAAGCTATGATGCCGCCGAGCCCACGGATGAGACCGTAGAAGAGACCACCGCTCCTGCCGAAGAGGAAGTGGTCACCGAAGAAGAGGACGACATGACCCTGGAGGAAGCCGCCGCCGACGGCTACATGGTCCTGCCTGAGGGCGTTCAGGCGGAGGAAGGCGCCGCCGCCGAAGAGATGGCCGCCTTCTCCGGCAAGACCACCGGCAAGCAGGCCGACCGGACCACCACCTTCAGCGGCCTGATGCCCGGCCAGCCCTACCAGATCGTGGTGACCAAGCTCACCGGCGCTCCTGTGGAGGACCCCGGCGCACTGAGCCAGATGGTGGACGAGAGCAATCTGATCTACACCAATCAGAAGGTCGCCGGCTCCAGCGGCAGCCTGAGCTTTACCTATGAAGTGACTACCCACGAGGATGTGCTGGTCCAGCTTTACGGCCTGGCCAACAAGCGCAGCATCCGCCTGTACGCTGCCGATGGCAGCGATCTGGACGAGACCATGGGCGAAAACGGCACTGTGTCCAATCTGACCCTGAAGCTGGACACGGCGGGCAGCTATCAGCTGCGGGCCGAGGTCACCCCTGCCCAGTGGGCTGAGGACCTGAAGTGGTCCAGCAGCGCCCCCAGCATCGTCAGTGTGGACGATGAAGGCATCCTGATCCCCCAGCGTGACGGCACCGCCTACATCAAGGCCACCGTCAAGCACGGCACCTATGAATTCAGCGCCACCTGCCGGGTCCTGGTATTCAACGACCAGGCCCAGGAGCTGAAGGACGTGACCCTTATCAGCACCAATGCCACCCTGGAGCTCTACAAGACCAGCGGTGTCCAGCTGCGGATCCATCCCCAGGTGGGCAATAAGGCCAGCAGCCAGAGCGCCAACGAGGCCAACGCCGTTGCTGCCTACGACGCAGAAGAAGGCGAGGCCCTGGGCCATCTGATCCAGTCCGCCGAGTTCGGCTCCAAGGATAAGAACGACGACATCGTCCTCAACGACACCATGAATGAGCTCTTTGACCTGGAGGTCATGGACGACTGGACCCTGCGGCTGATCCCCACGGACTACGCTGTGGAGAACCCCGGCAAGGTCAAGAGCAGCTACAAGAGCAAGATCGTCCTCTACACCGCGGACCAGGAGCTGGTCACTGCGGAGACCCTGAACATCAGCATCAAGAAGACCCTGCCTAAGCTCACCGCCGATGCCCTGACCATCAATGGCTTCTACGATGAAAAGACCTATGTCCCCACCATCAAGGGAGCTACCGTCACCGGTATTTACATGGATGAGGACCACGTCAAGAGCTGGCCCAGCTGGCTGGGTATCGACGAGGGCGAGGACGGACAGCTGTACGTCAACCCTGATGCCACTGTCAAGACCGCCAATGCCAAGGTCTACCTGAGCGTGGAGACCGAGCAGTGGGCTATCCCCGCTGTCGTCCAGCTCTCTGTGAAGCTCACCTACCAGACCCCCGCCATCAAGCTGTCCCCCTCCGGCATTACCATTTCTCAGTCCAATAGCTACGGTGTCGATGTGAAGCTGGTCAGCCAGGACAAGACCCTGGACCTGGATGCCCTGGGCGTCACCGGTGCCTATGTGAGCAACAGCCGGCTGGACTATGACTACGATGGCGATAACTACAAGCTGACCATCTACCCCTCCGACACGGCCTATGTGAGCTCCTTCAAGACCAACGTCTATGTGTCCATCGAGGGCTCCAGCAAGAAGGTTTCCCTGCCCCTGTCCGTCAATATCAAGGCCCCTGAGATGAAGCTCAGCAAGACCAACGTGACCCTGAACACCCTTTACGGTGACAACGCCGACCTGGATATCAACATGACTCCCGCCGATGCCGCTGTGCCCCAGCTGGATCCGGACGAAGCATACGGAATCGACGGAATTAAGGTCACCCGCCTGATCGGCAAAAACTATCGGGATGTGACCGAGAACGGCGAACTGGGTGTTGTTTTCGACCAGGATAACAAGATGGTGTCCATTGCGACCACCACGGTCACCGTTCCCGGCGCTACCTACCGGGTCACCCTGAAGCCCGTGGGCATGAAGGCTGTTACCGTTTCCGTCAAGACCCTGGCCAGCACCACCAAGCCCACCGTGACCCTGAAGGTCACTGGTTCTCTGGACCTGACCTACTACAAGAAGGGCATTAAGCTCACCGAGACCTTCAGGAACATGACCGGCGATGTGGACATCGAGTACAAGGTCCGTAAAAACAACGCCGCTCCCGAGGACTTCTTCAACTACTTCCAGGAGAAGAACGACGATGGCGAGTATGTCCTGAAGGAGAACGCCGCCGTCAAGGCCGGAGACAAGCTGACCATTCTGGTCTACGCCAAGAATGGGGATGTGGTGGCCTGCTCTGCCTCCCAGAATGTGAGCGTCAAGCGCACCGCCGTCAACGTCCGCCTGAGCAAGTCCACCCTGACCCTGAACAAGGATGCCGGGCAGAGCCTGAAGATCTCCTACACTGTCAGCCCCAGCGGCGACGACGTGAAGAAGGCGGACAAGCCCATTGTCACCGTTTCTTCCGAGGATGCCGTGAACATTGAGGAGATCGACGCTGACAACCAGACCATCCGCATCAGTGCCGGTGACGGAGCCGTCTACGGCAAGACCTACAAGGTCTCCGTCAAGGCCTCCGAAACCGACAAGGCTGTGACCCTGAATGTCACGATCTCCAGCAAGACCAACTCCAAGATCCGTCTCTCCGCCTCCACCTCCGGCACCATCGATCCCATCCGGGATTCCAGCAAGGTGTATGTGAAGTACAGCGCCAGCAACTTCAACTTTGTGGACGCTGTGGACGAGAATGGCGATCCCGTGTATCCCGATGTGACCGTCTGGGCTTCCGCCAACGGCCGCACCGACTGGGTGGATGTATCCGACCTGTTTGAGATCCGTCCCAGCACCAGCCGGGCCAGCACCCACTCCATCCTGAAGCTGCCCGAAGCCGTTCTGGATGCAGACCTCAAGTATCAAGTCCGGGTGACCCTGAAGGAAGAGGATGCTGAGGGCCTGACTGTGACTCCCGCCAGTGCGGTCCTGAAGGTCAAGGCCGGCAGCTGCTCCGTCAAGGCGGACCGTACCGTGACCGTCTACAAGTCCGACCTGCAGGCCGGCCACAAGTTCCGGCTGACCAGCTCCGATAAGAACCTGAACAGCGTGGAGAAGGTCACCATTGCCGACAAGACCCTGGCCACCATGTACAACATCGAGTCCCTGGGCGACGGCTGGTTCGAGTTCCGTCCCTCCGGCGCCAACACCCAGAAGATCAAGACCGCCAGCATCAAGCTCAACGTCTTCATCCGCGGCATGGATGTCCGCTACAACACCAAGGGTGAAGAGATCCCCAACGGCACCGTCACCCTGAAGCTGACTGTAAAGTAACGTCTCCCCCCTATGCAGCCGCCCCCTTCCCGGGGCGGCTGTTTTCTATACCCGGGCCAGGAAAATTCCCGCATACCACCGCCTGGCGCTGCATACACTCCCTCAGGAAAGGGGGGCTGCGGATGGTATCCGAGGGGCATACACTGCGCCTGACCGAGCGGGCGGAGCTGACGGTGACGGGGGTGACGGAGGTAGCCCGGTTTGAGGAGGACGGGGTGCTGCTGATGACCCAGATGGGGCAGCTGCTGATCCAGGGAGAGCAGCTGCAGCTGAAGGAGCTGAGCCTGGACGGGGGCCACGTGGCCATCAGCGGAACGGTGAACGCCATGGTCTACAGCCAGGGGAAAACCGGAGGGGGCTGGTTCCGACGACTGCTGGGATGATCCCCACGGCTGCTGTGGCGGTCTTTTTCGCTTCCGCCTATGTTTTTGGAGCGGAGCTGGGGCTTCTCTATGGCTTCCTCCGGCCCCTGCGGCCCAGGCACACCCTCTTTGCGGACGGGCTGTTCCTGCTGGGCCTGTACCAGAGGGCCGCGGTGCTCATGTTCCGGGTCTGCGGCGGGGAGCTGCGGCCCGCCTGCTTGGGCATGCTGTTTTTGGGAATTTGGAGCTTCGACCGGACGTTGGGACGGCTTTTCAGGCCTCTTTTTGCCAGATTTTGGAGCCTGGCGGGCCGGACCTGGGGCCTTGCCGCGGGGCCGGTGAAAAAATTTTTGAATTTCGCAAAAAATATGTTTGCATCTGGGGAAAAATGGGTTACAATAGGACGGAAGTATATCCACCGCATGAAACCCGATCCCGGAGGTGTATCCTATGACCGATTCGACAGTGAAAGCAGGCAGCGTCCGCGTGGTGTTCAGCCCCTCGTCGCCCCTGCTGAAGATCCTTGTGGTAGTCCTGCTGACGTTTTCTATGGTGGCCCTGGCCGCCCTGACCTGGGTAAAGCTCACGGTCCAGAGTCAGACAGAGGTCCTTGCCGCCGAGGCTGCCGCCGTGGCCGGGCAAAACCGGGTGCTGGAGCAGCGGATGGAGAACATGGACAGCGACGACACTGTCCGGGCCATCGCCCAGGAGGAGCTGGGGCTCACTGACCCAGACACCGTCCTGATCGACATCAAAAAGTAATCAATTCTATTTCTGGAGGAAGCAAATCATCTATGGAGTTAACCGTCGGAGCCGTTTTAGAGGGGAAAGTCAAATCCATCACCAATTTTGGCGCGTTCATCGCCCTGCCGGAGAATAAGACCGGCATGGTACATATTTCCGAAGTCGCCAATGCCTATGTCAGCGATATCCACCAGCATCTTACCGAGGGGCAGGATGTGAAAGTCATGGTCATCGGCCTGGAAAACGGCAAGATCAACCTGTCCATCAAGCGCCTGGAACCCAAGCCCCAGCGGGAAAACGGCCCCCGGAACGATTTCCGGAACAACAATAACGGCGGCCCCCGGCGGGAAGGCGCTCCCAACCGGGCTCCCAGAGCCGGCAGAGCCCCCGTGCAGCCTGCGGCCCCCAAAACCGCGGACCAGCTCTTTGAAGAGAAGCTGAAGGCCTTCATGTCTGAGTCCGACAGCAAGATCTCCTCCATCCGGCAGTATTCCGATCACCGGACCAAGAGCAGAAGAAGATAAGATGGCATCCGTAGTCGTGACCGGCGGCTCCCGGGGCATCGGCAGGGCCGCTGTGGAGCGCTTCGCCGCCCGGGGGGACCAGGTGTATTTCCTGTACGAGAAAAATGACGATGCCGCCCAGGCGGTCAGCAAGGCCACTGGGGCTAGGGCCATCCGCTGCGACGTGGCGGACACCCAGGCTGTGAAGGCCGCATTGGAAGGCCTGCCGGATGTGGATATCCTGATCTGCAATGCCGGTATCTGCCACTACGGCCTCATGCAGTCTATGGCGGAAGCAGACTGGGACCGTATTTTTGCTGTGAACGTCAAGGGTATTTACAACTGCGTGAACGCCAGCCTGCCCTTCTTCCTCAAAAAACACCGGGGCAGCATTGTCACGGTCTCCAGCATGTGGGGCCGGGTGGGTTCCAGCTGCGAGGCCGCCTATTCCGCCACCAAGGGGGCGGTGATCGCCCTGACCAAGGCTCTGGCCAAGGAGCTGGGTCCCAGCGGCATCCGGGTGAACTGCGTAGCCCCCGGCGTGATTTTAACGGACATGTGCGCCCAGGTGGACCCGGACATTCTGAAGGAAATGGCCGAGGATACCCCCGTGGGCCGCAACGGCACCCCGGAGGACGTGGCCAAGGCCATGGAATATCTGGCCGATGCCGAATTCATCACCGGAAACGTGCTGAACGTGGACGGCGGGTATGTGATCTAAGCCTTTGGGGCGGCCATTGGCCGCCCCTACGATGCGAAGCAAAACAGTACCAAGGAGGAAGATATACAATGAAAATCGCTGTCGCCTGTGACCACGGCGCTTACGATCTGAAGCAGTCCGTCGTGGCCCATCTGACAAAAAAAGGATATGAGGTCGTGGATTTCGGCTGCCACGGCAAGGACAGTTGCGACTATCCGGACTTTGCCGGCCCTGCTGCCAAGGCGGTGGCCAAGGGAGAGTGTGACCGGGGCGTGCTGCTGTGCACCACCGGCATCGGTGTGTCCATCGCCGCCAACAAGGTCAAGGGGATCCGCTGTGCCCTGCTGGGGGACCTGATGTCCGCCGAGCTGACCCGGCTCCACAACGACACCAACTGCATGGCCATCGGTGCCGGCGTCACGGGAGAGAACCTGGCCCTGGCCATCGTAGACAAGTGGCTGGAGACCCCCTTCTCCGGGGAAGAGCGCCATCAGCGCCGGATCGATAAGGTCATGGCTCTGGAAAACGAGTAACGAGTAAAAAATTCGCCCCGCCGTTTGGCGGGGCATTGACAAAAACCCAGGAATGGGGTATAGTAAAGACACAGGGAGTACCGCCAGCAGACGGCTCCCGCGGTTGATTAAAAAGAAGTAATCGGAACTTTGGGAGAGTGGCGATTACTTCTTTTTATTATGATCGTTGGCCTGGAGAACCAGAGCAATGACAGTGGCAATGACCATGCAGAATTGGAACAATTCTTCCCATGTAACCATAACCGTCACCCCCTCTCGAAGTCGATTGGGGGTAAAAAGAAGTATTCACCCCCGAAAGAGATCAATCAGGGGAGTCGCCCACCGGGGTACTGGCGGTACCACGGATACAGTAGCACACTTTCTGTCGAAACGCAAGCGAAAGATTCTGTTTTTGCGGGAAAGTCATTCACAAGGCAGTTCCGCAGTGAACACGATCCGCCCGTCCTTCCACTCGGCCCAGATCTTGCCTCCATGGGCCCTGGTCACGGTTTCGGCGATGGACAGCCCCAGGCCGAAGCTTCCGTCCCGGCTGCGGGCCTCGTCCCGGCGGTAAAAGCGGCGGAAGATGTCCTTGCACTCGGTTTCCGTCAGCTCTTCGCTGTCATTGGATACACTGAGGCGGCAGTGCTTCCGGCCGGAGCGTTCCAGGTTCACGTTAACGGTGCCGCCGGTGGCATATTTCCGGGCGTTGTCCAATAGGATATCCAGGAGCTGGCCTAAGTATTGGCGGCTTCCGGTTAACATAATATCGGGAGCGATGGTCTCCTCCAGGGTCAGGCCCTTTTCAAAGAACACTGCATCGAAGGGAAGCAGGCCATCCGTCACCAGTTCGCTGAAATTGAGCTGTTCAAAGACCATTTTTGACTGGTCGTTGTCGCTTCTGGCCAGCTCCAGCAGCTCCTCCACCAGGGCGCGCATCTGGTGGGCCATGGTGAGGATGCTCCCTGCGCATTTCTCCTGGGTCTGAGGCTCTTCGTTCATTTGCAGCAGCTCCGCGTTGGTGAGGATCACTGTCAGGGGTGTTTTCAGCTCGTGGGAGGCATCGCTGACGAACTGCCGCTGCTGGCTCCAGGCTTTTTCCACAGGCCGGACCATCCACCGGGCCAGAAGCTCCGCAATGGCGAAAAAGGCCAGCAGGCACCCGAGGCCGATGCCGGCGAAGGTCTTCGCCAGGGTGTTCAGGGCAGCCTTCTCGCTGCTCATGTCTGCAAAGACCAGGGTGCTGGAGGTATAGCTCTGGGTCAGCAGGTATCTTAAATTATACTCCGGGATGACGCCGGAATCCGTTCCCGCCTCCGATACCCGGGTGATGAGGGTTTTCAGAAATGCCTCGTCAGACAGGTCGTAATAGCCCCCGGACACCGCCACCAGCTCCCCATGGGAGCTGACCTTGATGAGAAAATAAGGCAGCTTCATCTCCTGGCTCCGGCTGTTGGGCCGCCCCAGCTGCAAAGGGTCTTCCACCACGGACCCCATCATGGCAAGAGTCTGGGACTCCAGATTCTCCCGGGTGAAGTGGTACACCAGGCCGAAAATCAGGCACAGGGTCACGGTGACGATGGCCATGAGCACACAGACGAAGCGAAGGCGCAGCTTTTTCAGCACCCTTCCTTCACCTCCAGCTGGTAGCCCATGCGGCGGACGGAATTGATGGTGATATTGGAGCCGATGCTCAGGAGTTTCTTCCGCAGGAAGCCCACATAGACCTCCACGTTGTTTTCCACGGCGTTGGAGTCATAGCCCCAGACCTTGGCCAGAATGACCTCTTTGGAGAGAATGGCCCCCCGGGACTGGAGCAAAAAGCGCATGACATCAAACTCCTTGGCGGACAGCCGCACCTGCTTCTCCCCGCAGATCAGGTTGCAGGTGGCCAGGTCCAGGGCGGTGTTGCCGAGACTCAGCTCGTCCACCTGGTTCCCCTGGCGGCGCAGCAGCGCCCCTACGCAGGCCAGCAGCTCCCGGGTGTCGAAGGGTTTGGTGAGATAATAGTCCGCCCCGGCATTGAGCCCCTCGATCCGGTCCTCTACCCCAGACCGGGCGGTGAGCATCAGGATGGGGGTGCCGCAGCGCTTAGCCCGGACGGACCTCGCCACCTGGTAGCCGTTCATCTTGGGCATCATCACATCCAGGATCAGCAGGTCATAGACCCCGGTCTCCGCGTACTCCTCCCCGGTCTCCCCGTCGTAAACACATTCTACGGTGAAGCCTTTCTTTTCCAGTAAGACCTTTAAAGAGTCGGCCAGTAATTTTTCGTCTTCTATAATCAATATTTTCATAGGAAACCTCCGTAATTTCTTTCTCAGCCCAAATAGGGCAGCCCCTGCCCTCTCCTGCTTGGAGAGGGTGCCGCCCGCAGGCGGCGGGTGTGGAGGGGACCCATATCGGTAAAGACCGGGCCCCGTTGAACAGAAAAGCATTGGTTTTGACGTAGGGGCGCCCATTGGGCGCCCGCCAGGTAGGACGCCTGGGTGTTTTTGACCAAACGCTCTGTCCCGTTCGGTTGGCGGGCGGCCAATGACCGCCCCTACAGTGGAACCGGGCCGTTCTATTCATCGCGCCCCGTCCTTACCGTTTAGGGGTCCCCTCCACACCCGTCAGGGCTTGCGGCCCTGCCACCCTCTCCAAGCAGGAGAGGGCCTTTTCTTATTCATCATACTACATCTACATCCTGAAAAAAAGCTGAAATTTTTGCCTCTTTTCAGAATTCACAAATCGTTCTTTATTTTTTTAAGGCTATTTTCAGAATTACCTGCTAGGATATGGCCATGAAAAGAAAAAAGCCTGCCACAAGGCAGAAGGAGTGTTCCATTATGAGTGAATATTATGATGATTCCATTTACGAGACTGTAGGCAGCAGCGAGCCTGCCAAGGAAGAGGTCCATCAGGAGATCCCGACGGACATGCCCCCTGTGGAGCAGCCCCAAAAGCCCCGCAAGAAGGGTAACGGCAAGAAGGGCGTGGCCCTGGTTGTGGCCTGCGCCCTGGTTGGCGGCTGCATGGGTATCGGCGGCGGCTTTGTAGGCGCTTCCCTTGCCCGGAAGGACCTGCCCCAGACGGTTGTCTCCGGCGACGGCGTGTCTACCGTGATGCAGGGCGTCCGGGAAACCAGCGTGCTGCAGATCCAGCAGATCGACTCCTCCAAGGAGCTCACCGCCGCTGAGGTTTACGCCGCCAATGTGAACTCCACTGTGGGTATTGTGACTTCCGCTGTGACCACCAACTTCTGGGGCCAGCAGACCCAGTCCGCTGCCGCCGGTTCCGGCTTCATCTTCACTGATGATGGTTATATCATCACCAACTACCATGTCATTGAAGGCGCCGACACCGTCACCGTCTCCACCTACGACGGCACCGAATACGATGCCAAGATCATCGGCTATGACGAGAGCAACGATGTGGCTGTGCTGAAGATCGAAGCCGAGGGCCTGACCCCTGTGGTCATCGGCTCCTCCGATAAGCTGAACGTGGGCGACAGCGTGGTTGCCATCGGCAACCCTCTGGGCGAGCTGACCTTCTCCCTGACTGCCGGTGCCGTCAGCGCCCTGAATCGGGACGTGACCATGTCCTCCGGCACCACCCAGGAGCTGATCCAGACCGACTGCGCCATCAACTCCGGCAACTCCGGCGGCGCCCTGTTCAACATGTACGGCGAAGTGGTGGGCATCACCAACGCCAAGTATTCCGGCTCCTCCGGCTCCGGCGCCTCCATCGATAACATCGGCTTTGCCATCCCCATTGACGATGTGTACAACATCATCACCAGCATCATCGAAAAGGGCTATATCGAGAAGCCCTATATCGGCGTCAGCGTCATCAGCGTCAGCGACGAGACCCAGAAGTACGGCCTGCCCCAGGGTGCTGCCGTTCAGAGCCTGACCGACGACGGCCCCGCCAAGGCGGCCGGCCTCCAGGTCAACGACATCATCACCAAGGTCAATGACACCGACATCACCAGCAGCAACGACCTGGTGAAGACCATCAGCGCCTGCAAGCCCGGTGACCAGATCACCCTTACCGTCTACCGCCAGGGCCAGACCCTGGAGATCAGTCTGGAGGTGGCCCAGAAGATCCAGTCTGCCACTGCCGCCGCTGCTTCTGAGAGCAGTGAGCAGTCCCAGCAGAGCCAGGGCCGCAGCTACAGCTATGGCGGCCAGCTCCCCGGCTTCTTCGGCTTCGGCGGATTCTAAAAGGATCCTGGGCTGCCTCAGGCAGCCCAGACAAAAATACAAAGCCCGGCTCTTGCGCAGAGCCGGGCTTTGGCGTATTCAGGATCACAATCCCAGAATGGTCTTTGCGAACAGGAAATAGACCAGCAGGGACAGGGCGTCTACAATGGTGGTGATGAAGGGGGAGGCCATAACAGCAGGGTCGAAGCCCAGCTTTTTGGCAAGCAGCGGCAGGGTGCAGCCTACCATTTTGGCCATGACCACGGTGACACCCAGGGCCAGGCAGATGACCAGGTCTACGGAGACGGAGATACTGGTATTGCCCATCAAAAGCCGGTCAATAAGCATGACCTTCAGGAAGCACACAGCGGCCAGGGTGATGCCGCAGAGCACGGCGGTGCGGATCTCCTTCCACAGCACCGTGAGCACGTCGGAGAATTCCAGCTCGTCCAGGCTCAGGGCGCGGATGACGGTGACAGAGGACTGGGAGCCGCAGTTGCCGCCGGTATCCATCAGCATGGGGATGAAGGCCGTCAGGGCGGGCAGCAGCGCCAGGGCGCTTTCGAAAGAGGAGATGATCATGCCCGTAAAGGTGGCGGAGACCATCAATAGCATCAGCCAGGGGATCCGGTGCTTATAGAGGTCGAAGGGGGAGCTCTTTAGGTAGCTCTTTTCGGAAGGGGTCATAGCGGCCATGATCTCCATATCCTCGGTGGCCTCTTCTTCCATGACGTCCATGGCGTCGTCGAAGGTGACGATACCCACCATCCGGTTTTCGGTGTCCACAACGGGCAGGGCAAGGAAGTTGTATTTGGAGAACATTTTGGCGACCTCTTCCTGGTCGTCCTGGGTGGTGACGGAGATGATGTTGGAAGTCATGATCTCCCGGATCTCCGTGTCGTCGCTTTCGGCCAGCAGCAGGTCCTTCACCGTGACGATGCCAAGCAGCGTCCGGTCCTTATCCAGCACGTAGCAGGTGTAGATGGTCTCTTTGTCCACGCCCTGGCGGCGGATGCGCAGGATGGCCTCCTCCACGGTCATGTCCGGCCGCAGGGACACATACTCCATGGTCATCAGGGCACCGGCGGAATTTTCAGGGTAGCGCAGGATCTGGTTGATGGAACTGCGCATCTCCGGGTCCGCCTGGGCAAGGATCCGCCGCACCACGTTGGCGGGCATTTCCTCTACCAGGTCCGCCGCGTCATCCACGTACAATTCGTCCAGCACTTCCCGGAGCTCGTTGTCCGAGAAGCCTTGGATCAGCAGCTGCTGGGCCTCGGGCTCCATCTCCACAAAGGTCTCCGCTGCCTGCTCCTTGGGAAGCAAGCGGAACATGACGGGGATCTGCTTTTCCTCCAGGCCGTCGAAAAGGCCGGCTACGTCCGCGGGGTTCATGGTGATGAGGATATCCCGCAGGGACGAGTACTTCTTTTCGTCCAGCATCTTCAGGAGGGCTTTTTCTACGATTTCAAAGCGTTCTGCCATAGTTTTACCTCCAATATTTGATTTTTTGGTTGGTGAAACTCGGCGAAACTCCCTGATTTTACCCGTTACGATGCACATAAGCGGGGAAAATCAGGCAACTTCGGCCGGGTATACTGCCGCTTCCTCCGGCGTCCATGATTTTCCCCCCTTTTTGGTTACACAAATTATCTTTATTGTATCCCCAAAGAGGCCAAAAGTCAACCTTGACAGTGAACAACTTTGGGAATAAAATGGTACAAAAAAGAAAGGGATGGATAAACTATGATCCGTGTTGCCACCGAGGCGGATGTATCGGAAATTCTGAAAATTTACGCGCCCTATGTGGAGACTACCACCATTACCTTTGAGTATACCGTGCCCACCCTGGAGGAATTTACGGAGCGCTTCCGCCGGGTGACGGCGCTTTTCCCCTGGCTCCTTTGGGAGGAAGATGGGGAAATTCTGGGCTATGCCTACGCCAGCCGCCCCTTTGAGCGGGCAGCCTACGCCTGGTGCGCCGAGCCCTCCATCTACCTGCGGCAGGATGCTAAGGGAAAGCACATCGGCAAGAAGCTCTATGCCGTTCTGGAGGAGCTGCTGCGGCAGATGGGCTATCTCATCTCCTTTGCCATTGTCACCGGCGAGAATGACAGAAGCCTTGCCTTCCACCGGGCCCACGGCTATGAAGACTGCGGGCTTTTTCATCACTGCGGCTTAAAATTTGGCAGATGGCTGGATGTCTATTGGTTGGAGAAACGGCTGAGTTCTGTCGAAATTCCCAGTAATACACCCGTTACCTGGTTAGACTTTAGCAAAGATTCACAAAAGATTGCAAATATTTTAGGCAAAATGTCACTTTCGGAATCCGAAAAAATATGATATGGTATGCGTGGGGAGAAATGCGAATATTTATGGTCCTTTTCTGCCCATGACCAAATAAGCGAATCTACATAATGAATCTCTATTAAGGAGCTGTGACCATGTATTTTCAGAAAAAACGCTGCATCGCCATGCTTCTGGCCGGCGGCCAGGGCAGCAGACTCAAGGTTCTGACGGAGAAGACCGCCAAGCCTGCCGTTCCCTTCGGCGGAAAGTACCGCATCATCGACTTCCCTCTTTCGAACTGTGTCAATTCCGGCATCGATACCGTGGGCATCCTGACCCAGTATCAGCCCCTGGAGCTGAATGAATATATCGGCAACGGCCAGCCCTGGAACCTGAACAAGACCCATTCCTGCGCCCAGGTCCTGCCTCCCTACGAGCGCCACGACAAGAAGAGCGGCTGGTATAAGGGCACTGCCAACGCCATTTACCAAAACATTGACTTTATCGACCGGTACGACCCGGACCATGTGGTGATCCTCTCCGGCGACCATATTTATAAAATGGACTACGCCGCCATGGTGGAGTACCACGAGAAGCACCAGGCCTCCTGTACCATCGCCGTGCGCAATGTGCCCCTGGCCGAAGCGCCCCGGTTCGGCATCCTGAACACCAACCCGGACATGTCCATCTACGAGTTCGAGGAGAAGCCCGCTCATCCCAAGTCCACCAACGCCTCTATGGGCATCTATGTCTTCAACTGGCAGGTGCTGAAGAAGGCCCTGATGGAGGATGAGGACGATCCCAAGTCTTCCAACGACTTCGGCAAGAACATCATTCCCAACCTTCTGAACCAGGGCCACAAGATGATGGCCTACCCCTTCGACGGCTACTGGAAGGACGTGGGAACCATTAGTTCCCTGTGGGAAGCCAACATGGACCTCTTAGGCAAGGACCCCGTCTTCAACCTCCGGGGCGAGCGGTTTAAGATCTACGCCCGGAACAGCGCCATGCCCTCCTCTTTCATTGCACCGTCTGCCAAGACCGTCAACTGCTTCATTGCCGAGGGCAGCGAGGTAGAGGGCGAAGTGTATCACAGCGTCATCTCCGTGGGCTGCAAGATCGGCCCCGGTGCCGTCGTCGAGGATTCCGTGGTCATGCCCGGGGTCGTCATCGAGTCCGGCGCCATTGTCCGTCATGCCATCCTGGGTGAGGACAGCCGGGTGTGCAGAAATGCCGTTGTCGGCGGCGCCTACGCCGAGGGCGAGGAAATGCAGATCAGCGTCACCTCCAAGGGTGCCGTGGTAGAAGAGAACGCCGTGCTGAAGCCCGGCGAAATGATGTAAGGAGTGTGACCGCTATGAACGCAATGGGTATTATCTTTACCAATGATGCCAATATCGGCGAGCTGACTGCCAAGCGGTCCATCGCCTCCATTCCCTTCGGAGGCCGCTACCGTCAGGTGGACTTCGCCCTGACCAACCTGAGCTGCGCCGGTGTCCACCACCTGGCCATTATCTCTCGGTTCAACTACCAGTCCCTGATGGACCATGTCGGCGACGGCGAGGAGTGGGGCCTGGAGCTGGGCGAGGGCGGCCTGCAGTATATCACCCCCTATGCCAATTCCGAATCCCACAGCTACCGGGGCAAGCTGGAGTCCCTGAATAACGCCATGTCCTTCCTGGAGCACGGCAAGGAAGACGAGTATGTGTTCCTGGTGGACTCCGCCGTTACCTACAACATCGACCTGAAGAAGGTCCTGGCCGAGCACATCAAGAGCGGCAAGGACATCACTGTGGTGGTGAAGTCCGGCGTGGCCAACAGCAAGCGGATGCTGGACCTGGCCGTGGCCCTGGACGACAAGAAGGAAGTAAGCGACATTGTGGTGGATTACGCCGCGGGCCCCGAGTACTACGCCTCTATGGACCTGTTCGTCACCACCAAGAAGTGGCTCATCAATATGGTCCGGGAGCGCATTGCCCACAATGCCTTCCACATGGACCGGGATCTGATCCTGGGGGGCTGGCAGAGCGGTAAGGTCAGCGTCAACGCCTACGAGTTTACCGGCATCGCCCTGTACAACGAGAGCGTCCAGGACTACTTTGAGAATTCCATGGCCCTGCTGGATCCCAAGGTCCACAAGAGCATTTTCGACCGGAAGCACCCGGTCTACACCAAGGTCCGGGACCGTGTCCCCTCCTACTACGGCGAGGGCAGCCACATCGACAACTGCATGGTGGCCGATGGCTGCCTGCTGGAGGGCTCCGCCAAGGACTCCATCCTCTTCCGCCAGGTGACTCTGGCCCCCGGCGCGGAAATCGAGGACTGCGTCATCATGAACGATACCTCTATCGGCGAGGGCGCTTACCTGAAGAACGTGATTCTGGATAAGAATGTCACTGTCCGGCCCGGTGCCAAGCTCATCGGCACCCGCAACAATCCCATTGTCATCAAACGGGGGGAGACCGTATGAAAATCGCCATCTGCGCTTCGGAAGCGTCCCCTTACGCCAAGTCCGGCGGCCTTGGGGACGTGATGGAGGCCCTGCCCGCGGCCCTGAGCCGCATTGAGGACAACGAAGTCCGGCTGTTCCTGCCTTATTACAACAAGATCAAGAGCAATACCGCCTATGAAACGGAGCAGGTGGCCCAGTTCCGGGTGCAGATGGGCTGGCGTCAGCAGTACGCCGGTCTGCGGAAGCTCACGGACTGCCCCCGGGGCTTCCAGGTCTACTTCATCGACAACGACTACTATTTCGGCACCCGCACCGGGGCCATCTACGGCGACATGGACGACGGCGAGCGCTTCGCCTATTTCTCCAAAGCCTGCCTGGACGCCATGGTGGCCCTGGAGTACACCCCCGAGGTGATCCAGTGCAACGACTGGCAGACCGGCATGATCCCCGTATACCTGAAGGCCAGCTACCGGGACACCGCCCTGAAAAATACCCGCTGCATGTATACCATCCACAACATTGAGTATCAGGGCTGGGCCAATGCCAACTTCTTTGACGACATCCTGGGGCTGCCCTGGGAGTACCGGGGCTGCATGGATATGAACGGCTCCGTGAACATGATGAAGGGCGCCATTGAGACCGCCGATTTCGTGACCACCGTGTCCGAGACCTACGCCAGGGAACTCATGTACCCCTACTATGCCCACGGCCTGGACGGTATCCTGGCCCGGAACGCCTGGAAGCTCTCCGGCATTACCAACGGCATCGACACCACGATCTTTGACCCGGAGACGGACCGGCACCTGCCCGCCCACTACTCCGCTGCTCAGATCCAGCCTGGAAAAGGGGAGTGCAAGAAGGCCATCCAGAAGGAGCTGGGCCTGCCCCAGGACCCGGATGTGCCCCTGATGATCATGATCACCCGGCTGGCGGGCCACAAGGGATTGGATCTGCTGTGCTACATTGCCCGGCGGCTCGTGTGGGAGGAAAACGCCCAGCTGATCCTCATCGGCACCGGCGAGCCCCAGTACGAGACCTTCTTCCGGGACCTGGAGGCCCAGTTCCCGGACCAGGTGTCCGCCCAGATCACCTTCAATGTGGGCCTGGCCGCCCGGGTCTACGCCGCGGGAGACATCTACCTGATGCCCTCCAAGAGTGAGCCCTGCGGCCTGAGCCAGATGAACGCCATGCGCTACGGCACCGTCCCCGTGGTCCACGCCACCGGCGGCCTGAAGGACACCGTGCCTCCCTGCGACGAACAGGCCAAAGAGGGCCTGGGCTTCACCTTCCAGAGCTACAACGCCGACGACTTCTACGCCGCCATCAAGCGCTGCCTGAATCTCTACAACGGCAACCGGCAGGCCTTCCAGACCCTCCAGGTAAGGGACATGTCCCAGGACTTCAGCTGGGATGTGCCCGCGAAGAAGTATATGGAAGCCTTCCAGAAGATGCTGGCCTGGTAACGTTTTCAGCACAATACAAATACCGCCCAAAGCCTTTGGGCGGTATTTTTTGAGGGAAAAACCCTCTCCTGGGAGAGGGTGGCAGGGCGAAGCCCTGACGGGTGTGGGGGGGACCCCTGACGGTATCAACCGGGTACCGTTGAATGGTGCAGAGCCTCCACCCGCGTAGGGGGCGATGCCCACATCGCCCCGAGACTTTACGGGCGGGACGGGTAGGTATAAATGTACCGCCCTGTTGTCGGACCTCCGGGACGATGAGGGCATCGTCCCCTACGCGAACCATAGGACCCTGCCATTCAACGAACTCCATCCACACATTTTAGGTGTCCCCTCCACACCCGCCGCTGCGGCGGCACCCTCTCCAAGCAGGAGAGGGCAAAGAGGTTTATCCCAACGAAGGAGAAATGAAAACCCATGAGAATTCTTTTCGACAGCAAGCAGGAGACCTTCAAAACACCCTTTGGTGTCTTGAACCCAGGGGAGAAGTGCACCCTGCATGTGCATATCCCCGTGGCTGTCCATACCCGGGCCGCCCAGATCGTTCTGTGCGGCGAGGACGGGCAGGAGATGGGGGTAAGCCCCATGCAGTACGAGAAAACCGAGGGCCCCTACGAATACTGGCGGGGAGAATTTTCCTTCCCGGAGCGGGGGCTCTATTTTTATTACTTCCGCATCACGGACCCCAATGGCACCTTCCGGCTCTTCAAAGAGGGGGACGATGCCAACATGGAGTCCGGGGATCTATGGCAGGTCAGCTGCATTCCGGCGGACTTCTACACCCCGGAGTGGGCCAAGGGGGCGGTCATCTACCAGGTGTTCCCGGATCGCTTTTATAAGAGCGGGGAAGTGGACCTCTGGGGCAAGCTCCAGCCCTATACCGTCCACCAGAATTGGGACGAAGAGGTGAACTGGCAGCCTGACGACCAGGGCCGGGTATGGAACAACGACTTTTTCGGCGGCAATTTCAAGGGAATCACCGAAAAAATGGACTATATTGCCTCCCTGGGCACCACCATTCTCTACCTGAACCCCATCAGCAAGAGCTTTTCCTCCCACCGCTACGACACCGGCGATTACAAGACACCGGACCCCATGCTGGGTACGGAGGCCGATTTTGCGGCCCTGTGCCGGGCGGCCCACAGCCGGGGCATCCGGGTCATTCTGGACGGGGTCTATTCCCACACCGGCTCCAACAGCCTCTACTTTGACCGGGAGTGGGCCTTCGGCGGCAACGGGGCCTTCTGCCGTCCCGACAGCCCCTATTCCAGCTGGTTCACCTTCTACCACTGGCCGGATTCCTACAACTCCTGGTGGGGCTTCGACACCCTGCCCACGGTGAACAAAATGGATCCGAGCTTCCTGGATTATGTCATCCGGGATGAGGACAGCGTGGTGGCCCACTGGCTGCGCCTGGGGGCCGACGGCATCCGGCTGGATGTGGCCGACGAGCTGCCGGACGCATTTATCGCCATGCTGAAAGAGCGCATCCGGGAGATCAAGCCGGATGCCCTGCTGATGGGCGAAGTGTGGGAGGATGCCTCCAATAAGGTGGCCTATGACGTGCGCCGCCGGTATTTTGTAGACGGGGAGCTGGACAGCATTATGAATTATCCCTTCCGCACGGCGATCCTCAATTTCATGCGGGGCCGGGACAGCGGCGCCGGACTCAAAAACACGGTCATGTCCATTGTGGAGAACTATCCGCCCCAGGTGGTGGCCTGCAACATGAATCTGCTGGGCACCCACGACACCCCCCGGATCCTGACTGCCCTTGTGGATGATTTCGATGGCTCCCGGGAGGAAAAGGCCGCCCGGCGCCTGACCCGAAATCAGATGGAGGTGGCCCGGGACCGGCTCCAGATGGCCGCCTTCCTCCAGTTCACCCTCCCCGGCAGCCCCAGCATCTACTATGGCGACGAGGCCCTGATGGAGGGCTACAAGGACCCCTTTAACCGCCGTACCTACCCCTGGGGCCGGGAGGACAAGGAAATTCTGGGCTTCTTCCGGCACCTGGGCCGCCTGCGCCGGGAGCGGGAGGAGCTGCGGCTGGGAGATATCCGGTTCTTCGCCGCCGGAGATAAGCACCTGGGCTTTACCAGAAGCCACGAGGGGAAAACCTGCAAGGTTTATGTAAACCGCAGCGGCGACCCCTGGGAGGTAGAGCCCGGCAAGGTCCTGCTGGGCCGGCTCCTGGATACCGTGGTCTACGACCGCCTGGTCCTGGGCCCCAGAGGCTTCTGCATTGTGGAGGTGTGATATGGAATACTTCATTTCCGGCTACTGCCGCAATATGGATGCCACCCGTAGGGTCCTCCTGGAAACCGAAGAAGACGGCTCTTTTGAAGCCGACTGCAACTACGGTACCTGCCCCTACGAGAGCGAGTGCACCATTGCGAAAGAAATCCGGGAAAAATTAGAAAGCTAATCCCCTGCCCTCTCCTGCTTGGAGAGGGTGCCGCCGCAGCGGCGGGTGTGGAGGGGACCCCTGAAAGTGAAAACCGGGCTGCGTTGAGTGGAACCATGTAACGAAAAAGATCGTCAGCGGATTCCATTCAAGGTAGTCCGGTCTGTTTCTTTAGGGGTCCCCTCCACACCCGTCAGGGCTTCGCCCTGCCACCCTCTCCAAGCAGGAGAGGGCTTTTTCTCACGCGATATACGCATCCCGGTCCGACAGCTTTTTCACCATCCGGGAGGTGATGATGAACAGCACCGCCACAAAGACCAGGAAGCCCCACTGGGCGCTGGTGCGTTCGGAGGTAGCGATGAAGTCGTAGGTGCCGTGGAGCACCATGGGCACCAGCACCGCCAGTCTCCGGCAGTTTTTGGAGGCCCGGGAGAAGCCGTAATTTTCGTACCGTCTTGCCATGCCGTAGAAGGCCCCCATGAAGACCCCGAAACAGGCGTGGCCGGGTACGGCGGTGATGGCCCGGACCAGGGCGGTGCCCATGCCGTACATCACCACATAGTCGATGTTCTCCCACAAGGCAAAGCCCAGGGCCACGGACACGGCGTAGACCACCCCGTCGAACTGACAGTTGAAGAAGGGACTGTTCCAGCTGTGACGCTTCAGAAGCAGGTATTTAAAGCCCTCCTCAGATAGGCCCACCACGATAAAATACATGAGGAAACGGTAAATAAAGCTGCTTTCCGGCCACAGAGCGTCCAGGATCGTGGTGCCCAGCCGCTCGGTATACACCGCCAGCGCCGTGGATACCGCCCCCCAGAACACCAGGTTCAGGAGCATCCCGGGAGGCTCCTTGTCCAGCTTGTCCGCCTTGTTGATTTGGATCAGCAGAAAGATTGCGGGCAGGACAGCAGCCGCGATCAAGATGGGGTTTGCGTAGAAAAATAGCATGGTGGTCTCCTTTCCCGTAACCTTCCCTCGCGCAGCCCCTGCCCTCTCCTGCTTGGAGAGGGTGCCGCCGCAGCGGCGGGTGTGGAGGGGACACCTAAAATATTCGGCTGGGGTGTGTTGACTGGGGAGAACTCAACGGCAGGCATTCCTGTTCAGCAGGGCCCGTCCTTTGTTTGTAGGGGTCCCCTCCACACCCGTCAGGGCTTCGCCCTGCCACCCTCCCCAAGCAGGAGAGGGCTTTATTTCTTCTCCCAGGGGAAGCCTTCGAACACGGGTCTTCCCGTGTACACGCTTGCTTTTTTCTCCCCCCGCAGGACTTCCAGAACGGCGTCGGCCATGGCTTCCTGCTCGCACTCGCCGGGGTAGACGGAGATGGGGGCGATCCAGCCGCAGCGGTCCTGGACCCCCTGGCGGATGTCGTCATAGCGCATGAGGCCGCCGGTGAGCAGGATGCCGTCCACGTGCCCTTCCAGCACGGCGGCCATGCCGCCGATGGATTTGCAGAGCTGGTAGATCATGGTGTTCCAGATGGTGGTGCCCTTGGGGTCCCCGGCCTCTACCAGGGCATGGACCTTGGCGGCGTCGGAGGTGCCGAAGTGGCTGACGAAGCCCCCGGACCGGGACAGCATGGCCCGCATTTCGGCGGTGGTGTGGCCTTCGTCCAGGTACTGCAGGACCTCCATTACGGGGATGGAGCCCAGGCGGGTGGGGGTGAAGGGGCCGTCGCCGCCGGCACCCTCGGTGCTGTCGATCATTTTCCCGCCCTTGTGGGCCGTAACGGTGATGCCCCCGTCCACGTGGCAGACGATGAGGTTCAGGTCCTCATATTTCTTCCCCAGCTTCTTTGCGTGGATGGCGGCAATGCCCTTCTGGTTCAGCACATGGGTCTGGGCCCGGCGGTAGAGCCCCGCAATGCCCGTGAGCCGGGCGTAGTCGCAGAGCTCGTCTACGTTGGTGGGGTTCACGGTGTACATGGGCTTGCCGTATTTCCTGCCCAGCTCAAAAGCCAGCATGACTCCCAGCTTGGCCGGATGGTCGCTGCCGCCGCAGTCCCGGGCGGTGTCCTCCACCAGTCTCTCGTCGATGACCATGACCCCCGCCTTCTGGGAGTAGGCGCAGCCCCCCCGGCCTACGAACACGTCGATGTCTGCCGCCGTCATGCCGTGGCTTTCCAGAAAGTGATGGAGCACCTCCATCCGCATAGGCATCTGGTCGTTGGTGGTGGGGTACTTCAGCAGCTCTGGGGCATCGTGGAAAATGGACTCGGTGTAGATGTTTTTGTCGTCTTCGAAATAGCTCACCTTGGTAGAGGTAGAGCCGGGGTTGATGATGAGCAGTTTTGTCATGGTTGTTATCCTCTTTCTTATAGCTTTCCCTCACACAGTCCCTGCCCTCTCCTGCTTGGAGAGGGTGCCGCCCGCAGGCGGCGGGTGTGGAGGGGATACCTGAAATATTTGGCCAGGGTGCGTTGGATGGCAAAAGTTCCCAACGTAAGTGGTCAATTTTTACCATTCATCGGGGAATGTCCTGGACTTGCAGGGGTCCCCTCCACACCCGTCAGGGCTGCGCCCTGCCACCCTCTCCAAGCAGGAGAGGGCTTTTATTCTCCACGCTCGATGCGCTCGGCCAGGTCTGTCAGATACATCCAGCGTTCGGTTTTTTCTTCCAATTGTGCCTCCAGCTCCTGCTGCTCCTGCATGAGCTTCTGGAGCTTTTCGTAGTCCGCCCCGTCCCGGTCCTGGGCTTTTTTGTTTTCCTCCAGTGCTTTTTCCAGCTTGGCGATATCCGCGTCGATGGTTTCGTACTCCCGCTGCTCCTTGAAGGAGAATTTCAGCTTCTTGGGTTTGGGCTTTTGGGCCTCCACCGCCGCCTTGACCTTCTTCTCCTTGGGGGCGGCGAGGGTCGCCAGATAGTCCGTATAGCCGCCGGGGTACTGGCGGACGGTGCCTCCCGGCTCTACGGCAAAGATTCGTTTACATAACTTATCCAGGAAATACCGGTCATGGCTCACGGCGATGATGGCCCCGGGGAAGGTGAGCAGGTACTCTTCCAGCACCGTCATGGTGGGGATGTCCAGGTCGTTGGTGGGCTCATCCAGCAGCAGTACATTGGGGGCCGAGGTCAGGATGCCCAGCAGAAACAGCCGCCGCCGCTCCCCGCCGGAGAGCTTGCCGATGAGCCGGTGCTGCATGGGGCCGGAGAACAGGAACTTGTCCATGAGCTTGGAGGCCGTCAGGGTCCCCTCCGGGGTCTCGATCCGGTCCCCCTGCTCCTTGACGTAGTCGAGAGCCGTCATATTGGGGTTCATTTCCGAAGCATGCTGGGAGAAGTAGCCCAGCTTCACCGTGTCGCCCACAGTGACGGTGCCGGTGTCCGGGGTGATGTATCCGGCAATGAGGTTCAGGAGGGTGGATTTTCCCGCCCCGTTGCCGCCAACGATGCCTACCCGGTCGTCCCGCTGGAGGAGAAAATCGAAGTCCTTCAGGACGCACTTCCCGTCAAAGGACTTGCTGACGCCGGTGAGTTCTACGGTCTTCCGGCCAAGCCTTGAGGACAGGGCCTGGATGGACCCTAGGCTCTGCTCGAATTCCGGGGGCTGGGCGGCCTTCAGCTTCTCGTAGCGCTCCAGCCGCTCCCGGCTCTTGGTGCCCCGGGCGCAGGGGCCCTGGAGGACCCACTGGAGCTCCCGGCGCAGGGTGGACTGGCGCTTGCGCTCGCTGGCGGCCTCCAGCTCCTCCCGCCGGGCCCGGCCGTCCAGGTAGGCGGAGTAGCCGCCCTCGTAGAGGTAGAGTTTCCCAAAGCTGATCTCCGCCGTCCGGTCCGCCACCCGCTCCAGAAAATACCGGTCGTGGGTCACCAGCAGGATGCCGCCGGAGAACCTTTGCAGGTACTCTTCCAGCCAGCCGATCATTTCCGCGTCCAGGTGGTTGGTGGGCTCGTCCAATAGCAGCAGATCCGCCGGATGGACCAGGGTGGAGGCCAGGGCCACCCGCTTCCGCTGGCCCCCGGAGAGGGCGCTCATTTTCTGGTCCAGGTCCCGGATGCCCAGCCGGGTCAGGATCTCCACCGCCTCGTACCGGGCGATTTCCCGGGCCGTGGGGTCCAGTCCTGCTTCTACCTGGTCGATGACGCTTTTCTCCGGGTCAAAGGGCGGGTCCTGGGGCAGGTATCCCAGCCGCACGTTGGGGTCATAGCTGACGCGCCCCTCGTACGGGGCCTCTTTTCCCGCGGCGACCCGGAGAAAGGTGGACTTGCCGCAGCCGTTGACGCCGACTACGCCCACCCGGTCCCCTTCCTTCATGAAAAAGTCAATGTTATCCAGCAGCGTCCGATCCCCGTAGGTTTTTCGGACGCCAACCATATCCAAAAGCATGGCTTGCTCCTTTTGTGTGTTTTTCACCCCGTATCATATCACTTTTCCGGACAAAAGGAAAGAGGAAAATCCCAAATGATTCACTCTACTCCCGGTAGAATCCCGTGGGAACCGGGGGTAGAGCGGTAGAATCGGGAAAGTATCCCCCTGTTTTTTCGATTTTTCTTGCGTATTGGGCTCCCATCCGATATAATGGAAAAAAACAAAAAGAAGTGCCCGAAGAGCCCGGGTCTTCCCCCGGTCCCTTCGGACCTTTCTTAGATTTCGGAGGTAACTTATGTCTTTTGTCGTTTTCGCGGACGGCACCGCCAACCTGCCCGCCGCCTATCAGGAGGGTGTGACCATGCTGCCCTGCAGCTACTTTGTAGAAGGGGTGGAGCACGAGTACTTAGGCGATGTGGACCGCTTTGATGGCCACGCCTACTATCAGCAGCTGGCATCCGGCTGCAAGATTACCACGAGCCTCTTGAACACCGGCCTCTTCATTTCCCACTTCCGCCCCGTGCTGGAGCAGGGCCAGGACCTGGTGTATGTCGCTATGGCCTCCGGCATCAGCGGCACCTACCAGGCGGCTTTGGTTGCCAAGCAGGAGCTGGAAGAGGAATTCCCGGACCGGTGCGTCTACATCATCGATTCCAAGGGCTGCGGCTTCGGCAGCGGCATGCTGGTGCTCCGGGCGGTGGAACTGAACCGTCAGGGCCTGTCTGCCCGGGAGGCGGGAAAGATCCTGGATGAGGAAGTGCCCCATATGTGCCAGTACTTCACCGTAGACGACCTGAACTTCCTGAAGCGCTCCGGCCGGGTCAGCGGCGCCTCTGCCGCCATCGGCACGGTGCTGAACATCAAGCCCATTCTCTATGGCACCGCCGACGGCCACATTGTGGCCTGCGGCAAGGTCCGGGGCCGGAAAAAGGCCATTGACACCATTGTGGAAACCTACGCCAAAAAGCAGGTGGACGCGGCCAATCACATTGTCGCCATCTCCCACGGCGACTGCCTGGAGGACGCCAGGCTCCTGGCCGAGAAGGTCAAGGCCGTGGCCGCCCCCAAGGACATCATCATTGTCCCCCACGAACCCTTCTCCGGCGCCCACGTGGGCCCCGGTATGCTGGCATTGTTCTTCTACGGAAGCGAGCGATAAAAAAATTCACAGGCCCTCAAAAGCCTGTGGATTTTTTTTGCCGGCTGTTCCGGGACGAGACCGATTTACAGCACGTGTACATTCTCCGGGTCGAAGACCAGGCGGCACTTTTCGCCGACCTTGTAGACCCGCTTGTTCTTGGGGTTGGGGTCCGTCAGCTTCACCAGGGTATCGCCCACCTTCACGTGGTAATTCTGGTAGCTGCCCATGAAGCAGGACAGGACCACTTCGCAGGGGAGCCCGCCTTCTTCTGCCAGGGCGGCGGCTTCCGGGCGCAGGACGATGGTGTAGTCCTTGCCCACCTCCATGCCGGGGACAACGGCGGCGTGGCAGATGTCGCCGGCCACGTTGATCCGGGCACGGCCGTTCTCAATGGCTTCCAGCTTCCCCTTCAGGAAGTTGGCCTCGCCGATGAAGTCGGCCACGAACTCGTTGACGGGATGGTAGTAAATTTCCTGAGGAGAGCCGATCTGCTCCACCACGCCGGAGCGCATGATGATGATCCGGTCGGACAGGGCCATGGCCTCGCTCTGGTCGTGGGTGACGTAGATGGCGGTGATGCCCACCTCCTGCTGAATGCGGCGGATCTCCGTCCGCATGGTGACTCTCAGCTTGGCGTCCAGGTTCGAAAGGGGCTCGTCAAAAAGAAGTACGCTGGGTTCGATGACCAGGGCCCGGGCCAGGGCCACCCGCTGCTGCTGGCCGCCGGAGAGCTGGTTGGTCATGCGGCCCTCCATGCCGGAGAGCTCTACCAGGTCCAGAATTTTCATGACCCGCTCTTTGATCTCCTCCTTGGGGACCTTGCGGAGCTTCAGGCCGTAAGCCACGTTGTCGAAGACGTTGTAGTGGGGCAGCAATGCGTAGCTCTGGAACACCATGGCGGTGTCCCGCTTGTTTGGGGTCAGGGCGTTGATGGGCTCGTCCCCCAGGTAAATTTCGCCCTCGTCGGGGCTCTCGAAGCCCGCGATCATTCGCAGGGTGGTGGTCTTGCCGCAGCCGGAGGGGCCCAGCAGGGTCACGAACTCCCCGGGGGCGATGGTCAGGGAGTTGTCCTTGACGGCATAGAAGTCTTTCCCGGTTTTGGGGTCCTGGTAGATTTTGGAAATGTGCTCCAGGCGCACACCTTTTTTCTGTTTTTCCATTTACTTGCCCTCCTTGATTTTTCTGCTGGTGCCGAAATACTTGGTGACCAGGTTCATGAGCAGAACACTGCCGTAGGTAATGCCGATAAGGATGGTGGCGAAGGCACAGGCCAGGCTGTAGGAGCCCTTCTCGGCGAATTCGTTGATCTGCACGGTGATGAGCAGGAACTGGGGGGTCACCAGCAGGATAATGGCGGAAATGGCGGTAATGCTTCGGACAAAGGCGGTGACAAGGCCGCTGAGGAAGGAGTCCTTGATGAGGGGCAGGGTCACGGTCATAAACACCCGGAAGCTGTCCGCGCCCATGTCGTAGGCGGACTCCTCAATGGACTTGTCGATCTGCCGCAGGGCGGAGATGCCGCTGCGGGTGCCGGTGGGCAGGGACCGGACCACAAAGACGATGATGAGGATGGCCCCGGTGCCGTAGAGGCCCTGCATCAGTCCCGTGTGGAACAGGCCGCCGGAGAAGCCCCGGATATAGCCCACGCCCAGCACCGTGCCGGGAACGGCCATGGCCAGCATGGACACGGCCTCAATAAAGCCCTTGGCCTTGAACTTCCGCTTGACCACCAGATAGGAGATGATCATGCTTAAGAGCGCCGTAATGGGGGCGGAGATCAGACTCAGCACAAAGGAATCCCGGAAGGCCTGGAGGCCGTGGTAGCGGCTGAATACCAGCTGGAACCACTTGCCCGTCAGGGGGAAGAACTTAAAGCCCCAGGTGGGGAAGCAGGCCCCGATGGGCACGCACAGATACATCATAATGACGAAGAGGGCCACGAGAGAGCACAGTACGGTGAGGGGGATCTTGACGCTTCTGTCCGTAATGAGCATCCGTCCCCGGGAAGCCTTGCCTGTCAGGGTGGCGGCGGTCTTGCGCTCTAAGTAATACTTCTGGACGGCGAACATCCCCAGGGTGATGCACAGCAGCACCACGGCCATGGCGGCGGCGCCGGCCTTGTCGTAGGCGCCGGTGATCTGCAGGTAGATGGTGGTGGCCAGGGTGTCGTAGGAACCGCCGATGATCATGGGGTTGGCGAAGTCGGCGATGGACTCGATGAAGGTCACGAGAAACGCATTGCCAAGACCCGGCAGGAGCAGGGGGAAAGTCACACTGGTGAAGACCTTCCACCGGGAAGCGCCCATGTCCCGGGCGGCCTCCTCCAGAGAGGGATCGATGTTTTTCAGCAGGCCCTTCAGCATCATGTAGCACACCGGGAAGAAGGTCAGGGTCTGGACCACGGCGATGCCCCAAAAGCCGTAGACGCTGTTGTCATAGATTTTCAGCAGGAACCGGGTGATAATGCCCGCCTTGCCGAAGAGCATGATCATGGAAAGGCTCAGCACAAAGGGAGGCGATACCACAGGCAGCATGGAGACGACTTTAAAGAGGCCGCCGGTAAACCTGCCCATACGGACGTAGACCTCCACGTAGGCAAAGAGGAGCCCCACCAATGTGGAGAGAATGCCCACCAGGAAGCCGACTTTCAGGGTGTTGGTAATGGCCGTTGTGAAGGAGGGCATGGCAAAAATGCGCTGGAACACGCTGAAGCTGAAGCCTCCGTCTCCCACCAGGCTGTCCACCAACAGGATCGCCAGGGGGTAGAGAATGAATAGAGTGAGGAATGTGATCAGTACGACAATGGTGGTCACCAGAATGGGGTCACCCATCAGTTTTTTCCGGTCCAGCACCGCGCTTTGGGTCGTTGCCATAGGCGGGATCCCTCCTTATGTTTTTAGACTGCGAAAACGGGGCGGCGGCAAAAGCCGCCGCCCCGTTGGCTTAGGTATTCCAAATTACTCGGTCTTGAAGCGGTCTGCACCGGTGTCAGCGCCGCCGGCGTTCAGAGCAGCCATAACTTCCTCGACGTAGGTGCCGATGTTGTTCTTGGCATCCTCGAAGTCGTAGTCCATGACGTTGTCGGGATCCAGGCCGAACTGCATGGCGACCTCAGGCTGAGTGGCGTTGTCGATGACCAGGAACTGGTAGGAACCGTTCTGGGCAGCCAGGTTCACGCACTCGGGGGACAGAGCGTACTCGATCCACAGCTTGGCGGCGTTGGAGTGGGCTGCGCCCTTGAAGATGGCGGTAGCGCCGACTTCGAAGGAGGTGCCGCTGGAGGGGATCACCAGCTGCACGTTGGTGTAGCCGTTGTCCACGATCTGGGTGATGCCGTCATGCAGGAAGCCGATGCCGATGACGCACTCGCCGGTGCCCACGTTCTTGGAGGGGCCGGAGCCGGACTTGGTGTAAACTTCGATGTTCTTATCCAGGTCCACCAGGTACTGGATGCCGGCGTCGTGGCCGTACTTCTGGATCATGGTGTTGATAACCAGCTTGGCGGTGCCGGCGGTGTTGTAGTTGGACAGCCAGACCAGGCCCTTGTACTCGGGCTTCAGCAAATCCTGCCAGTCGGCGGGAGCCTCCAGCTTCATCCGGGACAGCTCATCGGTGTTGACCATAAAGCCCAGGATGCCCTTGTAGATGCCGTACCAGTTGCCGTCGGGATCCTTGTACATATCGCTGAGCAGATGGGAAGCATTCTGAGCGGCGTAGGGCTCCAGCAGGCCTTCCTTGGCAACGACGTTGTAGGGATCGGTGGTGCCGCCGAACCAGACGTCAGCAGAGGGGTTGCCCTTCTCTTCTTCGATCTTGGCCTGGACCTCACCGGTGGACAGACGCTGATAGTTGACCTTGATGCCGAACACTTCCTGGAAGTGCTCGCAGGCGGCAGCCAGGTACTCCTCTTCGCAGGAGCCGTAGACCGTCAGCTCGCCCTCGGCCTGAGCCGCGGCGATCAGATCGTCCATGCCGTCAAAATAGCTGGGATACTTGCTCTCGCTCTTGGGGGCCTCGGTGGCCGCAGGCGCGTCGGCAGCGGGAGCCGCCGTGGTGGCCGCGGGAGCCTCGCTGGTACCGCCGCAGGCGGCCAGACTCAGAACCATGACCACAGCCAGAAGCATAGCCAAATATTTTTTCATCTTTTATTCCTCCGTTCCGTTTGATCCCGGTATTCCCTACCGGGTAACTGGGTCCATTATAATCACGCTGATACAAATTGTCAATCCTCAACATATTCACAGCGGAATAATTTTTCTTAGTTGTGGATTATAGATACTGAATCCAATTTTCGCCTTTGGGAAGTGCCGAATATTGTTGGATTTTTGTTGCTTTTGCTGCAGCCACAGGCAATGCCCGAATGGAATGCCCACATTCCCTTTCGATATTAGATTTTCTTTTGCTCCCTTCCTATAATGAAGACAGAAAAACAAACACGGGAGGCAAACGACATGGGAAAATCTTTAACCAGAAAAATCATTGAAAGCCACTTTGTATCAGGCTCTATGGTGCCGGGGGAGGAGGTCTTCATTCATGTGGACCAGACCCTGACCCACGACATCAACGCGGTGATGACCTACCTGGCCTTCGAGGCTGTGGGGCTGCCCAGAGTGCGGACGGAATGCTCCGTGAGCTACCTGGACCATAACCTGCTGTATGTCAACAACATGACCCCGGATGACCACATCTACCTTCAGTCCGCCGCCAAGAAGTTCGGAGTCTATGTGTCCCGGCCCGGCAACGGCATCTGCCATACGGTCCATGTGGCGCGGTTCGGCGTCCCCGGGAAGATCAGCATGGGCGGCGACAGCCACACCCCCCACGGCGGGGCCATCGGTATGCTGTGCATCGGCGTGGGCGGCATGGATGTGGCCACGGCCATGACCGGGGTGCCCATGCGGCTGAAAATGCCCAAGGTCGTCAAAGTCAACCTGGTGGGTTCCCTGAAACCCGGCGTCAACGCTAAGGAGATCATCCTGGAGATGCTCCGCAGGGAGTCCGTCAAGGGCGGCCTTGGCAAGGTCTATGAGTATGTAGGCCCTGGGGCTGCCGCCCTGGAGGTCCCTGCCCGGGCTACCATTGCCAACATGGGAGCCGAGATGGGCGCCACCACCTCTATTTTCCCCGCCGACGCCCAGGTGAAGAAGTTCCTCACCGCCCAGGGCCGGGCCGATGCCTACCGGGAGCTGCTGCCGGACGAGGACGCAGAGTATGACGAGGAGATGGAAATTGACCTGAGTTCTCTCGTGCCCATGATGGCCTGCCCCCACCTGCCGGACAACGTAAAGCCCCTGGTGGAGGTCCCCAAGAAGAAGGTCCAGCAGGTCTTCATCGGCTCCTGCACCAACACCAGCTACGCGGACGTGGCCAAGGCCGCCATGGTCTTCCAGGGCCACCACGTCCACGAGGATGTGAGCTGCACCTGCGGCATCGCCTCCCGGCAGACCTACAAGGAGCTGCTGCGGGACGGCTACATCGATATGCTCATTGACGCCGGCGTCCGGCTGCTGGAGATCTCCTGCGGCCCCTGCTGCGCCATCGGCCAGACGCCCCCCACCAATGGCGTGGCCGTCCGGACCTCCAACCGGAACTTCAAGGGCCGGGCCGGGAACCCCACGGCGGAAATCTACCTGGTAAGCCCCGAGAGCGCCGCCGCCACCGCCATCAAAGGCACCTTCGCAACCGCCGAAGAGATCCTGGGGGACGACATCGCCATTCTGGGCCGGATCCAGGAGCCGGAGAAGTACATCGTGGATGACTCCATGCTTATCCCGCCCCTGCCTGCCGAGGAGGCCGCCAAGGTGGAGATCACCCGGGGCCCCAATATCAAGTTCCTGCCTGTCCCAGAGGTGCCCCAGCAGTACCTGAAGGCCGGTGTCAGCCTGAAGGCCCGGGACAACGTGTCCACCGACGACATTACTCCCGCCAGCGCGGAATTTTCGTCCATGCGGTCCAATATCCCCCTCATGAGCAAGTATTGCTACACCCGCTACGATCCCGACTTTGCTGAGCGGGCTCGGAAGATGGGCCAGAGCTTCATTATTGGCGGCGAGAACTACGGCCAGGGCTCCTCCCGGGAGCACGCCGCCATCAACCCCATGTACCTGGGGGTCCGCTGCGTCATCGCCAAGAGCATTGCCCGGATCCACAAAGGGAATCTCGTGAACCACGGCATCATCCCCATGCTCTTCTCCGATCCGGCAGCCTATGACAGCATCGACCAGGGGGACGAGCTGGAGATCGTGAACCTGCTGGATCAGATCCCCACAAGGAAAGTCACCGTAAAGAACGTGACCAAGCATTTTGAGTTCCAGGTAAACCTGGACCTGACCGATAACGAGGTAGACGTGGTCCTGGCCGGCGGCCAGCTGCGGTATTTGAAGAAAGAATTAGCGGAAATGGAGGAAAAGTAAAATGACCAGAGAAGAAAGCATCGTCAAGGCCCAGGAGGCCTTTGGAAACCTTATTCGTGAGGATTACAAGCGCATCGACCGCATGAAGCAGGCCCAGGAGCCTATTGATTTCGAAAAGTTAGATAAAATCACTGTGGGCATTCTCCCCGGCGACGGCATCGGTCCCGTCATCATGCCCCTGGCCCTGAAGGTCATGGAGAAGCTGGTAGGGGACGACATCCGCAGCGGCAGAATTGAAGTAAAGCACATCGAGGGCATGACCATCGAGAACCGGGTTGCCAAGCTCAATAGCCTCCCCGACGAGTGCCTGGAGGAGATCAAACAGTGCCAGGTCCTGCTGAAGGGACCCATGGTCACCCCCAGAGCCGGGGACGGCCTGCCCAATCTGGTGTCCGCCAACTCCCTGCTGCGCCGCGGCCTGGACCTCTACGCCGCCGTGCGGCCCATCGACATCCCCGAAAGAAACATCCACTGGACCTTCTTCCGGGAGAACATCGAGGGCGAGTACATCTGGGGCAACAAGGGCATCCAGGTAGACGAGGACCTGGCGGTGGACTTCAAGGTCCAGACTCATCTGGGCTCCCGCCGCATTGCCCGGGCCGCCTTTGAATTCGCCCGGAAGAACGGCAAGCACAACGTGACCATCGTCACCAAGGCCAATATCGTCAAGCTGGCCGACGGCAACTTCATCAAGGCCGTCCGGGAAGTGGGCCAGGAGTATCCCGACATTGAGATTCAGGAGCGTCTGGTGGATGCCATGTGCGCCAAGATGCTGGACCCGGACTTCAATAAGGGCATCGAAGTAGTGGTCCTGCCCAACCTCTACGGCGACATCGTCACCGACGTGGCCGCCGAGCACCAGGGAGGCCTGGGCACTGCCTCCTCCTCCAACATCGGCGACCGGTACGCCTTGTTCGAGGCCATCCACGGCACCGCCCCCGGCCTGTGTGCCGCAGGCAAGGCGGGCTTCGCCAATCCCTGCAGCCTGATCCGGGCCATGGGCCAGATGCTGGCCCACATGGGCTACGGCCAGGCCAACGCCCGCCTGGAAAAAGCATTGGACAAGTGTACCCGCGGCGAAGGCGCTATGGTGGTGGGCCCCAAGGAAGGCCAGCACAGCGCGGCGGAGTTTGTGGAGTATCTGATTCAAGCGCTCTAAAGCCCTCTCCTGCTTGGAGAGGGTGGACCGGCGAAGCCGGGACGGGTGTGGAGGGGACCCCTGAAAATTAAGGACAGACCTCGATGAATGCAGCCCCCGCCGGAGACGTGACGGATGAGGGGCCCCCGCCCACCGACAAAACCAAGCCCGGTCTTCGTCTATAGGTGTCCCCTCCACACCCGCCGCTGCGGCGGCACCCTCTCCAAGCAGGAGAGGGCAGGGGCTTCGGAGGGGAAGGCTACAAGGAAAGGATATGAAATATGCGTACATTCAAAACCGTATTTATGCGGGGCGGCACCAGCAAGGGGTGCATGTTCCTGGAAAGCGACCTTCCCGCCCGGGAAGAATGGGACGATATCTTCGTCCAGGTCATGGGCTCCCCGGATCCCAAGCAGATCGACGGACTGGGGGGCTGCGTGACCAGCAACAATAAGATCGTGGTGGTCCGCAAGAGCACCCTGCCCGGGGTGGATGTGGACTACCTAGTGGGCCAGTCCATTGTGGGCAAGTCCCAGATCGACTACAAGAGCAACTGCGGCAACATGACCGCCGCCGCGGCCCCCTTCGCTGTGGAGGAAGGGCTGGTGGAGCACCTGACGGAGCCCATCACCACGGTGCATATGTTCAACCTGAACACCAACAAATACATCGATGTCACCGTTCCTGTGAAGGACGGCCAGTTCGACAACGAGGGCACCTGCGCCATCGCCGGTGTAGAGGGCACCGCCGGAGAACTGAAGGTCAACTTCCTGGACCCCGCCGGTTCCAAGACCGGAAAGCTCTTCCCCACAGGCAAGGCCAAGGAGGTCCTGGAGCTGCCGGAGGGGCAGATCAAGGCTACCATTCTGGATGTGTCTAACCCCATCGTCCTGGTCCGGGCCAAAGATTTAGGCCTCACCGGAACAGAGCTTCCCGCTGAGGTGGACGCCAACAAGGCGGTATCCGCCAAACTGGAGGCCATCCGTGCTTCCGCCTGCGTGAAGCTGGGCTTTGCCAAGAGCGCGCAGGACGCCACGGACCACAGCCCCGCCGTACCCAAGGTTGGCTTCGTGGCGGAGCCCAAGGACTACGTAGACATCTCCGGCAAGACCGTTTCCGCCCAGGATATGGACATCTGCGCCAGGGTCATCAGCGTCTTCAAGTGCCACAAGGCCTGCCCACTGACGGCGGCCTCCGCCATCAGCGTGGCGGCCCAGGTCCCCGGCACCATCGTCCGGGAGCTGGCCAAGGACACCGACGGAAAAAGCGTCCGCATCGGCCATCCCTCCGGGGTCATGACCATGTTCCCCTATGTGGAAGGGGCGGAAAGACCTCTGGACGAGATCAAGGTCACCGGCGTGGCCGTCCAGCGGACGGCACGGATCATCATGGAAGGGATCGTGTACGTGCGGAAATAAGCCCTTAACCTTCCCCTGGGGGAAGGTGCCGCCGCAGCGGCGGAAGAGGGGCGGTAGGCACTCAGACACGGGAACGCCCTTGGCTCTCCCTTCAGGGGGAGCCAAGGGACCGGTGCTGTGTCGCAGCGTTTACCGCCCCACACCCGTCCCGGCTTCGCTGGTCCACCTTCTCCCAGGAGAGGGTTTTTTCTTGCCAATTCTTCAGAATTGTGTTATCTTTTCCTTAGAATCTGTTGAGAAAGGACGGTCCCTCCATGAAAGACTTTGACTGGGAGCTTCTCCATGAGCTCTATAAAAACCCCAACCTGACGAAGGTTGCCAACATCCTCTACATCACCCAGCCCACCCTGACCAAGCGCCTGCAGCACATTGAGGCGGAGTTTGACGTGACCATTGTGGAGCGGACTCCCAAGGGGCTGGAGTTTACCCCGGAGGGAAAGTTCCTGGCGGAGCAGGCGGAGGTGTATCTGCGGTTCATGAAGCAGACCAAAAGCCGCCTGGAGCAGATGCGGGAGAATACCGGCGGGCTCATCACCATCGGCTCCTCCTACACCTACAGCAAGTACACCCTGACGGACCAGCTGATCCGGTTCCGGATGGAGTGCCCCAATGTGCGCTTCCAGGTTCAGACGGTCCACTCAAACCAGCTCTTCCGGCAGCTGCTGGACGGGACCGTAGACGTGGCCTTTGTCCGGGGGGACTACGAGGGGGCCGTGAACCGGGTGCTCCTGGGCAAGACCCAAGCCTACGCCATGACCAAGGAGCCCATCGGCGGCGTGGAGGAATTGCAGGCCATGCGGCGCATCTGGTACTCCACTAACGCCGAATCCCTGAACCTCCTGGACGACTGGTGGGAGGACCGATTCGGTATCCGGCCCCCTACGGGCCAGGTCATGGGTTATGTGGATGTGGTGTGGCAGATGGTCCAGAAGGGCCTGGGTTATACCCTGTGTTTCCTGCCGGAGGAGTACACCAATCCCTACGGCCTGTGCCTGACCCCCCTGAAAAAACGGGACGGCACCCCCGTCACCCGAAACACCTGGTTCCTGTACCCCAAAAACAAGCGCCTGAACGAGAATGTGGACCGATTTGTGGACTTTATCTTAAGGGATAGAAAGCGGGCGGACAATGAAAGAGCTGGATTGGAAAATATTGATCCTTCTGTATGAAAAGCGGAGCATTACCAAAACGGCGGAGAGCCTGTACCTGACCCAGTCCGCCGTGACCAAGCGGCTCCAGAACATGGAAAACGAGTGGGGCATCGAGGTCATCCGCCGCAGCAGCCAGGGAGTGGCCTTTACCGAGGACGGCACGTACCTGGCCCAGAAGGCCGGCGTCATGCTGGACTTCCTAAGGGAAATTCGGGACCACTATTCCCAGCGGGAGCGGCGGAAAGAGGTGCTGACCATCGGCATTCCCCATTCCTTCTCCCGGCTGTACTTTCCCGAGGTGCTGAGCAGTTATATCCAGCGCTTTGACCGGCTGGATATCCAGCTGATCCCCAATTCCAGCGAGATCGTGCTGCAAAAGCTTATGGACGGCTCTGTAGACCTGGGCTTCGTCTGCGGGGATTACCCCTACCTGGGGGAGAAAACGCCCCTGATGAACGAATCCCTCTACATCCTGGCTCCTGTGGGGGTTCCCTTCGAGGAGCTGGAAAAGCAGCCCCTGATCCAATGGAAGATGAACCCATTGGTGGGGATGATCCAGGACCAGTGGTGGAAGACCCAATACGGCTCTCTGCCCCACGGCAGCTACCAGGTGCCCTTTGCCGACATTGCCATCGAGATGGTGGAAAAGGGCCTGGGCATCACCTTCCTCTTCGGCGACAAATGGCGCTGCGACCCCTCCACTACCCAGCTCATCCCGGTCTACGACTCCCAGGGAGAGCCCGTCAGCCGCAGAGTCTGGATGATGATGTCCGACCGATGCTTCCAGAACCAGGACATGGCGGATTTTGTCAGCTTGGTGGAGGAATTCTTCGGATAGTGCTCCCCTGCCCTCTCCTGCTTGGAGAGGGTGCCGCCGCAGCGGCGGGTGTGGAGGGGACCCCTGAAGCATTAGGCCGGACCCGGGTGAACGGCAGAACCTTCTCATATACAAGGGGTAGGTCCATGCCCTCAACGTAACCCGGCTTATATCATTAGGGGTCCCCTCCACACCCGTCCCGGGCTGCGCCCGGTCCACCCTCTCCAAGCAGGAGAGGGCTTTTAAACCCATTCCATTCTGGAATGAGCCTGTTCTCGAAAACCAGAATGCCCATTTGGCGCGTAACTCTGCTATTCTTGTCTCATCGGAAGACGGAACCTTCCAAAACGAGAAATATACGGAGGAATCGCTATGCGCTATGCTTATGTAGGATGCCGCACCACCAAGGAGCGGAACGCCCGGGGGGAGGGGCTGAAGACCTATGAAATCCGGCCTGACGGCAGCTGGCACTGCATCCAATGCCTTGCCACGGAGCCCAATCCCTCGTTCCAGACTCTGGATCGGGAGGGGAAGTACCTCTACAGCGTCCATGGGGACTTTACCAAGGTCTCCAGCTACAAAATCCGGGAGGACCACACCCTGGAGCACCTGAACACCATTGACATCGGGGGAAAAAATCCCGTAGATGTGACGGTGGACAAAGAAAACCGCCGGGTCATTGTGGCTACCCTCCAGGGCGGCAGCCTGTATACCATCGATCGGAATCCCGACGGCTCCCTGGGAGAGGTAGTCGCCAAGTTCACCTACGAGGGTAAGGAACCCGGAAAGGTCTCCACCATCCACCAGTGCCTGTGGGACCACAAGATGAATTTCCTCTTCGCCTGCGCCCAGGGCCGGATCAACGGCTACGGCCAGATGCGCTCTCTCCGGTATGACCACGACACCGGCATCTTTACGGAGACGGACCGGTTCCTGTCCCGGACCTGGGACGAGCCCCGGCACGCCGCTGTCCACCCCAACAACCGCTGGGTATACATGTGCGAGGAGAAGGGCAACAAGGTCCTCTTCTTCCGCTTTGACGACGAGAATGGCACCTTTGAGGCCCTTCAGGAGTTGACCACTGTGCCGGAGACCGTTACGGGCTACTCCGACGCCAGTGAGGTCATGGTGGATCCCTCCGGTAAATTCGTGCTGGTATCCAACCGGTATACCGACAGCATGGCCGTCTACCGCATCGATCCCGTCACCGGGTATCTTCGCAATGTGGGTTTCTATCCCTGCCTGGGCAAGACCCCCCGGTTCTTCTGCTTCGGGGACAACGGCAAGTGCTACGTGGCCAACGAGGACAGCGACACCATTGTGGAGTTTGACTTTGACAACGTTACAGGCACTCTGACCCCCACATTGAATATTATCCCCACCGGCAGCCCCGTGTGCATCGTCTTTGTGAAGTAAGGAGGGGCAGTTATGAACGTAGGTCTTATTTCTCTGCTGGCCCTGATCCTGGCTATTCTATTGGGCTTCACCCGGAAAACCAACGTGGGCATTCTCTCCATCGGCTTTGCCATGGTCATTGCCATTGTGTTCAAGAGTGAGACCATCACCACCAAGGCGGTGATCTCCGGCTTCTCCACGTCTCTCTTTATCCAGATGGTGGGCGTCACCTACCTCTTTGCCATCATCAACGGCAACGGCACCCTGGAGCTGCTGGCAAAAAAAATTGTCAGCCGGGTGCCGGTCCATGCCATCCCCGTGGCCATGTTCTTCATCGGCATGGTCCTCAGCGCCGTGGGCCCCGGGTCCATTCCCTGCCTGGCTATTATTCCCGTGATCGCCATTCCTCTGTCCGTGTCCGCGGGCATCAACCCCATTATGGTCGCCATCATCGGTGACATGGGGGCCATGGCGGGCCGCATGAGCCCCCTGACCCCTGAGGCTGCCGTGGTCCGCTCTCTCATGGAGGCCCAGGGGATGGAAGCGAACACCGTGCCCATTATGATCTGCACTGCCATCACTGCCGTGATCTGCTCTGCGCTGATTTATGTCTACTACAAGGGCTGGCAGGTGGACAAGGCTCTCGCCAAGGACACCAAAGAGGCCCTGCCCAGTTTCAGCTGGCAGCAAATTCTGAGCCTGCTGGGCCTGGTATTGCTGGCTGTGGGGGTTCTGGCCCTCAAGTGGAACGTGGGGCTTACGGGCTTTCTCATTGGCAGCATTCTGAATGTCATCGGCTGCGGCCAGGACAAGAAGGCCGTCTCCGGGGTGCCCTGGAACGTGATCCTCATGGTCCTGGGTGTCGGGATGCTGATGAACATCATCTCCCTCTCCGGCGGCATCGACCTGCTGGTATCTGCTCTGGAGAGCTTCATGGGTCCCAAGAGCGCCGCCCCCATTATGGCAATCACCGCCGGTATCATGTCCTTCTTCTCCTCGGGCCTTGGGGTGGTGTTCCCCACCCTGGTCCCCGTCTGCGGCGGCCTGGCCGCGGGGCTGGGAGCTGACGGCATCCAGCTGGTGGCCATGGTGGTCATCGGCGGCACCATTGCGGGCTACACCCCCATCTCCACCACCGGCGCCCTCATTATGGCGGGGGTTGCCCAGCAGCCGGACAGCGAGACCCGGTTTCCCCAGAACAAGATGTTCGTGGAGCTCTTTGCCGTGTCGGTGCTGAACCTGGTAGTGTTGGCGGTCATGGCGCTGTGCGGAGTGTATACCTTGATCGTGTGATTCCTTGCCCTCTCCTGCTTGGAGAGGGTGCCGCCGTAGCGGCGGGTGTGGAGGGGACTACTGAAACGTTAAACTGGACTCGGTTGAATGGCGAAATCTTCCCGTTCACGTAGGGGACGATGGGTCCATACCATTCAACGTAACCCGGTTTATCCTGTTAGGGGTCCCCTCCACACCCGTCAGGGCTTCGCCCTGCCACCCTCTCCAAGCAGGAGAGGGCTTTTTTGTAATTCCCTTTGGGAATTGCATCATTCCATTTCAAAATTGGCTTTTTTGACGTTTCAGCGTTAGGATAGTATCAGAAAAACTTCAGGAGGTACAAAAAAGATGGAATTGCACATTGTTACTGAGGCCAACCGGTGCCTGAACTGTAAGAAGCCCATGTGCCAGCAGGGGTGCCCCATTCATACGCCCATCCCCAAGGTCATTTCCCTGTTCAAAGAGGGGAAGCTGATGGACGCGGGGCAGATGCTGTTTGAAAACAATCCCATGTCCCTGGTCTGCTCCATGGTGTGCAACCACGAGAACCAGTGCGCCGGGCACTGCGTCCTGGGAAAAAAGGGAAGCCCGGTGCATTTTTCCAGTATTGAGACCTACATCTCCGACATGTACCTGGACCGGATGGCGATCCAGGAGGTGACGCCCAACGGGATGAAGGCCGCGGTCATCGGCGCTGGCCCCGGAGGGATCACCGCCGCCATGGAGCTGCGGAATCTGGGCTATGATGTGACTATCTTCGAGTGGAAGGGGAAGATCGGCGGCATTCTCCGCTACGGCATTCCGGAGTTCCGGCTGCCCAAGTCCATCCTGGACCGGTATCAGGCCCGGCTGGAGGATATGGGCATCCACATACGGCCAAACACCACCATCGGCGCCGTGCTGATGATCGACGACCTGTTCCGGGACGGCTACAAGTCCGTCTTCATCGGCACCGGGGCGGAGAAGCCCAAGAGCCTGGGCATTCAGGGGGAATCCCTGGGCAATGTGTACTTTGGCCTCAATTATCTGGCAAACCCCCAGGGCCATAAGATCGGCAATCGGGTGGCGGTCATCGGCATGGGCAATGCCGCCATGGATGTGGCCCGCACTGCCCTGCGGCAGGGGGCCCGGTCCGTGACCCTGTTTGCCCGGGGCAGGCGCATCACGGCCAGCTCCAACGAGGTGGACTACGCCAAGCTGGACGGAGCCGAATTCGTCTTCGGCAAGCAAATTCAGTATATCGACGAAGAGGGCCCCGTGTTCAAGACCTCTATCTTTGACGAGGAAAACCATATCGTGGGCTACGAGGAGGAGCTCTACCACTTCCCGGCGGACAGTGTCATCATCTCCGTCAGCCAGATGCCCCGGAAGAAGCTGGTGCGCACCACAGGCGGCCTTCAGGCCGACGACCGGGGGAACCTCATTGTGGATGAAAACTACATGACCACCCGCCCCGGAGTCTTTGCCGCCGGAGACGTGGTCACCGGCCCCAAGACCGTGGTCCACGCCGTAGAGGCTGCCAAACAGGCGGCGAGAGCCATGGACGCCTACATGCGGACAGCCCAATCTTAATTCTTTTTGAACATCTTGCTTTTTCTCCCGGTATCCGTTAAAATGAAAACAAACGAAACCGAGAGGAGCATTCTGCCCTTATGAATAAAGAGTCTTTGACCCAAACCGTCCGGCTGGCCCAGGCGGGAAACCGGGAGGCCCTGGAGCAGCTGATGGTTTACGCCTACGGCCTGGTGGACTACCAGTGCAAGAAGCTGCTGCCCAGCGCCCAGTCCGCGGACAAAATGACGGCCATTGTGCTGAAGGCCGCCATTGCCAAGCTGGATACCCTGGAAAACCCCGAGGATTTCTTCACCTGGCTGGGCCGTCTGGCCTCTGTGCGGTGCATGCGTGTCCGGGCTACCCTGCTGGAAAACGGCCAGGGCGGCGACAATAACGGGCCGGTGAACTATTCTTTCCCCGGCATGGAGCTGAACAAGGCGGAGACCGCCAAGGTGGCGGAGATACTGACGGATATGCTGCCGGAGGATATGCGTCTGAACCTGTACCTCTACAGCCTGGGAGGCCTGCCCCCCAAGGGCATCGCCGGGCTCACCGGCGTGCCGGAGGAGACGGTCAAGGAGCAGATCCAGAGCGCCCAGTCGGCAGTGCTGAAGCAGATGAAGCGCTATGCGGACCAGGGGGTGAAATTCACCCAGGCCAATTCCCTGCCTGCATTGCTCCGGACTCGGATGCTCCTGAATCCGGCCCCGGAGAAGGCCCAATTGGTGGTCTATTCCCTGCTTCCCCAGCCCCAGCGCCGGGCCCCCGCTGCCCCAAGGCAGAGCCAGGCACCCAGACAGGCCCCCCGACAGGATCAGGGCTACCCCTCCCAGGCCTATCCGCCGAAGAAAAAGGACGAGTCCGGGCTGATCAGGGTATTGGCGGTCATCGCCGCCATTCTAGGGCTCGTGCTGCTGATCTCCACGGGTGTGCTGGTGACGAAGCTGAATAAGGCCAAGAGTGGGAAGGATACCGCTTGGGTGCCGGCAACCGTTACCGCCCAGCCCCTGCCCTCTCCTGTTGGAGAGGGCTTTTTCTGACTCTTGCGTTTTTTGGCATTGTATGGTACAATGTCCAAAAACGAGCAGACGCAAGGTGGAAAGGGGGGCTTTTTCTGTCCAGTCCCAAGACCCAGCGGGCCATTATGGAGTCTTTTGTAAAGCTTCTGAACCAGCGGCCTCTGGATAAGATCACGGTAAAGGATATCGTCTCCGACTGCGGCATCAGCCGGAACACTTTTTATTACCACTATCAGGATATCTATGACCTTTTGCAGGCGACCCTTTCCGCGGTGATGGAAAACGCCCTCAGCGAGGATGTCACCACCTGGCGGGAGAGCCTGATGAACGTCACCCGCTTCGCCATGGAAAACCGCCGGGCGGTGTACCATATCTACAACTCCGCCAACCGGGACCAGCTGGAGCGGTACCTGAACCGGGTCACAGGCCAGCGGATGGAGCGGCTGATCCGGTACCTGACCCGGGGGATCCCGGTCAATGACGAGGACATCCACTACCTGGCCGTGTTTTATAAGCACGCCATTGTGGGCACCCTGATGGAATGGCTGGCCAACGACATGAAGGCGGACGTAGAGCACGTTATGGCCCGGCTGGCTGTCCTGCTGGAGGGAAATCTGCGGCTGTCTTTGGAGCGAATCGGGACGAATTGAAAAAAAGCCCTCTCCTGCTTGGAGAGGGTGGCACGGCGCAGCCGTGACGGGTGTGGAGGGGACCCCTAAAAGTGAAATCCGGGCCCGG
>JBNMIH010000012.1:0-52860 GCA_050873165.1 Faecousia sp.
ACCTTACGGTCTTCTGCCACGGAACCGTCGATGCAGAAAGCCTGCAGGCCGATGCCGATCGCCTCGGCGGCCTCAGCGGCGGTCTTCACGTTCTTCTTCAGAGCGATGGCAGCGCCCACGGTGTAAGCCCAGCAGGCGTTCTCGAAGCAGATGGGCTGAATGCCCTTGACGATCTCGTAGGGATCAAAGCCCTTGGCCTGGCAGATGGTGCGGCACTCTTCCACGGAGGAGATGCCGTACTGGGCGAGGACGCCGTTGATCTTGTCGATTCTTCTCTCGTAACTTTCAAACAAAGCCATTGTTTCGTCCTCCTCTTATTCCTGACGGGGGTCGATGTACTTGGGGGCATTGTCAAAGCGGCCGTAGTGGCCCTTTGCCTTGGCGTAAGCCGTGTTGGCATCGTCGCCCTTCTTCATGAAGTCCATCATCTTGCCCAGGTTTACAAACTCATAGCCAATGATCAGGTTGTCCTCGTCCAGAGCGACGCGGGTAACATAACCCTCAGCCATCTCCAGGTAACGGGGGCCCTTGGAGCGGGTAGCAAACATGGTGCCCACCTGGCTGCGCAGGCCCTTGCCCAGGTCTTCCAGGGAAGCGCCGACCACCAGGCCGCCCTCGGAGAACGCAGACTGGCTGCGGCCGTAGACGATCTGCAGGAACAGCTCCCGCATAGCGGTGTTGATGGCGTCGCACACCAGGTCGGTGTTCAGGGCCTCCAGGATGGTCTTGCCGATGAGGATCTCGGCGGCCATAGCGGCGGAATGGGTCATGCCGGAGCAGCCGATGGTCTCCACCAGAGCCTCCTCAATGACGCCTTCCTTGATGTTCAGGGTCAGCTTGCAGGCGCCCTGCTGAGGAGCGCACCAGCCGATGCCGTGGGTGAAGCCGCTGATGTCCTTGATCTCCTTGGCCTGTACCCACTTGCCCTCTTCAGGAATGGGAGCGGGGCCGTGGTAAGCGCCCTTAGCCACGGAGCACATATTCTGTACTTCTGCACTGTAAATCATGGCAAATTTCCTTTCTTTCAAAAGACGGTTTGTCTTCTATGATCCGGCGTCTTTTCTTCGCCCCATAGCCGTAAAAAACACGGTTTCAGTTCCGAAAGCCGCCTGTCCCGGACTCCACCGGACCGATTTTGAGCCGTGCCCGGTAATTTCCGCGTATATTATATATGTCTGAAAGATAATTGTCAATTGGAAATACGGGAAAATCGGTAAAAAGATATTGGTTGTCCCGATGACATGTATACTTCTGACTTTCTAGGCCATACTACCCCAGAAAGGTCCAATACCTTTCCAAAACTTTTTCGGAGGTACTTTTCTATGAGCTGTCATGCCAACAAGTGTATCGAATGCACCGTTTCCGACTGCGCCAACCACTGCACCGGGGAGAACTACTGCTCTCTGGACCGAATCTTAGTAGGCACCCACGAGTGTGATCCCACTGTGGATCAGTGCACGGACTGCATGTCCTTCCGCAAAAAGTAAGGTCTTTTTCCGTGAATATCCGGGAGAAAACCGGGTATTCACGGAAACTTTTCTTGACGGGAGGCAGAGAAACAGGTATCATAGTAGCAGTTTCTAAGGAATCAACAGCCAACAGGAGGTCAACTATGGATACCTTTGACGATACAGTATCTCCCCTGCCGGAGGAGCCCGGCACCGAGCCTGCCCAGGAAGCAGTGCCGGAAGTGCCCCCCGTCCCGGAGGAGCCCGCCTCCCCCCGGTCCCCTTACGAAGATTCTCCCTACGAGAGCTTTTACGATACCCACGAACAGCCGGCAGCTCCGGCACAGGCGCCAAAGCATAAGCGCAGGATCCCAGCCTTCTGCGGCACTGCAGCCCTGGTGGCAGCAGGCTGCCTCATCACGGGGCTTCTCACCACCTCCGCCGCCAGACGGCAGACGGCGGACCAGACTGCTTACCTCTATGACCGGATCGCCAGCCTGGAAAGCCGCCTCAGCGCTCTGGGCAGTTCCGGCAGCGGAAATGCCTCTACGCCCCTGCCCGCCGGGGAGGTGCTGACCCCCGCCCAGGTCTACGCCCAGAACGTAGGCTCCGTGGTAGGGATCTCCTGCGATTCCTCCGCCACAGTGTCCGGGCAGACCCTCCGGCGCAGCGTCACCGGCTCCGGCTTCCTCGTCACATCGGACGGCTACATCGTGACCAACTACCACGTGGTAGAAAACGCCAGCTCCATCACCGTCAATACCCAGTCCGGGGAGCAGTACGAGGGCACCCTCATCGGCCGGGACAGTACGGCGGACATGGCCGTACTGAAAATCGAAGCGGAAGATCTGCCCCCGGTGACCTTGGGCAGCAGCGCCAGCCTCGCCATCGGCGATATGGTGGTCGCCATCGGCAACCCCTTAAGCGCTCTGGAGGCTACCCAGACTGTCGGCTATATCAGCGGCAAAAACCGGGAGGTCACCACTGACAGCAACGTAGTGAATATGCTCCAGACCGATGTGGCCATCAATTCCGGAAACTCCGGCGGCCCCCTCTTTAATATGAGAGGAGAGGTGGTGGGCATCACCACCGCCAAATATTCCGGCACCACCTCCTCCGGCGCCTCCATCGAGGGCATCAGCTTTGCCATTCCCATCGACGACCTGAAAAAGAGCATCGAAGACCTGCAGACCGACGGCTTCATCCGCTCCGCCTACATCGGCATCCGGGGCATGGATGTGGACGCCGCCGTGGTGGATACCTACGGGCTCCCCAACGGCGCCTATGTAGAGACAGTGGAGCCGGGCTACGCGGCAGAAGAAGCAGGCCTCCAGCCCAAGGACATCATCGTTGGGCTGGGAGAGGAAGCCGTCACCAGCTTTAACTCCCTGGCGCGGGCCCTGCGGTCCTTCCAGGCGGGGGAGAAGACCACCATCCGGGTCTACCGTTCCGGCTCTTATCTGGAGCTGCCCATTACCCTTTCCGAGCGTCCTCAGGAGGAAGCGGGAGCCACGCAAAACACCGAGGAAGCCTCCGAAAACTGGTACGGCTACTTCAATCCCTTTGGAAACGCAGTTCCTTAAATTTATGCGATGAATATCAAAGTTCGGCGCGCATAAATGCTGCGTGCCGAACTTTTTTGTCGTTTCTTGTCAGTTCCTGTCGAGTAATGTCGCCTGCAGCTCCAATTTCTACAATTGAAAACACAGAAATCCTATGTTATCCTTTAGGCAACCAAACGGCGGACAAGCGATGCACAGAAACCAGTCTTTTCCTGGTTTTTCCGGATGATTCCGGAACTTTCTCCGCGTTTTACCAATGAGTGATCCTTCGGCCCGCCGTACACGAAGGAGGAAATATCATTTGGAGACATTATCCGTTCTGATCGCAGACAGCTCCGAAGAGTTTCGCTCCACGCTCACCAATGCGCTCCAGGGGAGTTACCGTATCTACACCTGCCGCACCGGCAAGGAGGCTTTGGCAATTCTCCAGCGTACACTGCCGGACATTTTGATTCTGGACCTGATGCTGCCGGAACTGGACGGCATCAGTCTGCTGCAAACCATAGCTGCCTCCGGGATCCATCCCGTGACCCTGGCCACCACCAGACTGGCCAACGACTACGTAGCGGAAGCGACGACAAGGCTGGGCGTAGAGTATCTGATGATCAAACCGTGCGACATCCAAGCCATCGTCAGCCGGGTCAATGACCTGAGCAGCAAAAAGCCCCGGCCTACCCTCAGCGCGCCGGATGACCGGACCCATGTATCGAACCTGCTGGTTTCTCTGGGGATCTCCACCAAGCTTCGCGGCTATGCCTATCTGCGGGAGGCCATTCTCTCCATTGCCGACAATCCCATGCAGTCCATCACCAAAGAGCTCTATCCCGCCATTGCCCGCCAATTCAGCTGCAACAGCGCACAGGTAGAGCGCTCCATCCGCAACGCCATACAAAGCGCCTGGAGCCAGCGGGCCAGCAAGGCCTGGGCCGCCATCTTTCAGAGCGACCCCGACGGGACTATCCCCCGCCCCAGCAACGCCGCCTTTATTTCCCGCCTGGCAGACCGGCTCACCCTGGACCAGATCGGTTTTTCTCTGAAGTGACCCCCCCGCATGATTCATTTGTGTACATCCCCGAAACGAATTTGTAAATAATATTCAAAAAGCATTGACATAGCCCCTTCCTGTGTTGTATAGTATGTGCCGTGGCATACCCCTCGGCCGCCACAGGAAGGAGTTTTTTTATGCTTACTGTAAAAGATCTTTATGATCTGAGCCACAGCGCCGCGGGCGCTTATCTTTCCGGCTTCACCTATCCCTGGGAAGCCCTCTCTGGCATCAAGCAGCTGATCCTCTCTCTGGGCGAAACGCTAGGGGACGATTACGAAGAAGTCAAGCCCCAGGTGTGGGTGCATAAAACCGCCACCGTGGCCCCCACGGCATTTCTGGGCGCTCCCTGCATCATCGGGGCGAACACCGAGGTCCGGCACTGTGCCTTTGTCCGTGGCAGCGCCCTGGTGGGCGAGAACTGCGTGGTGGGCAACTCCGTGGAGCTGAAAAACGTGATCCTCTTCGATAACGTCCAGGTTCCCCACTATAACTATGTAGGCGACAGCATCCTGGGCTACAGGTCCCACATGGGTGCCGGCAGCCTGACCTCCAACGTGAAGTCCGACAAGACGCTGGTGGTGGTCAAATCCAAAGACGAGCAGATCCCCACAGGCCTCAAAAAGTTCGGCGCCATGCTGGGCGACTTCGTGGAAGTGGGCTGCAACAGCGTCCTGAACCCCGGCACCGTCATTGGGCCCCACAGCAATATCTACCCCACCTCCTGCGTCCGGGGTGTGGTTCCCGCAAACAGCATCTGGAAAACCGGCGGCGTAGTGGTCGCCAAACACGACTGATACATAAGGAGTTATTATGGGAAAGTACTTCGGAACTGACGGCTTCCGCGGGGAAGCCAATCTCACCCTGACTGCTGACCACGCCTTTAAGGTCGGCCGTTTCCTGGGCTGGTACTACTGCCAGCTGAAGCGCCGGGGCGGCTCCGACGAGCCCGCACGGATCGTCATCGGCAAAGACACCCGCCGGTCCAGCTACATGTTTGAGTACAGCCTGGTGGGCGGCCTGGTAGCTTCCGGCGCCGATGCCTACCTGCTGCACGTCACCACCACCCCCTCTGTGGCCTACGTGGCCCGGACCGACGGCTTCGACTGCGGTATCATGATCTCTGCCAGCCACAACCCCTACTACGACAACGGCATCAAACTCATCAACAGCTCCGGCGAGAAGATGGACGAGTCTGTCATCTCCCTGGTAGAAGCCTATATCGATGGGCATCTGGAGTGCTTCGGCCGCCAGTGGGACGAGCTGCCCGCCGCCAAGCGGGAGCAGATCGGCCGGACCGTGGACTATGTCTCCGGCCGGAACCGCTACATCGGCTACCTGATCTCCCTGGGCATCTATTCCTTCAAGGGCATGCGGGTTGGCCTGGACTGCGCCAACGGCAGCTCCTGGAACATCGCCAAGTCCGTCTTCGACGCTTTGGGCGCCAAGACCTATGTCATCAATGCCGAGCCAGACGGCTACAATATCAACCGGGACGCCGGTTCCACCCACATCGAAGGGCTCCAGCGCTTCGTCATTGAAAATGGCCTGGATGTGGGCTTCGCCTACGACGGCGACGCGGACCGGTGCCTGTGCGTGGACGAAAAGGGCGAGATCATCACCGGCGACCACATTCTCTACATCTGCGGCAAGGTCATGAAGGAACAGGGCCTTCTCATGGGCAACACCGTGGTCACCACCGTCATGAGCAACTTTGGTCTGTACAAAGCCTTTGATGAGTGCGGCATCCAGTACGAGAAGACCAAAGTAGGCGACAAGTACGTCTACGAGAACATGATGATGAACAACTACCGTCTGGGCGGTGAGCAGAGCGGCCACATCATCTTCTCCCGCTACGCCTCCACCGGCGACGGCATCCTTACGAGCCTGAAGGTCATGGAAGCCATGCTGGCCAAGAAGAAGACCCTGAGCCAGCTGTGCGAGGGCTTCACCTTCTATCCCCAGGTGCTGAAGAACGTCCGGGTGGACGACAAGGCTGCCGCCCAGAACGATCCCGCCGTCCAGAAGGCCATTGCCGACGTGGCTGCCCAGCTGGGCTCCACCGGCCGCATCCTGGTCCGGGAATCCGGCACCGAGCCCGTCATCCGGGTCATGGTGGAGGCCGAGAGCAAGGTAGTCTGCCAGGACCTGGTAGACTCCGTCATCGAGGTCATCAAGAAGACCGGCCACGCAGTGTAAATTCATGTTTTTTCTCCCCGGAGAGGCATTGCCTCTCCGGGGCTTTTTACCCTCTCGTTCACAATTTCGTTGTTGAAATGGTTTCCAGATTATGTTACTATATTTCAGATAAGAAACCTGGAGGAACACTATGGACGACGAAAAGATCAAAGGCCAGATCGGCGCGAATATCGCCGAGCGCCGGAAGGCCGCGGGGATGACCCAGGCGGGGCTGGCGGAGAAGCTCAATTACTCCGACAAGGCCGTGTCCAAATGGGAGCGGGGGGAATCCGTCCCCGATGTGCTGACCATGATGCAGCTGGCCCAGCTTTTCGGCGTCACCGTCAACGACCTTCTGCAGTCCCCCGCCAAGGCGAATATTCCCGCGGCGCCGGACAAGCCAAGGGCCAGCCGCAGCGTCATTCAGGGGCTCTGCGCCACGCTGGTGTGGTTTGTGGCCCTGTTTTTCTATGTGGTCCTCTCCGCCTTCGGCATTCGGTGGGGCGGCGTGTGCTTCGTCTACGCCATACCGGTAACGGCCATTGTGCTTCTGAGCCTTCGGTCCGCCTGGCGGAATTTCAGTTGGAATCGGGCATTGATCTCCGTCATCGTCTGGGGTGTCCTGGCCAGCATCTATGCCTCGGTGTGGGTCTTCCTGCATGTCAGCGTACTGCAGATCTTCCTGCTGGGGATCCCTGGGCAGGTTGCTGTGATCTTATGGTTCCGGATGTTCCGGGTGAAAAAACCAGAAAAAGAAGAAGAGGAGTTGGGCACCGATGGTGAATAAAAAAGAGCTCCGGGCCCTGGTCCGGGAGAAGAAGCGGGCCATGACCACCGAGGAGATCGAGGAAAAGAGCCGCATTCTGGGAGAAAAGTTCCGGGCCTGCGACGCCTACCGGAAGGCAAAAACCATTTACGGCTACCTGCCCTATAACCAGGAGGTCCGCACCGTGCCGATCCTCCGGCAGGCTCTTGCCGACGGCAAACAGGTGGCGGTGCCCAAGGTCTATGGGGACGACATGAAGTTCATCCTTCTGCCGGACCTGAGCCAGGTATCCAAGGGCTACGCCGGGATCCCGGAACCCATTGACGACGGCCCCGTAGCCACGGACGAAGAGGCCCTGGTGCTGATGCCCGGCCTGGTCTTCGACCCGCAAGGCCACCGCATTGGCTACGGCGGCGGCTTTTATGACAAGTTTCTCTCCCGGGAGCCTGACCACCCCACGGTGGCTCTGTGCTACGACTTCCAGGTGATGGAAAAAATCGAGACAGAGGCCTTTGACATCCCTGTGGATGTGGTGCTCTGGGCCTAAGGGGGACATAAAATGGAAGCAATTATCTGGATCGCCGCGGCGGCCCTTATTTTCGGCATCTGCCGCCTGGTGGACATCGGATTTCAAAAGCTCTTCCGCAACAAGGCGGAGCACCTGTCGGGTCTTGCCGTGCGGGTGAACAAGCGCTACGGCGTTTTCGGCGTGATCCTCAGTGCCATCGGCATTGCCGCCATGGTCACGGGCTCCGGCGGGGACAAGGTGCTGCTCTACGGCGGCCTGATTGTCCTGCTGCTGGGTGTCTCCCTTGCCGTGTACTACCTGAGCTTCGGTATTTTTTATAACGACGACACCTTTCTGGTCTCCACCCTGGGAAAGAAAAGTGACTCTTACCACTACAGCCAGATCGTCTCCCAGAAGCTCTATCTCATCACCGGCGGCAACATTGTGGTGGAGCTGACCATGGATAACAGCAAAACCGTCAGTCTCCAGTCCACCATGGATGGGGTCTACCCCTTCCTGGATGCCGCCTTCTCCGCCTGGTGCCGCCAAAAGGGGCTAAGTGAATCCGAATGTCCCTTCCACGACCCCAGCAAGAGCTGGTGGTTCCCCCACGAGGAGGCCTGAATGCACGTTCCCAAAGGTACGACCCTGGATCTAGAATTGGTGACCTTCCGGCAGGCCCTGGAGGCCGCCAACACCCCCAGCCCGGACTATGACATCACCAAATGGCTCTACGCCCCCAACTTTTACTCCGAATACCGGTACATCTTAGGCACCCGGGGAAAGAAGCCCCTGATCTGCATCGGCATCAACCCCTCCACCGCCCAGCCGGACGACCTGGACAATACCCTGAAGTCCGTCCAGCGCATTGCCCTGGGCAACGGCTACGACAGCTTCCTCATGTTCAATGTCTACGCCCAGCGGGCCACAGACCCGGACACCATGGAAAAGGTGTGCAACCCCCTGCTCCACAAGGAGAATATGGAGGCCTTCCGGTATGTGCTGTCCCTGTCCGATTCCCCTGCCGTCTGGGCCGCCTGGGGAGCGGTGATTGAAAAGCGGGAATACTTAAAAGACTGCGTCAGGGATATGCTGGACATTGGCCGGGAGTACGGCGCCCAGTGGTACTGCGCCGGAGCCATCACAAAAAAAGGCCATCCCCACCACCCTTTATATCTGCGCAAAGACGAAAAGCTGCGGCCTTTCGATGTGGAACACTATTTAGGCAGCATCTGAGGATGCTGCTTTTTTGATGAAGGAGAGAAAAAACATGAAACTGCTCATCGCCTCGGACATTCACGGCAGCGCCTACTGGTGCGGCCGGCTGTGTGAAGAAATCGAAAAGGAAAACCCGGACAAGGTCATCCTCCTGGGAGACCTGCTCTACCACGGCCCCAGAAGCGACCTGCCGAAGGACTACGCCCCCAAGAAAGTGATCCCCATGCTCAGCGCCATGAAGGAACGGATCATCGCCGTCCGGGGAAACTGCGAGGCAGAGGTGGACCAGATGGTGCTGCCCTTCCCCTGCCTGGCCGACTACGCAGAGCTCCTGGTGGACGGCAAAACCTTCTACCTGACCCACGGCCACCATCAAAACCCAGAGAATCTTCCGCCCCTGAGCGCAGGTTCCGTGTTCCTCTACGGCCACACCCATGTGAAGCTGGACAAAGAGGTGGAGGGCATCCGGTGCCTGAACCCCGGCAGCGTGTCCATCCCCAAGGACGGGAGCCACAGCTTCCTGGTTTACGAAAACGGAGACTTTTCTTTCCGAATTCTGGAGGAATGACCATGGATTCGACCCAATGCGACACCTGCTGGTATTATGATTATGATGAGGAGTACGACGAGTACTACTGCATGATGGACCTGGACGAGGACGAGGTATACCACATCCTCACCTCCCGGTCCCAACAGTGCCCCTATTACCGCCAGGGGGACGACTATACCTTATCCAGGAGACAATGATATGAAACTGCTTGCCGCTGTGCTCTGCCTGTTCCTGCTGGCTGGATGCGCCGAAAAAACGGAGGAAGTCCCGGAACCCACCGAGGCTGCGGGACAATCCCTCCATGTCTCCGGCCACGCCCTGGAATCCCAGACCAGCGGCATTATGGAGGTCTTCCCCCTTGCGGAAACCGCCCCTTCGGGTCTCTGGGCCCTGGGAGAGAACGTAGTCCTCTCCACGGAAAGCGGCATGACCCTCTACACCGGCTCCACCCTCCGGGAGGCGGCGTCCGTCTCCACCGGTCAGGTCCTGACCGCGGTCGGAGACCGGCTCTTTGTCTACGATGAGACTGCCCGGCAGGTCCTGGGGCTGGACAGTACTCTCTCCCGCCTCTCCGCCTGGGACCTGCCGGAGGGGACCATTGGTCTTCCCGGGGTCTCTCCCCAGGGGGACACCTTCTATTACCTGCAAAAGGACGGACTGTACCTGCTGGATACGGACCTGGGCAGCTCCCGGGTCCTCCGGGACAATATGGCGGTGCAGTCCGGCTCCGTCCGGTGCCTGGGGGACGGCAAAACGCTGCTTCTGAGCCTGACAGACCCCAACGGGGAGGAAAACACCCTGCTTGTTTCTGCCGAGGACGGCCAGTCTATGGAAGAAGCCCTTTCTCCCCGGGATGCTGCCGCCCTGCCGGAGGGACTGGCTGTATGCGCCAGCCCTGGGGCCTTTTCCCGGGTGATGCTTCTGGGAACAGCGACACAGCGCCTTGTGACCCGGTCCGGGGAAAGATGTCTGGGCTTCCTGCCGGAGCTCTCCGCTGCCGTCACCGGCCAATCTCTGGATTCCGGCATGACCTTGCGGCTGTATCTGCTCTCTACCGGGGTCTGCCGCAGCGAGGTAAGCCTGCCCAACGTTGACCAGGTGCGCTTGGGCTGCGTCACCGCCGATGGAAAGCTCTACATATTGGCCCACAGTGCGGATACCGGATGGCTCATCCTCCGCTGGCACTACGACGCCTTCCCCGCCCAAAGCGGAGAAAGCTGCCTGGCGCCCTACCACGATACCCCCACAGCCCAGGAGGCCGCCCAGAGCCGTGCCATGGCCGACGAACTGCAATCCAAGTATGGCCTGGATATCCGCATAGGAGAGGAATCCCTCGCCGTCCAGCCCTGGGACTATACCTTCTCCGGCACCGCCCCGGCAGACGAGACGGACTGGACATTGGAAGCCATTGGGGAGCTCCTCTCCACCTTTCCGGAGGGCTTTCTCTCCCGGCTCCAGACCGGGTGGGAGGGCTTCTCCCTGTGCCTGGTGCCCAAGATCCAGGGCACCCCTGCCTCCGGGAGCCTGGCCAGCGCCCAGGGACTGCAGTTCCAGGAAGACGATCACTGTTATGTCGTGCTGGCCCTGGCCCCTGTGGAGGACCTGCGCTACACCCTGTTCCATGAGTTCAGCCACCTCATCGATACCCAGGTGATGAACCGCTGCAGCGCCTACGACGACTGGGCGGACCTGAACCCCCAGGAGTTTGCCTACAGCCTGGATGTAAACGCCGACATGAGCGCAAATCAGCAGTACCTCACCGGCACCAACCGGTGCTTCGTGGACTACTACGCCATGGTGAACCCCGCCGAGGACCGGGCCCGCATCTTCGAGTGCGCCGTAAATCCCGGCAATGGGGATATGTTCACCGCCCCCATCCTCCAGCAGAAGCTCCGCCGCATCTGCACCGGCATCCGGGAGGCTTTTGACCTGGAGGACAGCGGAGAAAGCTTCCTGTGGGAGCAGTATCTCATCCGGTATGGGGAATAAAGCTTTTTTCGTAGGGAACGACCAAGTCGTTCCCTATGGTCTTTCTTGAGGCCATAAGGCGGCAAGAGCGCCCAACTTAACTTAACTTAACTGAGAGAGTATATACCCTCTCTATGATTCTTTTTGACTTTTTCCGAAAAGCCGAGTATAATAAATCGATTATTGAAATAACTCTCGTCTTTTGGAGGATACCCCCTATGAGAATGCGCAAAATGAAGAACCTGGAGCCCCGGATGGAGCGGTGCGCCGCCTACCGGATCGCCGAGCCCCAGGAGAAGAAGGGCCAGTGGCGGTCCCTGAAGCCGGACTGCACCGCCCTGTGGGTGGAAGTGGGCTGCGGCAAGGGCAAGTTCACCGCAGAGACCGCCCAGGCAAACCCAGACGTGCTCCTCATCGCCGTGGAGCGGTGCCGGGAGGCCATGGTGGTGGCCATGGAGAAGGCCCGGGACATGGGTCTTACCAACGTCTTCTTCATCGATATGGATGTGGCGGAAATCGAAAGCATTTTCGCCCCCGGGGAAATTGACCGGCTGTTCATCAACTTCCCGGACCCCTGGCCCCGGAAAAAGAACGCCAAGCGCCGCCTGACCCACCGGGGCTTCCTGGACAAATACTGCCGGGTGGTCCGGGAGGGCGGTGAATTCCACTTCAAAACCGACAACGCCCCCCTCTTCGCCTTCTCCCTGGAGGAGTTCGCCGCCTGCGGCCTGGAGACCAAGAATGTCACCGACGACCTGCACAGAGACGGCGTGGTGGGCATCATGACCGGTTACGAGGAGAAGTTCCACGCCCTGGGCACACCCATCCACCGGTGCGAGGTGGTGTGCAAGCCCTTCGTGCTTCCCAAGGAAGAGAAAAAAGAGCCTGAGGAGGCTTAACAATGTCCTATTTTGTGGAAAACTGCGACGTGGCCGTCATTGGGGCGGGCCACGCCGGCATTGAGGCCGCCCTGGCCGCCGCCCGGCTGGGCCTTAAGACCATCCTCTTCACCATCAACCTGGACGCCGTGGGCAATATGCCCTGCAACCCCGCCATCGGCGGCACCGGCAAGGGCCATCTGGTCCGGGAGCTGGATGCCCTGGGAGGCGAAATGGGCCTGGCGGCGGACGCCAGCTGCATCCAGTACCGGATGCTGAACCGGGGCAAGGGCCCTGCAGTCCATTCCCTCCGGGCCCAGGCAGACCGGCGGCGCTACCAGGAATACATGAAGCACACCCTGGAAAAGCAGGAAGGGCTGGAGCTGAAGCAGGCCCAGATCGTGAAGGTCCTGACGGAAGGCGGGGCCGTCTCCGGCGTGGAGACCAACCTGGGGGCCCAGTATGGGGCCCGGGCGCTGGTGGTTGCCACCGGCACCTATCTGGACTCCACCGTCATCATTGGGCCCTCTGTGCTGTCCTCCGGCCCCGACGGGATGCATCCCAGCATCGGCCTGGCGGACAGCCTGCGGGGTCTGGGGCTGAGCCTTCGCCGGTTCAAGACCGGCACGCCCCCCCGGGTGAACCGGCGGAGCATTGATTTTTCCAAAATGGAGCTTCAGCCCGGGGACGACACCGTAGAGCCCTTCTCCTTCCGCACCACAGGGAAGGTCAACAACTCCGCCGTGTGCTACCTGACCTATACCAACGAAGAGACCCACCGGATCATCCGGGAGAACCTGGACAGGAGCCCCATCTACGACGGCACCATCTCCGGCGTAGGCCCCCGGTACTGCCCCAGCATTGAGACGAAGATCGTTCGTTTCCCGGAGAAAACCCGGCACCAGCTCTTCATTGAACCCTGCGGGCTGAACACCGAGGAAATGTACATCCAGGGCTTCTCCTCCAGTCTCCCGGAGGACGTGCAGATAAAAATGCTGCGGACCGTGGCGGGACTGGAGCACGCCGAAATGATGCGTCCCGCCTACGCCATCGAATACGAGTGCGTAGACCCCACGGAATTAAAGCCCACCCTGGAGAGCAAAAAGGTCCCGGGCCTCTACGGCGCGGGCCAGTTCAACGGCACCTCCGGCTACGAGGAGGCCGCCGCTCAGGGGTTAGTCGCCGGCATCAACGCCGCCCTGAAGCTGCTGGGGCGGCCCCCCATGATCCTGACCCGGGACACCAGCTACATCGGCACCCTCATTGACGATCTGGTCACCAAGGGCACCCAGGAGCCCTACCGGATCATGACCAGCCGGTCCGAATACCGGCTCCTCCACCGGCAGGACAACGCGGACCAGCGCTTAACAGCCATCGGGGCAAAGGTGGGCCTCATCCCTCCCGAGCGCCTGAAAGCGGTGGAAGCGAAGTACGAGGCCGTGAAGCGGGAAATCGGCCGCTTGGAGTCCAGCGGCATCCCCGGAAGCGAGGCCCTGAACGAAATGCTCAGGAACCGGGACACCGCCCCGGTGGAAAACTCCGCCCGCCTGGCGGACCTCCTGCGCCGCCCCCAGGTCAGCTACGCAGACCTGGCCCCCTTCGACAAGGACCGGCCGGAACTGCCCCTTTCCGTCACCGAAGAGGTGGAAATTCAGCTGAAATACGCGGGGTATCTGGCCCGGCAGGAAAAGCAGGTGGCAGAATTCAAGAAGGAAGAAGCAAGGCTTCTTCCCGAGGACATCGACTACAACGCCATCTCCGGTCTCCGGCTGGAGGCAAGGCAGAAACTCAGTGACATCCGCCCGGTGTCTCTGGGCCAGGCTGGACGGATCTCCGGCGTCAGCCCGGCGGATATTGCGGTGCTGATGATTTATCTGGAGCAGCGAAAATAGAGCTCCCCCCTTGCCTCTCCCTTTGGGAGAGGTGCCCGAAGGGCGGAGAGGGCCCTCTCAGTCAGCCTGCGGCTGCCAGCTCCCCCAAAGGGGGAGCCAAGTTCACCACTTTGGGCCTTCCCGCATATCCTGTAAGAGTCTTTCTTCCAGGAGGTACGCTATGCCCATTGTGAAAACGGATGTACCCATGACCTACCAGCTGGCCCGGGACACGGCGGAGGAAATCACCCGCACCTATCCCGTCTGCGGCAAGAGGGTCCTGACCACCACGGCCTTTGGCCGGGAAATCGAGGCCCTGAACATCGGCAGCGGAGGCCGGACGGTGCTCTTCACCGCCGCCCACCATGCCAACGAATGGATCACCGCCACAGTGCTCTTAAAATTCGCCGAAGAGCTGTCCAAGGCGATCATGGAGGGCAGCGAGCTCTACGGCATCCCCGGGCGGCTTTTTGAAGAGAACTGCCAAATTTTCCTGGTACCCATGGTGGACCCGGACGGGGTGGACCTGGTCACCGGGGCCATCCCCGTGGGGAGCCTCCAGTGGGAGCAGGCCGCGCGCCTGTCGGAGAATTACCCGGACATTCCCTTCCCCAGTGGCTGGAAGGCCAATCTTCTGGGGGTGGACCTGAACCTCCAGTACCCCGCCGGGTGGCTCCAGGCAAGGGAAATCAAGTTCTCCCAGGGCTACACCCGCCCGGGGCCCCGGGACTATGTAGGCCGGGCCCCCCTGACCCAGAAGGAGACCCGGGCTCTGGCAGACTTCACCCGGTACTTAGACCCCGTTCTGACCCTGGCCTTCCACACCCAGGGGGAGACCATTTACTGGAAATACGACAATATCGAGGTTCCCGGCGCCCGGGCCCTGGGAGAGGAATTCGCCCGGCTCTCGGGCTACAGCCTGGAGGATACCCCCTACGAGTCCAGCTTCGCCGGATACAAGGACTGGTTCATCAAGACCTGGCATCGGCCCGGGTTCACCATTGAGGCGGGAAAAGGGGAGAATCCCCTGCCCCTTGACCAGTTCGATTCCATCTACAATGCCTGTCTGGGGATTTTGACCACTGCCGCTTTGGGGCTACCGGAAGGCTGACCATCAAAAGCCCCTGCCCTCTCCTGCTTGGAGAGGGTGGGAGATTTTTTACAAAAGGAGTTGTTTATCATGCCCTGTACCACCATTCTCGTTGGCCGCATGGCCAGCAACGACGGCTCTACCATCATCGCCCGGAACGACGACGCTGGGTCCTTCCACTACACCCCGAAAAAGGTGACGGTGGTTCCGGCCCGAAAGGAGCCCGCCGTCTACAAAAGCGTCCTGTCCGGGGTGGAGATCCCCATGCCGGGGGACGCCATGGCCCACACTGCCGCCCCCAATGCCGTAGAGGGCAAGGGCATCTGGGCGGCCAGCGGCATCAATACCGCCAACGTCTCCATGACCGCCACGGAGACCATCACCTCCAACCCCCGGGTGCTGGGGGCGGACCCCCTGGTGGAGCAGGGCATCGGCGAGGAGGACATTGTTCTTCTGGTGCTGCCCTATATTCACTCTGCCCGGGAGGGGGTCCTGCGCCTGGGCAGCCTGCTGGAAACCTACGGCACCTACGAAATGAACGGCATTGCTTTCCAGGACGAAAAAGAAATCTGGTGGCTGGAAACCATCGGCGGCCACCACTGGATGGCCCGCCGGGTGCCGGACGAGGGCGTGGTGGTCATGCCCAACCAGCTTGGCATAGATGAGCTGGATCTGACGGACACCGAGGGCAAAAACAACCTCTTCTCCGCGGACCTGCCGGAATTCATTGCTGAAAACAGCCTGGACCTGACCATGGACGGCCCCTTTGACCCCCGGCTGGCCTTCGGCTCCCACGAGGACTCGGACCACGTGTACAACACCCCCCGGGCTTGGTTCATGCTGCGCTGCCTGCTCCCCCACAGCTTCACCTGGGAGGGCCCCGACGCTGACTACGGCCCGGAGGACGACGACCTGCCCTGGTGCGTCCGCCCGGAGCGGAAAATCACCGTGGAGGACGTGAAGTACCTCCTGTCCTCCCACTACCAGGGCACCCCCTACGATCCCTACGGCAGCTACGGGGACCCCAGCCTTCGGGGCAAGTACCGGCCAATTGGCATCAACCGGACAGACCTGCTGTCTATCAACTGCATCCGGCCCGGTGTGCCTTCCGACTGCGCCGCCATCCAGTGGCTTTGCTTCGGCTCCAACGCCTTTAATGCTTGTCTTCCCATCTATTCCCAGGTGCCTCAGGTACCGGAGTACCTGAGTTCCACCGGACCCCACGCCACAACGGACAGCTTCTACTGGGTCAGCCGTCTCATTGCCGCCCTGGCTGACGGCTCCTATAAGGGCAGCCTCATCCACATCGAGCGCTATCAGCTCTCCGCCGCCGCCGAGGCCCGGCGCATTCTGAATCACTATGACAAGCTTCTGCGTGCCCAGGAGGACCCCGCCAAGCGTCTGGAAGCGCGGCTCCAGGCCAATCAGGAGTTGGCGGACACCATCCAAAGATTAAGCCAGGAGGTCCTGGACAAGGTGCTGTTTGAGCGCAGCAACGTGATGAAGAACGCCTACGCCCGGTCCGACGCTTAAGGAAAGGAACCGAGAAACAGAACATGGTCGTCTTTTTCGATCTCGACGGCACCGTCGTCGATACCAAAACCCTCTATATTCCCCCTTCCGCCGTCCGCACCATTCAGGCTCTCCGGGAGCGCGGCCACGTCCCCGTAGTGAACACCGGACGGCCCTACGCCCACATTGATCCCCGGATCCGGGAACTTCCTTTCTCCGGCTGGGTCTGCGGCTGCGGCATGGAAATTCTTTTAAACGGCTCCTGGCTCTACCGCCGCCATCCGGACGGGGCCCTCCAGGCCCTGGTCCGGCAGAAAGTGGCGGAATACGGCATTCTCCCCCTCTACGAGTGCGCCGACGGCGCCATGGTCTACGACCCGGACCGCCTCCGCTATCCCAAACAGAAGCTGGAGCTGGAGCAGATGAAGAGCAAGGGCTTCCCCATCCACACCGTGCAGGAGCACCCGGACTTCATGAAGTTCGTCACCTGGTGCTATGACCCGGAGGCCGCAAAATGCTTCCGGGAGGCCATGGAACCCTATTTTGAGGTCATTCTCCGGGGCAAGGACGACTTCACGGAGTTCGTATTAAAAGGCTCCAGCAAAGCGAACGGCATGCTGGAGCTGCTGAAAGCCCTGGATATTCCCCAGTCCGAAACCCTGGCCATCGGCGACAGCACCAATGACCTGCCCATGTTCCAAACCGCCGCCCACAGCGTCTGCATGGGCAGCGGCATGGAGGAGGCGAAAGCCGCCGCAGAGTATGTCACCGCCCCCCTGCTGGAGGACGGTGTGGAAAAGGCTATGCGGCATTACGGACTGATCTAAGCCCCCGCCCTCTCCTGCTTGGAGAGGGTGCCGCCGCAGCGGCGGGTGTGGAGGGGACCCCTAACGGTTGAAACCGGGTCCGGTCCTGACTTTCAGGTGTCCCCTCCACACCCGTCCCGGGCTGCGCCCGGTCCACCCTCTCCAGCAGGAGAGGGCTTTTTCAGCTTCTTCAAAAATCCCTTCGTCTGGCTGAGAGCCTCTTTCTTCTCCACCCCTGCCAGCTGGAGCTTATGGGCAAACTTCAGAGCCTCAGAAAATTCCGGTCCCGGCCGGAAGCCCAGCTCCACCAGGTCCCTGCCCGTGACTCCGGGCTTCGCCATAGTGGCCCGGTAGGCCTCCAGACGGCTGTGGAGCAGGGCCTCCACCGATCCGTAGCCCGCTTCCTTGTGCTGCCCCATCCGGTCGGCCTTGCACAGCAGAAGCAGGTCCTCGGGACACACGCTGTCGTCAAAGAGGCGGTTGGTGGTTTTCAGCTTTGGATGCCCCTCCGCGATCATATTCGGCCGCATATGCTGGGCCACCATATTGGTCACATACCGCCTGACCTCCCCCTCGGAGGTCAGGCGTTTTATAAACGCCTCTGCCAAGGGCACCCCGGCGGTCTCGTGCCGCAGGGCCCGGATATGGCCCCCTTCGTCGATGGTGGTGGTCTGGGGCTTTCCAAAGTCGTGGCACAGGGCCGCCAGCAGCAGGTTCCGGGGCTCCTTGGCCGCCTCCCGCATTCCGGCGGCGGCATCCAAAACCCCCATGGTGTGGTTCCACACGTCCCCTTCCGGGTGGTGAATGGGGTCCTGGGGGACCCCGATGAGGGTCTTTACCTCGGGAAACCAGCTCTCTAACTGGTCCATCTCCCGCAGTACCTTAAAAAACACCGAGGGCCGCTTTGCTTTCAGCAGAGCCTTGTCCAGCTCCCCCAGGACCCGTTCCCTGGGTAATGTGGTCAGGTCCATCTGTTTACATAACGTTATCGTCTCCGGTGCCACGGAAAAGCCGAACCGGGCGGCGAACTGGGCGCAGCGCAGCACCCGCAGGGGGTCCTCCGGAAAGCTTCTGTCGTCCACATGGCGGAGGATCCCCTTTTTCAGGTCCTCCCGGCCCCCAAAATGGTCGATGATCTCCCCGGTGCGCACATCCTCCATCAGGGCGTTCATGGTGAAGTCCCGCCGTCGGGCGGCCTTTTCCGTGCCCAGCCAGGGGTCCGTGAACACGGCGAAGTCCCGGTGGCCCCGGCCCGTGGCCTCCTCTTTCCTCGGCATGGCGATGTCCAGGTCCAGGTGTTTCAGGCCGTAGACCCCGAAGCTGGCCCCCATCTCCGTCCGCTCCCCCAGCGTATCCAGAATTTCCTCCAGAACAGGGGCTGGCACCCCGTGGACCTCGATGTCCACATCCTTATTTTCGATTCCCAGTACCCGGTCCCGGACAAATCCCCCCACGTAGTAGGTCCGCCCGCCCCTTTTCTCCACTTCCCGGGCGATCTCCCGGGCGGTTTTCTCGGCAGCAGTCATAAAAACGCCTCCCCGCTTTTGGGCCTATTCTACCCGAAAAGCGAGGAGGCGTCAAGGTTTACAGCTTGGGGGGCGTCCAGTCTCCGCCGCCGGAGGAGGAAGAGGAGGAGGAATGGGAGGAGCCGCCGCCGGAGTCCTCCGTAGAGGGGGCGGGGAGCCGGGTGGTCCGCAAGGTAGCAGAGGGGGCGAAGCCTGTGTCCTCCCCGGCCTGGACGTAGGCCACGGTGCCGGTGTCCCACAGGACCTTCACCGCCGTATTGCCGTAGAGGGGCTTTTGCTCCTTGCCGGAGAGGGTAAAGTTGTCGTAGAGCTTGCAGTTGTAGCCCACAAAGCCCTCCCAGCTTTCAAAGACCGGGTCTGCGTCCTTCTGGGCCCAGATTTCCGGCACATAGGCATAGCTGCCGTCCGCTTCCAAGACGGTCAGGTATCCCGGGATGGGTTCGGCAAAGCCCTCCTCCGCCACCACCCGGATCTGCTCCCCCAGGGAAGCGTAGCGGATGACCACCGGCACCCCGTCGATCTTCGCCTGGGCGGAGCCGGTTTTTGTGGTCTCCGCCACCAGATGCAGCCGGAGCCCGCCCATCATGGTGATGTCCCCGCCGTCCCGGGAGCCGCTGCCGGAAGAGGAGCCGCCGCTGCTCCCCTCGGTGGCCTCCGGGGCCGCATACTGCCACTTGCTGACCTGGCTGGAGGACACAAAGCCGGTCTTGCCGTTGTAGTTTACATAATAGCAGTTACCCAATTCCGCCAAAACCTCCAGCTTGGTATTGGTGCCGAGTTTCGCTTCCGGCTCCCCCAGCAGGTCAAAGGAGGGGTAGAACCCGGCGTTCCACTGGGCATAAGCCGTCCAGCCTTCAAAAGTCTCGTCCGGGAAGCTGAGGAACCTGGTCTCCACAGTGCCGGCGCCCGCCCCGGTCTGGACCTGAGCCAGGGTCTCCCCTTCATAGCCCGTGACCTCCACGGTGTCCCCTTGGGCCAGGAGCAGACGGATCACCGGGATGTGCTCCCCCATGACGGTGGCCGTCACCAGCTTGGGTTCCCTGGCAGTGGTCTCCGGCACGGTGGTTTCCGCAGGGACTGTCGTCTCCGTAGGTGCCGCCGTGGTTTCCGGTGCAGCCGTCGTCTCCTCCGCTTTCTGCCCGCAGCCTGCCAGAAGCAGGGTCAGGGCCAATAAAATGGCCATGTATTTTTTCATGTAGTTTTCCTCCTTTGCGTCTCCTACCTTCCCCTGGGGGAAGGTGCCGCCGCGGCGGCGGATGAGGGGCGGTACAAACTTGGTCCCGGTTCCGCCCCACACCCGTCAGGGCTTCGCCCTGCCACCCTCTCCCAGGAGAGGGTTTTATGGATTCTCCACCGCGTCGATGATCTTATGCACGAACTTGTACCCCGTGGTCCCGGGTTTGTAGGTATCCGCGTTCTGTTTGGCAACGTAATAGATGCTCCGGGTCACGGTGCCGCCGTAGAGGGTGACGGTCTCCCCCGTTGCGGAATTGCGCAGCGTGATATAGGCCCGCAGGGTCAGGTCCTTGTCGTAGTCCGCTTCCGTCAGGTTCCCCAGCAGCAGCACGTTGGTATACTGCATAACGCCGTTTTTCCGGGCAAACACCGGGTCCGCCCTGCCTTTCAGGTAGGCGTAGTTGGACCGGGCGTAGACTTCTCCCAGCCGCAGGAAGTTTTCGCCTGCCAGGTTCTCCGTCCAGCTCACCACGGTGCCGTACTCCTCCAGGGTATACCCATTCAGGCCCTTGCCCGTCAGAGCTTTCTTCGTTGCCTCGTCCAGGGACGTGATCATCCGGATGCCCTGCTTTCCGCTGATGCGGATGGAGCAGCCGGCGTAGGTCAGCAGATTCCGGAAATCAGGGATCTCCGTGGCCGTAGAGCCGGTGGCTTTTCTCTCAATGGTGTAGACATGCATACCGGTGGGGTAAGGATGGCCCGAGCCGCCGTAGGTGTAGGTGGTGAAGAGGTCCCCCTCTTCCGGCAGGGCCACGAAGCGTGTTCCGTCAGCCTCTTCGATGGGGTAAAGCTTGCCGTCGATGGTGATGGGATCGGTAAGGCCCAGGTCTGTCAGGTCCAGGTAGCGGTCGGTGGGCCGGATAGCTGCCCTGGTCTCCGGGAGGGTCAGAATATAGTTATCCTTATCCCTTCCTTCCAGGGCATACCCCGTAAATACCAGCTTATGCTCCCCTGCCGCTCTGCCGCCGAAGCGTACCGTTCCGGTTTTCAGGCTGAGGTCATCCCCAGTCACAACATTCTGGAGCTGTACGTCTGCTGTGGCCGAGTCGCCGCCGTCAAAGTCCTTATCCTGGGGCGTGATTTTCGCCACGATTTCTCTTGTGGTGATATCCGCCGTAACAGGGGTCGGCTGGGCCGTCAGACGATAGTTGTCCTTGGCGCTGCCGCTCAGTGCGAAACCTGTGAAGGTCACGGTCTTGTCTGTGCCCACATTCTTGTCCGGATAGTCGGCCCTGCCAGGGATAATCGTCAGGTCCTCCCCGTCCAAGTTTCCTTGGATGGTGCCGGAAGCGGTGATGGTCGCGGTGGTGGTGCCGTCGTAGGTTTTTGCAGCCTCCGCCGTAGTGCCGGTAATGGTCACGTCCTTCTTGGCGATGGTCACGTTCAAGCTCTGGACCGCCGTATCCAAGTGACCGTCATCGCCCTGGACCTTGTAGTAGACGGTGTAGCTTCCAGCGTTCTTCCCCGTGGGGATGACGGAAGTGTAGGCGCCGTCCTGGGTCAGGCTGTAGACCAAGGTGCCGCTCTGAGCGGTGCCCGCCGTGGCCAATGCCTGAGTCTGGCCGGAGTAGGTCAGGGTCAGAGGCTCGGGGGCCTGGGTGACGGCGGCATAGGGGAAGGTGTAGCCGCAGGCGCAGGTTTTATAGCCATCACGCTTGGTGTGGGTGTGGGTGCTGACATAGACGTTTTTCAATTCCATGCCGGAAGCGTCCACAACCTCCTTGCTATCCACGTCGAAGAAGGCATAGCCGGATTTCAGAATAGTCAGCAGACTTCCTTCCCATCCACCATCATCCTCACCATAAACGATACGCTCGAACGTGCCCCCAGAGATTGCCGCGGTAAAATCATATGGATAAGCAGCAACCTCCCCAAATTCACCATCTGTAATCGTCAGTTCTCCGCCTATCAAGGCAACCTTTCTGATTTTTCCACCGTGAATGGACAGCTTTCCGCTCATCAGCATTACCGTACCCAGTCTCCTGTCGCTGATCTCACTTCCTGCAGTCGTTCCTTCTATCGTAATATCCGCACCAGCGATTCTAAACAGTGCATCATCTTCAGCGCTAATATCTGACGGCTGCGCCAGCTTATGTCCATTCAGATTTAGGGTAAAGGTTCCTCTTGTAAGATAGAAATAGGCAGTTCGAGAAAGTGCGATATCACACAATATCGTTACCGTGCAGTTCTCGGTTTTCTGGGCCTCCGCTAGGGCGGCGTCCAGGGTGGCGTAACCGGTGGTGCCGATTTTGGCCTGGTAGAGCTGCTTGGAACAGGCGTTGCATTTGCCGGTATCCATGTTCTTGCTCTCGTGGCCGCACACATAGCCGCAATCCTGGCACTTGCTGTTCGCGTCAAAATGATGCGTATGCGCCACGATTACCAGATTTTCCTGGGTCTCCTCCACATCGCCTTGCACCAGCATCAGCGGCACCGCCGGTGCTTCCGCGGCTATATCATACAACGCATAGGCAGTACCCGGCGCCAGATACTCGCCGATGGTATGGCCGGACTGGGCTTTCAGGCCTTGCAGCAGTACCGCCCCTTCTTTCAGGGTCAGGCTGCCGCCGGTGACGGTGATGGCGGGATTCGTATAGCCGTCCAAAACCGCGGTGCCCTCGATCACCAGGCTGCCGCCCTGCAGGTAAACAGCACCATTGGCACTGTTCCAGCTTTCGATCCTACCATTTTGAATGATGACCTCGGTTCCGTCTCCGCCAGCTACGATAAACAGGCTGTTGGAGTTTCTGGTATACCATGCAAAACCGTTCAGATCAACAGTCATGCTCCCGGTGAGCCTACCAATTTGTGGGAAATTGAGATCTTGAAATACGGTAACCACTCCGCCGCTTCCGTTGGCCGCGGAAATAGCATCCCTCACAGATTCATAAAATGTCGTTTTTCCACCGGAAGTAACTTTCGCCTCAACTGTTTTCCCACAGTCGCAGCTTCCGCCTTTCTCGGAGTAATCATGGGTGTGCTCCCCCGTATAGAGTGTCCCCGTAAAGAGACTTGTCGCGGCATCGGCAAGCTTTGTGTGCTGCGCATCTGTATACAGAGCAAAGCCGTCCTTTACAACATCATAGGTCTTTATATACTTTAATAGTAATCCGTGGACCGTGCATTGCGCCCCTAGTTTCACATCGTCAGACTCCATCTGGAGGCTGGTTTCCTGGTTATCTCCCGGCAAAAGTGTGATATTCTCAATACTGCCAGAACTAAACGCCTCCCCCACCGTCACGGCTCCGCGAAGTGTAAATCCATTGCCGTTCAAATCTGTCTTATAGGGAAAACGAAGGGAAGCCACATCCGACGCAGCATCCCGCAGCAGCCGGATTTCTTTTTGAGAAAAGCCAACCGCGGCGGCATCGAACGCGTCGCTCACTTTTTCGTAGAGCGTGACCTGCTCCTGCTCCGTCCCCAGGTTTGTCACAACCGCCGCATCATACAGCACCGCTCCGCAGGACTCGCAGGCTCCGGTGGTTTGGTTCACGGTGGGGTGGGTGCAGAGGGTATTGCAGTAGATACAGTTGGGGTTGCCGGTTTCGAAGACGTGGGACTGGCATTTGACTGCGGTGACGTTTTGCAGAACCGTATAGTCGTCCAGGGTTGGCAGGTCCTTGTACCGCAGCAACTTTTGATCCTCGTTCTGTCGGAAGGCATAGCCGGGTGCCAACAGGTCCGCCGCCGGGATGGACGGAGACGGTTTTCCAATTTCGTTGGCCTTGCTTAGAATCATGTTAAAACTTCCGCCGGATAGGATAAGAAGGTTCGCTTCATAAATTCGCAATACACCTACACTACCACCTAGGATTTGGGATTTCCGCTTAAGATAAATCTCCTCTATTCTTCCGTTTTTCACGGTAAGCCCGCCGCCAGCTATAAACAAACTCCCCCATTCACCATTTTTCACGACGATATTCCCTGTATTCTCGGAATCCACACTGGCACAGATACCGCTAGTACCGCCGCTCTTACTGTCTTCCAAAGTTAACGTTGCACCATTTTTTACGCGAAGAAAATGTATATATTTTTCTTCCAGCCCATTTCCGTTCAAATCAATGGTCACATCTCGGGTGATGTCGTGGTGCTCGCTTCTTTCGGAATCCTCGTACAGCTTGACCGTTACACTCTCACCCGTCGCGGCGATAGTCTTCTCCAGTGCTTCGTCAAAGGTAGCGTACTTCCCCTCCACGCCGTCCACAATCACGCCCACAGCATTTTCCGCCAGCATCACCGCCCCGCCAAACTCCACAACCACATCCAAGGCTTCCACGCCGTCCCCCAGCGCATACCCCTCCGGCAGCTCCGCCTCAAAAACGAAGCTCCCCTGATAGGCCCCGTCCTCCGGGTACTCGGCGCAGGTCCAGGCCGCTAAGGGCAGGGTCTCCCCTTCGCCGTCCACCGTTGCCTCTGCCATTCTTGGCAGGACTTCCACAATCTGCTCAAAGGAAACAGGAGCCTCCTCGCTGGCCACAAGGCACAGCTTCCCTGTCTCCGGGTCCAGAGCCTCCGCCTCGTCTACCCAGGTCCAGGCGGTGACGGTCTTGGGCTGAGGCTCCCCTTTGGGCTCCTCCTTCGGCTCTTCCTCCCCCTCGGGCTCCTCCGGCTGGGGCTCCGGCTCTTCCTGGGGTTCTTCCTTCGGCTCCTCTTCCTGGACCTCCACCCCCTCCCCGCAGGCCTCATCATGCACATGCCCACAGTTCAGCACCCTGACCACACACCCAGTCTCCTCGGTGCACTCATGTCCACAGGCATCCGGCTCCTCCCCGGCCTCCACCAAGGCGGGGTCCGACCAGCAGCTCTCGTCGTGGGTATGGACACACTCCGTCGTGACCTCATAGCATTCTTCCCCGTGCTCGTGGGTGCAGCCCTCGGCGTAGCCCGGCACCGGCACATACCCCGCCGCCAGACACACCGCCAGGAGCAGTGCCAAGCCTCTGCGCCAAAAAGATGGATTTCGGTTGGTTTTCATAGTGACCTCTCCTTTCGAGAATTCGAAGTAACCTTTGTTCCCTATTTTAAAGGACGGATGGATGTTTGTAAATCCTACCAAAGTATGAGACGGCCGGTGGGCCCCGTCACACCACGCCGCCCGGTCAAACCGGATGCGCCCACGACCCGCGTAGGGGACGATGCCCTCATCGTCCCGCAACCCACAACGCCTGACCGCCCCGGTTAAAACGTACCACTTGGTTGTTGGACCTTTCGGGACGATGTAGGCATCGTCCCCTACGCGGTGGGAAAACGGTCCGGGGATAATGTACCCGGTGGTTGTCGGGCCCTCGGGACGATGTGGGCATCGTCCCCTACGCGGTGGGGCGGTATCTAAAAAATCTTTCAAAATGGGATTTGCAATCACGCGTTATGTATGTTATGATTTTCGAGGGTGATACATATGGATTTGCCACAACGCAAGCCAAATCGGATTCCGAATTACGACTACAGCCAAAACGGGGCGTACTTTATCACGTTCTGTGTCGCTGACCGAAAGCCGCTTCTCTCCACAATCGACCGATTCACCAGACAGGTTCATTTGCTGCCCTATGGCAAAGTTTTGGAAAAATACATTCAAAATGTGCCTGAAATCGAAAAATATGTAATCATGCCGGACCATGTACATATAATCATCCGGCTGCGCACCGGCGATGACGTCTGGCCCAACCGTTTCGGCGGAAACCGGGTCGCCAGCATAGTTCGATCCATCAAAGCGCTGACCACAAAAGAAATCGGCGCATCAATTTTTCAGCGATCCTATTATGACCATGTAATCCGAAATCAGGCGGACTACAACGAAAAATGGGAATACATTGATGGCAACCCAATGAAATGGGTCCTGCGCAAGCAAGGCGACAGTTAATGCGCCTTGCTTTTTTGTGTCCATAAGAGCTGTCACGCCCACATCATCCGGCTTCCCATTCAATCCGGACATGCCCACGGCCCGCGTAGGGGACGATGCCCTCATCGTCCCGCAACCCACGACGCCTGACCGCCCCGGCTAAAACGTACCGCTTGGTTGTCGAACCTTTCGGGACGATGTAGGCATCGTCCCCTACGCGGTGGAGTAGACTCTTTGCGACCACCGTGGCCCGGTTCTTTTGGAGGGTCTCAACCCTTTTCCAGCGGGTTCGGGATGGCTAAAGCCTCAAACAACCGGTTCAGGACCTGGCCTGCCGCGGCCCGGATGTCCACGGACTCCACATAGGCGAGAATTTCCTTCTGCTCCTGTTCCGGCACGTGGTAGACCGACAGGCTCAGCTCCAGGAAGCGGCGGATCTTCTTTTCCAGGGTAAAATAGTGGTCGCATTTCCTGGCCATGTAGGCGCGCATCATGCCGTTGGTGCCGATGTCCATTTCGTAGAAGTCGCTCTGGGCCAGGCCGGGAAGATAGGGGCCGAAGCAGCGCTGAAGCTCCACCGTCGTGTGGGCGGTGATGAGCTCACAGGTCACGGGATAGGTGTAGGACTCCACATACACGTCCCGCAGGCTCTCGTTGAGTTCCGTCATGGCCAGCTGCAGGGCCGTCTCCAGGGCGTAGACCTGGGCGGGGGAGGGGCTGCCGGTGACCAGGCTCCGGGCCATGCCGAACTGGCCCTGGAAGAGCATGACGGTGAGCTCCGTCAATACCCCATCCTTACTCTTAAATATATTCTGGAAGCTGCTGGCGGACACATCGGCAGCCTTTAAAATTTCCGCCATGCGGGTATTGGTATACCCCTTCTCCAAAAATAACCGGGCCGAAGCCGCCAGAATGCGGCGCTTGGCCTCTCCACTGTTGTATCTGCGCGGAATAGGTCATCACTCCATTTTTATTTTGGTTTATGTACCAATTGTAGCGTATCAAACGGGAATTGTCAACGGGGTTTTCTGCTAAGGCCGCCCCTTCCGGGGGTCGGAAGGGGCGGCTTGGGTCAGGGCTCTTGGCCGATGGCTTTTAGAATATTGTGGACGTACTGATAGCCGGAAGAACCGGGCTTGTAGGTATCGGCATTCTGTCCCGCAATGTAGCCGATGCTTCGGCAGACGGAACCGCCGTAGAGGATAACGGTCTCGCCGGTGGCGGTGTCCTTCAGCTTGATATAGGGCCGCAGGACCAGGTCCTTGGCGCAGTCCTCCAGGCTGAAGCCCACCAGGACGTTGGTATAGAGCGCGCGGCCATCCTGCCGGGCAAAGACCGGGTCCGCCTTGCCCTTCTTGTAGGCGTAATTGCTCCGGGCGCAGGCCATGTCCAGGCTGAAGTCGTCGCCGGAAGACACATCCGTGTTCCAGCAGATCAGGGTGCCGTATTCCTCCAGGGTATAGCCGGAGAGGCCATTTTTGCCGGTCAGGGCCTTCTTGTTGGCCTCGCCGATGCCGGTGATCATCCGGATGCCCTGCTTTCCACTGATGCGGATGGAGCAGCCGGCGTAGATCAGCAGGTCGTCCAGGGCGTCGATGGGCTCCAGAGTGGCGCCACCCTCCTGGCGGTGGATGCGGTAGACAGTCATGCCCACGGGGTAATTCTCATGGGCGGCGGAGTAGCTGCCATCCAGGTAGGTGAAGCGCTGGAGGATGTCGCCGGTCTCCGGCAGGTTGACGTAACGCCCGCCAACCGTGCCGATGGGGCAGGTCCGGCCGTTGACGGTGACGGTTTCGTCTGCGTCGAATTCGGGATAGGCGGACAGGTCCAGGTAGTTGGGGGAGACGGTGACGGTGACCGAGGTCTCCGGGGTGTGGCCATCAGCAAAAATCACTTGCAGGGCGTAGCTTCCGGGCTTCAGGGTCTGGAGGTAAGCGGCCTTCAGGACAAAGTCCGTGCCCTTGGCCTGGGCCGTCCCGTCCGCATCCACAGCCTGTCCGTTCAGGCGAACCTCCTTCACCTTGATCAGCTGACCGTTGACGGAGAACAGCAGGTCCTTCCCGCTGCCCAGAGCCCAGGATTGGGTTTCCCCGGCAGTGAACCGATAGTCCACCAGCTGGGCCTCCAGCTTGGTGAGTTTACCGTCATCTACCATGCTTCTCTGGTGCTCCGTCAGGCCGTCGTAAGCGGTCCGGGCGGCCTTTACATTCTTTTCGACCCCGGCATTCCAGGGCTCCACGCTGTCCGGCAGAGCGGCGATCAGCCCCTCCACCCGGTCGACTTCCTCCAGGACGGCCTTGAGCGCCGTAATCTTGCCCAGGGCATCGGCGATTTCCTTCTTCTCTCCGTCGGTGGCCCAGGCGGTATCCAGGCCCTTCAGGGCATTTTCCGCCCGGGTGAGCTTGGCGTCATCCGCCATCTGGATATTGTCGTCCGTCAGGTCTTTGATCTCCTCCGTGAGGGCGGAGATGGGCTTCATGTAGACGGTAAGGGTAGACGTATTCTGGCAGGCATCCTCGGCCTTCATGGTGTAAACAGCCTCCCGGTTGCCCTCCAGGGTCACTTCGTAGGAAGTGCCGCTGATATCCTCCCAGTTCTCGCTCCCGGGGGCCAGATACCGGCTCAGGGCATAGTCATCGGTGATGGTGACCTTCTGGGTGGTGTAGTAGATGGCTCCCTCGGTGACGCCGCTGAAGGTGGGGGCATTCTCCTCCCGGATCAGCCTGTCGCTTCCCACATAGGAGACGTTCCCGGCCTTGTCCACAGCCTTGACGTAGAAATACCATTCGCCGGGGTCCAGGTGCATCATCTGCTCCCGGACCAGGTCCTTTCCTTGGTTCAGGCTTTCCTCCGGCACCGGTTCCCAGGCCACCTTCTCCAGCGCCTCCCGGGTCAGAGCCGTCCTGGACAGCAGGTAGCAGGCCCCCGCCAGGCCGGTCTGTCCGTCCGACGCTTCCACGGTAAAGGCATTGCTGATGGCGGTGAAGATGTAGTAGGGGTCTGTAGATGCGGAGAGATTCGTCCACTCCTTGCAGGTAATCAGTCCCTGGAATACCCCCCGGGCAAAGGTCCAGCTCCGCAGGCTCAGGCTGGGGGCGATTTCGTCCTTCTCCACCCCCTCCAGGGTGATGACCACGTCCTCTTCCACATTGGTCAGGGCAAAGGTCCCGTTTTCCTCGGTGAGAACCCGGTTCCCGGCTTTCACGGCAAAAGAAGCGGTCTTGTAGTACGGCTCTGTCACGGTCAGGGTCAGATTCAGACTGTCGTGCCAGCTGAGCTCCGCCTTATCCGCCGTCAGGCTATAGCCGATCTGGGGGCTCGGCAGGGTGACGGTGAGCTTGGGGCCTGCCGCAATGGTGATGGTTTCCGGCGAGGAGGCAAAGTGGTTCTCGTCTCCGGGTCTGCGGAACTCATAGGTCCCGGGGGCCAGGCCCTCCACAGTCACGCTTTCTTCCCCGGCGGAAACCGCCACGGGGATCCACTCCCTGGTGCGTTTTGGCCGGTACTCCAGGGCGGGCGTATCGGTATAGGTGACCTTTCCATCCTTTTTCCCGTCGACTGTTTCGTTTTCCGCTTTCACGAGGGTAGGCATGGCCCACATGTCCTTTTCCACCAGCACATCCAGGACAAGGGTGGCGGACGTATAGTTGCCGTCCGCATCCACGGTGACCGTCAGCTGATAGTTCCCCGCGTTTTTGGGGGCCGCGGGAGACCAGCTGTAACGGAATTCGCCGGTGGAGCTTGCCTCGAAGTATTTCCGTTCGGGTGTGGGGATATCGTCGCCATAGAGATAACCCAGGGAATAGTTTTTGTTCCTCACAGTACCCTGCGCCTTGGCGACGGTCAGGTCAAAGGACGCGGCGGTCTCCACATAATTCTGGGTCTTCCCCGCCGTGGCCATGATCTTAGCGGTGCCCGCCCCGCAGATCGTCACCGTACCGTCCGCATCCACCGTGGCAACGGCGGGGTCACTGCTGGTGTAGGTGATCCGGCCGTCTCCGGCGGCGTGGGTCAGGGCGTTGACGAAGGGAGCGTCCCCATAGGTCTTGGTGACGGATGTTTCTGCAAAGGACAGGGTCTGGGGGATGGGGCGGATGGTGACTGTAATGGACGGCACCCCCAGCAGCGCGTAGTTGCCGACATCTGCGCCGGTCAGGGTAAGTCCATAGCCTACGTGCTTGTTTTCTCCCGCATCCGCCGGGAAAACCGATCCCGTACCGGCGATGACATCCAGCTCATCTCCGTCGATCTTGCCGCTGAAGGTCACTGTTCCCTTGATGATCCGGACGTCAGATCGGTCCGGCTCGTAATCCCGATCCTGGGCGGAGATACCGCCGGTGACCCTGATGGATCTGCAGCCGATAACCGCGGCGGTCTCGGTCTGAGAGTTCTCCGATAGAGTGTAGTTCTTTGCGCTGTCACCGGTAAGTGTGACTTTTAGAGCAACCGGCTTGGAAATGACCTCGTTCTTTTCATTCCATGCCACTTTTTTGTCAGCAAAGGTGCCGGTAACGGTGTAGGTAACGGTATCGCCGGGAACCACATTCGTGAAAGTTCCCTTTTCCAATATCTCCGCATTCACGGTACCGTCGTAGGCCCGATCCCAGGCCGTCACACCGCTGAGGGTGATGGGTCTGGGGCTGACCGTCACATACGCCGTAATTTCTGCCTCCGCGTATTTGCCGATATCATCCGGAACGAAAATCAGCTTCCTGGAATGGATTCCGGCTTCCAGGACCGCCTCCGGCTCCTCCCAGCGGAAGCTGCCAGGGATGGAGGTCTTCCCGCCGGGTTCATAGAACCTGTAGGACGTGACTGTGCTTTCCTCCAGCTTCTGGCCGTAGACAATGCCGCTCACCTCGACGGAACTGACGGCGGGGACGATTTTATTCCTGGCGCTGACATTGATGGTCAGCTCGATATACCCATAGTTCTGGGTCGTTACCGGTATGGTCACCACGGCCACTTGGCCATCGGTGTTCCCGGTGCCGGTGACGTTCAGCTTCAGGCCTCCGTTTTCGATCTCAGCAGTCATGGCGTAGGCCTCGTCCTGTGTTCTGACCGTGGGGGTGCCGTAGGTAATGGTACCGTAGGTACAGGGGGCGGTCAGCGGAGCCAGCAGGTTCTCAAGCTTTTCCAGGGTGCAGGCGGTCACGCTGCCGTTGGTGACGGTGAGGGTGCCAGGGGTGGGGGCGGGGGGCGTGGCCGGGGTGATCCCGCTCATGATCTGGAATTCGTTCTGCACAAGCCGGTAATTCTTTGCGGCGTCTCCGGTCAATTCTATCTGGAAGCAGATCGACTGTGTGCCCACATTGGAGCTTCCGACAAATTCTGCCTTTTTCAGGATATAATCCGTATTTTCATGGAACACAATTCCGCCGGTCACCGTCAGGGCGGGGACCTGGGCCGCCGCTGTGCCGTCGTAGGTCTTGGCCGGGAGCGAAGTGTCTTCCACAAACACATTCAAAGGCAGGATCTCCCAGCTCACAAATTGGTCGCCGGTGTAATACGCGCTGTCCTCCTTGGCCTTCACTGTGAGGGTATAAGTCCCGGCATTGGTGCCGGTGTTGCCGGTGACCTCGTATTCGGTGCCATTCACGGCCTTGCCGTCGACGAAAACACCTACCTCTACGGTCTGCTCCTGTCCCCCGCTGGTCTGGCCCTCAGGGCGAAATGGGAATTGGCTGCCGTTCATCAATCGGATCTCAGCCCGGCCCAAGCGGATTTTGTCCACCCCCAGTTCCGTGGGGACCGCGAACTTGCGGATGCTGCCGTCCTGCCGGGTCAGGGTCACCGTGGCCAGGATCCCGTAGGTATTCCCGGGGATCAGCCGGTCAAAGTCCAGCAGGTTCGTGGTGAGGTTCCAGGAGCTGGTGGAGCTGTAATCCCCTTCGCTCCACCTGGTCATTTCTTCCGTGGGACCAATGGGGTCTCTGGGTTCGTCGGCGAAGGTCCACTCCAGCTGAGCGGAGACCACCTCCGCCGGATCCTCCAGGGCGAAGCCCAGACCGCAGGGGAACCTTTGCAAGCCGTAGGAAACCGAGGCCTTTTTAGGCCAGCTGATATCCTTCGCCCCGGAGGACTCCACTTGGAGGGGCCCCGCAGCCTTCCCGGCCGCCGTAGGCTCCAGGCAGGCAGCGCCCCGCACCAGGCACCAGCCCTCTTTCAGATAGGCGCAGATCATGCCCTCGGACTGGAGCTCGGAAATCGTCCCTGTCTGCTGAGAGTCCAGCAGGGTAAAGCTGTCGCCGCTCAGGCTTAGCTTTGCCAGAGTCTTGCCGTTCAGGTCCAGGGTAAAGTCCGTGCCGCCGTTGTCGATGACCCCGTTGATATCATTCAGCAGGGTCACGGTGGTGTCCGGGGAGGATGCCGCGGCAATGGCGTCGGAGATGTTCTGGTAATAGGTGACCTTTCCGTCCGCTGTCACACTGGCCGCGGCCCTGACGCCGCAGGCGCACTGCGTCTTCCCTTCAAAGTCGTGGGTGTGGGGGGCGACGTAGACGTTCTCCAGATAATCCCTAGAACCATCTGCAACTTTTTTGCTGGCGCTATCGTAAAAGGCGTAACCGGGAGCCAAAAAATTGTACACAGCTTTAAATGCACTCGTACTGAATATCGCCCCTAAGCTGCCACCAGAAATCGCAATATTTGAACCAGCACTGTACCGAATGTTTGCAAATTCGCCATCGTGAACATTCAGCGTCGCGGAGCCAACGTCAATCCCTTGCTTCCAGTTACCGCCTTCGATCGTGTATGTCCCACTCACAAACGTATTTGTATATGCAGGAGCAATTTCTACGTCAGGTTTGGAACTTTTGATCGTGACATCAGCATCCTTGTTCGTTCCCCGGAATCCGCATGTTGTTTGCCCGTTCAGATCCAGTACATACTTTCCCCCAGGCAATAAAAGGAGTTCGCCCGCGTCACACAGCATGGTAACCGTAGACCCGTCATTGCTCTTCGCCGCAGTGTCCAGAGAACCGGACAGGGTGGCGTAACCCTGCTCCCCGATCTTCGCCTGGTAAATCTGCTTGGCGCAAGCAGCGCACTTACCGGTCTCCATGTCCACGCTTTCGTGGGTGCAGGTCAGGCCGCAATCGCAGCTGCCGCTGCCGGAAAAGACATGGCTGCCGTGCTCCACCACAGTCAAAGTACCCGTATTCTCCCGGACATAGCCATTCGTGACCTGCCCATTCACAGCATAGGCGCTTCCCTCAGCCAGGTACTCCGCAATGGTGTGCCCCTCCGGGGCCCGGATGCCGTTGACCAGAGTGGCCCCCTGGCGCAGAATCACGGTCCCGTCGTTGACCACAACAGCGGGGTAGATACGACCGTCGTAGCTTTTGCCCTCCAGCCGGACGCCGCTCTCCACGGTCAGGCTGCCGCCCTGTACTACAATAGCGCTTCCGTTGTTTCCGGAACCCACAGCGATGCCGCCGGTGGTCTGGGCGTTGGTAAGGGTCACATTTCCACTGCGCATTTGGATCGGAGAGCCAGGCTGAACGCTCAGGGTCTTCCCATTCAGGTCAATGGCTACCGTGTAGCCCTCCAGTTGCAGGCCGAACCCATCGGGCAGAAGGCAATCCGCAAACATGACCACCGGCTTTCCGCTGGCGTCCGCAGCCTGGATGGCCTTCAGGAGGTCGCTGTAAAACTGCCCATCCACCGTGGCGACGGTGCCCGCCGGGGCCTGGGCCGGGTTCCGCTGGCCGCAGTAGATGCAGTCCAGCTGATTTTCGTCGTAGGTGTGGTCCGTGCATTTTTCTACCGTTAGGGTCTTATCCGTGGTCAGTTCCAGATCGCTGAGCTTGACCTTCTGGCCGTTCTCAACGAAGCAGTAGGGGGCCTTGCGGCAGCGGGTCAGCGTAGGACCATAGTCGCAGGTAATGCCGTGGAAGGTGCCGCCGGTCACGTTCTGCTCCAAGTCACAGTGATAAGTAAACCGATTCTGGAAGTCTCCGCCGGTGATGTTCAGCTGCATATCGGTTCCTCCGAAATACAGTGCATCCCCTCCCGTTTCATTCCGATAGGTGCCGCCGTTGATCGTCAGCACATTTTCCTTTCCGTTGAACATGAGGTATCCGGAAAATGTACTGCCGGGCTTCGTACCGTCTATGGTCAGCCGGGAGTAGTGGGAGCTGTCGTGAAGTTCCCCCGTCAGGGTATGTCCGTCCAGGACAATGGTCAGGTCTGTCCGCTGGTTTGTGTGGTCGAAATAGTCATATTCCGAAGAATTTTCCAGGACTGCGTCCGTCAGCAATGTCACGGTCCCCGTCCCGGCCTTGGTGGCCGCGTCAATGGCCTCTTTCACGGAGGCATAGTAGGTCGTCTTCCCGCCTGCCTCCAGCATGACCACGTCCTCGGTACCGTCGGCCCCGAAGGCCGCCACCTCACCCACAGGCTCCTCCAGTATCTGGGGCTCGGCGGGCCCGGTCTCTTCCTGCGTGGGTTCCGGGGGCTCTTCGGTGGGCTCCTCACTGGGCGCCTCGGCAGGCTCCGTGGTTTCCTCCTCCGTTGGCTCTGTGGTGGGGTCTGGCTCCTCGCTGGGTTCGGTAGGGTCCAGCTCCTCCACCGCCTGGGTGGGCTCCGTGGGCTCTTCCTCTGCCCACACCGGGGCGGGCAGCATCCCGACGCAGAGGGTCAGGGCCAGAAATAAACTAACCAATCTTTTCATACGCAATTCTCCTTCAGTCCTCTGGGATCAGCTTCAACCGCTTGGCAGCGGTCTTGGCTTCGCTTCGTCTGCTGACATCCAGCTTCTCCAGAATATGGCTGACGTGGGTCTTTACCGTGGTCAGCTTGATGTCCATCATCTGGGCAATTTCGGCATTGCTCTTGTCTGCGCAGATCAGGCGGAGGATCTGCTTTTCCGTGGTGGTCAGCATGTCATTCCTGGAGAGCCGGGGCTGCAGAAACAGGGGATCGTTGGCGTTTTGCAGCCGCACATCGGTCAGGAGCCGCTTGTACCATCTGTCGTTGACCGTCCATTTAAGCTCTGCCAGCAGGGGCAGGATGGCCGCGCCGTAGACGCTGAGGGTGCGGATAAAGCCGAATTCCGCCGCTGTGGTCATAGCCTTTGTCAGCTCCTCCTGCCAGCCCTCCCGGCGCATCCGGTAGAGGGCCAGGGCCGTCAGGACCTTCACATGGATGCCGTCTATGTAGCGGGAGCAGCTCTCGCAGTAGGGGCCCAAGGGGGCCAGGGTCAGCAGGGCAGCTTCCGGATTGCCGTCGGCCAGCTCTACCTGGGCCTGGGTCAGGTATTGGTAGCGCTTCATCACATTCAGGTGCATGGGGTCTCTGGGGGCCTTCTCCCGGTACCAGTTGTCCGCACTGTCCAGATTTCCGGTGTGCAGGTCGATGCGGCACAGGGCCGCGTCCATGTTCGGCAGGAATCTTGTATAGCCCTTTTCCACAAACCGCGCCCGGATGGTTTCTATCGCCCGTCGGGCATTTCCCGGCTGGCCGGAAGCCAGATAATTCCGTGCCAAAAGCCCCGCCACGGCAAACTCCATATCCGGGGTGCCATTTTGCTGAATTTCACTCATGCGGGACACCAGGGACAGCATTTTCCCGCCAATGTCCTCGCCCTTTTCAAATTTACTTTCAGCAATGGCGCAGTCCCCCAGGCAGACGCCGTCCTTCCCCAGGACCATTTCCACAGGGATACGGATGGTTTTATAGAGAAAATCGTCCTTTTTGCTCCAGGGGGAGAAGTCCTTGCCGCCGTTCATCAAGCTGGGCAGGGTGCTGGTGACGGAGAAGGGGGGCAGATTGACCTCCTTGTTGGTCATCAGCCGGAACACCGCCGGGATGGTCTCCGTCAGGCCGTCCACCTTCCGCTGAGGCAGGGAGATGTCCAGCCAGGCCAGGCGGCTCCGGGCCTGCTTCCCTGCCGCGTCCTGGGGATCGCAGCGCTGGGCAAAGGCCTTCAGTTCCCCGTACCAGCGTTCGGAGCCGACGTAGTCCACGCTGAGGGCGCACAGCATACTCATGCCCTGCATCAGGGAGGGAGACTCCAGGATCTCCGATTCCGGCAGGCTCCGGTAGTATTTTTCCATCTCGGCATAGTGGCCCATGCCCGGGTGGAGCTCGGCGTTGCGGATAAGGATCTCCGAGACCTTGGCGTGGTCTCCGCCCTTGGCGTAGCAGTCCAGGGCGTGGGGGTAGTCCTCCTTCAGTTCGAAGTACAGCCCGCCCCGGTTAAAGAGGGCTTTCCGCTTTTCCGCCGAATAGGTATGGTCCATTTCCCACAGGAGAAAATCCCGGAACTGGGGCCAGAAGCGGTACTGCCGGAAGCCGTCGTAGAGGAGCATGGTGGTATAGCGCTGGAGCCAGTCCAGCATCTCTCCGGCGTGGGCATCGCCGGAGACCATCCGGGCCATTTCCAGGTTGAAGCTTTCAAATGGGGCCAGCTCCAGGAGGAACCGCCGGTAAGGCAGGTCCAGCCGCAGGTAGATGGCCGTCTCAAAATACCGGTAGACCTCCTGAAAGGACCGGCCCACGATCTCCTGACTGAACCGGACCCCGGAGGACATATTCTGGACCGTAATGGCCACCCCCAGAGGATAGCCGATGGACTCCTTCAGGATCCCGGCGATCTCGCCGTCGGTGACCGGGATGTCGTTGACATCGAAGAGGCTCCGGATGTCCTCCCGGTCGAAGAGCAGGTCCTTGGGCCCCACCACCGTCATGAGCCCCGCATACTGGAAGGCCATGAGGCAGCCGGGAGGGCTCCCTCGGGACAGGAGAACGAAGCGCTTATCCGGACTTTGCCGTGCAAGGGTACAGAGAGCCTGCAGGTCCTCCTCTTCCCAAAAAAACTGGAAATCGTCCATGAAAAGAATATCCCAGTCCTTCCTGGCCGTCAGGTCCGCCGCCCGGGCCGACCCGCCGTCCAGCTCCAGAACCCCCTTTCCCGCCAGCAGCGCCCGGGCCACAACGGTCTTGCCGAAGCCGCAGGGAGCGCTGAAAAAGAATATTCTCTGATTCTTCAGAAACTCCTGAAATTTCTGGTTGATTGCCGGTTTTATGACCACCTTTTTCGTCATATCCGCACTTCCTTTCCCAATACCGGAGGGGCCTTTTTATGTTTTGCCTGTATCATAGCACATTCTGCGGGAAAAGAAAATCCTACCAAAGTATGAGAGAAAAAACACCGGGATCCGGGCCTTGGCTCCCCCTCTGGGGGAGCTGGCACGGCAAAGCCGTGACTGAGAGGGCCCTCTCCGCCCTGCGGGCACCTCTCCCATAGGGAGAGGCAAGGCCGCAATTCACACCTTATTCATGAATTATTCAGACTGGTTTCAGGTTGCTTCTATAGAATAATGTTATTTACATGTAAAATTCAGGAGGAATACCCAGATGGCGAATTTAGGAAAAGCCCGGAAACGGAAAAAGACCGTTCAGCGGGTCATTGCGGTCATCGCCGTGGTGCTGGTGGCACTGCTGGCGGCGGTGCTGCAGGTGCGCAAAAACGTGCAGAAAAGCGTCACTGCCCAAAACGGCTCTACGGTGAAATCGACCCAGGTGACTGTGGGCTCCATTCAGGCGGCAGTGTCCGGCTCCGGCACATTGACCAGTGAGGACGTGGAGGACCTGTCCGTCCCCGCTCCCGTAAAGGTAGAGAAGCTCTACGTGGAGCAGGGCGACACGGTAGAGGCCGGCACGCTGCTTGCCAGTGTGAACCCCAGCACGGTGCTCACCACCCTCTCCTCTGTCCAGAACAGCCTGGACTCTCTGGATAAGAACATCCGCAAGGCGGAGTCCAGCACCGTCAGCTCCTCTGTCAAGGCAGGGGTCACCGGCCGGGTAAAGACCATCTACGCCGAAAAGGATGACGACGTGGCGGATGTCATGTACGAGCATGGGGCTCTGGCTGTGCTGTCCATGGACGGATACCTGGCCGTGGACATTCCCAGCGGAGACTATACCGCCGGGGAAAAAGTGACCGTCACCGATGCCGACGGCAAAAGCTGGGAGGGCAAGGTGGAGCAGGTCACTGCTGACACCGCCACGGTGCTCATCACCGATGACGGTCCCCTGGTGGACGGCAAAGTGACCATCGGCAAGGACACCGGCACGCTCTACATCCACAGTCCCCTGAAGATCACGGGCTACGCCGGCACCATCAGCCAGGTCAGCGCCCGGCTCAACAACAAAGTCTATTCCTCCACAGTGCTGTTTTCCCTGAAGGATACCTCCGACTCCGCCAAGTACAACCAGCTTCTGTCTGACCGGGCGGACCTGGAGGAGCGGTATCAGGCCTTGGTAAAGCTCTATAAGGACGGCGGTCTGGTAGCGGAGAAGAACGGCAGCATTCAGACCGCCGTGAAGCTGGACGATGTGACCGTTGGCACCGACGCATCGGCAGACACCGTGCTCTTCACCCTGGACCCGGACGAAACCATGTCCATCACCATTACCGTAGACGAGACGGACATCCTGTCTCTGGCCGTAGGCCAGGAGGTGAAGGTCACCGTCAGCTCCCTGGGGGACGAAACCTACACTGGCTCCGTCACAGAGCTGGATACCTCCGGCACCAACGGCTCCTACACCGCCAAAGTGACCCTTCCCAAGGAAAAAGGCATGCTCTCCGGCATGAGCGCCGATGTGGATGTGACCATCGAGGGCGTAGAAAATGCCCTGCTGGTGCCTGTGGACGCGGTGCGCAAAACCAGCGCCACCGCCTACGTCTACACCACCTATGACGCCGAAACCGACACCCTGGGCGGCATGACGGAGGTCACCGTGGGCCTGAGCAACGGCACCCAGACCGAAATCACCAGCGGCCTTCAGGAAGGCGACACCGTCTACTACACCCCCAAGGAGAAGACCTTCACCTTCGGCGGCATGACCATCACCACCTCCGGGGACTTCTCCGGTATGGGCCCGGGGATGGGCGGCGGCATGGGCGGCGGTGACCGGGGCGGCAGCGGCGACCGGGGCGGCATGGGCGGCCCTCCCAGCATGGGCGGCTAAGGAGGCAGACCATGATCGATCTCAAAGATATCTCCCGCATCTATCAGGTGGGCAGTGAGCGGGTCTACGCCCTGAACAAAGCCAACCTGCACATTGATGACGGCGAATTCGTCAGCATCATCGGCCCTTCCGGCTCCGGAAAGTCCACATTGATGAACATCATCGGCTGCCTGGACACAGCGGACTCCGGCACCTATCTTCTCGACGGCATCCCCATTGAAGACTACACAGAAAACGAGCTGGCAAAGATCCGGAACAAGAAAATCGGCTTCGTCTTCCAGAGCTTCAACCTGATCTCCAAGCTGACGGCTGAGGAAAACGTGGAGCTGCCCCTCATTTACCAGAAGGTCCCCAAAGCCGAGCGGAAGGAGCGGGTAGCGGCAGCCCTGGCCCGGGTAGAGCTGCAGAAGCGGGCCAAGCACCTGCCTACAGAGCTCTCCGGCGGCCAGCAGCAGCGGGTGGCCATTGCCCGGGCCATCGCCACCCATCCCAGCCTGATTTTGGCAGACGAGCCTACGGGCAACCTGGACTCCAAGACCACTGTGGAGATCATGGACATTTTCCACGAGCTCCACGACGCAGGCAATACCATCGTTCTCATCACCCACGACGATGACGTGGCCAAGCAGGCCAGCCGCATCGTGCGGATCAAGGACGGACAGCTGACGGAGGTGGGCGCATGATCCAGGCATTCAAAATGGCAATGAAGTCCATTTCCGGCAACAAATTCCGGGCATTCCTCACTATGCTTGGCATCATCATCGGCGTTATGGCCCTGGTGATTTTGGTCAGTCTGGTCTCCGGGGCCACTGGCACGGTGACGGACACCATCGCAAGCCTCGGCAGCAACCTGCTGACCGTCACCGTCTCCGACGACAAGGGGTCTCCCGTAAAGCTGGACACCCTGAACCAGTGGATGGAGGAGCCGGGCATCGGCCTGACGGCCCCCAGCGTCCAGGCCAGCGCCACCGGCAAGTATGGCTCCACCACCAAGACCATGACCCTCTACGGGGCTAACCCCTCCTACGCCGCCATCAACGGCCTGGAGCTGCTCCTGGGCCGGTTCCTCAACGAGGCGGACGTGACCAACCACACCAATGTCTGCGTCATCCCGGAGAAGACCGCCGAAGACATGGTGGGCTACTCCGACTGCCTGGGCCAGGCGCTTTCCCTGAACGGGGTCAAGTACACCATTGTGGGCGTCCTCAAAAACGATGACGAGTCCCTGACGGGCCTCATGACCCGAAACACCATGATGGCCTATCTGCCCTTTACCAGCCTCCAGCGGCTGAGCACCACAGTAGGCTCCACCATTTCCACCTTCACCGTCAGCGCCCCTGAGGGCGGCAACCTGACGGAGACGGAGGCCGCCATGAAGGCCATTCTCATGAAGCGGTTCAACGAGGACGAGGATGCCTTCTCCATTCTCTCCCAGAGCATGCTGGAGGACGCCATGAGCAATGTCACCAGCATCCTGACGGTGCTCCTGGGCGGCATCGCCGCCATCTCCCTGATCGTCGGCGGCATCGGCATTATGAATATCATGCTGGTGACGGTCACCGAGCGGACAAGAGAAATCGGCATCCGCAAGGCCATCGGCGCAGGCCGGGGCGTCATTTTGCAGCAGTTCCTTCTGGAGAGTGTGGTGCTGTGCATGATCGGCTGCGCCATCGGCGTATTTCTAAGCTGGGCAGTGCTGCGGGTCATCTCCGTCATGGTGGCCAGTATGGGCCTGTCCTTCAGCCTGGAGTGGAATGTGGTGGCCATTGCCGTTGCCTTCTGCTTCGCCATCGGCGTGATCTTCGGCCTGTACCCCGCCAACAAGGCCGCAAAGCTGCCTCCCATCGAGGCCCTGCACTATGGCGGCTAAGGAGGGAACCCATATGAACGACGAAAAACAGAAAAAGCGCCTCTTCGGGCGCAAAAAAGAGCAGGCAGACAACGCTATGCCGCCCCTTGACACGGACGATGACCTCCCGGACCGGGGCGGCAATGGCGCCATCTGGGTAACGGTGCTGTGCGTGGTGGTTGCGGTGGCTCTGCTCATCTCCAGCCTGCCCTCCGGGGCAGTATCCGGCACCAGTGTGCAGAGCAAGGTCCTGACGGCCCAGACGGAGGAGAAGGTGATCTCCACCGTGCTTCTGGGGGCCGGGACCCTGACCGCCCCCGAGGGGGAAGACCTGGAAATTCCCCAGGCTTTGGAGCTGAAAGCCCGGTACGCAGAAAACGGAGACACGGTTTCCGCCGGAGACCCCATCGTGAAGGTGGACAAGATAGCGGTGAATTCCGCCATTGCGGAGCTCCAGGGCCTGATGGAAGACCTGGACGCGGCCATTGCCAAGGTCACGAGCAGCTCCCCCTCCACCACGGTCAAGGCCACTGCCTCCGGCCGGGTAAAGAAAATCTATGCCCAGAAGGATGTGACCGTAGCCGACACCATGTACGACAACGGCGCTCTGGTTCTATTGTCCCTGGACGGCACCATGGCCGTGGACATCCCAGCCCAGGACCTGACGCTGAAACAGGCCCTCAAAGTGCGTCTGTCCGACGGTAAGGAGCTGGATGCCAAAGTAGAAACCATTTCCGACGGTCTCGCCACCGTTACCTGCTCCGATGAAAAAGCCCCCTACGAGGATGTGGTATCGGTACTGGACGACAGCGGCAAGGTTCTCGGCAGCGGCAAGCTCTATATCCACAGCATGCTCCGGGTGACGGGGGCCTACGGCACCGTCTCCTACATCAGCGCCAGTGAAAACCAGAAGGTCTCCAACGGCACCACCCTGGTGACCCTGAAGGATACCGGCCACACCGCCGAATATCAGAAACTTCTGAACCGCCGTCAGGAGCTGGAGGAGCACATGGAGAAGCTCCAGCGCCTGGCCAAGGACGGCATCCTCCGGGCGGATACCGACGGGGTGGTCTCCGGGCTAGATACGGCAGTGGACTATGTGTCCCCTGCCACTCTGGAGAATCGGGCTCGAAGCCAGGCAAGCCCGGGGTATATCTCCCTGGGGAAGGTCCTGATGAACGAGGTTGTGGAGGAGCCATCCAATGCGGACGGCGGCGATACCGGCGATACGGATCCCTCTGATCCGCCCGATCCCTCTGACCCTTCTGACCCCACAGATCCTTCCGAACCGACGGATCCCACCGAGCCCTCGGAGGACGGCGACAAGGAGACCGCCACCTACATTCTGGGTCTGGTGGTGGGAAAAACCGATGACACCATCTACTATATCCCCCAGAGGACCATTGAGGCCAGCCAGGATGTAGCGGAGACCATGAACCTGGCCTCCATGGTGGGTCCCGACGTGAGTCAGTCTTCCAGTTCCCTGACGGACGGCGGCCAGACGGTGCTCATGAGCAACGGCATATCCTGGTCCCCCTCCAGCTTCTCCGCCATAACCAAGGGCGACGCCATCCTCATCGGCACCGGCCTCATCGTCCACCAGAGGGCTCTGGACATCAGCAGCCTGATGCCGGACATCGATATGAGCGCCCTGGCGGGCCTCAACGGCATGAGCGGCAGTGCCCTTGCCGGTGCCTCTGCCGCCCAGAAGAAAGCCCCCGCCTACGAGACCTACGACACCACCTGCACCGTAGCGGCCACCGTGACGGAAAACAAGGAAATGACCGTAGATGTCACCGTGGATGAGCTGGATATTCTGTCCCTGGAAGTTGGCATGGAAGCGGACATCACCCTGGATGCCCTCCCCGGCCAGAGCTTCCGGGGTGCCATTACAAAAATCAACACCTACGGCGTGAACTCCGGCGGCAACACCAAGTACACCGTCACCGTGACTCTGGACCGGGCGGAGAAAATGCTCACCGGCATGTCTGCCTCCGTGGGCATCACCACTGCCGCCTCGGAAAGCGTTCCGACTCTCCCGGCAGCCGCTATTCAGTCCCAGGACGGCAAGAGCTGGGTCTACACCGCCTACGACGAAAAGAACGACACTCTCTCCGGCCTGACCCAGGTAGAGCTGGGCCGGTCCGACGGGGAGAAGGTGGAGATCCTCTCCGGCCTGGACAGCGGCGTCAGCTGCTACTACCGGTACGCGGATGAGATCGAATATCGGTTTGTAGGATAGCCCCCGCCCTCTCCTGCTTGGAGAGGGTGGCCCGCAGGCCGGGTGTGGAGGGGACCCGCCAGAAAAAAGACAAGCCCTGTTGAATGGTAATGCTGAAATGCACGTTTTACCATCCAACAGGGCTTGTTTTGTACTTTTAGGGGTCCCCTCCACACCCGCCGCCTGCGGGCGGCACCCTCTCCAGGCAGGAGAGGGCAGGGGCTGTTCTATATCAGTCCCAACTGCACCTTCCAGCTCAGAACCCGGTACACGGCTTCGTCCACCCGGTCCTGGGGAATTTCTCCAGTCTGCACCGCCTCCAGGACGGCGGAATACTGCCTTTCGAAGTCCGTGCTGCACAGCAGGTCCGTCCCGGCCTTGAGGGCCATGACGGCAGCCTCCTCCGGGGTGTAGTCCTCCAAAGCCCCCATGGACAGGTCGTCGGTAACGACCACCCGGTCATAGCCCATGGTGTTTCTCAGGTAGCCGATCACGGCAGAGGACAAAGAGGCGGGGGTATCCGGGTCCAGGGCGGCAATGCGGTTATGGCTGACCATGACGGCCCCCAGGCCGGTTTGCATTCCCGCCCGGAATGGGACCAAGTCCCTCTCCTCCAGTGCCTCCAGGCACCGGCTGTCCAGGACGCTGCCCACGTGGGTGTCTCCGTTCTCGCCGTAGCCGGGGAAATGCTTCATAACGCCCCCAACTCCGTACTCTGCCATCCGCTCCAGAGTGCCGGAAACATACTGTCCGGTGGTAACGGGGTCCGCCCCCAGAGAGCGGCTGTAGAGAAAGGAGCCAGGGTTCAAAGCGATGTCGCACACCGGGGCCAGGTTCACGTTGAGGCCCAGGGTATGGAGCAAATAGGCCTTTTCCGACTCCAGGCTCAGAGCCAGAGACAGACCGCCGGATTGGAAGGCCTGCCGGGGTGACGGGAATATCTCCCCCCGGAAAACGGGGTGGCTGCTGACCCGGGCCACAGTGCCCCCCTCCTCGTCCGTTGCCAGGAGAAGGGGGATATCCCCGGCCCCCCGATAGGCTTTCAGCTTTTTCTGCATGGAGCTCATGGTCTCGTCGTCAAAGTCCTGACCGAAAAGGACCAGGCCGCCCAGGTGATACCGGGCGATGTCCTCCAGTGCCGTTTCCTTCCGGCACCGGGCCAGGAAGAGCTGGCCCACCTTCTCTTCCAGGGTCATGGCCTCCAGCCTCTCCCGAACCGGATCCTTTGGAGCCTCAGTTTCCGTGGGCTCCGGCTGGGTCGTTTCTGCCGTCGTCGCCGGGATCGTTGTCGCCGCCGTGGGCTCCTCCTTTGGAACGGCGCAGCCCGCCAGCAGCAGGGCCAGGCCCAGGAGCACCAGCCGCCTCATACCGTTCCCTCCGGGATCCGCTTGCGCAGCCAGTCCCCTTTGAGATACGTGGCCGTAAATACGGCCGCCGCCAATATCCAGGTCATGGGGTAGCAGACGCAGAGCATGAACAGGGTATGATTCAGCTTCACCGCCGTCATGAGCCAGATCACCCGGACCACACAGACACACAGGCAGGTGATGACCGTCGGCTTGACGGAGTCTCCCACGCCCCGGAAGGTGCCGGCAAAGATCTCCACCGGCATGAACACCGCCTCGAAGGGCACGATGATGGACATCATATAGGCCCCGCTTTCAATCACTCCGGCATCCGCGGAATAGATGCCCAGGATCGTCCGGCGGAACAGCAGCATCATAAGACTGATAACACCTACTGTGCCAATGCTCATGCCCAAACACACCCGGACGCTCTGCCGGACCCGGTCATACCGCTGGGCCCCGAAGTTCTGGCCCACGAAGGTGGTGATGGCAACCCCGAAAGCCCCGGAGATCATCCAAATAAAGGCGTCGGTCTTGCTGTAGGCCGTCCAGGCCGCCATGACCACGGAGCCGAAGGAATTGATGCCGGACTGAATGAGGGTATTGGACAGGTCAAAAGTGACAAACTGGAGCCCAGCGGGGACGCCGATGAGCAGAATGCGCCCCAAGAGCTTTCTGTCCAGGCACAGGGACTCAAAGCGCAGAGGGAACTCCTTCTGCCGCAGCAGAACAAACAGCAGCATGCCCGCACTGATGATCTGGCTGAGGACCGTAGCCAGGGCAGCCCCGGCTACCCCCATCCGGCCGTAGACCACCAGGACAATATCCATCAGGATATTCACGATGCAGGCTGCCGCCAGGGAGTACACCGGCGTTCTGGAGTCCCCCATGGCCCGCAGGATCCCCGCCTCCATATTGTAAACCATGGAGGCCAGAGCACCGGCGAAATAGACCCGCAGATAGGTTCCGGCCATGCCCAAGCACTCTTCCGGGGTCTGCATCCAGGTCAGGATCACGGGCCCCAGCCCGCAGCCCACCGCCGTAACCAGAAGGCCCAGGATCAGGGACAGGGAGAAGCCTGTGTGCAGGGCTCGGTTGACCCCATTTCCGTCATTGGCCCCGTAAAACTGGGCCAAAATCACCGTAGCGCCGGAGCTGAGGCCTGTAAAGAAGCCGTTGATCATATTGACCAATGGCCCCGTCGTTCCCACCGCCGCCAGAGCCTGGGTACTGACAAATCGGCCCACAATGATGGTATCCACCGTATTATACATCTGCTGAAAAAAAGTGCCCAGCAGGATCGGGAAGAAGAAAATCAGGATCTGTTTCCAGATGACTCCTTCCGTGATCTGCCGGGAGGCCGTTGTCTTGCCCATGCCGGAACCTCCAACGTAAGAATCTTACCGGATTCTAGCACAATTTGGCGAAAAAGTCCATAAGAAAATGTCATTGCGGACCAGTCCCAAAACCGGTCCGCAATGACATCGTTTGTTTTAGTTTGCCTGGGTGAGCCCCAGCTTGATGGCGCTGTAATCGATGGTGGTGGGATTGGCCGCCAGAGCCTCCTCCACGAAGTTGTTGGTCTTCTCGGTGAGGATGTCGCTCTTCACCTGGTTCTGCCAGATGGTGGCAGAGCCGCAGTAGAGCATCACATGGTAGCCGTAGTTGGTCTTCACAATGCCGGTGTCGCCCACCTGGCGGGCATCGTCAAAGCACCAGGCGTCGAAGGTATCCACCATCTGTCCCTGGGTAACACCGGTGTACAGGCCGCCGTTGGTGTTGGAGCCGGGATCCTGGGAGTTCTCATTGGCCAGAGCGGCGAAGCTGTCCTCGGTCTGCTCTCCGGCCTTGTACTGGTCCAGGATCTCCTGGGCCTTGGCCTCGGCATCCGCCCAGGCCTCGTCGGAGATGGTGGTCTCGCCGGTGGTGGAGCCGTCCACAGGGGTGCTCTCCGGGGTGATGAGGATGTGGCGCACATCCACGGTGTGGGTAGCCTTGGTCAGGCCCTTCTCGGCATACTCCGCCTCGTGGGCATTGAAGTACTCTTCAATTTCCTGATCCGTGGGGGCGAAGCTGGCGTTGACCTCGGTGTAGTAGCCGCTGGAGCGGTAGTACAGCTCCCAGAAGGCTTTATAGTCCGCCACAGAGGCGCCGGGGCCGAAGTTCTTGTGGATCATATCTTCCGCAGTGCCGTAGTCGTTCTTCTGGGCGGACTCCTCCAGGCTGGTCTCCAGGGTATCCAGTTCGTTCTGAACATCCGCGGACATCTGGAAGCCGTTCTCCTCAGCGGAGCGGTACATGGCCTCATACACCTCCCAGGAGGACAGGGCCTGCTCCAGGAAGTACTGCTGCCAGGTCCGGTTCTCCGCCATGCCGCAGGTCTGGGTATCCAGGGGCTGGGAGGCATCCAGGCCGAAGTAGGCAGCGTAAGCGCCGTAGTTGCTGTAGAAATTCTGGGCCGCCAGCCAGTAGTGGATCTGCAGCTGGCCATTGGTCAGGGTCCGGTCTCCGGCAGTGGCCACCACCGTATCGGCAGCAGCCTTCACCTCTTCCTCGGTGCCGGTGTAGCTGCCCTTGCAGGTCACATCGTCGGGGTTGCCGTCGGCGGGAATGGTCGCCTCCACGGTTTCCGTGGTGCTCTCGGAGGCCGCGGCGCTGGGGTTCAGCTCCTCGTCCTTCTTCTTGCCGTTCATCACCAGCACCGCCACAACGGCCGCCAGCAGAATGACCGCCGCCACAGCCAGGGCCACGGCAGAAGTGCCGCTGAGGCCCTTCTTCCGCTCAGGCTCTTTGGTCTCTTCAGCGGGCGCTTCCTCGGCATCAGTGGTCTCCTGGGTCTGCTCAACGGAGGCTTGTTCCACAGCTGTCTCTTCTGCAGGGGTCTCCTCGGCGGCAGTCTGTACCGTCTCCGGCTCCACCGTATTGTCTTTGCCGCAGGCGGGGCAGACGGTCTGCCCGTCTTCCATACTTCCGCCGCAATACTTACAAGTTTTCATAATCAAATTCCTCTTTCTTCCCGGAGATCGCCCCCGGGAGCCGATAATCCTGCCCAGTTTACCACGTTTTGCCTGGGAATGCAAGGGAAACACAGATTATTTACATTTTGGGGCAATGTGCGGCAAGAATACAGCCATTCTTCTTCAAACTTTTGTCCTTGTGCCCGTTGACAAAAGTTGCGGATTATTGTAGAATTTGGAGGTAGAGACGGAGGTGTCTACGGGTGAGAGCCCCGGGCGGCTTTGTCTCTTTTTCTTTTTGTCAATATCTGATTTTTTTGACCGGAAAAGGAGAATATCTACTATGGAGAAACTGGAACAGCTGTACGAAGGAAAAGCCAAGAAAGTATTCAAGACCGACGATCCTGAGCTGCTGATCGTGGAGTACAAGGACGATGCCACCGCTTTCAACGGCCTGAAAAAGGGCACCATTGCCGGCAAGGGCGTGATCAACAACGAGATGAGCAACCGGCTCATGGCCATGCTCGAGAAGCAGGGCATCCCCACCCACTTCGTCAAGGAACTGAATTCCCGTGAGACCCTGGTGAAGAAGGTTTCCATCGTACCTCTGGAAGTCATTGTCCGCAACATTTCCGCCGGTTCCTTTGCCAAGCACTACGGCGTGGAAGAGGGCATTGTCTTTGAGCATCCCACCATTGAGTTCTCCTATAAAAATGACGCTCTGGGCGATCCCCTGCTGAACACCTATCACGCCCTGGCTCTGAAGCTGGCCACCCCCGAGGAGATCAAGACCATCGAGGACTACTCCTTTAAGATCAACGACGCTCTGAAAGCCTTCTGGGCCACCTGCGGCGTGACCCTGGTGGACTTCAAGCTGGAGTTCGGCCGCCTGAGCGACGGCACCATCGTCCTGGCTGACGAGATCAGCCCCGACACTTCCCGGCTGTGGGACTCCAAGACCCACGAGAAGCTGGACAAGGACCGCTTCCGCCGGGACCTGGGCGGCGTGGAAGAAGCCTACGCCGAGATCATGCGCCGTCTGGAAGAGCACCTGAAGTAAGACAGAACGCCGAAAAAACTCCGTTGGGGGGAGTCTCCCCCTGCGGAGCTTTCCTGTGTTTTCAACTAAGAATAAGAACTATAAATCGGAGGATAATCATCATGGGAAACTGCGCAATCGTTGGCATTAACTGGGGCGACGAGGGCAAGGGCCGCATGGTTGACCTGCTGACCCAGGACTACGACATCGTAGTCCGCTACCAGGGCGGCGGCAACGCGGGCCACACCGTCATCAATGAATACGGCAAATTTGCTCTGCATCTGCTGCCCTCCGGCATTTTCCGCAAGGGCGTTGTAAACATCCTGGGCAACGGCGTTGCGCTGGACCCGGAGAACCTGTGGAAGGAAATGGAAGAGATCCGTGCACAGGGCGTTTCCCTGACTCCGGAAAACCTGAAGATTTCCGACCGCGCCTCCCTGCTGATGCCCTGGCACCGGCTCATGGACGGCCTGGAAGAGGCAAGACTGGCCGACAAGAAGTTCGGCTCCACCAAGCAGGGCATTGCCCCCTTCTACGCCGACAAGTACGCCAAGAAGACCATCCTGGCCGGAGAACTGCTCTACCCCAAGCACCTCATGGAGCACCTGAAGGACCTGCTGGAGTGGAAGAACCTGACCCTCACCGGGGTCTACGGTGCCGAGCCCGTGACCATGGAAGAGCTGGAAGAGTGGCTCAATGACTACTGCGAGAAGATCAAGCCCTATATTCAGGACACCGGCGTATACCTGCGGGATGCCCAGGCCGAGGGCAAGAAGATCCTCTTCGAAGCCCAGCTGGGCTCCCTGCGGGACCTGGACTACGGCATCCACCCCTACACCACCTCCTCCAACCCCATTGCTGCCTACGCCCCTGTGGGCTCCGGCGCACCCAACGTCAAAATTGACCAGATCGTAGGCGTTGTCAAGGCCTACTCCAGCTGTGTCGGCGAAGGCCCCTTCACCTGCGAGATGTTCGGGGAAGAAGCCGATGCTCTCCGGGAGGCAGGCTTTGAGTACGGCGCCAAGACCGGCCGTCCCCGCCGGGTGGGCCCCATCGACATTGTGGCTACCCGCTACGGTGTCCGGTGCCAGGGCGCTACCTCCATTGCCCTGACCAAGATGGACGTCATGGGCTATATGGACAAGATCCCCGTCTGCGCCCACTACGAGCTGGACGGCAAGATCACCGACGAGTTCCCCTTCCCTGCCGTGCTGGCCGATGCCAAGCCCGTCATGGAGTACCTGCCCGGCTGGAAGTGCGACATTTCCGGCTGCCGCACCTGGGAGGAGCTGCCCGAGAATGCCCGGAAGTATGTGGAATATATCGAGCAGAACATTGGCTGCCACATCGGCTACGTTTCCGTAGGCCCCGAGCGGGACAGCATCATCTACCGCTAAAAGGAGGCAGCTATGACAGACCGTTACGAATCCCCCCTGTCCAGCCGCTACGCTTCCGAGTATATGCTCCACCTCTTCTCCCAGGATGTGCGCTACCAGACCTGGCGGAAGCTGTGGGTTTCCTTGGCCAAGGCCGAGCACAAGCTGGGCCTGAACATCACCGAGGAACAGGTCAAGGAGCTGGAGGAACACATTACCGACATTGACTACGCCGTGGCTGCCCAGCGGGAGAAGCTGGTGCGCCATGATGTCATGGCCCATGTCTATGCCTACGGCCAGGTGGCCCCCGGGGCCGCCGGCATCATCCACCTGGGTGCCACCAGCTGCTACGTCACCGACAACGCGGACATCGTCATCTACCGGGACGGCCTGAAATACCTGCGGTCGGAGCTTTTGAAGGTTCTGGCCAACCTGCGGGAATTTGCCCACGCCTACAAGGATATGCCCACCCTGGGCTACACCCATTATCAGCCCGCCCAGCTGGTCACCGTGGGCAAACGGGCCACCTTGTGGATGCAGGATCTGCTCAGCGACGTGGAGGAGCTGGACTTCGTCATTGACAACATGCGCTTTTTGGGCTGCCGGGGCACCACCGGCACCGAAGCCAGCTTCATGGACCTCTTCGACGGGGACAGCGCCAAAATCGACGAAATGAACAAAATGATCTCCGCGGACTTTGGCTTCGACAAGTGCTTCGCCGTCTGCGGCCAGACCTATCCCCGGAAGCTGGACAGCCGCATCCTGAACGTCCTGTCCTCCATCGCCCAGAGCTGCTACCGGATGGCAAACGACATCCGCCTGCTGCAGCACGACCGCCAGGTGGAAGAGCCCTTCGAGAAAAACCAGATCGGTTCCTCCGCCATGCCCTACAAGCGCAACCCCATGCGCTGCGAGCGCATCTGCTCCCTGTCCCGCTATCTGATGGCCGACGCTCTCAACGCCCCCATGACCGCCTCCACCCAGTGGCTGGAGCGGACCCTGGACGACTCCGCCAACCGGCGGATCAGCCTGCCCGAGGGCTTCCTCTGCGCCGACGCCATTCTGCGGCTGGCCCAGAATGTCACCGATGGGCTCCATGTGAATGAAAAGATCGTAGAACGCACTGTAAGAGAATACCTGCCCTTCATGACCTCCGAGAATCTGATGATGGAGGCCGTCAAGCGGGGCGGCAACCGGCAGGAGCTCCACGAGATCATCCGCTCCTGCTCCATGGAGGCCACTGCCCGGATGAAGAACGGCGAGAGCTGCAACCTGCTGGAGCTGCTCTCCGCCCGGAGGGAATTCGGCATGACGCCTCAGGAGATCGAGGCCCTGCTGGACCCCAAGCTCTATGTAGGCCGCTGCCCCGAGCAGGTGGAGCGGTTCCTAGGCGGCTTGAGCGAGCTGCTGAAAGACGTTCAGCACGAAACTGCTGAAATCAACCTATAACGGAGGTACTTTTAGATTGGAAAAAATCCTGGTTTTGGACTTTGGCGGACAGTACAATCAGCTGATTGCCCGCAGAGTCCGGGATCTCCACGTCTATGCGGAGATCGAGCAGTACGACGCCATTACCCCCGAGGAGATCAAGGCCCGGGGCTACAAGGGCATCATCTTCACCGGCGGCCCCAACAGCGTGTATGATATGTCCTCCCCTCACTACGATCCCGTGGTACTGGAGCTGGGCATCCCGGTCCTCGGCATCTGCTACGGCTGCCAGCTCACCGCCTGGATGGCCGGCGGCAGCGTCATCACCGCCGAGACCTCCGAGTACGGCAAGATCGACATGACCGTCACCAAGAAGGACTCCCTGCTCTTCCAGGGCGTACCCACCGAGAGCGTGGTGTGGATGAGCCATACCGACCGGATCGACAAGCTCCCCGATGGCTTCGAGGTCTCCGCCCGCACCGATAAGTGCCCCGTAGCGGCCATGGAAAACGCCGCCAAAAAGCTCTACGCCATTCAGCCCCATCCAGAAGTCACCCACAGCCAGTTTGGTAATCAAATCCTGAAGAACTTCCTGTATAATATCTGCGAATGCGCCGGTGACTGGCAGATGGATTCCTTCATTGAGGACACCGTCAAAGCCCTGAAAGAGCGCATTGGCGACAAGAAGGTCATCCTGGGTCTCTCCGGCGGTGTGGATTCCTCCGTGGCTGCCGGTCTCATCAGCCGGGCCGTGGGCGACCAGCTGACCTGCGTCTTCGTGGACCAGGGTCTGATGCGCAAAGACGAGGGGGACTTCGTGGAGAAGACCTTCACCAGCCTCTTCGACATGCACTTTGTCCGGGTCAACTGCCAGGCGCACTTTCTTGCGTGCCTGAAGGGCGTCACGGACCCGGAGCAGAAGCGGAAGATCATCGGCACCGAGTTCTATAAGGTCTTCTGGGACGAAGTCCGCCGCCAGGGCGGCGAGGACGCCTTCTTCGCCCAGGGCACCATCTACCCCGACTGCATCGAATCCGGCAAGGGTAATGCCGACAAGATCAAGACCCACCACAACAAGGTTAAGATGCCCGAGGACGTGAAGTTCCTGGACATCATCGAGCCCCTTGCCAGCCTCTTCAAGGACGAAGTCCGCCGTGTGGGCGAGCAGCTGGGCATCCCCCACGAGCTGGTGTGGCGCCAGCCCTTCCCCGGCCCAGGCCTGGGCGTGCGCATCATCGGTGAAATCACCGCCGAGAAGGTGAAAATCCTCCAGGAAGCCGACTGGGTCCTCCGTGACGAAATGTCCAAAAACGGCTACGAAACCCAGATGGCCCAGTTCTTCTGCGTCCTCCCCGGCGTCAGCACCGTTGGCGTCATGGGCGACCACCGCACCTACGACCACCTCCTGGCCATCCGCGCCGTCACCACCGACGACTTCATGACCGCCGACTGGGCGCGCATCCCCTATGATATCCTGGCAAAGGTGTCCAACCGGATCACCAATGAGGTGAAGCATATCAATAGAGTGGTGTATGACGTGACTTCGAAGCCGCCTGCGACGGTGGAGTGGGAATAAAAAATTTTGTTGCAGGGCAATCCCCTTTAGCCTGAAAAGGGCAAACTAAATATCCCGAATAGACCTTGAGCCAATGGCTTGAGGTCTAT
>JBNMIH010000013.1:0-50427 GCA_050873165.1 Faecousia sp.
GTATGAGCCCTCCAGCGAGGAGGTATTTGCCTCCATCGTTCCGGAGTATCTGGGCGGCATTCTCTACGGCACCCTCTGCGAAAGCCGGGCCTCTGAGCAGGCTGCCCGCCGCTCCGCAATGGACTCCGCTACCCAGAATGCCGAAGACATGATTGCGGACCTGAGCCTCAAGTTCAACCGCGCCCGGCAGGCCTCCATTACCCAGGAGATCACCGAGATCGTGGCAGGCTCCTAAGGCCGCCGAATCGAATACAAGGAGTTGAAATCCATGGCCAAAAACAAAGGAACTGCGGTCCAGATCATGGGCCCTGTTCTGGATATCCGCTTCGAGGAGGATCAGCTGCCCAGTCTGCTGAATGCCATCGAAGTGCCCAATGGGGACAAGACCATCATTGCCGAGGTTGCCCAGCACATCGGTGACAACGTGGTCCGCTGCATCGCCATGTCCTCTACCGACGGCCTCCAGAGAGGCACCGAGGTAACGGATACCGGTGCCCCCATTTCCGTGCCCGTTGGCGAAGAGTGCCTGGGCCGGGTGTTTAACCTGCTGGGCCAGCCCATCGACAACAAGCCCGATGTGAAGAGCCAGGAGCGCTGGCCCATTCACCGCCCTGCTCCCTCCTATGAGGAGCAGCAGCCCGCTACCGAGATCCTGGAAACCGGCATCAAGGTCATCGACCTGATCTGCCCCTACGCCAAGGGCGGTAAGATCGGTCTGTTCGGCGGCGCCGGCGTTGGCAAGACCGTTCTGATCCAGGAGCTGATCTACAACATTGCCACTGCCCACAACGGCTACTCCGTCTTCACCGGTGTCGGCGAGCGGACCCGTGAGGGCAACGACCTCTACAACGAAATGACCGAATCCGGCGTTATCTCCAAAACCGCCATGGTCTTCGGTCAGATGAACGAGCCCCCCGGAGCCCGTATGCGGGTAGGCCTTTCCGGCCTGACTATGGCAGAGTACTTCCGGGATGTGAAGCATCAGGACGTGCTGCTGTTCATCGACAACATCTTCCGGTTCACCCAGGCAGGTTCCGAGGTTTCCGCGCTGCTGGGCCGTATGCCCTCCGCCGTTGGTTATCAGCCCACCCTGGCAACGGAAATGGGCGCTCTGCAGGAGCGTATCACCTCCACCAAGGATGGCTCCATCACCTCTGTCCAGGCTGTTTACGTGCCTGCTGACGACCTGACGGACCCGGCCCCTGCCACCACCTTTGCCCACCTGGACGCCACCACCGTTCTGGACCGTGGTATCGCCAGCCTGGGCATCTACCCCGCCGTTGATCCTCTGGACTCCACCTCCCGGATCCTGTCCCCGGAGGTCGTGGGCAAGGAGCACTACGAGACTGCCCGTGCCGTTCAGAGCATCCTCCAGCGCTATAAGGAGCTGCAGGATATCATCGCCATCATGGGTATGGACGAACTCAGCGACGAGGACAAGCTCACCGTCAACCGGGCCCGGAAGGTCCAGCGGTTCCTGAGCCAGCCCTTCCATGTTGCCGAGCAGTTCACTGGCTATAAGGGCAAGTATGTGCCTCTGAAGGAGACTATCCGGTCCTTCAAGGAGATCATTGAGGGCAAACACGACGATATTCCCGAGTCCTACTTCCTGTTCGCCGGCTCCATCGACGAGGTGGTTGAGAAGTACAGGGGCGGTGAGAAGGCATGAGCACCTTCCCCCTGAAGATCGTCACCCCTGACGGCCTGATTTACGACGGCCGGGCAGAGCGGCTCATCGTCCGCTCCACCACCGGTGACCTGGCCATCATGGCCCGGCACATCAATTATGTGACCCCCCTGGGCATGGGCAAGGCCACGGTCATTGCCGACGGAAAGCGCCGGGAGGCCGCCTGCATCGGCGGCATGCTCAGCGTGGTCAACGGCGAAGTGACCCTGGTCCCCACCACCTTCGAGTGGGCGGAGACCATCGATGTGGCCCGGGCCGAGGCCTCTCAGCACCGGGCGGAGGACATCCTCCACGACAAAAACGCCACGGATACCGATATCCGCCTGGCGGAAGCCAGACTCCACCGGGCGCTTGTCCGGAAGAGCGTAGCCTCGCAGAAGTAAAAAAGTTTGCCGCACCGGTCGTACTCCGGTGCGGCAGTTTTCGTTATCATCAGATATGTAATGTCAGGAGGCCGGAACAATCAGAAAAAGGCTCAAATTCCATCTTTGGGAACTCCTGTTTCAGATTGTCATAAACAAAGTAGATTTCGTCCCCATCCCAGGAATCTCCGGCCTCTTTTTTACAGACCTCCAGTTCTTCCTGGGTCCGGAAGGCCACATCGCCGATATAGATACAGCCGTCCTTCTCCAGCAGCCGCTCCAGCCCATGCAGGAAATCCACCTTTTTCGCATCGGTCAGATGGTGCAGCGAATAGGTGGCAATGATGGCCGCATATTTATTCTCTTTCAGGCCATCGACCAGGCCATGCGTAAAATCGCCGCAATACAGTTGCGCTTTTGGCATCTTTTCCTGGGCCAATTCGATCATTCTAGGTGAAAAATCCTGTCCGTAAACGGTAAAACCGTGTTCATATAGCTTTGCGGTGAGCTTTCCAGTGCCGAAGCCGATATCCAGTACGTTTTTGCCGCCATGGGACACCACCCGGTAGTAAATTTCATTGAGGATCGCTCTATATCCGGCAAATGGGTAGCTGTTGTTTTGATCGGATGCAGAGACATCAGAATCGTATTCCTCCGCCCACAGGTCAAAGCCTTTGTTATTCAGCATAGAAAAAATCTCTCCTTAGAGAATACGAGTATGGGTCCCTTCCGGGATTGGAAGGGACCCAAAATATCACAGTTCGCAGTTGCCAACGGTCCGGGGGAAGGGAATGGCGTCCCGGATGTTGCCGATGCCGGTGAGGTACATGACGCAGCGCTCGAAGCCCAGGCCGAAACCGGCGTGACGGGCGGAGCCATACTTCCGCAGGTCCATGTAGAAGCCGTAGTCCTCTTCCCGCATGCCCAGCTCTTCGATGCGGGCCTTCAGCAGGTCGTAGTTGTCTTCACGCTGGCTGCCGCCGATGATCTCGCCGATGCCGGGAACCAGGCAGTCCATAGCGGCCACGGTCTTGCCGTCGGGGTTCAGCTTCATATAGAAGGCCTTGATCTCCTTGGGGTAGTCGGTGACGAAGACGGGGCGCTTGAATACCTGCTCGGTGAGGAACCGCTCGTGCTCGGTCTGCAGGTCGCTGCCCCAGTGGACAGGATACTCGAATTCGCTGTTGTGCTCCTCCAGGATCTTCACGGCATCGGTGTAGGTGATGCGGCCGAATTCGGAAGTCATGACATGGTTCAGCCGGTCCAGCAGGCCCTTGTCCACGAAGGAATTGAAGAAGTTCATCTCCTCAGGGGCGTGCTCCAGAACGTAAGAGATGATATACTTGATCATAGCCTCAGCCAGCTCCATATCATCTTCCAGGTCCGCAAAGGCGATTTCCGGCTCGATCATCCAGAACTCGGCGGCGTGCCGGGTGGTGTTGGAGTTCTCAGCCCGGAAGGTGGGGCCGAAGGTATAGATGTTCTTGAAGGCCATGGCGAAGGTCTCGCCGTTGAGCTGACCGGAAACGGTCAGGTTGGTAGGCTTGCCGAAGAAGTCCTGGCTGTAGTCCACCTTGCCGTCCTCAGTTTTGGGCACGTTGTTCAGGTCCAGCGTGGTGACCTGGAACATTTCACCGGCACCCTCGCAGTCAGACCCGGTGATGAGGGGCGTATGGACATACACAAAGTCCCGCTCCTGGAAGAACTTATGGATGGCATAGGCGGCCAGAGAACGGACACGGAACACGGCCTGGAACATATTGGTCCGGGGACGCAGATGGGGCATGGTCCGCAGGAACTCCACGGTGTGGCGCTTCTTCTGCATGGGGTAGTCACTGGTGGATGGACCCTCTACAGTGACCTCAGTGGCCTGGATCTCAAAGGGCTGCTTGGCCTCAGGGGTCAGCAGGACCTCGCCCTTGACGATCAGGGCAGCGCCCACATTGACCTTGGAAATCTCCTGGAAATTATTCAGGCTGTCGTGATACACCACCTGGACAGGGGTGAAATAGGTGCCGTCATTGACGACGATAAAGCCAAACTGCTTGCTGGCCCGGACAGAGCGGACCCAGCCGCCGATGGTGACTTCTTTACCGGCATAAGCGCTTGTGTTTTTGAACAGCTCTCTGACAGAAATCAGATCCATAGGAATTACCCTCTCTCTTGCTGAAAATATAGGTTAAGTATACGTCAAATCGGCAGAATTTACAAGAGGCAAAGTGGAAATTTATGAATATTTCCAAAAAAAGGTCATTGCGAACCAGTGACGACAGTCACTGAGTTCGCAATGAAAGAGATTTTTAGTACCTCCCAATCGGCGGCGTGCAGTACTCCGGCAGGGGGCACTGGTACTTTCCGCCGTTCTTCTTTTTGAGCTCCTCCTTGGCCTTTTGGATGACCTCCGGCTGGTCCATAGTGCGGACCGCTGCCAGCGTCAGGACCTCGGCAGCCCGGAGCATGCCTTTGAAGCCGATGTCCGAGCAGGCGAAGGCGGTGTTCTGCCAGGAGTGGCCCACGTTGCCCAGGCAGGCGGTGGCGATGTTGAAGGAGACCGTGGGGGTGGCGTAGCCCACATCTCCGACATCCGTGGAGCCGGAGTGGTAGCCGGTCTCCTTGGGGTTGAAGGGGTGGATCACCTGATCCAGGGGCTTCTGGAGGGCCTGGTCCAGTTCGTCCTCTTCAAAATACTCTCTCAGCTTCTCGCGGATGCCCACCATGGTGGTTCTGGGGTAGGTGTGCAGGAACTTGTCCGCCAGGGCGAAGTCCTCTTCCGTCCAGGCCGGGGCGCCCAGGTCCCGCATGCACTGGTCCACCAGGACACCCAGGGTCCGGTTGGCCACGTAATCGGAGAAGGCCATGGTGATCTCGTAGCGCATCTTGGTGCCGGTCATCAGAGCCGCACCCTTGGCTACATCCACGACCCTTGTAAAGAGCTCCTGGACCTGGCTGACCTTGGGGGCCCGGACCTCGTACTTGATGACGGCATGGCTCTGGACCACGTTGGGGGCCGTTCCGCCGGGGTCGGAGTAGGCGTAGTGGATCCGGGCGGCGTCGATCATATGCTCCCGGAGGTAGTTGCAGCCCACGTTCATCAGCTCACAGGCGTCCAGGGCGCTTCTGCCCAGGTGGGGCTCCCCGCCGGCATGGGCGGCCACGCCATCAAAGATGAAGTTGGCGCCCATGATGGCCACGTCCCCCATGGAGCCCACCTCGTTCACCGTGCCGGGATGCCAGGTGTAGCAGAAATCCACATGGTCAAAGTACCCGGCCCGGGCAATGAATTGCTTGGAGCCGGCCCCCTCTTCCGCGGGACAGCCGAAAAAGATCACAGTGCCGTCCTTCTTCTCCTGCTTCAGGTAGTCCTTCAGGGCCACGGCGGCGGCATAAACACCGGCACCCAGCAGGTTGTGGCCGCAGCCGTGGCCGGAGCCGCCCTCCTGGACCGCCTCCTGGACGGGACAGGCGGCCTTCTGGCTCAGGCCGGACAGGGCGTCGTACTCTGCCAGCAGACCCACCACAGGCTTGCCTGTGCCGTTTTGGAAGGTGGCCGTGAAGGCCGTTGGGATACCCGCAATCCCCTCCTCCACCGTAAAGCCTTCTTTTTTCAGGGCGGCGATCAGGGCACCGGCGGACTTGGTCTCCTCGTAGGACAGCTCTGCGTAGCCCCAGATCTCCTTTGCCAGGGCGACGGCAGTGTCCGCCTTTCGGGCAATCAGCTTTTGAATGGTTTCGATCATATTGGATCCTCCTTTACAGTACCATGCTCAGGAATTTGATGGTGCTGGGCTCGTGGGGACAGGTGAAGATCTGGTCCGGAGAGCCCTCTTCTTTGATGACGCCGTCGCAGATGAAGAGGACCCGGTCCGAGACCTCTCTGGCAAAGCCCATCTCGTGGGTGACAATGAGGATGGTCATGCCGCTGCGGGTCAGCTCCCGGATGACGTTCAGGACCTCCTTGACCATCTCCGGGTCCAGGGCGGAGGTAGGCTCGTCGAAGAGCATGACCTCCGGCTTCATGGCGAGGGCCCGGACTATGGCGAGGCGCTGCTTCTGCCCGCCGGAGAGCTTCCGGGGATATACATCTGCCTTGTCCCCAAGGCCTACCCGGGTCAGCAGGGCCATGGCCTCCTCTTTGGCCTGGTCCACGGGGACCTTCTTCTCCAGGGTCGGGGCCAGGGTCACATTCTCCAGCACCGTCATATTGGGGAACACGTTGAAGTGCTGGAAAACCATGCCCAGATTCTGCCGGTATTTGGCGACGTTCATTTTCTTATTATTCAGCACATTTTCGCCCTTGTAGAGGATCTCCCCCTCCTCCGGGGTCTCCAGCAGGTTCAGGCAGCGCAGGAAGGTGGACTTACCGCCGCCGGAGGGGCCGATGATGGACACCACCTCTCCCCTGCGGATCTGGGTGCTGATGCCCTTCAGGACCTCCAGCTTGCCAAAACTCTTTTTCAGGTTCCGGGTCTCCAAAATCACATCAGTCACTGACGGTCAGCCTCCTTTCGATCACTTTCAGCAGACGGGAAAGCACATAGTTGAGCAGGAAATAGATAATGCCCGCAATGGTCAGAGATTGCAGCGCCAGGAAGGTGGCGCTCTGGACGGTCTTGTAGCTGGTCATCAGCTCCCCGACAAAGAAGACGGAGGCCAGGGAGGTGCCCTTCACCGTGGAAATGAACTCGTTGCACAGGGCCGGCAGGATGTTTTTGATAGCCTGGGGCAGGATCACCCGGGTCAGCACATGGGTCTCGGACAGGCCGATGCTCCGGGCCGCTTCCCACTGGCCCCGGTCCACAGCGGCGATGCCGGCCCGGATGATCTCGGAGATGAAGGCCGAAGCATTCACTACCAAAGCTGCCACAATGCACTGGGTATCCGTGAGCTCAAAGGGAACGATCTTCGGCAGGGCGATCCAGAAAAAGTACAGCTGCAGCAGGATGGGAGTGCCCCGGAGGACCTCCACAAACAGGTCCACCACCTTTTTCAGCACCTTCATCTTGCTCATGCGCACCAGGGCAATAACCATGCCCAACAGCGCACCCAAGGCAACTGTCACCGCAGAGATCCACAGGGTGCCCCACAGACCGGACAGGTACACCGGGTAATACTTTAACCATACTTTGATGAACTTTTCCAATGAACTCCCTCCTAACCGGGATATCTCTTATTGAATGCCCAGCTCCGCAGCCTTGGCGGAGTACTCTTCGTACCAGGCGTCGATCTTGCCGTCCTTGTTCAGTTCGTCAATGCACTGATTGACGAACTCCGCCAGGCTCTCGGTGCCCTCCATGGGCATGGCAACGCAGGTGCCGTTCATGTTGGGGTCTACCTCAAACCGGAAGTCGGTAGTCACGAGCCCCCCGTTGGCGCTGGCGTAGAGGTCTGCGGAGGCGGTGCTGCAGATGCACACATCGGCCTTGCCCTCGGCCACAGCCAGGTAGCCGTCGGTCATGTTGGCTACCAGCTTGAACTCCTTACAGGCTCCATTCACATACTGGTTGTACAGGGACTCCTGAACGCTGCCGCTCTGGGTGATGACCACGGCATCCTTCAGGGACTCTACACTGTTGTACTTGCCCGCATCTTCGCTGCGGACCAGGAAGCCGTAGCCGGTGTCGTCGGAACGGTACACATTGCTCATCCGCATGGCCTCCGCCCGGGCGGGAGAATAGGCAATGGCGGAGATGGCCATATCGTACTTGCCGTCTGTGACGCCTGCCAGCACCGCCGTAAAGTCCAGGGCAGTGATCTTCAGCTGGACCCCCAGCTTGTCGGCTACGTACTTAGCGATTTCAATGTCCAGGCCCTGATACTGAGCATCGCCGGACTGATTGGGATCAATGAACTCCATAGGGGCGAAGTAGGGCTCGGTGCAGAATTCCAGCACGCCCTTCTCCTTGATCTTCTCCAGCCGGTCCTTGCTTCCGCCGCCGCTGCTGCCGCAGGCGGCCAGGCTCAAAACCATCATCACAGCCAGAACCAAACAGATACCCTTTTTCATAACGCATTCCTCTTTTCTCTGGGATTGGGAGGGCTCTTCTTCCCTCCGGATGGGAATATGGTAGCATATGGGTAGGCTGTTTGTCAACGCTTTAGTACGCTAATGTGATAGAGAAATAGGGCGTAGAGATTTCCAGAATTTTTGTAGAGGTTGCACAAATATGTAAAAAAGGTTCTATAATAAATGTTGGGGTCAGGCTATGAGCCTGGCCCCTTTAGTCATACAAAAAGGTTGAGCATAGCGATAAAATCCTTTACAATGAAAGTACCCCTACCACACCGAAAGGAACAACCTCTATGCTTAATAAAGATTATACCGCAAAACTGCTGAATTTGGAAGATGTAATTATCACAAATGTTGAAAATATTTCTGGAGAAGTCCATGTCCATCTTGAGCTGCCCAAGAAAAAGCATCGCTGTCCCGCCTGCGGGGCCCTCACGGACCGTGTGCACAACTACAGAATGCAGACGGTCAAGGATTCCACTTGGCAGAACAACGCTGCTGCATCTGCGCAAGCGGCGTTACTGCTGTGACTGCGGCAAACGCTTCTTCGAAGAGAATATCTTCCTGCCCCGATACTATCGTTACACCAGCCGCCTAGTGGCTGGGATCATCAACGCATTCCGTGAAACAGTATCCGCCGCAAAGATCGGTGCACAGTTCAACGTTTCCGGCGTAACTGCAATGCGGTATTTCAAGTATGTCGCTTTCAAGCCGACCAAGCTTCCAGAGGTACTTTCCATTGATGAGTTCAAAAGGTATTAAAACGGGTCTGCTTTGGCCTGCGGAATTTTTCCAATTTCAGAAAGAGAATTCTGTTTTGCCATACATAAAAATCGTACCGGAGCGATCCACTCCGACACGACCCTATTGTTCCTATTTTGTCTCTACCCCAACTATTGACATAGAACCACATAATAATGCTCCCTCTAGTGTAGTCCCGAAACTTTTATTATTTCAAGTGTCTACTCTAGAGGGAGCATATCGCGAATTTTGCAACAGCCCCTTTTATGATCGTTCAAAGCGTACACCGGAACAGATAGCTGCTGTGCGGTGCGGCATGGAAGAGAATGCTGTGTGCATCCCCAGGCTCCCAGGTGATGGGTTTCCCCAGCAGGTCTCTATCCCCTTCCAGGGTCCTTCCGCCCACGGCGTCCAGGGGCAGACGGATGACTTCCTCCCCGCCGCTCTTGGAGATGACCCCCACCAGGATGTCGTCCTTCCAGAACCGGGCAATGGCGAAGGCGTCCCCCTGGGCGTAGAGGAACTTCATGCCCCCCTCGGAAAGGGCCGGGTGATCCTTCTTGAGCTGGGCCAGGCGGTGGTAGAGGCGGTACTTCGGCTCCGCCTGGATGTTCTTGTTCCAGGGCATTGGGTAGCGGCAGCCCTCGTTGGTGCCGTAGAGGCCGTCGATGTCTGCCTCATCTCCGTAGTAGATAGAGGGTGCACCGGGAAGCAGGAACTGGAACAGGGCCGCGCCGTCGAAATCCGCCTCGGTAATGGCGGGGTCCGTGTGGAAGCGGCTGGTGTCGTGGCTGTCGAAGAGGTTGAACTGGTTTTGCTGCAGGGCATAGGGCATCCGGGCCAGGTGCTGCAGCACCCGGTGCTCCAGGTCCTGGGCGGTCATATGGCTGGGGACCCGGCTCAGGACGGGATGACGCATCATGAAAAGGTCCGGCTCCCCGTAGAAGGAGCGGATGACCCGGCCGCAGCCGTAATAATTCATAGGCGAATCCCATTCGCTGCCCTGGAGGTACTGCCCGCAGTCCCCCCAATCCTCTGCCAGGATGTAGGCCTGGGGGTTCTCCTGCCGGATGCTCTTGCGGATCTCCGGCCAGAGCTCGTGGGCCAGCTGGTATTTGCCGTTCCGGGCGAAGACGTCCGCCACGTCGAAGCGCCAGCCATCGATATTGTAGGGGGCCTTCAGCCACTTTTTCAGGACGGAGTTCTCCCCACGGTACACCGCCTCCCGAAGAGAATCGGAGGTATAGTTCAGGGTGGGCATGGACTCCAGGTTCCACCAGCCGTGGTAGCTGTTGTCCTCCTCAAAGAAGTAGTAGCCCCGCTCCACAGAGTCCGGGTTGTTATAAGCCCCCTCGGACTTGTCGAAGTATTCCCCGTCCCGGTTGAACCAGCGGTGGGCAGTGCCGGTGTGGTTGATGGAGATATCCAAAATCAGCTTCATGCCATTGTCATGGAGGGCCTGGCTCAGGTCCGCCAGCGCCTGATCCCCGCCGAAGTGGGGGTCCACATGGAAATAATCCAGGCAGTCATACTTATGGCAGGAGAGGGCGTAGAAGATGGGGTTCAAGTACAGGGCCGTGACCCCCAGCTCCTTCAAATAGGGGATCTTCTGCTGGATGCCCTGGAGGTCGCCGCCGTAGAAGTCCAGGCAGTGGGCCTCGTCATAGCTCAGGGGCTTGTCCTCCCAGTTCATGTGGATGCTCTGGTGGCCATCCTGGGAATACTCCCCGGTCTGCACGTCGTTGGAGGGGTCCCCGTTGCAGAACCGCTCCGGGAAGATCTGGTAAAACACCGCATCCTTGACCCAGGCGGGCTGGACATAGTCGCAGACCAGCTGGAAGTCATAGATGTGCTCCGGCAGATAGGTGGTGATCTCCTTCTGGGTATAGAAATAGATCTGTTCCCCGCTGAGAATGTAAAAATGGTAGCACATCCGGTTCTCCTCCATCCGCAGGGGGCACTCCCAGTAGACAAAGGGGCCCTCGGTATAGGCCTTCACCATATCCTGCTTCAGCTCCCCGCCGTTGGGGGTAGCACGCAGGACCACCAGGTCCACGGGGGCGTCGGCATACATCCGCAGGCAGACGGTCACCGTCTCAAAGAGCTTCGGGGCGGGGTTTGACACAAATGCGGCAGAGCCGTCGGAATAAACACTTTCCAGCCAGGTTTCCATAGTTTCTCCATCCGTTTCATTTTTTATAAGGTTTCACAAAAGCCCTCTCCGCCAGGAGAGGGCAAAAAAACTTATCGATAGTCGCTGGTATCCACCACGTAATCGTTGGGATAGCAGAAGATATGGCCGCCGATGGTGCCCCAGACGTTGTTGGTGGTACGGACCTTGCCGTAGAACATGACCTCTTTCGGGAGGACGTAGGGGCCGTAGAGCGCGCGGTCGATGGCCTCGTACTGGGCCTGGCCGGGCTTGGCGGACTTCAGGAGCTTCCGCTTGACGAAGGCATCCTCGTCATTGATCATGGCGGTGAGGCTCTTGCCGTAGAGGCCGGAGGTGAAGCGGTTGAGGACCACCTCGGCGATGGCCTGCTGCCCCTTGGCGCTCTCGCCCCGGGCCTCCACCCACACCAGGCGGGCCAGGAGGTTGGTCTCCTCCTCGGTCAGGGTGAAGCTGCCGTAGCGGGGCTCCACGTACTCCCGGACAGGAGGCTCGTAGATGTAGGGATCATCGGGCATCTGGTCCGGATCGTAGATCCAGGCTCCGTCGTAGCCCCAGCAGAGCTCGTCCTCGGTAAAGCCGTTCTCGAACTTATCCCGGAGATACCAGCCGTCCCGGTTCTTCTCGGAGGGATCGTACACATCCAGAAGGCCATTTTCATTGTAGCCCTTGATGAGGATGAAGTGCTGAGAATTGGTAAAGAGAGACTTGCTGTTCATCAGCTGGATGACCACCTTGCCGTCCCGGAGGGCGTCCAGGACATAGCGGTAGTTCTCCGCCTTGTAGTAGGGCAGCTCCAGCATATCAGACATATACTCCAGCCGCTGGACGTTGTTGTCACACATGCCGCCAAAGTAGCTGGCCAGTTCATCAGGGTAATACTGATGGCCGGTCATGTAAGTGGCAAGGGAAGCCATGCAGACCACACTGCAGCCGTTATCCAGAATGGTGCCGCTGGCGTACATGACGCTGCCGTACTCCTCCAGGGTGTAGTCCGGGAAGAAGGGGCCGTCGTGCTCCTCCTGGACATAGGTGCTGTCCTCATATTCGTCGGAGAATCCCTCTCCTGTGACCATGTCCTCTTCGGCCTCGATCTCTTGCGGCTGGGTCTCCGCTTCGGTGGGCTCTGTCTGCTCGGTTTCCTCCGTCTCCGGCTGGGTCTCTTCCTCCTCCGGATCGGAAGAGGCTACAATGTCCGCATCCTCCTCCGGGGCCGTATCCGCCAGGGAACGGACCGGGAAACACTGCAGCAGCAGCAGAGCCGCCAGGGAAAGGCCGATATATCGGCCCCATTTGTCTTTTAAGTCAATGCGCATAGATAAACTCCTGTATTCTCAATCGGCTCCATAGGGTCGGAACCAGGGTATCCCGTAGAATGTAAAGATTATACCACCGGACCTTATCTTTTTCAACTGATTTTATTCCAGATCCGCCGGAAAAATCCTTAATTTTTTCTAAACACTTTCAGCATAAATTCAGAAACCAGGCTTATCAGATCCTTCTGGCCAGTTTTTCGGAATATTCCTGCCGGAATTCGGCGAAGGTCCCCTCGTCCAGGGCCTGGCGGATCCGCTCCATGAGCTTGTTATAAAAATACAGATTGTGCATGACGCACAGGCGCATAGCCAGCATCTCCTCCGCCACGAACAGGTGCCGGATATAGGCCTTGGAGTACCGGCGGCACACCGGGCAGTCGCACTTGGGGTCGATGGGGCTGTCGTCCAGCTGATACTTGGCATTTTTCAGATTGATGGCCCCTTCCCAGGTGAAGAGCCGGGCATGGCGGGCGTTCCGGGCGGGCATGACGCAGTCGAAGAAATCCACGCCCCGGGCCACGGACTCGATGATGTTGGTGGGGGTGCCCACGCCCATCAGGTAGCGGGTCTTATCCTTGGGCATATGCTCCTCCACCGCCTCGATGATGTCGTACATCTCCTCGGCAGTCTCCCCCACCGCCAGGCCGCCGATGGCGTAGCCCGGCAGGTCCAGGTCTGCAATGCGCTTCATGTGGTCGATGCGGATGTCGGCATAGGTGCCCCCCTGGTTGATGCCCCAGAGCATCTGCTGGGGGTTCACCGTATCCGGCAGGCTGTTGAGCCGGGCGTTTTCCGCCTTGCAGCGGACCAGCCAGCGGTAGGTCCGGTCTACGCTCTTCTGCACATAGTCCCGGGGGGAGGGATTCTCGATGCACTCGTCAAAGGCCATGCACATGTCGCTGCCCAGGTTGGACTGGATGCGCATGCTCTCCTCCGGGCCCATGAAAATCTTGTGGCCGTCGATATGGGAGGAGAAATAGACCCCCTCCTCCTTGATCTTCCGCAGGGATGCCAGGCTGAACACCTGGAATCCGCCGGAATCCGTCAGAATGGGGCCATCCCAGGTCATGAATTTGTGCAGGCCCCCCATCTGCCGCACCACCGTATCCGTGGGCCGCAGGTGCAGGTGGTAGGTGTTGCTGAGCTCCACCTGGCAGCCGATATTTTTCAGATCCTCGGCACTGAGGGCGCCCTTGATGGCCCCCTGGGTGCCTACGTTCATAAAGACCGGTGTCTGGACCGTGCCGTGGGCGCAGGTGAACACACCCCGGCGGGCCTTACCTTCGGTTTTTAACAGTTCAAACATAGATTACCTCTTATTGTATAGAATATATTCCTTCGTTGGCTCCACAGTGCCCATACGGGTTTCAAACAAAAAAGTCCGCAAATACTGAAAGCCGCTTTTTTCGATCACCCGCTGGGACTGGTGATTGGAAATGAAATGACAGCAAGTCAGCCAATCCCAATTCAGGGTATCAAAGCAGTAGCGAATCACAGCTTCTACCGCTTCTGGCATCAGGCCTCGACCCCAATAGGCCTTGCTGAGCACGTAGCCCAGCTCCCGACCTTGACCGGAAATCTCTCCCGGTGCATCCCGTTCTTCCAGGCCAATCGAACCAATCGCCTTCCCGGTATGCCTTTCCACGATGGCAAAGGTCTTTTTTCCCTCTACAAAAAGCTTCAAAATGGCCTTGGACTCCTCCATGGATTTGTGCGGCGCCCAACCGGCCATCTGGCCAACACCGTCCACGCTGGCATATTCATAAAAGTCCGCCAGATCACTTTCCTCCCAGGGGCGGAGAATCAGTCTGGCTGTTTCCAGACGGGCATTCGAAATATCAACCGGTGCAATCATCTTCGCCTGCCCTCTCGTATCTCCAATATACATGGCATCTCCAAAGCTAAAGAAGCGGTATTTCTCTTCCACTGCGATTTTATAGGCATTGAGCACATGCTCTCTCCCGGCAAAGGCAGAAACCAGCATGACAAGGGTGCTTTCCGGCAGATGGAAATTGGTGATAAGGGCATCCATGGCTTTGAAGGTGTAACCGGGATAGATAAAAATATCTGTCCAGCGGGACTTTGCTTCGAAGCTGCCATCCTCGTTTACCAGGGATTCCAGAGTACGGCAGGAGGTCGTACCCACACAGACAATACGTCCGCCGGAGGCCTTGGTTTCGTTGAGAATGTTGGCGGTCTCCTCGTTCATCATACACAGCTCACTGTGCATGTGGTGCTCCAGGATGTCGTCGGCCTTTACCGGGCGGAAGGTGCCGAGGCCCACATGGAGCGTAACAAAGGCGGTTTTCACGCCCTTGGCCCGGATGCGGTCCAGGAGCTCCGTGGTAAAGTGAAGGCCCGCAGTGGGAGCAGCCGCGGAACCCAGCTCCCGGGAGTATACCGTCTGATACCGTTCCTGATCCTGAAGCTCCTCTTTGATGTAAGGAGGCAGCGGCATTTTGCCCAGGTGCTCCAATACCTCCAGGAAGATTCCCTCATAGTGGAATTCCACCACCCGGTTGCCGGTGTCCTGGACCTCTTTGACGGTAGCGGTCAGCTCTCCGTTGCCGAAAATCACTTCGTTTCCAACCTGCATCTTCTTTCCTGGCTTACACAGGCACTCCCAGCACTTATTTCCCAGATCCCGCAGCAGCAGCACCTCTACCGCGCCGCCGGTGGGCCGGTGGCCCAGGAGCCGGGCGGGCAGCACCCGGGAGTCGTTCATCACCAGGCAGTCCCCGGGGTTCAGGTAGTCGATGATATCGTAGAAATGCCGATGGCCTACCTCTCCCGTGACCCGGTCCAGGGTCATGAGCCGGGAGGTATCCCGCTTCTCCAGAGGCGTCTGGGCAATGAGCTCCTCCGGCAGGTCATAGTAAAAATCATGGGTTTTCATCTTTGGTATCCTCCAAATGGCAATAGACATACTTTTGTATAGTATATCGCATTCCGGCGAACTTTGCAACAGGCAAAAGGCTCCCAAACCGCATAGACTGGCCTGGGAGGTATCCAATATGTATGATCCAATTTTTACCGGCGTCTGTACGGCGCTGGTCACGCCCTTTTTAGAAGGGTCCGTCAACTATCCCATGCTGGAGCAGCTGATCTACCGGCAGGCAGAGGCCCACGTGTCCGCCTGCGTCCTCAGCGGCACCACCGGGGAATCCCCTACTCTATCGGACAAAGAAAAGCTGACCATGTTCCACAGAGCCAAAGCAGCCGCTCCGGAGGACATGGTCATCATTGCCGGCACGGGCTCCAACTCCACCGCCCATGCCGTGGCCCTGAGCCAGGCCGCGGAGGACGCGGGGGCCGACGCTCTGCTGGTGGTGAGCCCCTACTACAACAAAGCCACACCGGAGGGGCTCTACGCCCACTACGCCGCCATTGCGGGAAGCGTACATATCCCCGTCATCGCCTACAACGTGCCCGGTCGCACGGGGGTGGATATTCCGGTGGAGGTCTACCGCCGTCTGGCAGACCTCCCCAATATGGCCGGGGTCAAGGAGGCCTCCACGGATATCCGGAAGATCGCCAAAATTCGGAAAACATGTCCAGCCCGCTTTACTGTCTGGTGCGGAAACGACGACCTGGCGGTGCCTGCCATGGCCCTGGGCGCCAAGGGGCTCATCTCCGTAGTGTCCAACGTGGAGCCGGAGATGACGGGCGCCATGGTGGGGGCCGCCCTGGACGGGGACTTCGGCACCGCAGCAGCCCTCCAGCTGGAGCTGCTGCCGCTGATCGAGGCGCTCTTCCGGGAGGTAAATCCCATTCCCGTGAAGGCCGCCATGGGGCTCATCGGCTGCGACTGCGGCGGGTGCCGCCTGCCCCTGTGTCCGCCCAGCGAGGATACGCTCTCCATTCTGGAGGATCTGCTGTAACACACACATACAGCCCTGCCGTCCATGTCACCGGGCGATCAAAAACAGCCGTTGTCAAGGACCTGACAACGGCTGCGTGGGAATGTTTACTTCAAGACGGCCTTGTGGAAGACCTTTTTGCCCTTGCGGAGCTTCACGCCCTGCATAAGCATTTCCTGGGTGACCTCGAACTTCACATCGGTGACCTTCTCGTCGTTGACGGACACGCCGCCGCCGGCTACGTTCTTCCGGGCATCGCCGTTGGAGGTGGCCAGCTTGCAGGCAACCATCAGGCTCAGCAGACCCATCCTGCCGTCCACCAGCTGGTCCTCGGTGATCTCCGTGGTGGGGATGTTGGCGTCGTCACCGGTGCCCGCAAACAGGGCCTTGGCGGCGGCCTGGGCCTTCAGGGCCTCTTCCTCGCCGTGGACCAGCTTGGTCAGCTCAAAGGCCAGAATCTCCTTGGCCTCGTTGATCTTGGCATCCTTCCAGGTGTCCATCTCGTCGATCTGCTCCAGAGGCAGGAAGGTCAGCATCCGGATGCACTTCATCACATCGGCGTCATCCACATTGCGCCAGTACTGGTAGAATTCGTAGGGGCTGGTCTTGTTGGGGTCCAGCCAGACGGCGCCCTTGGCGGTCTTGCCCATCTTCTTGCCCTCGGAGTTGAGGAGCAGGGTGATGGTCATGGCGTGGGCATCCTTGCCCAGCTTCCGGCGGATCAGCTCGGTGCCGCCCAGCATGTTGCTCCACTGGTCGTTGCCGCCGAACTGCATGTTGCAGCCGTAGTGCTGGAACAGGTAGTAGAAGTCGTAGGACTGCATGGGCATGTAGTTGAACTCCAGGAAGCTCAGGCCCTTCTCCATCCGCTGCTTGAAGCACTCGGCCCGGAGCATGTTGTTCACGGAGAAGCAGGCGCCGACATCCCGGATGAAGTCGATGTAGTTCAGGTTCAGCAGCCAGTCGGCGTTGTTGACCATCTGGGCCTTGCCCTCGCCGAACTCAATGAAGCGCTCCATCTGCTTTTTGAAGCAGGCGCAGGTGTGGTCGATGGTCTCCTTGGTCATCATGCTGCGCATATCGGTCCGGCCGGAGGGGTCACCGATCATGGCTGTGCCGCCGCCGATCAGAGCGATGGGCTTGTTGCCCGCCATCTGCAGCCGCTTCATAAGGCACAGAGCCATAAAATGGCCTACATGGAGAGAATCCGCCGTGGGGTCGAAGCCAATATAGAAGGTGGCCTTGCCGTTATCCACCATTTCCCGAATTTCTTCCTCGTTGGTCACCTGAGCGATCAAGCCCCGGGCCACCAGTTCGTCATAAACTTTCATTTTTTACCTCCAAAAATAAATAAACGCCCTCTGCCAAACATGACAGAGGGCGAAAAAATTTCGCGGTACCACCTCAGTTTGAAGAAGCCTCACGGTCTTCTTCCTCACGCCGTCCAGTAACGGCATCCGCTGTATCGGGCGTACCCGTCCTCCCCTACTCATGCTTCAGGAAGGCCACTCCGGGAGGTATTTTCCCCGCTGGTCTTTACCGCCTCTCACCAACCGGCGGCTCTCTAAAAAAGGGGCCCAACGTGTACTTTGTTCCCATCACTGTGTTGTTGGGGGTATTCTAGCAGAAGAGCAGATATTTGTCAAGTGTCTTTTTGAACCAGCATTTCCTCGGCACTTTTCAGGGTCGTCTCCGTAATGTGGGTGCCGCCGATGATCCGGGCCAGCTCCTGCTTCCGTCCCTCCCGGTCCAGGGGCGTGACGGAAGTGAAGGTCCGGCCGTTCCGTTCGGATTTGGAGATGAGCATATGGGTATCTGCCAGAGCCGCCATCTGGGGCAGATGGGTGACACAGAGCACCTGCTTGTGCCTTGCCAAGGTCCGGAGCTTTTCCGCGATCCGCTGGGCAGCCCGGCCGGAGACGCCGGTATCCACCTCGTCAAAGATCAGGGTGCCCACCTGGTCCTTTTCCGCCAGCACATTCTTCATGGACAGCATGATCCGGGCCAGCTCACCGCCGGAGGCCACCTTGCTCATGGGCTTCAGGTCCTCGCCCACATTGGCGGACATATAAAAAGCCACGGCGTCCGCGCCGCTGTCCGTCAGCTCCGTCTCCCGGAACCGGCAGGTAAACTGCACCCGGGGCATATCCAGCTGGCTGAGCTCGGTGAGGATCTTCTGGGACATCTCTTCGGCCTTCTGCTGCCGGTCTTTGCGCAGCACCAGGGCGGCGTCCCAGGCAGCCTTTTCCTTTTTGGCCAGCTGCTTTTTCAGCTGCTCCACCCGGTCGTCGGCGAACTCGATGTCATCCAGCTCCTTCTGGGCCTTGTCCAGGTAAGCAAGAATTTCTGTGCAGTCCGTGCCGTACTTCCGGCGGAGCCGGTGGATGATGTCCAGCCGGGACTCGATGGTCTCCAGCTCGTCAGCAGAATAGCTCAGGTCATCCCGGGCATCCCGGACCTCGTCGGCAATGTCCTGGACCTGGTATTTGAGGTCCGTCAGCCGCTCCTGGAAGGCGGAGTAGTCATCGGAGTACCGGGCGATCCGGGACAAAGCATAGGCCGCCTGGGCCAGCAGCGCCGCCGCGCCGTCGCTTTCGTCCCCTCCTAAGAGGGCCTCCGTGGCCTCGTCCAGGCCCTGGGAAAGCTTCTCGGAGTTTTGCAGCAGCTTCCTGCGCTGTTCCAGCTCCTCGTCCTCCCCCGGCTGGAGCTCCGCCTTCTCGATCTCGGCGATTTGATATTTCAGGGTCTCCATCCGCCGGAGCTTCTCGCTCTCGTCCATGGTCATCCGGTCAATCTCCCGGCGGAGTTTGGCGACGGCGGCATATTTTTCCTGATAATCCGCCAGAAGAGCCCCATTGTCCGCGAAAGCATCCAGAAACCGCAGGTGATTCTCCTCGTCAAAGAGGGACGCGGAATCGTGCTGACCGTGGATATTGATGAGCTGGATGCCCAGCTTATGCAGGATGGTCACGGTCACGAGGCTCCCGTTGACCCGGCAGACGTTTTTCCCGTCCAGGTATACATCCCGCTGGATCACCGTCTCCGGGTCGTACTCCACCCCGTTTTCCTGAAACCAGCTGAGGTCCGGCACCTGGGTGAATACCCCCCGGACGGAGGCCTTGGTGGTGCCGGTACGGATCATATCCCGGTAGGCCCGCTCCCCCATAATGGCAGAGATGGCATCGATGACAATGGATTTACCGGCGCCGGTCTCACCGGTGAGCACGTTGAACCCCTTGTCGAAGGAGATGTCCGCCTGCTCGATGACTGCGATGTTTTCAATATGCAAAAGGCTCAGCAAGATTCTTCTCTCCTTACTGTCGGATCACGCCTTTGATTTCCCCGCAGAACGCGGCGGCAGAATTGCCGTCCCGCATGACGATCATCACCGTGTCGTCTCCCGCCAGGGTGCCCAGGACCACATTGATCTTCATGGCATCCAGGGCAGAGCCGGCGGCGCCGGCCATGCCGGGGAGGGTGTGGATCACAATGATGTTTTCCGCGTAATCAATGCTGGTGACGCACTCCCGGAAAATAGTATTCAGCCGGTCCGTCAGTGCCGGAGGGGCATCCTTTTCCGAAACGCTGTAGCGATAGGTTCCGAGACTGGTAAGCTCTTTGACGATGCGCAGCTCCTTGATGTCCCGGGAAATGGTGGCCTGGGTGCTGGTGAAGCCCGCTTCTTCCAGAGCCTTGAGCAGCTGCTCCTGGGTTTCCACGTTGGTATTGGAAATGATCTCAATGATCTTGGCCTGTCGTTTGGTCTTCATGGGCGCTTCCTCTTACTTCCTTTGAAATTTGGCGTTTACCACATCGTAAAAGCTGCGGTCGTTCAGTTTGACCAGCTTGGTTTCCAGGCGGGATTTGCGGATGGTGGCCACATCTCCCATATTCAGCCGCAGGGCCTTGCCCCCGTCTACGGACAGGTAGGCATTTCTGCGGGCATTCTGCACCATCCGCACCGTCACCACCCGGCGGTCGGAGGCCACCACGCAGCGGCTGACCATATCGTGGGCGCAGATGGGCGTAATGATGATATTCTTGGCATCGGGCTCCACAATGGGGCCGCCGGCGGACAGGCTGTAGGCCGTAGAGCCGCTGGGGGTAGCCACGATCACACCGTCGCCGCCGCAGGTCATGGCCTGGACTCCGTCGCACTCCACACTGAGGTAAACGATCCGGGCCACAGCCCCCTTGGTCACCACCACATCGTTGAGACAGATGTCGTGGAAGAGAATGTCCCGGTCCCGCTGGACGGTCACATCCAGCATCATTCGGTTGTCCAGGGTAAAATCCCCGGAGGCCAGCTGGGGCAGCCGGTGAAGCTCTGAGGCCTCCAGCTCCGCCATAAAGCCCATGGTGCCGATGTTCACCCCCAGAATGGGAATGCCCCGCTTTGTGGCCGCCTTGGCCATATGCAAAATGGTGCCGTCGCCGCCGAAGCAGACCACCACATCGGCGTTTGGCAGCTCCCGCTCCATCCGGGAGAACCGGATGTCCTTCGGGAGCTCAAAATTCCGGTCCACCTCAAAGGGCAGGCACACGGTAGGCCGCATCCCCGCCTCCCGCAGGATCTGAAGGGCAGCCCGGACCGTGGAAAAATTCCGGTCCCGATAAGGGTTAGGTGTCAGGAGCACGTTCTTCATACATCGGCTCCTTTGTCCAGTGTCCTGTGGGCCTGCTCCACTACGTCTGCCACATCCGGCCGGATGCCGGGCACGTCGGCCAGGGTCAGGTGGCCCAGAAATTCAATGTTGCCCTCCGGCCCCTTCACCGGAGAAAAGGTCAGGCCCAGGATGCGGAAGCCCAGCTGATCTGCCAGCTCCACAAAGCTCTGGAGCACCTCGATATGGGTGCTCTTCTCCCGGACCACGCCCTTCTTGCCAACCTTTTCCCGGCCTGCCTCGAACTGAGGCTTAATGAGGCACAGCACCTGGCCCTCCGGCTTCAGCAGGGCCTTGATGGCAGGAAGCACGATTTTCAGAGAGATAAAGCTCACGTCCACCACGGACAGGTCCAGGGGCTCTCCCAGCTGCTCCGGGGTCACATAGCGGATGTTGGTTTTTTCCATGACCACCACCCGGGGGTCCGAGCGGATTTTCCAGTCCAGCTGGCCGTAGCCCACGTCGATGGCGAAGACCTTGCTGGCTCCCTGCTGCAGCAGGCAGTCCGTAAAGCCGCCGGTGGAAGCCCCGGAGTCGCTGCACACATAACCCACGGGCTTGACACCGAAATCCCGCAGAGCCTTTTCCAGCTTCAGCCCGCCCCGGCTCACATAGGGGCAGGCAGCCCCCCGCACTTCGATCTGCACCGACTCTTCGTAGGAAGTGCCGGGCTTGTCCGCCTTCTGGCCGTCCACATAGACGATGCCGCTCATAATAATGGCCTGTGCCTTGGTTCGGTTTTCCGCATAGCCCTGCTCCGTCAGCAGGACATCCAGTCGTTTTTTTACCTTCATCCCTTCAGCACCTCCCCCGTGAATTTTACAATGGCCTCTTCATCCAGGCCGCAATGGGTATAGAGTTTGTCCTGCGCGCCATGGGGCACGAAGTCCGGCCCCAGGTCCATCCCATAGACTCTTCGATCCGGATCCAGCCCCCGGAGCTGCCAGGCAAAGGCTTCCCGGATACCGCTGCCAGTGCAGGCCTCTTCCACGACAATGGCCGGGCCATGTATCTGGGGCAGCAGCTTTTCCATGGGGAAGACATCCAATGTCAGCAGACGGATGACCCCCGCCGAGATGCCCATTTTCTCCAGTGCTTCCGCCGCCCGAAGGACCGGATTGACCATGGTGCCGTAGGTGACAAAGGTCACGTCCTTTCCCTGGCGGTGGACATGGAAGCAGCCCTCGGGGTCAATGGCCGCCGGGTCCCAGGCAGAGCTGGTCCAGGCCCCTTCCCCGCCCCGGGGATAGCGGACCGCCACAGGGCCGTCGTACCGCTTCACCGCCCAGCAGAGCATTTCCTTCTGCTCCAGTAAACTGGCGGGAGCCAGAATTTTCATCCCCGGCATCTGCCGCAGAAAGCCCACGTCGAAGACGCCATGGTGGGTGGGGCCGTCGTCCCCAACCAGTCCCGCCCGGTCGATGGCCAGGACCACATGCAGGTGCAGCAGCGCCACATCCTGCATCAGCTGGTCATAAGACCGCTGGAGGAAGGTAGAATATAAGGCCACCACCGGGATCATGCCCTGCTTGGCAAGGCCCCCGGCCATAGAGACAGCGTGCTCCTCTGCAATGCCCACGTCAAAGGTCCGCTCCGGGAACTGCTTCATAAATCCCGTCAGGCCTGTACCGGAGGACATGGCCGCCGTAATGGCGCACACCCGCTCGTCCCCCTGGGCCAGCTCCGTCAGAGCCTGACCGAAAGAATCCGAGAAGGTCGCTGTCTTCCCTCCCAGACTTTTTCCGGTAAGAGGATCGAATTTTCCAATGCCGTGAAATCTGGTAGGGTCCTCCTGGGCAGGGGGATAACCGCAGCCCTTTTTGGTGATGACGTGGACCAGCACCGGCTCTTTCATTTCCTTGGCAGAGCGCAGCAGGGCCATGATGCCGGGCAGGTCGTGCCCGTCCGCCGGCCCCAAATAGGTCAGGCCCATATTTTCAAATACCGTTTCCGGCAAAAAGATGCGCTTCAGGCGGTTTTTCACCTTGCTGGAGAATAGATAGAGGGCATTTCCTCCGGGGAACTTTTTGAGCACCGTCCGGTAGTACCGCTTTGCGTGAAGGTAATTCTGGCTGGACCGGACCCGGGCCAGATGCTTGGACAGGCCGCCGTTGCTCTTGCTGATGGACATCTCGTTGTCGTTGAGGATCACCACCATGGGCTCCCGGCTCACCGCCAGGTCGTTCAGAGCTTCATAGATCATGCCGCCGGTGGCCGCGCCGTCGCCCACCAGCGCCACCACATCATAGTCCTGCTTCAGAAGCGTCCTGGCCCGGGCCATGCCCAGGGCGATGGAAACGGAACTGGAAGCGTGGCCCGCCACAAAGGCGTCGGTGTCACTTTCCGCCGGCTTTGGGAAGCCGGACATGCCGCCGTACTGCCGTAGACCGGCAAAATCCGCCTGGCGTCCCGTCAGCAGCTTATGGACATAAGACTGATGACCGACATCAAAAACCAGGCGGTCCTTCTGGGTATTATATACGGTTTCAATGGCGACAGACAGCTCTACAACGCCCAAATTTCCCGCCAGATGGCCGCCGGTCTTTGACACGCTGTCAATGAGAAATTCCCGGATCTCCCGGCAAAGGCAGGCTCGCTGGGGGTCTGTCAGCCGCAGCAAGTCCTCCTGGCAATGAATATCCTGCAAGATTCCCACAGTATCATCAACCCGTCTTTCTGTTTTTCTTTTTTTTCCGCAGCCACTGCTTACAGTCTCCGACGGCTGCTAAGACCTTCCCCACCAGATACACAATATCCGTGCAGGAACGGATGGCCACGGTTTTTCCCACCGCCTTGCCGCCCACGGTCAGGCCCGCCACCAAGGCGGACATGCCTAAGGTCACCAGCTGGGGCAGGGAAAAATCCCCCATAGCCAGCACCCGGGCCGCAATCGAGGCCGAGGCCGCACCGGAGACGACGCCGCAGATGTCCCCCACCACATCGTTGCAGATAGAGCTGACCTTCCCGGCGTTTCGCAGCAGCGCAATGGCTTCCCTGGCGCCGGGGACCCGGCGGGAGGCCATAGAATGAAAGGGCTTCTCGTCAGCAGATGTGACGGCGACGCCCACAATATCGAATACAATGCCAATGGCCACAATGGCCAGCAGGATCAAGAACGCCACCAGCATGCCGGAGGCCGCCATGATCTCATTGGACAGAAAACTGATGGTGGCGGAGACCAGAATGGTGACAAAGAAAATGGTCACGACCCATTTTGCCTGCTTCTTCTGCTCCCGCTTGGTACTGTCCGGTTCGATTTTTGACACAGAAATTCTCCTCGATCAATAATAAAGAAAAGCGGCGGCAGGCGGGATAAATCTTACGGCTTAGGTCGGGTTGGATTTCCCCGGAAGGAACCTCCCGTTGCCGGTGAGGCCGTTTCCATTTGATCCTTCCGTATAGGTGTTGCCAAGCCTATCTACCCGATTGCCACTGAGTCCGTACTGCAATCCCCCGCCTGCCCCTTTCGGACAGTCTAGGTGTTTTCCACCGCAGCGAACGCCGTAGTCTTAGCCTCTTTTGCAAGTATGGTTTCCAGAAGCGATTTCGGCATCCGTTATGGCCATAACGGATGGCCTCCTGTTCTTCTTTCCCAGCATACTCACTCAAGGCAGGCTACGCTGCACGCAGCACACGATTCTGTGCACTGCCTTGCAGGTTCATATCCTGGTTCGTACGCGATCGGGCCCCATCTCGGGGTTCATAGCGTCGTCGCACAAGACCAAGTCTCCACGGAAAACGGGTCGTATGCCCCATGCCATTGGAGCGCGCCCGGAATCCTTAACCCCCAGCATCCACCCTAAACTGGGCGTAAAAAGCAGACACCAGGGACTTCACCGATGTGCCCTTCAAAGGATTTTTAGGCCCTTCCTGGAAAACGGCATCGCTGACTAGAATACTGCACCGCTTGAAGAGCATTATAACATAGGCTTCCGGAATATACAAGTATTATTTGAATTTCTGTATATTTTTCACAGTTTATACGCCGGGTTTTCAGCGTTTTGAAGCCCCGGCTTTAAGAACCACTCCTCGATCAGGTCCTGATGCGTCACGGCCAGGGTCAGCCTCCGGACCTCTTCCGGGGTGAAAAACCGAAGCTCCCGGGACTCTTTGCTGATACGAAGGGCAGGCTCCTGGGCAAATTCCAGGCCGTAGAGCACAATGACCATCCGCCACACGCTGCCGTCCCGATAGGCAGCAATACGGCCCGGGTCGTCGTAGACCTTCAGCTTTCGGAACGCCGCCGGGGCGATTCGCAAGCCCAGCTCCTCATAAATTTCCCGACTCAGAGCCTGGCGGCCCGTCTCGTATTTCTTGGCCCCGCCGCCAATGAGACCCCATACATCCGCATCCCGCCGCCGCTCCAGCAGCAGCTTCCCATCCCAGGTCAGGATGGCATTGGCCCCTAGGTGGGCCCCCTGGGTGGTCTTCGGCGCGTCTTTCGGGTCACCCCGGTAAAAGGTCACGATGGACATGGGAAACGCCTCCTTTGCTCTTGTCACACGCAGATTTTTCCTTCCTGGTAGCACACATAGATGTACTCCCGGGACTGGTAATAGAAATCTGAGTTGTAATTGGATATGACATCATCGATCCAGGAGGTATATACCTCCACCAGCCGCTCCACAACCTGGCTTTCGTCATCCCCGCAGACATCCTCGATCAGCCGCTCGTAAACTTCTCCGATGGTCCAATAGTCCGGCACAGCATAGCGGCAGGCAGCCACGTTGTCAAAGTCCCCCTCCGGAATTTTGCAGCGCTCAATAAATTCCTCCGCGGTTTTCTCGATGGGCTCACAGTGGAACACATCCGCATAGCGGTAAATGCGGCGGATGGTGTCCTGACCCATAAGGGCTACCAGGTCGGAGCGTTTCCGCTTTTGTCTGCGGCCGATGAACTCAATGAGGCTGCAGGTGTAAAACAGGGCACTGTTATTCTTCACCGTGGATCACCTCGGCTTTTACAAAGGTCAGACAGGTCAGAGCCCGGGCTGTGTGGAAACTGATCTGATGGGTAGGCTTCTTGAACCTTGCCAGGGCCCAGAAGGCCTCCCGGCTGATTTTGCCGTCGGCAAAGTTCTGCACATAGTTAAAAATCGTGTCGTCCGCCATAGGGCCTTCTACGATATCATAGTCGTGAGGGTGTCCCAGGCGGCAGGCGACGATAAAATCCAGCCATTCCTCGCTCATTTCCGGAAACTGCTTGATTCGCAAGCTCTCATTTGGGGTGTATTCATACGCATTCAGATAGCCGACACCATCAAACCGGGTAGCCCATCGGACCGCCTGCTCCGGGTAGAGGGTGCAGTAAAACCCAAAGTAAAAATCCTTATTGTACCTTTGGATGCGAATTTCCGGTGATTCCACGATTGCCTTGCTTCCATGGTATAAGATCATAGCCGCCTCCCATTTGCCATAAGGAAAGTTATATATTTGATTGTAACAAAGCCCACCCGTGAAATCAAGTGGCCTTTCAAAATCTCTTCTGCCCACCGGGTCCGGAAATTTCTGTTGCACCCTCCCCTTTCCTCTGCTATAATGGCTGAAAGAGAGAAAGGCGGTTCTATTCCATGCTGAAATACCCTTGTTTGATCCTGGATCACGACGATACCGTGGTGCAGAGTGAGCTCACCGTAAATCTGCCCTATTTTCAGATGACCCTGGGCTCCTTCCGCCCGGGAGCCACCATTACCGAGGCCGAATACGCGGATGGCTGCTACCGGCTGGGCTTCGCGGAATTCTGCCGCCAGCGCTACGGCTTTACAGAGGAGGAGCTGCTGGAGGAATATCTTGGCTGGAAAGAGTATATCAAAACCCACATTCCGGCCCCCTATCCCGGCATCGATGCCGTCATCCGGCGGCAGAAGGAATTGGGGGGCAGACTCTTTGTGGTGTCCCACTCTGCCAAAGAGAATATCACCCGGGACTACAAACAACACTTCGGCATTCTCCCGGACGAGATCTACGGCTGGGACCTGCCGGAGGAACTGCGCAAGCCCAGTGACTACGCCCTGACCGCCATTATGCGGGACTACGGCTTTGCCCCGGAAGAAATGCTGGTGGTGGACGATATGCGCCTTGGCTACACCATGGCCAAAAAGCAGAATGTTGCCGTGGCCTTCGCCGCCTGGAGCCGCCAGAACTGCCCGGAAATATTGGCAGAGATGCGGGAAATCTGTGACTTCCGTTTTGATACTGTAAAAGAATTGGAAACTTTCCTGTTTGACTGAAATTCCTGTTTACACCTCTTGACAGAACTGGTATAATAGTAGCAGACGAAAATGAGGAGGTGAGCAGTCTGGGAAAGGAAAGCATCAAGGTCATGGCCCGAAACCGGGAGGCCTACCACGAATATTTCGTAGAGGAAGAGATTGAGGCGGGTATTGAGCTCTGCGGCACCGAGGTCAAGTCCATCCGTGCAGGCACCCTGAACCTGAAGGACAGCTGGTGCGGCATCAAAGACGGCGAGATGATCCTCAACCAGATGCACATCTCCCCTTACGACCACGGCAATATCTTTAATAAGGATGCCAAGCGTCCCCGGCGGCTCCTGCTCCACAAGCGGGAGATCATGCGCCTCTTCGGCAAGGTCAAACAGGACGGCTATTCCCTCATCCCCCTGTCCGTCTACTTTAAGGGCAGCCGGGTGAAGGTCAAGGTGGGCCTGTGCAAGGGCAAGAAGCTCTACGACAAGCGGGCCGCCGCCGCGGAGAAGGATGCCAAGCGCCAAATTGAACGAGCTATGAAGGAGAGATAACCCAATGAATCCTACTTTTAAGATCACCATGGAAAACGGCGGTGTCATTGAGGGCGAGCTGTACCCCGACAAGGCCCCCCAGAGCGTTTATAACTTCATCGACCTGTGCAACCACAACTACTACGACGGCCTGATCTTCCACCGGGTCATTCCCGGCTTCATGATCCAGGGCGGCTGCCCTGAGGGCACCGGCATGGGCGGCCCCGGCTACTGCATCAAGGGTGAGTTCTTCTTCAACGGCGTGAAGAACGACCTGAAGCACAAGCGGGGCGTGCTGAGCATGGCCCGTTCCTCCTCCCCCAACTCCGCCGGCAGCCAGTTCTTCATCATGCATGAGGATGCCAAGCACCTGGACGGCCAGTACGCCGCCTTCGGCAAGGTGACCAGCGGCATGGACGTGGTAGATGCCATCGCCTCTACCAAGACCGGCCCCAACGACCGGCCCATTGCCGAGCAGAAGATCGCCTCCATCACCGTAGACACCCACGGGGAAACCTACCCCGGACCCAAGAAGCTGCCGGATCCTTACGGCCGGTTCTAACATTTCTTTTCCGCCTCCGGAAGGGTCTCCCCTTCCGGGGCTCCCATGGGGCCGTACTGGTTTCGACGGGGGTAGTGAGGCTGGAATAGCGGGCCGTGGCGCCTGGCCACGATAAAACGGGCAACTTTTTAAATTTAACTGACAACAACACTGTTGCTCTGGCTGCCTGATTAGGCGCCCATCCGCCCCGGAAGGTCCACGAGCCGGGCTCGGGTGTGATTTGAGTGGAGACCGTGCGTACGCTAAGCTTTGCGCGTGCCATGCATTATGAAGCTACCGAATCCCGTAGGGTGTTTGCTCCCGCCGGGATAAGGGAATGTAAATAACAAACTGCGCCCGGAGAAGTTCTTTCCAAGTTGCTTTCGGACAGGGGTTCGATTCCCCTCGGCTCCACCAGTGTATAAAGCCCCCGCTTTTGCGGGGGCTTTATTCGAATCTATGCAAAAGCGAGGCGTTTTTCATGTGGGACACCATTCAAAAGCTGGAATACCGGGCCCGGGCCAATATTGAGACCGCACGGCAGGAGCTGACCATGCGTCTGACGGACCGCTTGGAGCTGCCTCTAGTGGGACTGGGCGGTGAAAAGCTGTACTTAACCGGCGTCACCGCCCTGCGGGAGAAAGAGACGGAGTTAAACACCCTCTACGATCAGCTCCCCGCCCATCGGGGTGTGAAGGATACGATCCTTCTGGACGCCTGGTCCTCCGCCACCATTGAGGGAGCCCGGACCACCGTACAGCAGGTGCGGGCCCATTTCGAAAATCCAAAAACAAAGGATGACCGGATGGTCATCAACACCATCGCCGGGAGCCGCTACGCCTACAGCCATCCCATTACCCAAACCAACATCCGAAAGCTCTGGGAAATCGTCGTGGACGGAGTCTGTGAGAATGCACAGCACCGTGGGAAACTGTACCGGGACGGCATGGTCTACATTGGTTCCGCCAGCCGCATCATCCATATCCCCGTCCAGCCGGAGCGACTGCCGGAATTCATGTCCCAGTGGTTCGCCTATCGAGAGTCGGAAACTTCCAACCTGCTGATCCATTCCTTCGTGGCCCACTTCTACTTTGTCTATCTGCACCCCTTCTGCGACGGAAACGGCCGGTGCGCCAGAATTTTGAACGCCTCTCAGCTGTATCATGGCGGATATCAAAAGATGAAGAGCCTGCCCCTGTCCAGCGCCATCAACAGCCAGCTCAGCGGATACTATGGAGGCCTTGCAGACTCGGAGACCATCTTAAACGGGGCCGACGGCAAGTGGCTGGACCTGTCTCCTTTCGTGACCTATATGATGGATGTTTTTGAGCGGTGTATGGTCGATGCGGCGCTGGCGGGGAACGAGCTGACGGAAAAGGAAACCAAGTTGCTGGGGCGGATGAACAAAGCAGGGATTCGGGCAGAAATTACGGTCAAGAAGGCTGCCGGAATTCTGGGGCAGTCGGAAAGCTGTGCCCGGGCGGTGCTGAACGGGTTGGTTCGGAAGGGGTACTTGACGGTGGATATGGGGAAAGTTCCATATCTTTACTCTTTTCAAAAAAAATAACGAGCAAAATATAGATTTGCCGCCCGGTCTTCTCCGAGAAAACTGGGCGGCAGCATTTTTCAGTCAGCGATCTTTTTTCGGGATACCTCTTCAAAGTGGTATTTTACGATCCCCATATCCAGCTTCGTGTAAAAGCCCTTGCCGCATGTCAGCTTCACGGTTCCATCCGGCAGCAGCTCAAAATAGAACTTCTGCTGATTGACGGCGGTGGGCGCAAGAAGGGCCGCTTCCACGCCGTTCAGGAACCACTCCGGCATTCCTTCCTGATAATTACTGACCTCCGACATCTGTTTGCCCTTGTGTGCCACACCATTGGTACAGCCATATCCCAGGGAAATCAGACAGATTTCTTTTTCTCCCCTACCAATTTCCGCCTGACTCCTGCCGTGCGTCAAGGCAACCCAGCAGGTATTCAGTCCCAGCTCCTGGGCCTGGAGCACCAACCGCTCCCCGTAGTAGCCAAGTGTCTCTTCCAGCTTCGGCGACTTTTTCCCCACAAGCGCAATGTAGTTTTTCACGCCTGTGATTTTCCCGTAGTGGGCCATCACGGAGTCGAAGCACTCCGGCTCCTCGTAAAAAATCTGAATGTGCAGATCAGCCTCCTTGTTGATCTGTGCAATCATACTGTTCAGCGCATGCCGCTTTTCTGCCTCGATGGGGCGGTCTATGTATCGGCGAACGCTGTGCCGCTGTTTCATCAAATCAAGCATTTCCATAAAAATTACCTCCTGAGGCCGTTTGTGGCGTGGGCTTATCCCTTCGTTTGCTTATGCCATTATACCACATATGAAAAGAAAATCCAGATGAATAAGAAGGTGACCGTAAATACCTTGCAAACCGCTTGCATATTGCAAGCAACTGTAGTATACTATATCCGCAAGGAGGCGATCAGCAATGGCAAGAACTTCTAATGTATTCGCTCGAATTGAGCCGGAAATCAAAGAGCAGGCCGAACAGGTCCTGGAACAGCTTGGGATTCCTATGTCCAACGCCGTCAGCATGTTTCTGCGGCAAGTCGTTCTTCAGCGCGGCATTCCTTTTGAAATGAAGCTTCCGGACCGCAAGCCGTTGGCTTTTGGTGCTTTAACGAAAGAACAACGGGATGCGGAGCTGGAAAAAGGAATAGCTGATATCCGAGAAGGCCGAACTTATTCTGCGCAGAGCGTTTTAGAGGAATTGGGAAGAGACTACGGCGTATGAGTTGGGACGTGGAATTTACCGAACAGGCAAGAAACGACCTTCGGGATATCCTGGACTATATCTCCTATGAGCTACAAGCACCAAAAATCGCCGTACAGCTGGTGCGAGAAATCACAAACGAAATTCTCTCCCTGAATCAAATGCCCATGCGATACCGGCTTTATGACGAAGAGCCTTGGCAAAATCAGGGGCTGCGCTATTTTCCGGTAAAAAACTATCTTATTTTTTATTATCCGGACGAGTCCGCAAATACAGTATATGCTGTCCGCGTAATTTATGGTGGACGGGATATTAGTTGCCAGCTGAGTGAGATGGAATAGTTCATTTTCAATGCTCAGTCTTCAAAAGCGGCTTCTTGTCCTATACTCCTATACGATAAATGCAATAAGGGTTGCCTATGCACATCAACATAGGCAACCCTTCTCTTTTTTCAACTGCTACCCAATCAGACAGGTGGTGGCTATTTGTGGTGCAAAAGTTCAATAATCACAAAGACTGGAAATAGAACAATTAAAAGCAGTTCCATGTTTAACCCTCCGTCGGTGTCAGCAGCACTTCTGTCTGCATGGACATTTTAAATATAAATCCAGTCGTCAATACATCATCCAAAATTAGTTGATCCCACTGGCAAAAGAATATCTTTCTCCATTGACCCGCAGCTAAATTTAGGGTATAATATAGCCACAAGAAAGGAGTGGGCATTATGCAAATCATCCCCATGCGAGAACTCAAGAACACCACAGAGGTGGAGCGCCGCTGTGCGGAGGAGGACGGGCCGGTTTATGTCACGAAAAACGGATATGGCCGTTTGGTTGTCATGGACATTGACTATTACGAGAGAACCATGAAAAAGATGTATGAAGCCCAGGCGCTCCAGGTAGCTATGGAAGATCTGAAAGCCGGGCGGACGGTTGACGGGAATGCCGCGCTTGAGGAAGTCAGGAGCAAGTATGGCTTGTAAGTTCAAATTCCAATTTGTCCAAAAGGCAACCGAGGATTTGGACGGAATCGTCTTTTACCTGAACCATCAGCTTGGTAATTCCAAAGCAGCCAGAAGATTTCTGGCTGACCTGAATACGGTCATTCAGGAGGCTTGTGCTTTCCCAGAAAGCGGTTCTCCTCTTGACAACGAATTATTTCCCAATAAAACAGTTCGAAAGAAGCTGATTGGCAGCTATATTCTATACTATCTGCCAGATGTTGATGCACAAATCATCTACATCCTGAGAATCATTTATGGACGCAGAAATTTGGATGAAATTCTGCGGGAGATGAAACTATCCTAACAAAATAAGATATTTGGCAAATCCCCCCGCCGCACCGGCGGGGGGATGCCCTTATTTCCTGTCCTCATCAAATCTGAGCGGTCCCTCATACACCAGCAGCTGGGTCACGCCGCTGTCGGAGAGGTAGACATCCCGGAATTCGTATTCGGACTGGCGGGCCACTTCGGTTTCGATGGTCACCTTCCACATACCCATGGTGTCGTCCCGGTAGACATGGATGGAATATTCGTTTGCCAAATTCGGGTATTCCTTCCCCGCAAGTCTGGCCGCATGCACGGGATCGGTAACGGGGCTGACCTGGGTGTTGACGAAGGAGTCCTGGCGGATGTTAAAGTCTCCGGAGGTGTATTTGGCTTGGTCCTGGGTCCAGGAGAAGGGCTCTACCACAACATTTTGCACCGCGCTTTGGATCTTTTCCTGAATTTCGGCCTGGGTGTCCGTTAATATCTCCATAGAGAACACCCGTTCGGGGCCATCATCGATGGGCTTGTATTCCATGTATACGAGGTTTCCATCTTCATCGAAGCGGTAGGTGTATATGTCCATTTCCTGTGTTCCGTCGCCCAAATCCCACACCGACGCAAAGCATACCTTCTCGTCGCTGACAACGCCGATGCCCTCCGGGAAGGAAATGGGTTGATTTTTCCGCTCATAGAAGCCGATATTCAGGTCCTCCGCAATGGAGCCGGACCAGCTCCAGCCGCCGCCGGTAGGAGACAGGGTGCTGATGCCCAGTCCCAGGTCCTTGCTGGCGGGGATATCCGGGTCCTCCCGGAGAGTCTCGTAGCCGACGCCCTCATAGCGGACCATGGTATCCGTTCTGGGTATGAGCCTTCTGTCATCCTCTGTCAACTGCTCTTCCGGCACATCCGGACCAAAGTAATGGGTAATGTGCAGAAAATCCTCGCCGTCTGCCCAGACCTCGTCCTCGGAATCCTTGGCGCTGACGGTTTTCCAGTGCAGGATTTTCCGTTGCTTCAGTTCCTCCAGCTTGGCGTAGCACCGCTCCACGGCGGCTTTTGCCTCCGGAGTGTCCGCGTTCACGGTTTCCAGAATCGTAAATTCCGCATAGGCCGGAAGCCTCGTTACACCATTTCCCTCTTCGCCTCTGTTTTCGAAGCGCTTTCCCATGCGGTAGAGCCCAGGCTCCAGCTGGCCATAGAGGGGTGACCAATCCAGATATTCGTAGGTGGAGTTGAGCTTGGCGACACCATAGCCCTTCCCCTCCCAATGGGGTGTAGTGATCGTCGGCACCCGCTCCCAGGCGCCGTCTGTATACTTTTCTATCCAGTATTCGTCTGTGGTAAAGAGGTTTCCTTTGCCGTAGTCCATCTGGTAGAAGGAAATGTCGGAGCCTGTGCTGGACAGGCGGTCCGCCGCCACACGGAAGGAAACGCCCCAGTCGTTGTACACCGCCTGGCTTTCCAGCTCTGTTTCAGTTAAGGTTTCATCCCGGATGACAGCCTCCGCCTCCTCAAAGACCTGGGAAACAGGCTTTTCTCCTTCCGGGTTGAAGACACGATCCCCGAAATTCATATGGATTTTGTCGGTATCCGGATAATTGGGCTGCTCAATCCGAATCCCGGAGGGAATTCCGGTCTTGTCATAGCCCACAACTACCGTTTGCATATGGCGTGTCTTGTTCTCTTCCGTCCATTGGGTAGTAAACATCAGTCGGCGTCTCCCGTCTTCCTGAGTCTCCTCCACAAACTCCACCGTATCCATATCCCAGCGCAACAAATTCAGCCAGCTGTCAAACTGGGTGTCTGCCGTTTCCGACTGCACCCAGCTGTCGGAGTACCAGGCGTAGTGTTTCCCGGCACGCTCCATACGCCCCTCCGCAATTCCTTCCCGATAGGCGGAAGCGAGCGTCCAAAGGGTATCTTCCCCCTGCCTGTAGAGCTTGGCGCTCCAGCGCACAATTCCCTGGGAATCGGTCCCATCCATCCAGATATAGAGCTCCTGGCTGGCAAACCGCTCCTCCAGGTCCTCCCGACACTGTTCGATCTTCGCAAGATTCGCCCGCTCCTCCGGGCTCAATGCCTCGGTCTGCACCGCAGTCGGACTTGTCAGGAAGCACACCGCCACGAAGAAAAAGGCCAGCACCCCCAGCAGGCTCAGCCAGAAGCTGGGCTTCTTGTATTTCAGGATAGACAGTATTCTCTGCTTCACGCTGACCTCCCCGAAAGCCACGGGGCTGGCGGCGAAGTGGGCATGGCGGCTGGAGCAGCGCAGCAGGGCGCTGGAGTAAGCCTTCCGCTCCTCCAGCTCCATGAAGCGGATAACCCGCTCGTCACAGGCGGTCTCGATGTCCTTGCACAGGAGGATATAAGCCACCCACACCAGGGGATTGAACCAGTGCAGGGCCAGAGCCAGAAAGCCGATCATCTTAATCCAGTGGTCCCCCTTCTCCAGGTGGGTCCGCTCGTGGGCCAGGATGTTCTGGCGGCTCTGGCTGTCCATGCCCATAGGGATATAGATTTTCGGCTTGATGAAGCCCAGAATAAAGGCCGTCTCGATCTTGTCGCTTTCCCAGCCGCCCCGAATCCGAATGGCATCCCGGACCCGGCTTTTCAGCTTCAGGTAGGACATCAGGCTGTAAACGGCAAAGCCCGCCGCAATGACTGCCCAGACCCAGGGCAGAACAGCCGCCCATTTCAGGCTGGATACCTTGGCAAGGGACAGCACAAACTCCGGCTGTAAACTCAGATCGCTGCGAATCTCGATGGGCAGCAGCAGGCGGATGCCTGCCAGCAGCCACAGAAAGCAGATGTACTTTTTCGGGGTCTTATACAGCACCAGCCGCAGCAGAAGCACCGCAAGGATCACAATGCTCCCGTGAATGCTGGCGGTGAGAAGATTCTGCAAGAAGCGTTCCACGGTTGTTTCCTCCTATTGTTTGTCTACGATCATCTGGGTAATGCCCTGGTCGTTCAGATAGATGGCCTGGCAGATGTCCTCGTCCTGCCACCAGAAGAGCTCTACCTTCCACATTCCGGCGGCTTCGTCCCGATAGACTGCCGTCTGGTAATAGGGCATGGCAATGTCGGTCTTCTCCTTTTCCAGGGTGCATTCCTTGTCTGCCAGGGCGATGGCCTCGTCTGCATTGGTAACAGGCTTGGCGGCGGTATTCCTGAAGCCGCTGGTTTTCGCCTTGGGGTACTTGGCGGTATCGGCGGCATAGGAGAAGGCCAGGGGTGCCGTCACGTCCTGGGAGAGGATCCTCTGCCGGATTTCCTCGGCGGAGGATTCAAGCACCACCATTTCCGCATCGATCACCTTGTCCTTTTGGGCGCAGTCACGGCTTGGCAGATATGCATGGGTCATTCCGGTAAGCTTGCCGCTTTCGTCAAAGGAGCAGCTGATTTCCGAGTATCGGAAGCGGTCATCAAAATCATAGGTTTCGTAAATGCGGATCGCGTTCCCCTCTTGCTCCACTTCCTCCACCTTGGAATCGAACCAATCAAAGTCGAAGGCCCACAGTTCCTGATTGGAATGGTTCATATAGCCGTCTACCGCCCGCCAGCAGACAGACAGGGGCGATGTCAGCGGCTCCCCGCTCCACTCCAGGCCGTAGTATTTCCCGTCGATCCACAGGCTTCCCTGGGGCGTAATCGCTTCCGAATCCGATGTCCGGGGAATGTAGGTAAGCAGCTCCAGGCAGTTCCCGCCCTGCCGCCAGACCTCGTCCTGAACGGAGTACGCCCCAGGCTCGGCCCGGGATGCGCCATAGTCGATGCTGTAAAGATGGCAGGTGTCCGCCTGCAGCAGCGCACTTAGGGCCTGTCTGCACTGATCCAGCAGCTTTCCCTGATTGGGGTCGTACAGGCGGAATTTGGCGTAGCAATGCTGGGTTTCCGTCCGGCCGTCGGGCATTGTGGCGGTGTGGTAGCGGCCCAGACGGTAGAAGCCGGGAGCTAAAGCCCCATAGCTGTCCGTCCAGTCCACCTTCAGGGTATCCCGGCCATCCCAGGAAACATGAAGTTCCGTCTCCGGGGCGTTCGTTACCTCTGCCTTGGGTGTGACCAACGTCCACTTTCCCTCCACCAGCTTTTCGATCCAGAACCCCTCGTCGGCGGTCAAGCGCTGGCATCTGTCGTCGGACTCGCAGTAGAAAAGAGTCAGGCCGGTATTGGTGACGTTTTCCGCCCCAAGGGCAAACTGCCAGCTCTTATCAAAGTACCACCAGCGCATTTGCCCGGCACCCAGGGCGTAGTTTTGGTCGTATTCCGTGTAGTTGCTGGGGATCTTGTTCTCCTCGTACTCTTCCAGAGACCTGACCCGCTCCGCTGCCTGCCGGAATTTCACCTCGATGGCGCTGTCCTCCAGGAATTCTTCTTTGGTAATGGACAATATGTCGCCGTAGTCTGTTTTCCGCCCCGTAACGCTGCCGCTGGTAAGGATCCCATCCTCGGAGAAGGTAAATTGGAATGTCACCCAGCGTTTATCCACGGTGCCGCCGAAGCGGATCTCGCTGTAGGAATGCCCGTCCGTGGATACGGTGGTTGACTCCGAAAAGCCATCCAGGTTTTCCGCGTCATCCCACTGGAACCACTGGCGGTATTCCTCGATGGGGTCCTGCTGGGGGTCGCAGATCACCCAAAGGGCGTTCTTCTCCTCATAATGGAGGCCATCCAGGACCAGATGACTGGTTTCGGCATATCCGTCCCGGCCGTCTACGGTGTACCACAGCCGGTCTTCCCCGTGCATCAGGTAACTGCACTGCCAGAAAACAGAGGATTCGTTTTCCCGGGTGCCCATGAAATGGATGCCCCCATCCTGGGCGTAGAGAATGGCGTCCAGCCCTTCCCGGACCCGCCGCTGCATATCTTCCTCTTTGCTTTGCCTGTCTTCCTCTGCCGGGACAGTGGTTTCCGTGGGAGTGTCTTCCGACTGTGCCTTGTCCTTGGGGTTTGTCAGCAGGCACACCGCCACAAACGGCACAGCCAGTACCGCCAGGAGGCTGATCCAGAAGCTGGGGCGGCGGTAGGAGAGCACCTTCTGGATCCGGTCCTTCACGCTGACCTCCCCAAAAGCCACCGGGCAGGCGGCGAAGTGGCTCCGGTGGGCGGTACACTGAAGCAGGGCGGAAGAGTAGCGCTTCCGCTCCTCCAGCTCCATGAACTGCACCACCCGCTCGTCACAGGCCAGCTCAATATCCCGGCACAGCAGGGTATAAGCAACCCATACCAGAGGATTGAACCAATGGATGGCCAGCGCCAGAAAGCCAACCAGCTTGAACCAGTGATCCCCTTTTTCCAGGTGGGTCCGCTCATGAGCCAGAATATACCCCCGGACCGCCGGAGACAGCCCCATAGGAATGTAAATTTTCGGGCGGATAAAGCCAAGGATGAACGCCGTCTCGATTTTCTCGCACTCCCAGCCCCCGGGGATCTGTATAGCGTCCCGGACCTGGTCCTTCAGCCGCAGATAGGCGCAGACAGTATAGAGACCAAAGCACAGCGTTACCCCCAGCCACAGGTAAGGAAGCACATCTTCCAGGTGATGTGTCTGCTTGGGCGCTTCCGTGGAAACCGGCATGACCGGGTATGTACTGACCGGCACAGCCTCCAGGATCGGCTGTGCGGTTTCCTCCGGGCCCTCTTCCCGGGGGAAGCTTTCCACTGGGGCGGTTTCCGTGAAGGATGCCACAGGCCGGTCCCATTCCGGCAGCGGCTGGAGGCTCAGGCCGCTTTGAATTTCAATGGGGGCCAACAGCCGCAGACCGGCCAGCAGCCACAGAAAGCAGATATATTTCCGGGGCGCTTTTCTCAGCAGGAACCGCAGAAGCAACACCGCCAGGATCACGATACTGCCGTGAAAACTGGCCGTGAGCACATTGGAAAACAGAGGTCCCATCGAATCATCTCCTTTTCTTTTCCGGTTACGGGTCTATTCCTTGTACCCGTCAATCAAGGCCTGCAGCTGGTCCACCTCCCGCTGGGAGAGCCGCTTGGACTTGGAAAAGGCGGCAATAAAGGCGGGCATAGACCCCTCAAAGGTCTCCTCCACCATCTCGTCCAGCCGGGAGGCCTGAGCCTGCTCCTTGGAGATCAGGGAGGAGACGATGGTGTTTTCGTTTTTCAGCACTCCCCGCTCGGACAGGCGGCGAATCACCGTGTAGGTGGTGGCCTTGCTCCAGCCCAGGCTCTCCCGGCACAGCTCCACCAGCTTACCGGAGGGGATGGGCTCGTGCTCCCACAAAATCAGGCAGAAGCGGTACTCACTTTCAAAAATCTTTGGGGTTTCCATTTGTCATGGCTCCTTTCAGTTGAATGCATTAAACTGGTTTGTATTGAGTTTAACAGATTCGACTGAACTTGTCAAGTGTTTTCTGCAAAATAGGCGAAACAAAAAAAGCACAAAAATTGTAGGGGCAGCTATCAGCCGCCCGTCAGCCTCCGGGACTGAGCGGATAAATAGGACACTCAGTTTCGGAAACAGACGGGCGGCCAATGGCCGCCCCTACATGAATGGTTCTTGTATCGTGGGTATCGCGGAAAATTGGGGGTTGTTCAACGGGAGATTCAATCCCACAGGCAATTCCAGTTTTTGATGAAGTACTCTACCCCGGAATACACCGTGGTGAGAACGATGACGGCGGAGACGATGCCGCCGATGAGGGCGTTGGCAGGGAAAATGAGCCACAGGATCAGGCCCACCATGGTGCTGGCAGTTTTGACCTTGCCGCTCCAGGCGGCAGCGATGACCTTGCCCTTGGGGGCAGCCACCAGGCGCAATCCGGTGACAGCGAACTCCCGGGTCAGGACGATCATCAGCGCCCAGGCGGGGAACCGGCCCCACTGGGTAAACATCGTCATGACGGCGATGGTCAATAGCTTATCCGCCAGGGGGTCCAGGAACTTGCCGAAGTCCGTGACCTGGTTGCAGCGGCGGGCGATCTGGCCGTCCAGGAAGTCGCTGAGGCTGCCCAGGATGAAAATGCCCAGGCTGACCCACATCCATACGGACCGGTAGCCCTCGCTCATGTAAAGGGTCCACATCATCACAGGGATGAGCACCACCCGGAAGAGGGTGATCTTACTGGCAGTTGTCATTTCTTTATGCCTCCTGTACATAGCCGGTCAGGTCTCCGTCCACGGTGCCGTCGATGGTGACCATGACAAAATCGCCCTCGTGCAAGGGCTCCTCGCTGCCGATCCAGACCCGGCCGTCAATGTCCGGGGAGTCGGCGTAGGTCCGGCCGTAGAACTGCTCCTGCTCCTCATCGTAGCCGTCCACCAGGACCTCCAGGGTCTTGCCGATCTGGGCGGCGTTGTACTCGTCCATGATCTGGGACTGGATCATCTCCAGGGTGTCGGCCCGCTCCTTGGCGATTTCCTCGTCCACGTGGTCCATGGTGGCGGCAGGGGTGCCCTCCTCCGGAGAGAAGACAAAGGCCCCTACCCGCTCCAGCTTCTGCTCCCGCAGGAAGTCGCAGAGCTCCTGGAATTCGGCCTCCCCTTCTCCTGGCAGACCGGTGATCAAGCTGGTGCGGATGACGAGACCGGGGATCCGCTGCCGAAGCTTGGCAAAGAGGTCCACGATCAGCTTCTTGTCTCCCCGGCGGTGCATGGTGGAGAGGATCTTGTCGTTGCAGTGCTGGATGGGGATATCCAGATACTTGACGATCTTGGGCTCCGTGGCGAGGACATCGATGAGCGCATCGTCGATCTCATCGGGGTACACATAGTGGACCCGGATCCAGTGGAGGCCGTCGATCTTACAGAGCTCTCTTAAAAGCTCCGGCAGGAGCCGCTTGTGCTCCGGGAAGTCGGTGCCGTAGCGGCTGGTGTCCTGGGCCACCACAATGAGCTCTTTGGTACCGTTGGCCGCCAGCACCCGGGCCTCGTACAGCACATCGTCCATCTGGCGGCTGCGGTATTTGCCCCGGAGGTAGGGGATGATGCAGAAGGCGCAGCGGTTGTTGCAGCCCTCGGCGATCTTGATGTAGGAGAAGTGCTCCGGAGTGGTCATCACCCGGCCAACCTCCTCCTCGGGAGCGTCGATGGATCCGAAGTCCACCACACTGTGGCCGGAGAGCAGCTGCTCGATGGCGGGGACGATCTTGGTATAGCTGCCGGTGCCCAGGATGCCATCCACCTCGGGCATCTCCTTGAGAATGTCCCCCTGGTAGCGCTGGCTCAGGCAGCCGGTGACCAGGATCTTGCCCACCTGGCCCTCCGCCTTCAGTGCGGCGGTGGAGAGAATGTAGTCGATGGCTTCGCTCTTGGCGGAGTCGATAAAGCCGCAGGTGTTGATGACCACCACGTCACTGCCGGGAAGGTCCGGCAGCACGGTATGGCCCGCCTCCCGGACCCGGTACATCATCCGTTCGCAGTCCACCTGGTTCTTGGCACAGCCAAGAGAAATAAATCCGATATTTGCCATATTAATAATCTTCCTCCGGGAATTCGTCTGTATCAAATGAGAGGTTCTGCATTGCCCTGCGGATGGCGCCGTAGCTGTGGCCCCGGCGCAGGAGGGCATCGATGGCCCGTTTCTGGGCTTTGGGATCGCCCTGTTTGCCGGTCAGCCGGGACCGGAGGAAGGCGCTGATCGCCTCCTCCTGATCCGGATAGTCTTCCAGGGCCTGGTCCCACAGCTCCTTCGGGATCCGCTTTTCATAGAGGACCTGTTTGGCCCGCTGGAGGCCGTAGCCCTTGGCAATACAGCTTCTGACAATGGTCTCGGCGGTATTGCCGTCGTCTAAGACGCGCATATCGCTGAGCCAGGCCACGGCGTTTCGGGCATCCAAAGGAGTCTCCCCCTTCTGGATGAGCCGGTTTTCCAGGTCTTTTTTGGAAACACTGGCAGCAGAAACGATCCGCACCGCCCGCATCTTGGCGGAAGTCTCGTTGGCGCTTGTCTGCAGCCGCCGGAACTCTTCCTCGGTAAATTCTTTCCCCGTATAGATGCCAAAGTCCTCTACGGTCTGCCGGTAGAGCCGCAGCACCCTGCCGTCCTCAAAACGGACGGTGTAGCGGCCGGACCGGTCCGGGGATGTTTTAAAAAGCTCAATCCTCATCGCTGAAGTCGTCAGCTTCCACGGCTACCGCCTTTTCGGCGGCCTTGGCCGGGGCCTTGGGGGTGCCGCCGGAAATCTTCCAGAGGTTCTCCCGAACCTGGGCCTCCACCTGCTCGGCAAGCTCCGGCCGCTCCTGGAGGTAGGCCTTTACGCTGTCCTTGCCCTGGCCGATCCGCTCGTCACCCATAGAAAACCAGCTGCCGCTTTTCTGGACAATGTCCATCTGCACAGCCAGATCAATCAGCTCGCTCCACTTGGAAATACCCTGGCCGTACATGATGTCGAAGATGGCTTCCTTAAAGGGAGGCGCCACCTTGTTCTTGACCACCTTGACCCGGGTCTTGGTGCCGATGACGTTGCCGCCCTCCTTGATCTGCTCAATGCGCCGCACATCCAGCCGGACAGAGGCGTAGAACTTCAGGGCGTTGCCGCCGGTGGTGGTCTCAGGGTTGCCGTACATAACACCGATCTTCATACGCAGCTGGTTGATGAAGATGACCACGCAGTTGGTCTTGTTGATGGTGCCTGCCAGCTTCCGAAGGGCCTGGGACATGAGCCGGGCCTGGAGGCCCACGAAGGTATCGCCCATCTCACCCTCGATTTCCTGCTTGGGGACCAGAGCGGCCACGGAGTCCACAACCACGGCATCGATGGCGCCGGAGCGGACCAGCGCGTCGGTGATCTCCAGGGCCTGCTCGCCGGTATCCGGCTGAGAAACCAGCAGGTTGTCAATGTCCACACCCAGAGCGGCGGCATACACCGGGTCCAGGGCGTGCTCCGCATCCACGAAGGCCACTTCGCCGCCCCGCTTCTGTGCCTCCGCCAGAATGTGCAGGGCCAGGGTGGTCTTACCGGAGGACTCGGGACCATAGATCTCAATGATCCGGCCCTTAGGCACACCGCCGATGCCAAGAGCAGCATCCAGAGCCAGAGAGCCCGTGGGGATGGCCTCCACGTTCATTTCCGGCCGGTCACCCAGACGCATGACAGTGCCCTTGCCGAAGGTCTTGTCCAGCTGGCTCAGGGCCGTCTGCAGGGCTTTTTTCTTGTCCGAAGCCGGAGTGGGGGCTTCATAGGGAGTCTTTTTTGTTGCCATAATTTTATTCATTCCTTCCTGCCGTATTGCGCACATACGGCCCGTTCTCTGTCGTTATAGTCCAGGACCCGCTGGGATATGGTATAGCCCGCCGCCTCCAGAATGGCGCAGACCGCGTCCCCCTGGCCCATGCCGAACTCATAGCACAGGAATCCGCCGGGCTTTAAAAGAGAGGTATAAAGCTTTGTAATGTCCCGGTAAAAGTCCAATCCGTCCTCCCCGCCGTAGAGGGCCATGTGGGGCTCAAAGTCCGAAACGCTTTTCGGCAGCTCCTCCATTTCCCGGGCAGTAATATAGGGGGGATTGGAAACGATCATATCAAATTTTCCCAAAAACGCAGGAGGCGCTTTCCGGGCATCCACGGTCACGCAGCTGACCCGGCCTCCCAGGTGATTCAGCTGAATGTTCTTTTTGGCCACCGCCAGAGCTTCCCGGGACAGATCCGCCAGGGTCACCCGGGCATCCTTCAGTCGGCTGGCAATGGCCAGGCCGATGCAGCCGGAGCCGCAGCACAGGTCCAGAATTCTCGGGTCCTTCTCCAGGAACAGCCCCCGGTGAATGGCCAGCTCTGCCAGGGCGCAGGTATCGTCCCGGGGGATCAGCACATCCGGGGACACCACCATGGGAAGGCCGTAAAAGGTCCACTCCCCCAATACATAGGGCAGCGGCTCCCCTTTTTTCAGCCGGTCTACCCCATCCAGCACCTTCAGGACCAGGTCCTCCGGGGCATCCAGGTTCCGGTCCACCAGGAACTGCTCCTGGGACCGGCCGGAAAGGGTACTCACCAGGTCCCTGGCCATCTGTCCGGCCATCTGGGGCTCCTCGGTCTCCAGCAGAGCCTCCCGGGAGCGCAGGTAAAGCTCCCCAAGGGTCGTTACCACCGGTCCGCCCCCTCCTCTTCGGGCAGCACCGCCGTAACGGCAGCAATGCCCACCTCGATCATAGAGTCGTCGGGCTCGTTGGTGGTGAAGCGCTGAAGCCACATGCCGGGGGCCGTCAGCACCCGGGTAAAACCGTTGTCATGCCGTCCGGCCCAGCGATTGATCTCGTAGGTGACACTGACCACCAGAGGCAGCAGCGCCAGCTTGAAGAGGATCATCAGGATTCGGTAGCCGAAGGTCCCCCGCAGGGCACCCAGCCCCGGGAAGATCGACAGCAGCAAAGAAGAGGCGATGGAAAACATCAGCACGGAAATCACCATGACCACCAGCAGGAAGCTGGTGCCGCAGCGGGGGTGGAACCGGGTCTGCTGCCGCACATTCTCTACGGTCAGCGGCAGTCCGCACTCGTAGCAGCGGATGGTCTTGTGCTCCGCTCCGTGGTAGGAAAAAACCCTTCGCATCTCCTTCATCCGAGACACCAGGAACATATAGCCCAGGAAAATCACCATTCGGATCAGGCCCTCTAAGAGGTTGATGCCCAATACACTGGTAATGATCCCGTCGAAGAAAGAGGCGATGGTCATGGGCAGCAGGAAAAAGAGCAGAATAGACAGCCCCAAGCCCATGAAGACGGCAATGCTCACCAGAGCCTTCTGGAAGGCCTCGCTGCCCAACGTCTTTTCCAGCCAGCGGTCAAATTTGGAGGGCTCCTCCTGCATTTCCTCCGGGGCCAGGTCCGCCGAACGCATCAGCGCCTTCACACCCACCACCTGGGAATCGAAGAAATTGAAAATGCCCCGAATGAAGGGCCACGTCTTCCAGGAGCCCTTGGGATAGACCTTCCGGTCCGATACCTCCAGCGTCAGGCCGTCGGCTCCCCGGATAACGATGGCGTCCTTCTCCGGGCCCCGCATAAGGATGCCCTCAATGAGGGCCTGGCCGCCGATGGAGGTTTTGAATTTTTCTTGATTTGCCATAGGTTTCCTTTCTATTGAGAGGCAGGCAGGCTCACCGTTACCAGCGTGCCGCCGCCCTCGGCATTCTCCAATGTCAGGGTGCCTCCATGGAGCTGGACGATCTCGTCGCAGACCGCCAGACCAATGCCGGTGCCCCGGGCCTTGGAGCTGCCCTTGTAGAATTTCTTTTTCACGAGGGGCAGCTCATCCTCAGGAATGCCGGGGCCGTGGTCCCGGATGCGGACCACCACCGAGTCGTCCTCATAAGAGATGCTGGCCTCGATGCGCTTGCCATCCTTGCCGTGCTTGGCGGCATTGTCCAGAATGTTCAGGAACACCTGCCGCAGGCGCTTGGGATCACAGGGAATTTCCGGAATTTCTTCGTCATTTTCCAGGTACTCCAGGGTAATGCCATCCTGGGCCAGGCGGCTGCCGTACATAAAGACCGTGTCCTCGAATTCACTCCGAAGGTCCGTCATTTCTACCGTCAGGGTCATTCGGCCGTCCTGGAGTCTCGTAAAGTCTAAGAGCTCCATGACCATCTCCGTCAGGCGCTTGGCTTCCGAGGAGATGATTTTTAGGCCCTGGGCCGTATCCGGGTCCAGCTTTTCGTCAGCCAGGAGGGTTTCGCTCCAGCCGTTGATGACGGTCAGCGGGGTCCGCAGCTCATGGGAGAGCTGGGAGATGAACTCCGCCTGCATCTTCTCATTCTGGCTGATTTTTACGGACATCTCGTTGATGGTATCTGCCAGGTCGGCGATCTCGTCGTTATACTTGGTCTTGATCTGGGCCCCGTAGCTGCCGTTGGCAATACGCTTGGCCTTTTCCGTGATCTGCTCCACCGGCGTCATAACGGACTTGATAAAGAAGCTGCTGGAGAGCAGCACGATCAGCAGCGCCGCCGCCAGGACCCCCAGACTGATAAAGGCAATGCCCACGATCTCGCTGTCCATCACTGCGGTGGAGGTGACGAACCGCAGAACGCCGATGACCTCGCCGCTGCTGTAGATCATGGGGCTGCTTACCGCCATGATCCGCTCCCCGGTGTCCGGGTCCCGGCCCACAAAGGGCTGGATGCTTCGGGTGGAGATGGCCTGCTGAATTTCCGGAGTATGGGGGGAGGAAACCGCCCAAGTGCCATAGGAGGAGGACACGATCTTCCCCTCCTTGTCAATAAATTGCAGCTCCAGCTCCAGTCCCGCCCCCTCCTCAAAGCTCTGGGCATAGGTGATGCAGGACTCATAAAAGGAATCGTAATCCTGTCCCGCGTAGTCCTTGAAGAACTCCGTGGTGCTCTTGGCCCGGTTTTGCAGGTCGGAATCCATATTGTTGTAGCAATAGTAGGCGTAGGAGGCAGTGACCACCCCCACGCACACCAATCCCACGGCGATGATGATGAGGGTAATGTTCATCAGCCATCGCTTATGCAGGTTGCCGATTTTCTTAAAGGTCAATTTCACTTACGCGCCCCACTTATAGCCCAGGCCCCACACCGTGGTGATATAGGTGGGATTGGCGGTGTCGTCCTCGATCTTGATGCGAAGCCGGCGGATGTTCACATCCACGATCTTCAGCTCGCCCTCGTAGTCCTTGCCCCAGACGGCGGAGAGGATGTCCTCCCGGCTCAGGGCCCGGCCCGGGTTCTGCATGAAGAGCTTCAGAATGGCATATTCCACCTGGGTCAGGCGGATCCGCTCCCCGGACTTTTCCAGGGTGTGATTCCGGGTGTTCATGACAAAGGGACCCTGGGTCAGCAGTTCCGGGCTGGCGCTGCTGTCGCCGCCGATGCGGCGGTAGAGGGCATCCACCCGGGCGGTGAGCTCCGCAGGAGAGAATGGCTTCGTCACATAGTCGTCGGCTCCAGTCATGAGCCCCGTGACCTTGTCCATCTCCTGGGTCCGGGCAGTGAGCATAATGATGCCGATCTGCTTGCTGGTGGCCCGGATGCGGCGGCAGACCTCGAAGCCGTCGATGTCCGGCAGCATGATGTCCAGGATGGCGACCCCAATATCCGGGTTCTCCGCCAGCCGGTCCAGGGCATCCATGCCGGTGCCGGCCTCCAGAACATCGTAGCCGGCCCGCCGAAGGTTGATCACCACAAAGCTGCGGATATTCTCTTCATCTTCCAAAATAAGCACTTTTTTCATAGCCCTACTATCCTTCCTTCTTGGAATCGATCCCCATGAGCCGGAAGCTCTCCGTCAGGTACTCCTGGGTAATGCCGCTGGCGAGGCCGCCGGTTTCCAGCCTGGCCGCATAAATGATGGAATCCGTCTGATAGAGGATGAACTGGTTGTCCTTGCTGGCCTCCTGGAACCGGTCCTTTCCCGTGAGGGTCCGGATGGAAAACAGGAGCCGGGCATCCTCAAAGCCCTCCTCCCATATGTAAAAATTCAGCTTCTGGCCGTCCCGCTCTACGCTCATCCGGTCCGCCTGGTCGGCATTGATGTTCAGCCGCAGGTACCAGCCCCCCTCCACATTGTGGAAGGTATAGAGCTTTTCTGTCTGGCGGCCCTCAGAGTCGATGGCGTACCAGTATACCAGCTGCTGAGGCTCCGTGCTCTCCAACTCCGGGTGGACGGTGCGCATATCGAGGAGGCTGGGCAGCTCCATAATGCCGTCTTCGTCAATGTCGCTCATGTATAGGTAGTAGTTGCGCAGAGCCTTCACAGAGTAGGCCAGCCGGCCGGTGCTGTTGAGGTTGATAAACTCTCCATTTTTCATCATCAGCACATCCGTCACAATGGCGCTGTCGTTGATGGTGCTGGAGACATAGACGGCAGGCTCCCCGCTCTGGAGCTTACTGATCTTCACCCGCTTGATCTGCTCCACCCGCTGGCTGAGCCGGACCTCCCGGGAGCGCTCCATGCTGTCCCCCTGAAGGGTGTAGATCACGCTGGTGCCGGCGGACACGTCCGTGTCCCCTTCCCGGATGACCACCAGTTCCTGGACCCCGTCCTCATCTAAGTCGGTGGTCAAAAATTTGGTGTAGATGGTATTGATGAGCTGGTCACTCTGCCCGTCGGCAAAGGAGTAAACAGCCGCAATGCGCATCACCTGGTTGCTCAGGCGGCGGCCGATGACCAGCTCCTTCCCTGGGCGGCCGTCCATATCCGCGTACTCCACCATCTCAAAGGCGGAGCCGTTCATATGGAGCGTTTCCAGCAAATAGTACTGCTCATCTTCCGTTTCGTGGAAAATCAGCACTTTCAGGGGTTTTTCCGAATTTTCTCTGGCAAATACCAGATATTCCTCCCGCCCGTCCCCGTCCAGGTCCGCAGTCTGGACCGTCTGCTGGTTTTCCCCCGTGATGGGAGAGGCAAACTCCATGCCGTTCATGGCCTGCTCAATGGTGGACTGGAGCAGTGTATATTCCTGGGTCCGCTTGGGGAAGCGATACATCTCCTGCACCGTGCGGTAGCCGCAGGCGCCGAAGGATAAGCTCGCCGCCAGAAGCAGCGCGCCAAAAAGGCATTTCTTTTTCAAGGCATCTCCTCCCACTTCCCTGACATTCTCACTCGTAGGGGCGGCTGACAGCCGCCCCTACAGGCATGCAGATTCATTATAACACAAATATTCTCAAATGAAAAGCTATTTCAGCACAACATTCTCTTTTCCCAGTACCCGTTCCAGCTCTCCCAGCATACTGTCCCAATAGACGCAGCGGGTGCCCCGGCGGGCTTTGGTATCGGCAAAAAAGAGCACCACTGGATTGTTCCCGGGGAACATATTGAGGATGGCTTTTACCTTGGGATATCGCTTGTCCGATTCTCCCGGGAGCCTCAGATAGAGGGTCTTTCCCGGGTATATCTCCCCAGTGGAAGGCTCCTCCGGTTTTACCGGTTCCTTGGCCTGGGAGAAATCCGACATCGGCCGGACCCGGTTGATGACGATCTGGGGCTCCTTGTCGTCCCGCATAGAAAGCCGCCCCGTAATGACCAGGGCGCTGCCCTCCCGCAGAATACCGCCGTACTGGCTGAGAACGTTGGAGAAGGCCAGCATCTCCATGGAGGCGGTGTCGTCCTCCACGGTCACATAAGCCATGAGGGAATTGTTCTTCGTGGTCTTGGTCTTCATGACCTGGACAATGCCCGCCACACTGACCACATCGTCGTCGTGATAAGGGCTGTCCTCTCCCATGAGTTCCCCAATGGGTTTTACATGGGTATTTTTCAGGTATTTCCGGTAGTCGTCCATGGGATGGCCCGTCAGGTAAATGCCGGTGGTCTCCTTTTCCATAGCCATGAGTTCCGCTTTGCTGAACTCCGGCTTGCGGGGAATTTCGATCCTGGCAGCAGGGGCATCCTCCTCCAGCATGGCGAAGAGGCCCATCTGTCCCTCCAGATTCTTTTTCCGGCTGGAGGCAATGCTGTCCATCAGAGCCTCGTAGACCCCGATGAGTTCGCTGCGATGGTTGCCGAAGCAATCCATCGCTCCGCAGCGGATCAGATTCTCCACCGCCCGCTTGTTGAGCTCCCCTTCCTCCATCCGCTCCAGAAAATCCTGGAGGGATCGGAAAGGTCCATTCTCCTTTCGCTGGGCGGAAACGGAGCGGATCAGGCCCCGGCCAATGTTTTTTACGGCGCCCAAGCCGACGCGGATGCCCCCCTCCTCTACGGAGAAGTGATCCTCGGAATGGTTGATGTCCGGAGGGAGCAGAGCGATCCCCAGCTCCTTACACTCGGCGATATAGGTGGATATCTTCACGGCAGAGTCCAGGACCGAGGTCATCAGGGCCGCCATATACTGCTTGGGATAGTGGCACTTCAGGTAGGCCGTCTGATAAGCCACCACAGCGTAGCAGACTGCGTGGGACTTATTGAAGGCGTAGTTGGCAAAATCCACGATCTCATCGTAAATAGACTGAGCCGCCGCCTCAGAGACGCCCTTGGCGATGGCGCCGCTGATGTTCTGGCTGGGGTCTCCGTAGACGAAGACCTTCCGCTCCTCCTCGATGACCTTCAGCTTCTTTTTGGAGATAGCCCGCCGGATGTTGTCCGCCTGGCCCATGGTATAGCCGCCCAGGTTCCGGAAAATCTCGATGACCTGCTCCTGGTAGACGATACAGCCGTAGGTCACCTTCAGGATGGGCTCCAGCAGCGGCGTCTTATAGGTGACCTTTCTTGCGTCCAGCTTGTTGGCGATGAAGCGGGGAATCGAATCCATGGGGCCGGGCCGGTACAAGGCCACGATAGCGGTAATGTCTTCGATGGAGCTGGGCTTCATGTTGATGCACACGCCGGTCATACCGGCGGACTCCATCTGGAAGACGCCCTGAGTCTTGCCCTCGGAGAGCATGGCAAAGGTAGCGGGATCGTTATCCGGCACCCGGTCAATGCGGAAATCCGGCTCCATCAGCTGGATCTGCTTCTCCGCATCCTGGATCACCGTCAGGTTCCGCAGACCCAGAAAGTCCATTTTGAGAAGGCCCAGCTCCTCGATGGTGGTCATGGTGTACTGGGTGACGATGGTGTCGTCGTTTTTCGAAAGCGGCACATAGGAGCACACCGGCTGGGCCGTAATGACCACACCGGCGGCATGGGTGGAGGTGTTCCGGGGCATGCCCTCCAGGCGCATGGCGGTGTCAATGAGCTGATGGACCCGGGGGTCAGAGTCGTACATTTCCTTCAGCTTCGGAGATTCCGCCAGAGCGGATTTCAGAGTCACATGGGGCCCCGCCGGTACCTGCTTGGCCACCACATCCGTCTCGGCAAAGGTGAAGTTCAGCACCCGGCCCACATCCCGGATGGCGCCCCGGGCGGCCATGGTGCCGAAGGTGACGATCTGGGCCACCCGGTCGGAACCGTACTTCCGGTAGACGTAGTCGATGACCTCACCCCGGCGCTCCTGGCAGAAATCCGTATCGAAATCGGGCATGCTCACCCGTTCGGGATTCAGGAACCGCTCGAAAATCAGGTTATACTTCATGGGGTCCACTTCCGTAATGTGGATGCAGTAGGCCACAATGGACCCCGCGCCGGAGCCACGGCCCGGACCCACCGGGATCCCTACGGATTTGGCGTAGTGGATAAAGTCCCAGACGATGAGGTAGTAGTTCACATAGCCCATGGAGCTGATGACACTGATCTCATACTCCATCCGGTCTCGGTACTCTTTTGGTTCATCGGGATACCGCTCCCGGAAGCCCTCCTCGCAGAGCTTGCGGAAGTATTCTTCATTGGTGCAGCCCTCGGGCACCGGATAGGCCGGAAGATGATACTCATGGAAGGTAAACTCCACATTGCACATCTCGGCAATCTTTACCGTATTATCAAAGGCTTCGTCGCACCCGGGGAACAGCTGACGCAGCTCCTCCTCGCTTTTCAGGTA
>JBNMIH010000014.1:0-47232 GCA_050873165.1 Faecousia sp.
CTCAGTCACGGCTTCGCCGTGCCAGCTCCCCCAGAGGGGGAGCCAAGTGGGAGCACTCTAAGGTGAATGCTTCAAATCTCCCACCCGCCCCTCTTGCCTCTCCCTTTGGGAGAGGTGCCCAGTGCGCACACTGGGCAGAGAGGGTGGACATCTCAGATTTTACCCCGCAACTTACTATCGCGGATGATTGCATTAGGATTATATTTTTCAACCAACGCTTCAAGTATTACCTTATTCCCATCTGTCATCTGGGGGCTACACATTATTTCCATCTCTGAAAATGCCTCTGGACCAATATTCAAATCATAATATCTAAATGGAGCTTGTCCAACACCTTTAATCATCTGTAATATTGTACGTACCAATATGTCCTCACTTGCTTTCAAATCTGCGTGGAAATCAACAGGTATAGTCGTCATTCTATATCGCCATTCATGTTGAAATGCCCAATAATTGCTTTTGTGCAATCCCAGCAACCCTAGCGAAAGTGTGACCCCTTTACCATCATGTTTAAAAACTTGAGGTTCAAGCAAAGATATGTCATCTGTATATGTAACTTGTTGCAGAATCTTTCCATTTATCCCTTCAATCGAATAGAATCCTTTTTCCACCATGTCACCAAAATCAATAAAGGTGTGCATTTTCCCATTGGGATCTGAGTCAGGCGCAAGCGGTATTCCTATTTTCTCAACGAGGTCTGTAGCGTGTGTATCATGCCACTGGAAGGGATTTTTCCTTAATTTGATGCGGACACCAGACGTGGAATTTGTATACATTCTCCACATTGGAATGCTCTCCACTGCATCATCCGTCCAAGAACTGACAAAAACATATTTTCCGAGGTTCTTAATATCTGCTGTTTTTTGCTCTTGAAGATCATCCATTTTATCCAGAGGGTTAAGACGAATGGTTCTATTTTTCAGAATTAACGCAAGACTTTCCAGAGACGTATAATGATATAAGTATTCGATTTCTTCCATCTATTTCTCCTTGCCCTAATATCCTTCGTGGCATTATCCGAAGTATTTTTGCATCAGACTGTCAAAGAGGAGCTGGGACTCATCCAGAGCGGCCTGGATAGCTACTTTTGATTTGTCGGTCTGGGCGACGAAAGCTGCAAATTGATTCTGAAGCTCCATAGGAGGTTTGATAAAGCACTCTTTCCCTAGTGCCGTTGCCGTGATAGCCATCTTCACGCCGCTCCCATTAGCATCGGCTTCATGACGCTCTAAAACAGTTTGTAGCAAATGATTGAAGAATACACGATTGTATACAGATGCTTTAAGTCGAATTTTCATTATAGATGGGTGCATAATGCCAAACGGCGCACTTTCAGGAATGATGAATGTTTCTCCTATAGTTCCTCGACAGCTAACAATAATGTCCCCACCTTGAACGGTAAAACGGCGCAATTCCTTATATTTTTTCTCGTCTACATATCGCGTATCAACATCCATAGTCTTCTTTATTGCGTGTTTTTGCTCATATACCATGCAGTACCCTTGGTTTTCCGCAACGAAACATTCATTTTTCAGACTGCTGCCAAAGGGGCCAATGAACATTTCTTCCACGCTATCATCCAGTGGAACTGCTTCAAATCTATCTGCACTACCAAACATTTCAACAAATCGGGCTTTAACGAGGTTATCCAGATTTTGGAGTTGTTGCCGATAAGCTCCGATTACACTTGAAACTTTACCGAATAGAGTTGCGTATTTTATTTGTTTATCAAACTCAGGAAGCGGTATCTCCAGTTCATTAAGGTCCTTTAGTGAAACATTAAGTTGTGCCACCCCTTGTTTCTTTCGTTCAAATTGGGCTTTAACAATTGGGGACGTAAGAATCAACTTAATATAAGGCAAAAAGACGTCTTTCCTGGTGATTCTAATAATCGCCAACGCCTGATTAGTATTTGCAGGTAACATTTCCTTGGTTACAATTGCAACTCGTCCAATAGCACCTGCTATTGAAAACAGAATATCTCCACTCTCTAATTGGGACCTTTTCAATTTCGCATGGCATTCTTCTGAGATATGCGCTACTTTGTCCTTAATAAGGTCCCCGCTCTCAGAAAAACATTCAATTCTTAGAAAATTGACCCCTTTATCCAGGAAATCAAATCCAATGGTAGTTGGTGTAGTTCCTTTAGTTATCAATTCAGCAATCTCAGATAATCGCACTCGCCTCTCTATATTCATCTTGCACCCCCACAAATCCGAATTTATCATTTCTTCCCATCCCTGTCAACCACGCCCTCAATCATCTCCACCACCGCATTCCCCACCGTCACCACAGCCCTTCCGGGCATAGGTTTCCAGGGCCCGCTTGATGGTCAGCTCCGGGTCAATCATCTCCTCAATACGCTCCCGCCCCACCGTCGCCAGCCACAGCTTGAAGGGTTCGGCTTTTTTCGATGGGATGGACTGAATGATTCTTAACAGCTGTTCCGTATTGGCAACATCTGTTAAGCGCCGTTTTCCATCTGCCGCCTTCATCTTCAACTGGTGACAATCTGTCACCAGTTCACTGCCCTCCTCTTTCAACCGCTGCTTTAACTTATTCCAGTATTTTCTGCCTGTGGTATAATCCGGACTATCCGTTAATACCCCTACCACATCCACAACAGAAAAATACCACTCTTCCCGTTCCTCTTCCCAGGCCGTCCGGATGGGCTGGTCCTCAAATAATTGCAGTTTTTCGTTTTCGCTCATAATTTATCCCTCACAACCCCAGCATCTCTTCCAACGCCGCCATCTCTTCCCCGATCTTCATCTCCAGCTCCCGAATCTCCGCCATGATCTCGCTGGTAGGGGGATACTCCACAGGCTTGTACTCCGTTTTCTTATACTTGTTGATGCTCAAATCGTAGCCATTGTCCACGATTTCCTCCATGGGGACCAGGAAGGATTGGGCTGTGCGGGGATTGGCGGCTTCGCAATATTGGCCCTCTCCGTCGGCTTCGCCGCCACCTCTCCCAGAGGGAGAGGCAAGATTGGCCTGGAGGGAATGGAAGCGGGCGATAATATCCGGGATGTCGTTTTCCTGGACAGGACTACGCTTATCGTCCAGGCTGAAGCCGTCGGCCTTCATGTCGTAGAACCAGACCTTGTCCGTACCGCCGTGGCCGGTTTTGGTGAAGATGAGGATGGCGGTGGAGACCCCGGCGTAAGGTTTGAAGACGCCGCTGGGCATAGAGATGACAGCCTCCAGACGGTTGCCCTCGATGATCTCCTTGCGGATAGCCTTATGGGCGGTGGAGGAGCCGAAGAGGACACCATCGGGAACGATGCAGGCGCAGCGGCCGCCCACTTTCAGCATCCGCAGGAAAAGGGCCAGGAACAGGAGCTCTGTCTTCTTGGTCTTGCAAACTTTCAGCAGGTCCGCAGACACAATGTCATAGTCCAGCGACCCCTTGAAGGGCGGGTTTGCCAGGATCAGGGAATAGGCTTCCTTATCCGGGTTCTGGTCCGACAGGCTGTCCCGGTACTCGATCACGGGGTTATCTACGCCGTGGGTCATCATGTTCATAGCACCAATGCGAAGCATGGTCCGGTCCATATCGAAGCCGTGGAACATGTGGTTCATGTAATGCTCTTTGTTCTGGCGGTTGAAGAAAACCTCGTTTTTGTGGTTCTCTTTCAGATAATCACTGGCCGCCACCAGGAAGCCGGAGGTGCCGCAGGCGGGGTCGCAGATGGTGTCGTTGGGCTTGGGACCCATCAAATCCACCATCATGCGGATGATATGCCGAGGCGTGCGGAACTGACCGTTGAGGCCAGCCGTGGCGATTTTGGAAAGCAGATATTCGTACACGTCGCCCCGGGCATCGGCATTTTTCAGCTGGGCCATTTGCTCGTAGATGCCGTCCATGGCGGTGACCACCTTCTCCAGAAGCAAGGGGGTAGGCAGCTTGAATATGGCGTCCCCCATATATTTGGAATAGGCGCTGTCCTTGTCTCCGTGGAGGTTCTTGATGAAGGGGAACACCAGTTCCTGGACAACAGTGTACATTCTCCCAGCCGGGAACTCCCGGAAGACGCTCCATTTCAGCTGGCTGCCCTCTACAGTGCGGTCACCGACTTGTACGGAGTCCCCAAAGATGCTTTCATAGGGCAGCCCAAGCATCACCGCTTCCTTGGCATGGATATGATCGGTTTCGTCCAGGTCGTGGATGAACATTAAGTAGGTCATCTGCTCGATGACATCCAGTGGGTTTGTCAGGCCACCCGCCGCAAAGATGTCCCAAAGGCTGTCGATTTTGTTTTTCAGTTCTCCTGTGATCATAGCGCTCTCTCCTGTTTCAAATATCGGCACCCTTGCCGTCAAAATTCTATTCACCTCCAATATACCACAAAACCCCACCCCTGTCCACGTTTGACCGGGAGGAAAACAGGCTTTCCGACGCAAAAAGCTCTGGCAGCACTTGCAAAACGTATCGCAACCAGATATAATGATATCATGCAAATTATACCTTCACGATAACACCAATATCGCCGGGAGAGAGAATCTATGAAGAGATCACGGAAATACGGCTGCCTGCTGCTGGGCCTTGCTCTACTGCTTTCCCTGCTGCCCCGGCCTGTCTGGGCGGCGGAAGCGAAGACAGTGCGGGTAGGGTGGTATGAGGATTCCTACCACATCACCGGGGCCAACGGGGAACGAAGCGGCTACGGCTACGAATACGAGCAGGCCCTGGCCGCCTATACGGGGTGGAACTACGAATACGTCCGGGGGGACTGGGGCGAGCTGCTGGAAATGCTGCAAAAGGGCGAAATCGACCTGATGGGCGCCATCTCCTATACAGAGGACCGGGCGAAGACCATGCTGTTTTCCGACGCACCCATGGGAGAGGAACGATACTATCTCTATGTGGATCTGACGGACCCCTCCGTTTCCGTCACAGACCTGTCCACCCTGGAGGGCAAGCGGATCATCGTAATGGAGGAGAGCGTCCAGGCCGCCTATTTTTCCCAGTGGGAGCAGACCCACGGTGTCCAAACCCAGCATGTAAACATCGACAATATCCAGCGGGCAAAGGAGCTGGCGGACAAAGGTGAAATTGACGGCGTCATCTCCACAGAGACCCCCATCTGGGTGGACTACGGCATGTCCGCCGTCGCCAACGTAGGCGGCTCCGGCATTTACTATGCCGTCAGCAAGGATCGTCCGGACCTGAAGCAGGAGCTGGACACCGCTATGCGGGCCATGGAATACGACAAGCCCTTCTATGGCGACGAACTGTACCAGCGCTACCTTTCCGCCGCCTCCACTCCGGTCCTTTCCGGCGAGGAGCAGCAGTGGCTGGCCCAGCACGGGCCCATCCGGATCGGCTGGCTGATACATGACGCCGGCTTCAGCGATTACGACCCGGACAGCGGCAAATTTTCCGGCATTCTCGCCGATTATGTGATCCTCGCCGCCAACTGCCTGGGGGAAAACGCCCTGTCCTTCGACATGACGGGCTTCAACTCTGTGGAAGAGGAACTCCAGGCCCTGAAGGGCGGTGAGATCGACCTCATTTTCCACTTTACCCAGAATCCCTATGCAGAGGAGGAGAACGGCCTGTCCCTGTCCAATACGGTCATGTCCCTCAACATGGTAGCCGTCACGGCTCAGAGCTACTTCAACGAGTCGGAGGCGCATACCGTGGCCGTGGCAAAGGACGACCTGCTGCGGCAGTGGTACGTCTCCTACAACTATCCTCATTGGACCACGCGCACCTATGACACCGCCGCCCAGGCGGAGAACGCGGTCCGGGCAGGAACGGCAGACTGCTTCCTGGCAGAATCCGGGCAGCTGACCAGCTACGACAAGGACCCGCGGCTGCACACCGTATTTCTGATGCAGCCGGGCAATGTCTGCTTCGCTGTCCGCCGGGGAGACACCGCCCTGCTCTCCATTCTCAACAAGACCCTCCGGACCATTCCCGCCTCCTTGCTGGGGGGCGCCCTGTCCATGTATGAGACCACCCCCCAGAAGGTCACCTTGGGGGACTATATCCGGGAAAATCTGGTGGCCTTTTCCGTCACCGCCGTCTCCCTCTTTGCGTTGATCCTGCTGGTGATCCTGTGGCTGCTGGGACGGGCCCGCCGGGCCGCCGCCCAGGCTCAGGCCCTGAACGGGCAGCTGCGGGAAAGCCAGAAGAATCTGGAAAGCGCCATGGAGCGGGCCGAGGAGGCCAACGCCGCCAAGACCACCTTCCTCTTCAATATGTCCCACGACATCCGGACACCCATGAACGCCATCCTGGGCTTCACCGCCCTGGCGGAAAAGGACCCGGGCAGCTCTCAGGAGGTCAGGGCCTATCTCCAAAAGATCCGGATGAGCGGAGAAGGAATGCTGTCCATTCTGGATAACGTTCTGGAACTGTCCCGGATCGAATCCGGCAAGACCACCCTGGAGGAGAGCCCCCAGGCGGCAGGTACCATCTTCGATGCCTGCCTGGTGATGATGCACCCGGAAATCGAAAAGCACCGCCACACCGTCACCGCCGAAAAGCACATAGCCCAGCCCTACGTTTTCTTCGACGCACCCCGGATCACGGAAATCATTCTGAATATCCTGAGCAACGCCGTCAAGTATACCGCCGACGGCGGCACCATCCGATGCATTCTGACCCAGTCTCCCGGTCCGAAGCCGGGCTGGATCTACCAGGAGCTTTCCGTTGCCGATAACGGCATCGGCATGTCCGAAGAGTTCCAGCAGCATGTCTTCGAATCCTTTGTCCGGGAGCGGTCCACCACCCTCAGCGGCATCCAGGGCACCGGCCTTGGCATGGGCATTGTGAAAAAGCTGGTGGACCTGATGGACGGCACCATCCAGATCCACAGCAAGCTGGGAGAAGGCACCACGGTCACCGTGAAGATCCCCATGCGCATTGCCACCTACGAGCAGACCCAGCCCAAGCACTCCACCGCATCCGAGCAAAGAGCGATGCTTCGGGGCAAACGCATTCTTCTGGCAGAGGACAATGACCTGAATGCCGAGATCGCCACTGTGCTGCTGGAGGAGGAAGAACTGCTTGTGGACCGGGCCGAGGACGGTGTCCAGTGCGTAGAGAAACTGGAGCGTTCTCAGGCAGGCTTCTACGACCTGATCCTCATGGATATCCAGATGCCGAATCTGGACGGCTATCAGGCCACAGAGAAGATTCGCCACCTCCAGGACCCGGCAAAAGCCGGCATCCCCATTATTGCCATGACCGCCAACGCCTTCAGCGAGGACAAAGCCAAAGCCCTAGAGGTCGGCATGAACGACCACGTGGCAAAGCCCATCGATATGGATGTGCTGATGGAAACCCTTGTGAAGTATCTATAAGCAAGCCCAGAAGGGCCGCCCCAGCCGGGGCGGCCCTTCCTTTATAAAACCACCGTCACCACCCGGCAGAGGAGCGCTCCCAATGCCGTGGGCAGCAGCGCCGCCAGCGCAGTCCAGCGGCGGCTGTGAGTCTCTTTATAAATGGTGAGCAGGGTCGTGGAGCAGGGCCAGTGGAATAGGGTGAACAGGAGCATACACGCCGCCTTCCGGGCGCCCCAGCCGTTTGCCAGAAGGACGGCTTTCAGGGCTGCCAGGTCTCCCAGCCCCTGCAGGCTGCTTTGGCTCAGGTAAGCCATGAGGGCAATGGGCAAAACGATTTCATTGGCCGGCAGTCCCAGCAGGAAGGCCAGCAGGAGCACACCGTCCAGCCCCAGCCAGGCGCCGATGGGGTCCAGCTGCCCTGCCAGCCAGGAAAGCAGCGTGCCTCCTCCCGCCGGACAGTTGGCCAGGAGCCACAGGAGCATCCCCGCCGGGGCCGCCACGGCGGCGGCCCTGCCCAGGACGAAGAGGGTCCGGTCCAGCACCGAGCGGACCAGGACCTTGCCCACCTGGGGCATGCGGTAGCTGGGCAGCTCCAATGCGAAGGCAGACGGCTTTCCCCGGAGCAGCGTCCCGCTCAAAAGAGCCGTCATGACCAAGGTTGCCCCCACTGCCAGAGCCACCACCACCGTCATGGCAGCCGCCTGCAAGAGGCTGGAGCCCCCGGCAAAGAACAGTGTCACCAGAGTGATGAGCAGCGGGAACCTGCCGTTGCAGGGCACCAGGCTGTTGGTCAGGATGGCCAGCATCCGCTCCCGGGGAGAATCAATGATCCGGCAGCCCACCACCCCGGCGGCGTTGCAGCCGAAGCCCATGCACATGGTCAGGGCCTGCTTGCCGCAGGCCTTGCAGCAGCGGAAGGGTTTATCCAGGTTAAAGGCGATCCGGGGCAGATATCCCACATCCTCCAGCAGGGTAAACAGAGGAAAGAAGATTGCCATGGGCGGCAGCATCACCGCCACCACCCAGGCAGTGGTCCGATAAGCCCCAAGAATCAAAAGTCCTTTGAGCCACTCCGGCAGCGGGGCGCAAAGCTCCAGCAGCGCCCCTTCCCCCAGGTCAAAAACCCTCTGGAGCCCGTCGGATATCCCGTTGGCACCCACAATGGTGAGCCAGAAGACGAAGGCCAGCAGCCCCAGCATAGCGGCGGTGCCGGTGATTTTCCCGGTGAGCACCTTATCCAGCTGCCGGTCCCGGCGGCTGTGCTCCGGCGTTTTGTATGTAACTACCCCCTGGCATATGCTTTCCGCCAGGATCACCGGCGCAGAGGCCAGTCGGTCCTCTTCTTGCAGGTCCGCCAGTGCCGCCTCCATTTCCGGCGGATAGGGCACCTGGATAGGGCTGGGGTCCGGCCCCAGGCACAGCCGATCCAGGGCGGTCTTCATGGCCTCCAGGCTTCTTTTATTCCGGGCCGTCACCCCCGCCACCGGGACGCCCAGCCGCTTTTCCAGCAGCTTTAAGTCCAAACCGATGCCCTTTTTCGCCGCCTCATCCAGAAGATTCACGCAGACAAGCACCCTTGGGGTGATCTCCAGGATCTGGAGCACCAGGTTCAGATTCCGCTCCAGACAGGTGCCGTCGCACACGGCGATCACCGCGTCAGGCTGTTCCTCGCACAAAAAGCCCCGGGCCACCTGCTCCTCGGGGGAGTGGGACAGGAGGGAATAGGTTCCCGGAAGGTCCACCAGGGTATAGGCATTTCCCCCAATGGTACATCTGCCCTGGGCCAGAGCCACCGTTTTCCCCGGCCAGTTGCCGGTGTGCTGGCGAAGCCCCGTCAAAGCGTTGAAAATCGTGGATTTTCCCACGTTGGGATTCCCTGCCAGGGCCACCCGGAATTCCCTCATGGCTCCCCCTCCCCCAGCAGCACCCCGGCGCAGTCCTCCCGCCGCAGGGCGATGAGGGTCCCCCGGATCTCATAGGCCGCCGGGTCCCCGCCAGGGGACACAAAGGCGCAGGCCACCCGTGTTCCCTCCACCAGCCCCAGCTCCATGAGCCGCCGCCGCATAGAGCCCCGGGTCGTGATCCCCCGGACCCGCCCCGCCTGGCCCGGCGCCAGGTCACAAAGTCTATCCATAAAACGCCACCTCGTTTTCTGATTAGAAGACCGTTCTTCGTGGCATTCTATGTGGATTTGTGGGGGGATGTGCGAAATAGCCCCCTCCGGGGGGAGGGGGCTGGGGGAAGGTATTCTACAGGCTGGCTTGGTATCTGCTGGTTCCATATTTTAGTTCACTCTAGAAAGGATGCCAGCGTCCATTTTACAGACCGTATCGCAGAGTTCATCAATATCCACTTGATTGTGGCTTGCCAGGATCACGGTTTTCCCCTCTTCCCGGAGGCCCTTAATAACGTTTCGGATATGTACCACACCGTGCTTATCCAAGCCGTTAAAGGGCTCGTCCAGAATCAGCAGACTGGGGTCCTCCATCAGCGCCTGGGCGAACCCCAAACGCTGCCGCATTCCCAGAGAATACTTTCCCACTGGCTTCTTCATATCCGGGTCCAACCCTACCTGTTCCAGAACGGCCCGGATGGTTAGGGCATTGGCTTTTTTTTGCAGCGAGGCCAGAATCTTTAGATTCTGGGTTCCAGACAGGTGGGGCAGGAATCCCGGTGTTTCAATGATAATGCCGATATCCTCCGGGAAATCCGTTTCCTTCCCCACCTGTTTGTGGTTAACATAGATTACGCCGCTGTCCGGCTTCAAAAATCCGCAGATACACTTCATCAGGACAGTCTTGCCGGAACCATTGTTGCCTACAATTCCGTGGATTTTTCCCTTTTCAAAGGAGTGGGAAACACTTTTCAGAACGTGTTCTTCCCCAAAGTATTTATTGACATCACACACTTCAATTACGTTTTCCATATCTCACCCCTCCGTTCCTGTGAAGCTAAAATTGTACCGCTTGGCTGCCCGGATAGCGGCAAAATACAAGATCACGGACAGTCCAATAAAAATACAATAGGACTGCCACAGCCGGGGCAGCTTGTCATAGCCGAAATTGTGCATATGGTATGTGGCCTGGTTCAGCGGAGACAGCCAGCCAATAATGACATTGGCAATGTAATAGGCTTCATCTGGCAGCTTTAGAATGAGCTGAATGGTATCCGGCTGCATGAGGATTCCATACAAACTGAACACCAGCACACTGACCACCCCTGCAACCTGCCCGAACCGCAGGTTGCAGGCCAGCATCAACAGCACCATGACGGAAGTGTAACCCAGCATAAGGCCAAAAATGGAAATCATGCTCTGATAGGGCCAGCTCATTTCCAACGTTTTGACCAACGCCGGAATTGCTATACGCCCCCCGGCATTGGTATAGCCAAGGATCGCCGCTGTGGGGCTCCACATGTTGGCGACGAAGGACTGCTGAATGGAGAGTATTACTGTACTTGCCAGCACAAAGGCCAGGTAAATCGTGGTAGCTGCCAGAATGTATACAACCTGGCCTGTAATCCAGGTCCTCCGGTCTGTCCGCACCAGGTAAAAGGGGATTCCAGAGGACAGGAAAGGCATATCCGCAAAGAGTAGCACCAGCAGCACGGAGGATAGAAGGATAGAATTGCTGTCACCGAAGCTCCAGATGAAGGACTCTACCATTTGCATGGTGGTGTTGTGGTCGATGGCAAAGCGGACGGCCTTATCTGTCAAGAGAAAGCTCATGATGAGGGTAAGAGCGAAAGTGACGATGATGCGGGGGGTGGCGTGCCAAAGGCGGAAATTGTAGGCGGTGATGGAGAAAATTTGCTGTAGTTTCTTCATAGCTCATGCAGCCTCTTCCCAGCTCGCATGATGAATACGATTCCACATATGGCAGTCAATCCCAACAGGAAAGATATTGCTCCCAATATACCGAACGGCCATACATCTGGATTTGTCCAGTTAGGGGGATATAGAAGGAGCGGGTTGGGAAGATAACGCTCACAGAGGATGACGAGTAAATAGTAAATAATGAAGGGGGATGTGTACGAAATATATTTGCTCTCCATAAAAGAGCTCAAAGTCATACCAGTTATGGACCAAAAACCGCCATTGAGGAACAGCAGAATGCAAAGTTCAATAAGCTTGCCCATAGATACTGTTTCTGCGTCTTCAATTGCCTGCTCTATGGGAGCCAGTGCTGCCGCAATGGTTCCCCATGCAAGTAGCATCCCCAGAAGGATTACCATGCCACCACCCAGAAAACCAACGATAACTCGGCTTGCTATATATGCATAGTAGCTGTTCCGAATCAATGGAAACCAGACAAATTTGCTTTTTAAATCGTCCACAAAGATACCGCTACAGGGCAATACCGCCAGAATAGGCAGAAACGAATGCATAGTGTTCGACCGAATAGCGTCTACCAAAATTTTAATATGAAAAGACTTTTCAAGCAATCCGCCCTCCCTATAGGCACGGACAACCGGATCAACCAATACACTCATAATCACAAGCGACATTAGACTGGACACAAGAAGTATCCGTTTCTTGGATATCTGCTGAAAACCACTAGACACTGCATTTTTCAAGTTAATGCTCCTCCTGAAGTACTACAATCAGAACAACTGTACGTTTTCCACTATGAAATAATGCTCCCATCCACGGCATTAAGCCACAGCAAATTTACGTTGCCATCTTTATAATTGCCACTACTTACATATAGATTCCCTGTATTCTTTCCATAGTAATTAGCATTGCCGCTAAATGCGATGGCGGGAACATAGTAGTAACTCTCAGAATTCGCAACGTCTATACGTGCAAGGCCCATGCTTAGTTTATTAATTTCAATCTTACAACTCAGCGCTTCATTCATCGCATCTTCATACATGTAAATCAAATCCGATGGAATACCAAAGCCCGTATGAACATCTCTTAAAATCAAATCATTTTTTGCCTTTTCCATCATTTCATCAAGGGGGATAGTTGCCACATTGGGATTAATCACTTTTTTGACATCAATGGGGGATTGCATTCTGAAATATATCAACTCCCCATTTGGTGAAAAACCAAATTCCGCTCGTGAAATAGGATAAAAGGCTGCATATATATCCGTTGCAGTTGCAGACGGAGTTTTCTGACTATAAATTGCAGCAATTCCACAAAAAGCCGGTGCTGCCTCTACAACTATGACATGTTCAGAAATGTCTTCAAAATCTCTGGTTTCGATATAAGAATCTGTAACGATCCAGTCGCCTAGCTGCATTGTATCCAGCATATTTTGTGCTTTGCTTGAAATCGAAAGAATTTGTTCCTCCGTGGGTTGTGGTACCCTGCAAAGCATGGCACGATAAATCATCATGTCTGTCTCGGCCGGACCTATTCCAGAGCTTAACGTTACGTCGATGGTATTTAATTTATACGCTGCTGTATCATGAGTTGAAGCCGTAAAAATATATTCAATATCATTCATTTCTACGGTACTGTATATCACGTCGGGTTCTTCAACAGTTAAGCTGCTATCTATTTCTGCTTCGAGATCATTGTAGTGGCTGTCTTTTCTAAAAGTCCACTCACAGGGAATATGAGGATTTTCCTCAGGGGCGTTATCTAATTTTTCAGAGTACTGCGCAATGTAATCCTGAAGAGTCTCAATTTGGTCGGCAACATTTCCTTCGGAATCGTCCATAATCAGGTTTTTCATAGAAATGGTATTGGTGTATTTTGACCACCGTGCAATTGCGTTTTGAATTTGATTTTTTGAAAAAATCGGATTTTTGGTGGGTTCTCGCTCATAGAAGGTTCCTCCGTCAAGAAGAACATTGGCTACCCTTTTTACATCTTCGCTCAAAAACTTATGTGGAACGACTTCAACAACAGGCATTGTGGTGGTGTTGAGTACCTGATTAATGTTTAATGTATATTCTATACTTCTATCTGTGCTGAGAAACTCGTCATTATACTGTATATTTTCATTGTTTTTTTCTGCTGATGGTGCTGTTTTTAAGAGATTTTCATCAAAAGAACCATCATTTTTGCTGATAACAACGGTGCTTGAAGGATTTGCTTGACATGCGCATAGTTGTATACAAACGGAAGCGACTATGAGCAATATAATAATTTTTTTCATAAACTCTCCTTCATTGGGCTTTAACATATCAACGGGCTTACACAATACATAGGTAAGCCCGTTGATATGTTTAGCTTTTTATTGCGTTTTATAGGATATTAATTACTAAAATACATCCGCAGAAACCGTTCCGTGCATTGTGCAAGAATAGATCGAGGTATTTTCTGCACACAAAAAATACGTTCTGCCTGCAACCAGATTTTGTACCGCCATAGCTCTGTTAAATAGCGCATTGGTCGGCTGGCCTGTTGCATAAAGGTCTGATGCGCCACGTACTTTACTGCCATCATAATACCCAATGCCAGCACTGTATTTACCCTGAACATGTGTCAAAATGATTTTTCCGTAGGTAGTTACACTATCTTCAGTAATACCAGACTTTGTAAACCGCTTGGCCGAATTATTCATGGTGTTGATATCCTTGCTTGCATTCTGGATAAACATAGTAAATGGGAAGGGACTGGATAGGCGAGCATTCTGTGCGCTGTAGCTATTTTTGTCAGCCCCCGCAGCACTTGCGGATACTGCCAAAGTAGACATTAATGCAACAATTAAAATAAGTGTAAAAAAACGCATGACATATTTTTTCATAAAATTTATACTCCTTTTTCAATTGCAAAATATTTCCCCAATTCCCAGCAAAACCGCCTCCAGCCCCATCCCACAGATCACAGGATAGTACACCATCGGCATTGTCAGGAACATTGCCACAACTACCACCGCATCACAGATAAAAACCAAAAAGACGCATATTTTTCGGTATCTTTGTTTCTCTTCCGCATCCAGTGGTTTCCCTTTGCTGTCCAATGGACTAAACACCAAAAGACAGATGTTGAGGAGGAGAACACACAGCGGAATCTTTGCGTTTGATTCTTCCAGCATTCTGATAACAACCGCAGCCATTCCCATTGCCGCTGTTGTCCAAACCGTGCAAGCCATCTCCGTTCTTGCGTGCACCCCTCCCGCATAACTCCGCAGAAGCATGAACACAATATAGAATATAGCACTTTCACACGGAATTCCTAAGAGACCACCAAAAGCAATCGTCACCAGGAAAAAGAAGCAACGTGTAATCAGCAAGAAGAAGCCGTAAACGTATAACTCTCTATCACTCTCCTCCACAACTGACATAGCAATCAGTTTTCTCACGATGTGCTCCGCAAGCGTCGATGCCATTACTTGCTGTTCTTGAAGTGTTTCAGTGCCGCCGGTGCCTTTGGCTGATAGAAGCCTGTACAAGTGGTGCTGTTTGCATCTCTACGGAGTGCTCGTTCCGCGGCCTTTTTTGCAACGACCGCAACCAAGTTCTTTTTGCTCTTCATGGCGTTCACCTCCCTTTGCCGACAAAATAACATATCTTTCGCTGCTCGGCAATAGCTCAATCAAAACTGCGGATTATTTGCGCAAAATTGCAAGAAATCACAGTAACAGTTGTAGTTGTCTATAAAATCATCACAAACTAATCATTCTATAGATATGTTCTATTGTAGTTTGTTCTCGTTTTCTGGGAAACATGGTATTTTATCCGTGGTGATCAAAATGGGCGTTGATAAAAAGCTAGTGGGAAAGCGCATTCGCCATCGGCGTGAAATTGCGGGCCTTTCTCAGGAACAGCTGGCGGAAAAGATGGAGCTTTCGACCAACCACATTTCCAGTATGGAGTGCGGCAAAAGTCTGCTGACAACCAATCGGTTGATGGATTTGTGTCAAATCCTTGGCGGTACGCCAAACTACTACCTGCTGGGGGAAATCGAGCCGGAGGCAGACCGTGTGACTACCCTTGTAAGGAAACTGTCTCCTGATGACCAGGAAATGGTTTGCCGCCTGTTAGAAACTTATCTTCAAAAGTGACCATCGCTTGGCCCCCTGCAAAACTGCAAGGATTTTACGCAAAATTGCTGATTTCTCCGTATCCAACGGATTTGACGAGGCCCTCTAACAATGCTAAAATAGGCTTACGGTGTTGTACTGCATCGTAAGCCTACTTTTTTATGAGGTATTCAGATGAAAATTTTGATCTGCGACGATGAACATAGCTATCTGAACACGCTGACCGTTCATATCGACGAATATATGAACGACCATCACATTCCCTGCACCATTACGGCAGTTATGGACCCGCTTCCAGTTGTCCAGGACGACACCTCATATGACCTGGCATTCTTGGACATCCAGATGCCAGGACTGAATGGTATCGCATTGGCAAAGGAGCTTCGGAAACGTAACCAGAAGCTGGCTCTGTTCTTTGTGACCAATTATGAATCCTATCAGGACGATGCCATGGACCTTCGAGCATTCCGGTTCTTTGAAAAGCCCTTCAATGCCAATCGGCTATATGCAGGGCTCGATAAAGCGATGGAGTACATCGACGGAGCCTATATAGACCTGTTTCTATCGGAAAATAGCGCCATACAGCAAGTGATTGCGGACGATATCCTCTATGTCACCCGGGATGGTAGGCGTGCCAGCGTTGTTACATCGGAAAAGGTATATTCCACAGCGGATAAATTTGATGACCTTTCTGAAAAGCTGCCCCAGCTATTCTTTTACCCTGTCCATAAATCTTTTCTTGTCAACCTGCATTATGTAAATCGTTATACTTATACGGAACTTCTCCTTACTGATGGGACCCACATCCCAATTGCGCCCAGAAGACAATCCGAATTTCATAAATTCTGGTTTGCGTATTTGCGGAGGAAGTAACATGCTGAATCCACTGTTTTCCTGGTGCATCTATCTTGTTGAGATGTCCATATCTTATATATTCTTTTCTTCCTTGCTTGAACGTAAATTCAAGGTGATTAGAACAGTTCTAATCGGTGCAGGTCTGTTCACACTGGGATCGTCAGTAAATATATTGGTTCATAACAACGGTGCGATTAATGCTCTTACAACCTGGCTGATTAACATACTCTTCTTTTATATTTGCTTTAAATCGTCCCCTTCCAAATGTATGTTTTATGCTACTATTCTTGGAATCATCAATGCATCAATTGAGGTTTCGGTTGTGGCTATAAGTTCTACTCTCGTTGGCGACACCTTCCTAGGTTACAATACAAATGTTCTGCTAATGATTTCTCAAGCAATTACTATCAAAACGCTTTATTTTTTTGTTACGTTGTTGTTTATCAGGGTCCTCCAGCCTGGAGACAATCAAAATACAGTACCATTAGATTTTCTCGTTTACCCGATGTCAACGGTGGTATGTCAAGCGGGATTTTGGCATATATGCGCACAGCCGGATACCAGTTCTGGCACGCAACTTCTATTGTCCATTCTCAGCGGTTGCCTTTTTATATCGACCATTTTTCTTTTCTTCGCCTATTCCCACCAAGTAAAGAAGGACCGCCAGACCCTGCAAATCCAAAGCGAGCTGGACAGACTTCAAACAGAACAGTCTTATTATCAAATCCTGGACTAGCAAAACCAACAGCTTATGATCTACGCCCACGACGCAAAGAAACACCTTGCCGCCATCCAAGCCCTGAACGAGGACCCGAAGATCAGCGGCTATGTGACGAAATTGTCCGAACAGCTGAAAGACTACTCCCGAAGCCGCACCAGCGGCAACAAGCTGCTGGATGTTATGCTGCACAAGTACGAAATCGACTGCAAAATGCGCGGCATTGCTTTTGAGGCCGATGTCAAGACCTGCAACCTCTCCCAATTGGAGGACATCGACCTGGTGGCGATCCTCGGGAACCTTTTGGACAACGCTGTCACCGCGGCGGAGCAGTCTACGGAAAAATACATTTCCCTGAGCACCGTATACCGCAACCGCTACAGTGTCATCATCGTCAGCAACAGCTGTGATAAACCTCCCAAGCAGTCTGGAAATCGCCTGATTTCCACGAAATCCAGCACCGGCCTGCATGGCTTCGGCCTAAAAAGCGTCGAAGCCACCATCCACAAATACGACGGCGACTACGAATGGGACTACGATACGGATAAGCGCACGTTCACATTTACCGCAATGGTCTCTGAGCATTTATAAAATCAAAGCCCCGTCCTCTCCTCGCGGCAACCACTTTGCTGAATCCCTCAATTTAGCAAACTCTCTTTGCTAAATTGAGTTTATTGAAAGTCAATATTTGCTTATTGTTAGTTTATTGAAAGTTAGTGTTTGCTTATTAACAGAAGAATCGCTTAAATCAGCAAACAAACCGCCTTGACGCAGCAATGCTCCCCCTAGCGCAGCCTCGAAACCTCTCTTATTTCGAGTACCTACCCTAGAGGGAGCATATCAGTTTGCAAAGGACTTAGAAAACAGCTTTTTATAAATTCTTCACTAACGCCCCCTCGTAGAAAGTAGTTTGCAAAATTCACTTGATTTTGCAAACTCACTTTGCTAAAATTAGTTTATTGAAGGGTGGTGTTTGCTTGTTAACAGAAGAATTGATTGAATTAGCAAACAAAATTTGCAAACAGCAATCAGAAGAACAAACAACAGAGCTAAAAGCCGCATATACCGATTGTCCCAAAAGGCTGTACGATACCCTTTCCAGCTTTTCTAATCAAGACAGTGGCGGTGTTTTGGTATTTGGGATTGACGAAAAGGCAGCATACCAAGTTGTTGGTGTGTATGACGCTCAGGACTTGCAGAAAAAAGTCACGGAACAGTGTCTGCAAATGGAGCCTCCGGTGCGGGCGGTGTTTACAATTACCGAATTTCATAGAAAAATCATCGTTTCTGCCGAAATTCCCGCAGTTGATATTTCGGAGCGGCCCTGTTACTATCGCGGTGCAGGCCGTACCAAGGGCTCCTACATTCGTGTTGGCGACGCAGATTTGCCAATGACCGACTATGAATTATACTCCTTTGAAGCATTCCGCAAGCACCTCCATGATGATGAGCGGCAGGTAGAACGGGCGTCCATGAATATGCTGGATAGGAGCAGCATTGAAAGATATATTGAGAAAATGAGCATAGACCGTCCAGGATTTTCCAGACTATCGCAAAATCAGGTGCTGGAGATGCTAAATGTTACCAGAAATGGAATTCCCACAGTGGCAGCGGTCATGAATTTTGGCATCTATCCTCAAGGCTATTTCCCACAGCTCGCTATTACGGCAATCGTTGTTCCCGGGACCCAAATTGGAGACGTGGATGCGGAATCCGCACGATTTATTGACAACAAACGAATCAGTGGGACTATTCCAGAAATGGTAGAGGAAGCATTAAACTTTTGCCTCCGAAACATGAAAGTAAAGACCATCATCAGCAAAGAAACCGGTATTCGAAAGGACAAAACAGAATACCCAATTGAGGCTCTGCGCGAAGCAATCCTGAATGCAGTGATCCACCGTGACTACAGCATCCATACCGAGGGCACTCCCATTCAGATCGACTTTTTCATCGACCGAGTAGAGATTCACAGCCCAGGAAGCCTGTATGGAAGAATGAGTATTGAGCAGCTCGGCATTGCAAAGCCGGACCTTCGTAACCCGGCATTGGCGGTTATGACCGAAATGCTGACTGCGGCAGAGCATCGTTATTCCGGCATTCCAACTATGCGCAATGCCATGAAGGAGTACGGGCTGCCAGAGCCGAAGTTTGAGAATCGTCGCAATGAGTTTGTTGTAACGCTGTATAACAAGATGGAAAGCAGTGCTGTAGAGGCCGCCGTGAAAAAAACAGATAATCTTCTTGACTTTTGCAAGCAGCCCAGAAGCCGTCAGGAAATTGCGGATCATCTGGGGGTTAAAACCATTTTTTACGTCATGCAACATTATGTTCAGCCGCTGCTTGAGAATGGAAAGCTGGCAATGACCATTCCGGGGAAACCCAAAAGCAGAAATCAGAAGTATTACACCGTGTAGTTATTGTTTCTTACCTCCTGCCTTGACGCAGCAATGCTCCCCCTAGCGCAGCCTCGAAACCTCTCTTATTTCGAGTACCTACCCTAGAGGGAGCATATCAGTTTGCAAAGGACTTGGAAAACAGCTTTTTATAAATCCTTCACCATCAGCGCCCTTATGGCGTTCAGCACAGCCAGGACCATGACGCCCACGTCGGCGAAGATGGCGGCCCACATGTTGGCGATGCCAAGCGCGCCCAGCAGCAGGCACAGGAGCTTGATGCCGATGGCGAACACGATATTTTCGTGTACGATCCGCAGGCACTTCCGGGAGATGCGGATGGCCTTGGCGATCTTCATAGGGTCGTCGTCCATCAGCACCACGTCCGCCGCCTCAATGGCCGCGTCGGAGCCCATGGCGCCCATGGCGATGCCGATGTCCGCCCGGCTGAGGACCGGGGCGTCGTTGATGCCGTCGCCCACGAAGGCCAGCTTGCCGGTCTGCTTCTTGCCCAGCAGCTCCTCCACCTTGCTGACCTTGTCGCCGGGGAGCAGCTCGCTGTAGACGGTGTTGATGCCCAGCTCCTTGGCGGTGGCCTGGGCCACGGCGTCAATGTCGCCGGTGAGCATAACGGTCTGCTTCACACCGGAAGCCCGAAGGGACTCCATGGCGGTCTTGGCGGAGGGCTTTAAAAGATCCGAGATGACAATGTGTCCGGCGTAGGCTCCGTCAATGGCCACATGGACAATGGTGCCGGTGCTGTGGCAGTCCTGGTAGGGGATGCCCAGCCGCTTCATGAGTTTCCGGTTGCCGGCGGCCACAGTGATGCCGTCCACCTTGGCGGTGACGCCCTCGCCGGAGACCTCCTGGATGTCCGTTACCCGGCTGCGGTCCAGAGGCTGGCCGTAGGCCTTTTGCAGGCTCTTGCTGATGGGATGGGAGGAGGCGCTTTCCGCCAGGGCCGTCAGCTCTAAGAGCCGGTGCTCCTCCAGGGAGTTGTGGTGCACGCCGGTGACCTCAAAGACGCCCTGGGTCAGGGTGCCGGTCTTGTCGAAGACCACCGTGTCCACTTCGGACAGGGTCTCCAGATAGTTGGAGCCCTTGACCAGCACGCCTTCCCGGCTGGCCCCGCCGATGCCGGCAAAGAAGCTCAAAGGGATGGAAATGACCAGGGCGCAGGGGCAGGAAATGACCAGGAAGGTCAGAGCCCGGTAGACCCAGTCCCCAAAAGCAGGGCTCATGCCCAGGACCAGGCGGACAATGGGGGGCAGCAGCGCCAGAGCCAAGGCGCTGTAGCACACCGCGGGGGTATAGACCCGGGCGAACTTGGCGATAAAGTCCTCGGACTTGGACTTCCGGGAGGAAGCGTTCTCCACCAGGTCCAGGATTTTGGACACGGTGGACTCGCCGAACTCCTTGGTGGTGCGGATCTTCAGCACGCCGGTGAGGTTGATGCAGCCGCTGATGACCTCGGCCCCAGGGGCAGTCTCCCTGGGCACGCTCTCGCCGGTGAGGGCGCTGGTGTTCAGACTGGAGGTGCCTTCCTCTACAATACCGTCAATGGGCACCTTCTCACCAGGCTGGACCACAATGATGGTGCCGACTTCCACTTCGTCCGGGTCCACCTTCTCCAGCTTCCCGTCCCGCTCGATGTTGGCGTAGTCCGGCCGAATGTCCATGAGCTCGGAGATGTTCCGGCGGCTCTTGCCCACGGCGTAGCTCTGGAACCACTCGCCGATCTGGTAGAACAGCATAACAGCAATGGCCTCCAGGTAGTCGCCGTTTTCCGCAATGGCCAGGGCCAGAGCGCCTACGGTGGCCACGGCCATCAGGAAGCATTCATCAAAAACCTGATGATTGCGGATACCCTTCCAGGCCTTTTTCAGGATATCTCCGCCGATGATGAAATAGTCAACGAGGTAAGCCCCCAGCCGCACCCAGCGGCCGAAGGAACCAAACAACGCATCATAGCTTTCCGCCGGGATCATCTGCAGAACGATCAGCAACGCCGCGGAAACCAGAATACGGATCAGGGATTTTTGTTGTTTCTTTGTCATGTGACTCCTTCCTTTCCTCACATAGTATTTGCGAACCGGCTTTCAGCCGGTTCGCAAGGGAAAATCATTACAGGTAGATCTCGCAGTCGTCTTCCACCTTCTTGCAGTTGGCCAGGACCTGCTGCATGGTGGCCTTCACATCCGCGCCCTCGTCGAACTCCACGATCATCTTCAGCATCATGAAATTCACGGTAGCGTTCTTGACGCCGGGGGTCTGCTGGGCAGCTTCTTCCATCTTGTTGGCACAGTTTGCGCAGTCAACATCGATCTTATAAGTCTTCTTCATGGTTGGGATCTCCTTTGTCATTTTTATTTAACGATTAAGCAGCCGTTGAATTGTTATGGCATTATCATACCACGTTTTCCCCAAATGTCAAGTAGGCGAAAAAGAAAATTTTAGCCCCCATCCTCAAAAACAGGATGGGGGCTTGCCGGTCTCAAAATGTCACGGTGATCTTGGTCCCCTGGCCCAGGTTGGAGTCCAGAGTGATGTCGGCATCGTGGATCATCGCAATGTGTTTGACGATGGCGAGACCCAGACCAGTGCCGCCGGTTTCCCGGGAGCGGCTTTTGTCCACTCGGTAGAACCGCTCAAAGACCCGCTCCTGGGCGTCCTTGGGGATACCGATGCCGTTGTCCTCCACCATGAGCACCGCCTTGCCGGCGGACTCCTTGACGGTGACCTGGACGAAGCCACCCTCATGGTTGTAGCGGATGGCGTTCTGGATCAGGTTCTCCATGAGCTCCTTCAGCATTTCCCGGTCGCCGGTGACGGTAGCCTCCCGGCCAAAGCACTGGAGGCGGATCTTCCGGCTGTCGGCCTGGACCTGCATAGCCTGGCAAACCTCCCGGGCCAAGGCAAAGAGCTCCACACTCTGGACCTGCTGGGGCCGGTCTGCGTCGTCCAGCTCGGAGAGCTGGAGGATGTCGTTGATGAGGCTCAGAAGCCGGGCAGCGTTTTTCCGGATCTCCCCGGCGAAACGGAGCTGCTGGTCCTCGTCCACCATTTTGTTTTCAATGAGCTCGGCATAGCCGGAAATGGCGGTGAGAGGCGTTTTCAGTTCGTGGGACACGTTGGCGGTGAAGTCCTGGCGGCTCTTGGCGGCGGCCAGGATCTTTTCGTGCTGGGATCGAATTTTGTGGGCGAAGGGCTCCAGCTCCCGGTAGACGGTGACGCTGCCGGGCTCGTCCAGGTGCTCCGCCATCTGGTCAATGGGGGCAATGAGCTGGGCGGTGAGCAGGTGGCCCAGCAGCAGGCAGGCCCCGAAGATCACCAGGGCGATGAGAAACACCACCGGTCCCGCCGCCAGGAAGACACTCTGCATACTCCTGGCCTGGGCGGCCAAGCGAAGCACCGTGCCGTCGGAAAGCCGCAGGGCATAGTAGAAGGTGTTCATGTTGAAGGTGTCGGACCGGCGGACCGTCTCCCCGGCGCCCTCTGTCAGGGCCTGCTGGATTTCCGGCCGGTCGGCGTGGTTGGGCAGGCTCTTGGCCTCCGCCTCGTTGTCATAGAGGACGGTGCCGTCCTTGGCCACCCAGGTGACCCGCAGATCCCCGGAGGGCAGACTGATCTGCTCCCCATCGGTAAATACCTTGGCGGCGGAAAGCATCTGGGCGGTGATGCGCAGGTCCTTGCGGACCTGCTGCTGGAACAGGTCATAGTAGACCCTTGTGACCCCCAGAGTGGTGAGTACCAGGGCGACCAGGGAGATGAGGGCCAGTCGCAGGTTGATCTTCTGCTTCATAGGTTATCCTCCGGGGCGCTTTGCAGCACATAGCCCACGTTGCGGACCGTGCCGATCTGGCGGCCGCAGGGGCCCAGCTTTTGCCGCAGGGTCTTGATGTGCATATCCACAGTCCGGGTCTCTCCCTCGAATTCCGTCCCCCAGACGAAGCGCATGATGCTCTCCCGGGACAGGACCATCTCGGCGTTGATCATCAGGTAGCGCAAAAGCTCATACTCCTTATAGGTCAGCTCCACCGGCTTGCCGTCGGCCAGCACGGTGTGCCGGTCATGGTCCAGCTGGATCCTGCCCACCATCAGCTGCTTGCCGCCTTCTTCCCGGGTCCGGCGGAGCAGGGCCTTCACCCGGCTCAGAAGCTCCATAACAGAGAAGGGCTTTTTGATGTAGTCGTCGGCCCCGTCGTCCAGGCCCTTGACCATGTCCATCTCCGAGGTCTTGGCGGTGACCATGATGACAGGCAGCCGCTTGGTCACGGTGTTGGCCCGGAGATGGCGGACAATGTCGCAGCCGTTTTCGTCCGGCAGCATCACGTCCAGCAGCACCAAGTCCGGAAGCAGGGCTTCCAATGCCTTGTAAAAATCCGATGCCCGGGCGAAGTCCTTGACCATATAATTGCTGTTTTTCAGGGCGATGGTCTCGATTTCCCGAATGTTGTCGTCGTCCTCGACGATGTAGATCAGTGCCATTGAATTTAGACTCCTTCCTTCAATACCCTCTCCCAGGAGAGGGTGGCAGGGCCGAAGGCCCTGACGGGTGTGGGGCGGAACGCAGAACCGGCCTGATGCCGCCCCTCTTCCGCCGCTGGGGCGGCACCTTCCCCCAGGGGAAGGTTGAGGGGTTACGGCAGCAGGTACACGTTCTTCAGCCGGTCATACTCCTCCCGGAACCAGGGGTCGTCGCCCTTGGTGGTGAGGTTCAGGTATTCGTGGGTCTCGTACTCGTCGGCGTGGACCTCGATGAGGCACACGGCCACGTTGGAGCAGTGGTCCGATACCCGCTCGTAGCCGGTAAGGATATCCTCCAGAATCAGCCCCGCCTCCAGGGAACAGGCCCCCCGGCGGAGCCGCTCGATGTGGCGCTGGCGCATTTCGATGCTCAGCTTGTCGATGACCTCCTCCAGAGGCTCCACCCCCCGGGCCCGCTTGGTGTCATCCGCGGCGAAGACGCTGACGGTCAGGTCCAGAATGTCGCTGACGGCCTTGCCGTAGGTGGCCAGCTCCCGGCGGCTCTCTTCCGAGAGGGTCAGGCCCTTGTCGTGAAGCTCCTGGGCAGATTCCGCCAGGTTGATGGCGTGGTCGGAGATCCGCTCAAAGTCGTTGATGCAGTGCATGAGGATGGTCAATGTCCGGCTGTCGGTCTTGTTCAGGTCCCGGCTGGAGAGCTTGACGAGATACGTGCCCAGCACATCCTCGTAGCTGTCTGCCTCCTGCTCCATGGCCGCAACCGTGTCCAGCCCAGCCTGGGAATAGTTGTCCAGCACATCCATGGCCATCTGGAAGGAGTTCCGGGCCAGGTCTGCCATGTGGTCCACGGCGTCCTTGCAAAGGCCCATAGCAAAGGAAGGCCGGTCCAGGAACCGCTCATCCAGAGCCAGCAGCGGGGCGGGCAGGGCCTTCTCCCCCGCCTTTTCCGTCTTTCCTTCGGGAACGCTGAGGGTAGCCAGCTTCACCAGCACATTGGAGAAGGGGAACAGGACGATGGTGCAGCCGATGTTGAAGAGGCTGTGGATCACGGCCACGTCCGCCGCTCCGGCGGCCTGGGACAGGAAGGCAAAGGGGAAGAATGCGTTGCAGGTATAGAATACCACAGTAAAGAGCAAAGTGCCAACTAAATTAAAATAAAGATGGATCAGGGAGGCCCGGCGGGCGTTTTTGCTGGCGCCGATGGAGGACAGGAGCGCCGTGACACAGGTGCCGATGTTCTGGCCCATGATGATGGGGATGGCCGTACCGAAGCTCACTGCCCCGGTGACGCACAGGGCCTGAAGGATACCGACGGAGGCGGAGGAGGACTGGATGACGGCCGTTAAAAGCGCGCCGGCCGCCATGCCCAGGATGGGGTTGGAAAAAGCGGTGAGGATGCTGGTAAAGCCCTCGTCCTTGGCAAGCGGCGACACGGCGGAGCTCATGGTCTCCATGCCGAACATCAGAATGGCGAAACCCGCCAGAATGCTGCCTACGTTTCTGCGCTTGTCGCTCTTCCCGGCGGTCATGGTGAGGATCACGCCCACCGCCGCCAGAATGGGGGAGAAGGAGCTGGGCTTTAAGAGCTTCAAAAACAGGTTGCTGCCTTCAATGCCTACCAAGGACAGCATCCAGGAGGTCACCGTGGTGCCGATGTTGGCGCCCATGATGATGCCTACGGCCTGCTGCAGGTTCATGATGCCGGAATTGACGAAGCCCACTACCATAACGGTAGTTGCCGAGGAGGACTGGATCACCGCCGTGACCAGCAGGCCCAGCAGCACCGCCATGATCTTTCGCTTCGTCAGCTTTTCGAGAATTTGCTCCAGCCGGCCTCCGGAGAGCATCACCAGTCCGTCGCCCATGGCGGACATTCCGTAAAGGAACAGCGCCAGACCGCCGATGAGATTCAGTACCCCAAAAATATCCATAGCTTTATCCTTTTTCTTTCCGGGAATCTTCGTTCCCTGTTTTCTGCCTATAGTTTATTTGTAACGCGTAAAGCCTAAATTGTGTTTTGTGTAAAGCCCATGTAAAATTTACAAACTTTACATTTCCTTTACCGTTGCGCCGTTGCGGGTTTTACCCGGCGGGAGTAGGCTCTAAGAAAAAAGGAGGCAGAAAAAGATGAGAAGACTTTGGAATTGGATCGACGAGATGGGACTGCCCACGGAGAAAAAGTACACACTTTGCCTGTGGATCATCGGCATTGTCCTGGCGCTGGCGGGATGCGCCGCATATCTTGCCCTGGCCCTGACGGCCAAGCTGGGCCTGGAGTGGCTGCTGATCTTAACCGGCTGGCCCGTGCTCCTCAGCTGGGTGGGCGTGTTCCTGTATGGGTGCAGGCATCCGTTTCATTAAAAGGGGAAAAAGAGGCTGTCATTGCGAACCAGCGCGCACGCTGGTGTGGCAATGACAGCCTTTTTCGATTCATTTCACACCAGATCCACCCAGCAGTAGCGGGCATGGAGTCTGGCGCGGAGTTTGGTTTTGGGGCCGGGCTTGGAGATGCGCTTCAGGAAGGCCCGGATGGTGCGTTCCTCGTAAACCTCCGGCGGGATATCGCCGTAGATGCTCTTTTCCAGCAGGTTGCAGACCCTGGTATAGTCTCCGGGTCTTGCCCTGGGGCAGCACTCAGTGACCAGAGCATCCACATCCTTTGTCTTCCAGCCCAGGCTGGCCTGGATGCCCCAGGCGGAGAGGAAGCGGTAGAGGATCTCTTTTGCCAGCTCCGCCCGGGCGGCGGGGGACATCCGGTCCCAGCGCCGTCTCAGGAGCAAATCCATGCAGAAGCGGACGCACTCCCCGATCAGCAGGCCAATGATGCCGATCACCAGTGCGCAGCCCAGGATGGGCAGCACCCAGGCAACACCGATGGATGCGCTGGGCACAGGTTCCTCCTCATGGGGAGCGGTTTCACCGCTGTCGCCGAGTCCCTCCAGGCCGTCCTCGTTTTTGACCACGGCGGAGGTCCGGCTGATGTCATCCGGGAGACTGACCATCTCCTGGAGGCTCACCAGATCGTAGTAACAGCCCGGCACCACGTCCAGGGCCTGCCAGCCGATGCCGTCGAAGTAGACCTCCACCCAGGCATGGGCATTGGCCCCTGTCAGCTGGGCCGCCCCGTCGGCATTCAGGTCAGCGGAGGTCATATAGTACCCTTCCGCGTATCTCGCCGGGATGCCGTAGGACCGGAGGGCCTCCACGGCGGCGGAAGCAAACAGCATCTCCCCACCCCGGTGGCTCCGGGTCAGGAAATAGGCAATGGGGTCCTCCCCTGACGGAGTCACGGCGGACTCGTCCAGGCTTTCATTGGTCCGCAGGACCTGGCGCACCAGGGTCAGGATGCCGAAGACGCTGTCGGACTGGGGTTCCTCCTGGTGGAAAACCCTTTCGACGGCCTCTGCCAATCCCGGGTCCACCTGGGTATATTCGTTGTACACAAAATCCCGATAGGCGCTTTCCGCTTGGGCATAGGCGGCCTCCGCCTCGGTTTTGGGGGACATCAGCCAGTCGGCGGGGACGGACAGCTCCCCGGGCTTGGAGCTGGAGCGTTCTGCCAGGGTATACTTCCGCTGGCCGAAGAGTCCCCGGGACAGGACCAGGCCATCGTAGCGCACCTGCCCCTTCCGGATGACCGTCTCCAGAGAAGTCGGGACGTAGAGCACATCCCGCCGCCCGGAGAGCACCCGGATCGCCAGATGGTTGGTTTCCGTCTCCCCTTCCGCCAGCCGCTCATACTGGGCCAGCTGGGTCTGGGGCACAAAGTTCTGCTTTTTCAGCCAGCGGAGCAGTCCCGTATTCTCTCCGCCGTAGCTGGACTTTGGCAGAGGCTGCCAGGCGCCGTTTTCATAGACGCTTCCCAAAAAGGAAGCCAAATATAGATTCTTCTCCTGCTCGCTGGTCACCTCCAGCACGGCGCCCTCTCCGGCCTTCAATTCGTCGGACCGATACAGGTCTCCCTGGGGCAGGAGCTTCTCGCCGTAGCGCAGCGTCTCGATATGCTCTGCCAATCCCTCCCGCCAGGCATTGTAGCCGGCAAATTCCCCGGGCAGCAGTAGGGAGAAACCCGCAAAGGCCAAGGTGACCAGCAGCCAGAGTACGCAGCCCCGGTGGCCGGCCTGGCCGTCGGGACCGGTGACCAGGACTCCCAACAGGACGCTGGCCACCATGGCGCAGACCAGATTGGTCAGGCACTGGCCCAGCACACACAGGCACAGCACAAGGGCAGACAGCCCCAGGCAGGCCAAGGTGCTTCTCTTTCGAATGACGATGCCGCAGCCCAGGCCGAACAAGGCAGAGAGCTCCAGGCAGAAGGCCAGCCGGTCCCCCTCTGTGGATACCATGCCGATGAGCCGCAGGCCGTCGTTATGGGCCTGGTTCCAACGCAGGAGCATCCCGTCCAGCCAGCTGCCGCCGCCCCGGATGGGATTGCCCACAAACAGGGCCGCCGCCAGCAGCACCCAGGGGGCCAGAAGCAGCAGCCGGTTCCGCTCCCGGAACCAGAAGGCCGCCGCCACTGCCGCGCCGCTGAGCCACAGCAGGCACCGGGAAAGCAGCGTCAGCTCCATAGGGCCCGCCACCGCCTGGACAGCGCCTGCCATCAGCAGGCAGCCCAGGCACATCCACCAAAAGAAATTCCATTGGCGGGACGCAGAGCGCACCGGGCGGATCACCGATCGATTCATTCCATTCTCCTTCTTCTTTTCTCAGCAGGAAACCCGGCAGGGCTTCCCCTTCGGAGGCGGCGCGGGCAGCTCCCGCACCCGGACCCCTAGGGCGGCGCCCGTATTCTCCTGGCCACCCGCCACGGCGGACAGCACCGTTACGGAGGCCCGGAAGCCTCCCATATCCTGCTGCCGGGTCAACTTCCCGGCGCTGAGCAGCAGCACCCGGGAAAATTGACTGTCTAAATGCTCGGAACGGAAGAGCTTCAGCGCGTCTCCCGCGTTTTGGGGCAGCCGCAAGCCCATCCAGCGGCTCAAAGCCCCACGGCATTCCGACCGGTCGGATATGGGCATCAGGCACATCCCGGAGGCAGTGGGTACCGCCAGGCAGCACCGAATGCCCCGGCGGGCCAGATCAAACAGCGCCGCCGTACCGTAGGCAATGACGGCATTGCGCTCTATGGGGTTCGTTTCCGCCCCGTCCTGCTCCAGGCCGAAATCCGCCAGTACCGCCAGATCGTAATAGGTTGGGGCGCCAGGCTCCCGGAGGATCAGCTCGTCCGTTTTCACGGAGAGCTTCCAGTGGATGGAGCGGATATCATCCCCAGGCACATATTCCCGCAGGTCGAAGACCTCGCTGGGGTCATTGCCCCGCTTATTCTGGGTGGGGCCGTCCTCCCGGGGGCTGCCGCCGGTATTGGGGTCCAGGAGCACATCCAGCCGGACCCGCTGGGGATAGACCGTGGTTTTCACCGAATCGAACCCGGATATTTGTTTGCGGAACAAATCCAGATGGTCCCGAATTTCGGCGCTGACGCAGCTGATGGTGATCTCGCCGCAGTTTTCCGGCGTGATGTCCATGGCGTACTTGGAGCATCCCCGGAGCAGAGGCAGCACCAGGGAATACCTCTGGGTCCTGCCGGTCATGGCGTTGGCCGCTTCCAGCTCCGCCAGCACCGTCTTGGTGGCCAGCAGCCGCCCCGCGCCTGCCGCCTCCAGCTCCAGCTCCAAAGGGCTTCCCACCTGGCCGCCGGGGTGAATGGTGCAGGACAGCCGGATATTCTTTTGGTCCCGGATCAGAAGCAGTCCCATGGCAATGCCCACCGCCGCCAACGCGGCCAGGCACAGCAGGGCCATGGGAGAGCCGGAAAAGAAGGCAGCCGCTGCCAGAACCGCCAGCACCAGGGCATAGGTAATACGACCTACTGCCATAGCGCTTACCGGGTCTCGCCCTGAGGCTTCACCTGGGCCAATATCTGGGCCAGCACATCCCGGACGGAGACGCCGTCTACCCGGGCCTGGGGCACCAGGGTCACACGGTGGGTGCAGACATCCGGGAAGACGCTCTGCACATCCTCAGGGATCACGTAATTCCGCTCCTGCAGGACGGCGTGGGCCTGGGCCATGCTCACCAGGGCGGAAATGCCTCTGGGGGACACACCCATCTCCACCTGGGGATGGACCCGGGTCTGCTCACACAGGTTCACCGCATAGCGCAGCACCGTGTCCGTCAGGCGAAGGGAGGACAGGTATTTCCGGATCTCCAGAATGTTTTCGGCGGAGACCACAGGTTTGACATCCTCCAGGGGCACCGCCCCCCGCTGGGAGCGGATGATCTTCATCTGGTCTTCGGTACTGGGATAGCCGATGGACAGGCACACCATGAACCGGTCCAGCTGGCTTTCCGGCAGCATCTGGGTGCCCGCTGCGCCCAGGGGGTTCTGGGTGGCAATGCAGATAAAGGGCTTGGGCAGGGTGTGGGTCTCGCCGTCCACTGTGACTGTACCCTCGGCCATGGTCTCCAAAAGAGCAGACTGGGTCTTGGGAGAGGTACGGTTGATCTCATCGGCCAAAAGGAGGTTGCAGTTGACCGCACCTTCCCGGTATTCAAAGGTGCCGGTCTCCCGGTTGTACATGGAAAAGCCGGTGATATCCGAGGGCAGGGTATCCGGCGTGAACTGGATACGCTTGCTGCTCAGGCCCAAGGCATGGGAAAAGGCCAGGGCCAGGGTGGTCTTGCCTACGCCGGGGGAATCCTCCAGCAGAACGTGACCGCCGGCATAGATGGTCATCAGCACCTTTTCAATGACTTCCTGTTTTCCGATAAAGGCCTTGCTGACCTCCTGGACGATCTGCTTGGATTGTTCCAGTATCATTTTTATCTCTCTCCTTTATGCTCCCATCCCCTTGTCCTCTCCTGCCTGGAGAGGGCGCCGCCGCAGCGGCGGGTGTAGAGGGGACCCCTGAAATAACAAACCGGGCCCCGTTGAATGGGGTGTTTTCTCTACAAAAGCCGACAAATTTTCCGTGCATCGAAGACCGTTCTGAACATGTAGGGGTCCCCTCCACACCCGTCCCGGGCTGCGCCCGGTCCACCCTCTCCAAGCAGGAGAGGGCTTTTTTACCGCAGGTGAGCGCTGACGTTTTTCCGCAGCGCCTGGAAATCCACCGGCTTGGCGAAGTGGTCGTTCATGCCGGCCTGGATGGACAGCCGCCGGTCCTCCACAAAGGCGTCGGCAGACAGAGCGAAGATGGGAATGGTCTTTGCATCGGGGCGGTCCAGGGCCCGGATGGCCTTGGCAGCATCCCGGCCGTTCATCACGGGCATTTGGACATCCATCAGGATAAAGTCGTAGTGCCCCGGTTCGCTGCCCTCGAAGGCCTCCACCGCCTTTTGGCCGTTTCCGGCCACATCGATCTCGGCGCCCATCTCCGTCAGAATCTCCCGGGCGATCATGGCGTTGGTCTCGTTGTCCTCGGCCATCAGAATTCTGCGGCCCTTGAACGCATCCTCGCTGTCGTCCGCCGCCTTTGCATCGACCGGGGCCTCGGCCTCCGGCTGGGCCAGGGGGAAGGACAGAAATACAGAGAAGTCACTGCCCACACCCAGCTGGCTCTCGACAATGATCTCGCCGCCCATCAGGTGGACCAGCTGCTCGGTGATGGCCATACCCAGGCCGGTGCCGCCGTAGCGGTGGGAGGTCTCAATGCTCTCCTGTTCGAAGGGCTGGAAAATTTTCTTCAGGAACTCCTGGGACATGCCGATGCCGGTATCGTGGAGCCGGATCATCAGATCCACCGTATTTTCTCCCAGGAACATCTGCCGGAAGGTCAGCTTGATCTCACCCTGGGAGGTGAATTTCACGGCATTGGACAGCAGATTGATGATGATCTGCCGCAGCCGCATCTCGTCGCCTAAGATCCAGTCTACGGTCATGTCCTCGAAAACCACGCTGTAGTGGACACCCTTCGCCTCCAGGGTCTTGAAATACATCTCCAGCAGCAGGTCTCCCAACCGGCGCAGAGACAGGGGCTTTTTCTCCAGCTCCACCTTGTTGGCCTCTATCCGGGAAATATCCAGAATGTCGTTCAGAAGGCCCAGCATATGCCCTGCCAGGGCGTCCGCCCGCTTCAGGTACTCCATGGCCGGGTCCTGAGGGGTGAGCTTGCTCTCCGCCAGGGACAGCATACCGGTGATACCATTCATAGGGGTCCGAATTTCGTGGGACATCCGGGAGAAAAAGCCGGTCCGGGACCTGTCTGCCTCCTGGAGCCGCTCCACCTCCCGGTGGATGTTCTCCAGCTCGTGGGCCTGATCCGTGGCGTCCCGGAAGAGAAGCAGGTCATATTTCTGGTCCTGGGAGCGGGTGACGGTCATTTTCAGTACTTTCCCGTCCTCCCGGGTGAAGTTTTGCTCCGCCGTGGCCCCCGTAAAGCTCCGATAGAAGCTCCAGGGCGTCTCCCGGCCCGGGAAGCCCAGGTCCAAACGGACCACATCCTCCTTGAGCTCTTCCAGATCCCGTCCCAGGAGTTTCTTTGCTCCCTGGGACATCCACACGGGCAGCACATCCGCCCGCCGCAGCACCAGGCATCCCCGGTCCTCCATTTGCTCAAAGGACTTCAGGTATGCCCGCATCCCTTTCCCGGCCTCTCCGCCTGTGAACCAGCCTGCTCCCATACCCTGTCCTCCCTGAAAACGCCATAATTCGGCAATATAATGTTTATTATACGCCTGAATGTTTTCTTTTGCAATAGCAAGCCCTGATTTTTTTACAAAAGTTTATTGACAAGCTAGGCTTTTCGGCGTATGATTTGGAGAGGAAAAACGATCGATTTAAGGAGAAAACTATGCTGAATCAGTTTTCCAGAACGGAACTGCTGTTTGGAAAGGACGCCATGGAGCGTCTGGCCGCTTCCCGGGTCGCCGTGTTTGGCATCGGCGGCGTGGGGGGCTATGTCTGCGAGGCCCTGGTCCGCAGCGGTGTGGGGGCCATCGACCTGGTGGATGACGACCGGGTCTGCCTGACCAACCTGAACCGTCAGATCATTGCCACCCGGAAAACCGTGGGGCAATTAAAGGTAGAGGCCATGCGGGACCGGATCCTGGAGATCAATCCCAACGTGAATGTGACCCTGCACACCTGCTTCTTCCTGCCCGAAAATGCGGATACCTTTGATTTTGAGGCCTACGACTATGTGGTGGACGCAGTGGATACCGTCTCCGCCAAGCTGGCCCTGGTGGAACAGTGCAGCAAGACCCATACCCCCATCATCAGCTGCATGGGCGCCGGAAACAAGCTGGACCCTGCCGCTTTCCAGGTGGCAGACATCTACAAGACCCGGGTAGACCCTCTGGCCCGGGTCATGCGCCGGGAGCTCAAGAAGCGGGGCATCAAAAAACTGAAGGTGGTCTACTCCGAGGAGGAGCCTATCCGTCCCATTGAGGACATGGCCATCAGCTGCCGGGCCCACTGCATCTGCCCTCCGGGCACCAAGCGCCACTGCACCGACCGCCGGGACATCCCCGGCAGCAATGCCTTCGTTCCCGCCGTAGCCGGACTCATCCTGGCAGGAGAGGTCATCAAGGACCTGAGCAGCCAGGCGGCGAAGTAGCCCCGGCCCCTCACACCGCCGCACGTACCCTTCGGTACGCGGCGGTGTCTTTCTTTTCCCACCCCAATTATATTGGTTCCGGGGATTGTCAAATCTTTCTGTTCTGTGCTATAATACCCCCAGAATGCCAATGTACAGAAAGGCGAGAAACGTATGGTCAATGTTTGCGATATACAGGTGATGAAGCCCCTTTTGGCGGCTCATGGGTTTCATTTTTCCAAGGCCAAGGGGCAGAATTTTCTGATTGCGCCCTGGGTGCCGGCTTCCATAGCAGAGGAAGCCGGGGTGGATGACCAGGCCGGGGTGCTGGAGATCGGGCCGGGGATCGGGCCGCTGACCCAGCAGCTTTGCCTGCGGGCAAAGGAGGTCTGCGCCGTGGAGGTGGATACCCGGTTGGAGCCCATCCTCCAGGAGACCGTGGGGGAGTTCCAAAACCTGGAGATCCTTTGGGGGGACGTGCTGAAGCAGGACATCCCCGCCCTGGTGCAGGAGAAATTCCCGGGGCTGCGGCCCATGGCCTGTGCCAATCTGCCCTACTACATTACCACCCCCATTCTCTCGGCCCTATTAGAGGCGGACTGCTTTGACTCCGTCACCGTCATGGTCCAGAAGGAAGTGGCCCAGCGGATCGCCGCCCAGCCGGGGACGGCAGATTACGGCGCGTTCTCCGTATTCTGCCAGTATTATACGGAGCCGGAGTACCTCTTCGATGTACCGCCCCACTGCTTCATCCCCCAGCCAAAAGTGACCTCCGGGGTCATCACCCTGCGCCGCCGGGAAGTACGCCCCTGGGATATCCGGAACAAGAATGTGTTCTTCCGAGTGGTCCGGGCCAGCTTTGCCATGCGGCGGAAGAAGCTGAGCAACGGTCTTGCCTCCGGCTTTGCAGAGCTGGGGAAGGCTGGAGCGGAAGAAATTCTAAAGGAATGCGGCTTCCCGGAGAATGTCCGGGGAGAGACTCTGGGGATCCCGGAATTCGGCCGGATCGCCAACGCCATTGTGGAGCGGAGAGAAAAATGATTGATATTCTATTTTTGGACCTGGACGACACCATTCTGGACTTCCACAAGGCGGAACGGCTGGCCATTTCCGAAACCTTCCGTTCCTTCGGCCTGGAGCCCACCCAGGCCGTTCTGGACCGATATCACGTCATCAACCGGCAGCACTGGGAAAAGCTGGAACGGGGCGAGATCACCCGTGCCCAGGTGCTTGTCGGCCGGTTTCAAGCCCTGTTCCAGGAAACAGGCATCCCGGCGGACCCCCAGGAGGTCGCCAGAAGCTACGAGCACAACTTAGGCATCGGCCACTACTTCCTCCCCGGGGCAAAAGAGGCCCTGGATGCCCTCCGTGGAAACTACCGTCTCTTCTTAGCCAGCAACGGCACCGCCTCCGTTCAGCAGGGGCGGCTCACCAGCGCCGGTCTCTACCCCTATTTTGAGCAGGTCTTCGTCTCCCAGGACCTGGGGGCCAACAAGCCCTCCAAGGCCTTCTTCGATGCCTGCATCCGGCGCATTCCCGGCTACAGCCCGGAAAAAGCCCTGATGGTTGGCGACAGCCTGAGCTCCGATATCCTGGGCGGCATCCAGGCGGGAATGCGCACCTGCTGGGTAAACCCCCAGGGCAAACCCGCCCCGGAGAACATCGTCCCCACCTGGCAGATCGGCAGATTGTCGGAATTACCGGCGCTGCTGGAAACCATAAACAGATCGGAGGGTGCGCAACATGAAGAAAAATAAAGGCTTCACTCTGCTGGAAATGCTGATCGTCATCGGCTGCATCGTGGCCCTGGTGGCCATCGCCTACCCGGCCTTCAGCAGCTACCAGGAAAAGAACCGGGAAAACGCCGACATCGTGGCCATGCACAGCGCCGAGGCCCTCTTCACCACAGCCTACAATACCGGCAAGATCATTGGAACGCGGCCCGCCACCGAGGCCGTCGCCACCAGGCCCCTGTACTACGACGGCAACGGCAATCTGACCTGGACGGAGCCCACCCCCTACGGCAAGGGCACCGCAAAGGACTCCGGCGTCTCCATCTCCTTCTGCGACGACTACATGTACGATTCCACAAAAGACTACCGGGGCGGCTACATTTACTGCTACTACACCCCGGATGGCGGCAACCACCCGGGATATCACATCCATTGGACAAGTGCCGGCGGCGATATCGGCGGAAGTACGCCCGTTCTTCCGGAAAAGCCGGAAAGACCGGTGTTCCCGACGAAGGACAACCCCAGCGGCGGCGGTGGAGGAACTACCGGAGGGGGCGGCACCGGAAGCGGGGATATCGGAGGCGGAGAAGAGACTCCGGATACGCCGGAGGAGCCCAAAAAGGAATGGACCGTCGACGATATCCTGCATACGGGGCATCCGTATCCAAAGTCTACAGAGACTTACCCTTACTGGACAGACGATTTCCCCGTAGTTTCAGGACATCGATATGTCTATAAAGGAAAGGTCTACGTCCCCCGTGTCACCATTTCGGAGGGGCAAAATGCAAATTACAACGATTACGCTATTTCTCCAGACGGATGGATGCAGGCCAATTTTGTTGCTATCGGTGATAGAGTTTTCACCTCTAAGAAAAATGTTGATAAAAAAGGGGACTTGATGCCTGATGATGCAGAAATAGACCAAAACGGAAACAGTAGCAGCGGTGTAGATGTCATGCCCGGTGATGTTTTCATCCAATACAACGACGATGGGACGGTTGATTACTATGTGAGATATTCGTACGCCACCCATTGCACATCTCCTATTACGAATAGTAGCGAATGGATCAAACTTTACCGTCCCGATGAATGTCCAGATTGCGGCGTTGACAAGCTTCCTGCTGCCAAGTAAAGACGATTTTAGGCCCTCTCCTTTCGGAGAGGGCCTAAAAAACATAGAAATCGCCGCTCTGATATGCACCCCAATTCTCAAGGGCCGCCTTAGCGCGCAGCACCTCCCCGCCCTGACCAGCGCCTCCCTCGCCCGTAGGCGGTCCGTGTCAATCCGTTCGTTTACATAAGAACCCATCAATCCAGCACATCCGACCCATTGATCTCCGGCCCCATATCCGGCGGACTATAGAAGAAATTCAGATTCAGGTCTAGTATAATATGACTACAGCCGTTTCCGATAAATTTTTACCGATTCCCCTAGACAACCCGCCAAAGCTGTGATATACTCATATCAAACCAAAAACGGAAGAAAGAGGGTTTCTTGTATGCCAAAAGTCATTTTTCAGATCGAAGGCGGCAAACCCGTTACCGCCGAATGCAATGTGGGCGATAATCTCCTGGAGCTGGCCCGGCGGAGCAATGTGGCTATTGATGCGCCCTGCTCCGGCAATGGCTCCTGCGGCAAGTGCCGGGTGAAGCTGGTTGGGGGAGACTTGGAGAGCATCCAGACCCGGCACATCTCTGATGCGGAATATGCCGAGGGCTGGCGGCTGAGCTGCTCTTCCAAGGTGGCCGGGGACTGCACCATCTTTGTGCCGGACATCGCCTCGGCCTACCAGTCCCGGATGAAGACCGCAGACCTGTCCTCTCCCAAGGAGGTGGCCATCTTCGACAAGGCCCAGGAGGACCTGAAGAAGAGCGGCATCCATTTTGTCAATTCCTACCGCAGCGTGGTTCTGACCATGGCAGAGCCCAGCCTGGAGGACACCATGCCGGACAACGAGCGGTTGACCTGGGCCATTGAGGATGCTCTGGGTGTGGAGACCGTCCGCATTCCCCATACGGTGATGGTCCGCATGGCTGCCGTTCTGCGGGAGCATGGCTTCCACGTCTGTGTCAAGGGCCGCCTGGAGGGGAAGACCTTCACCTGTATGGAGATCAGCGGCCCCGAGGACACCGCCATCTATGGCTGCGCCATCGATATCGGCACCACCACCGTGACCATGGTCATGACGGATCTGACCAGCGGCAAAATTCTCGCCAAGGGCTCCTCCGGCAACGGCCAGATCCGCTACGGCGCCGACGTCATCAACCGGATCATTGAGCAGGGCAAGCCCGGCGGTAAGAAAAAGCTCCAGGATGCCATCATCAAAGAGACCCTGACCCCCATTATGGTGGGCCTGTGCAAGTCCGCCTCCCTCAATCCCCGGAGCATTCTGAGCCTCTGCGTAGGCGCCAACACCACCATGAACCACCTGTTCGTAGGCGTGGACGCCCAGAGCGTGCGGATGGAGCCCTACATCCCCAGCTTCTTCCACTGGGATGGTCTGCTGGCCGGGGATGTGAATCTTCCTGCCAATCCTCTGGCGGAGGTCCGCATTGCCCCCAACATCGGCTCCTACGTGGGCGGCGACATCACCGCCGGTACCCTGGCCTCCGGCATCTGGGATCGGGACGAAATGAGCCTGTTTATCGACCTGGGCACCAACGGCGAGATCGTCTTTGGCAACCGAGACTTCCTTATGAGCTGCGCCTGCTCCGCTGGTCCCGCCTTTGAGGGCGGCGACATCTCCTGCGGCATGCGCGCCACCGACGGTGCCATTGAGGCCTGCACCATTGATAAGGACACCATGGAGCCTACCCTCTCCATTGTAGGTGACCCAGGGCAGAAGCCCGTGGGCATCTGCGGCTCCGGCATCATCGACATCATCTCCGAGCTCTTCCGCTGCGGCATCATCAATGCCAAGGGCCTGTTTGTGAAAGAGGGCAGCCGCATCCGCCGGGATCACCACGGCATGGGCCGTTACGTTCTGGCTGAGGCCAGCGAAAGCGAGACCGAGCGGGAGATCTCCATCAACGAGGTGGACATCGACAATTTCATCCGGGCCAAGGGCGCCATTTTCTCCGCCATCGATACCCTTCTGAAGAGCGTGGACATGACGGTGGAGGGCATTGACGATGTGTATGTCGCCGGCGGCATCGGTTCCGGCATCAACATGAAAAACGCTGTGAACATCGGCATGTTCCCGGATGTGCCCATCGAGAAGTTCCACTATATCGGAAACTCTTCTTTGACCGGCGCTTACGCCATGGTCATGAGCGACGAGGCCAATGCCAAAACCGCCGAAGTGGCTTCCAACATGACCTATCTGGAGCTCAGCACCCACCCGGGCTACATGGACGCCTTTGTGGCTGCCTGCTTCATCCCCCACACCGATTCCCGGCTGTTCCCCCACAGCGTACAGGAGGCATAAACCATTGGAAATTGAAAACCACAAGGAAGAGGTGCCCTTCGCCCACTACGAGGCCCTCTTCCGGGACCTGAACCCCCAGGAGGCCCTGGCGCGTCTGCCGGATGTGGCCTTTGAAGAGGGCTCCTTCCGGGTAAAGCTCCTGGGAAGGACCTTCGCCATCTCCCACCCCGGCTGTGAATTTACCGCTCCGGACGGCGGTGCTCTGCCCCCGCTGCCCACGAGGACTTTCCTTCTGCGCTACCTGCTGGAAAGCAAGGCCGTCCCCTTCGGCGGCACCTGGAAGACCTTCCGGGAAATGCCCTGGGGAGAAATGTACATCAAGCCCTACACCGGCCGGGTCCTGACCCGGGCCGCCTACAGTTTCGGCACCCGGGTGGCGGCCTTCAGCGCTGCCGCCGAGAAAATGGGGGCCGTCAAGCTCCCCCACGGCGACGCAGGGTATCAGTTTGATTTTGTGGGCCCCTACCGGATGCAGATTTTGGTCTGGGAGGGGGACGACGAGTTCCCGCCCAATGCCCAGGTGCTGTATTCCGACAATTTTGCCGAGGGCTTTGCCGCCGAAGACAGAGTCGTGGCGGGGGATATCCTCATCAGTACCATTAAAAGCAATATGTGACCTCTTGACCTTCCCCTGGGGGAAGGGGGACCGCCGCAGCGGTGGATGAGGGGCGGCACCGACCCGGTTCTGCATGTTGCCCCATACCCGTCACGCCTACGGCGTGCAACCCTCTCCCAGGAGAGGGTTTTTCTTGCTTTTTCTTACATTTTGTTTGACTCCCATTGGATACTCTGGTAGAATAGTCCCAATACGACGGAAAGGAAGTGGGATCATGAAACCCTTTGCTCTGGGGATCCTGGTAGGGCGGTTTCAGGTGGTCCATGCCGGGCACGAGCAGATGATCCGCACCGCTATGGCCCTGTGCGACCGGGTGGGCATCTTCATCGGCTCCTCCCAGGAGAGCGGCACCAGCAAGAACCCCTTTCCCTACGAGCTCCGGCGGCAGCTGCTGGAGAACCTCTTTGGCCATGGGGTGGAGGTTTACCCTCTTCCGGACATCGGCGTGGGCAACACCGCCGCCTGGGGGGACTATGTGCTGGAAAATGTCCAAAACCGCTTCGGCCGCCTGCCGGACCTACTGGTCTCAGGCAAGGAATCCCGGCGCCTGGACTGGTTTGACTCCGTTCAGGGGGTCCGCATCGCCGAGCTCTATATCCCCAAGACCATTGAAATTTCCGCCTCGAAGATGCGGGAGTACCTGATTGCCGATGACCGGAAAACTTGGGAATCTTATGTAAACCCAAAGAACCACCCCCTGTACCCGGAGCTGCGGGCCCTGGCCCTGGCCTCCCGGGAAAACCGGCAGACCCAAAGTATCTGAGAAAAAGCCCTCTCCTGCTTGGAGAGGGTGGACCGGGCGCAGCCCGGGACGGGTGTGGAGGGGACCCCTAACGGTATAAACCGGGCCCTTTGAATGGTGCAAACCTACCACCCGCATAGGGGACGGACTACCCTTCCTCAACGCACCCCGTCCTTAGCTTTTAGGTGTCCCCTCCACACCCGCCGCTGCGGCGGCACCCTCTCCAAGCAGGAGAGGGCTAGGAGGGAAAAACGAACAAAGAAGGCTTCATTATGTTACTGGAACCCATCGTCACGTCTCTTCTGGACACGGACTTGTACAAATTCAACATGGACCAGGTGATCTTTCACAAGCACACGGACCTGATCGGAGAATACTGCTTCAAGTGCAGAAACGAAGGCATCGTCTTCACCCCGGAGATGCTCTCGGAGATCAATTCTCAGATCGACCACCTGTGCTCCCTACGCTTTACCAAGGCGGAGCTGAACTACCTGCGGTCCATCCGCTTCATTAAGCGGGACTATGTGGAGTTCCTGCGGCTGTGGCACCCCATCCGGGAGTATGTCCACACGGGGCTGACGGAGAAGGGAGAACTGGAGCTGACGGTAAACGGGCCCATGTTCTCTGCCATGCAGTTTGAAATTTACCTGCTGGAGATCGTCAACGAGGTCTATTTCCGGATGCACTACAATTACGCCGTGCTGGAAGCCTCCGCCCGGGAAAAGCTGGAGCAGAAGATCCGGGACTTCAATTCCGGGAAATACACCTTCTCCTTTGCCGAGTTCGGCTGCCGCCGGCGGCTGTCCCGGGCCTGGCAGGACGAGGTGGTCCGCCGGCTCTCCCAGGAGACGAAAAACTGCGCCGGCACCTCCAACGTGTACCTGGCCATGAAGTACAACCTGACCCCCATCGGCACCTATGCCCATGAGTTCGTCCAGATGTACCAGGGCATCGACTCCATCCCTCTGGCCTACACCAACCACTACGCCATGGCCGACTGGTACGACGAGTACCGGGGGGACAACGGCACGGCCCTGACTGACACCATCACCACGGACCTGTTCCTCTACGATTTTGACCGGTCCATGGTCAACAACTACTCCGGTGTCCGGCACGACAGCGGGGACCCCTATGTCTGGGGCGAGAAAATGATCCACCATTTCCAGAAGTACGGTGTGGACCCCCGGACCAAGGTGCTGCTGTTCAGCGACAGCCTGGACTTTGACCACGCCCAGAAGCTCTATGACTATTTCAAGGATCGTGCCCGGGTGTCCTTCGGTATCGGCACCTTTGTCACCAACGACACCTGCGAGCATGCCCTGAATATTGTCATCAAGCTCCAATATGTCAATGGCCGTCCCGTGGCCAAGCTCTCCGATGCCGAAGGCAAGGAGATGTGCCAGGATGATGATTACCTGTCCTATCTGAAGCGCAGTGTGGCCTTCCGGCTGGACAGAGAAAAAGAAACACAGGAGAGACTCCAATGAAAGTGACCTTCCTTGGCACCGGCTGCGCCCTGGTGCTCAAACGCTACAACACCTGCTTCCTGCTGGAAGAGGGAAACAAGAAGCTCTTAGTGGATGCCGGCGGCGGCAATGAGATTCTGGTCCGGCTGGACAAGCTGGGCGTCCCTGTCACCGCTCTCGGCGGCATGTACGTGACCCACAGCCACAGCGACCACATTCTGGGCACCCCCTGGGTCATCCGGGCCGTGGCCACTGTCATGGCGGAGGAGGGCTACACCGGCACCTTTACCGTGGCGGCCTGTCAGCGGACCCTCAACGATGTGCGGACCATCTGCGAAATGATCCTGGGCAAGAAGCTGACCAAGTATTTTGACAGCCAGATCCTCTTCCGGGAGGTCACCGACGGGGAGGAGCTGGACCTGGCGGGATTCCACATCACCGCCTTCGACATCGGCTCCAAGAAGATGCAGCAATTCGGCTTCCTGCTGGATTTACCCGACGGCGAAAAGCTCTGCTTCGCCGGAGACGAGCCAGTGAAACCATCCACGGAAAAATACGCCAAGGGGGCCAAGTGGCTCTTCAGCGAGGCCTACTGCCTGTACGCCGACCGGGATATTTATAAGCCCTACGAGCGCAGCCATGTCACCAGCCTGGATGCCGGAAACCTGGCCCGGGAGATGGGCGTCCGGAATATGGTCATCTACCATACGGAGGACTATGGTCCCGACCGGAGAGAAAAAATGACCCGGGAGGCCGCTTCGGCCTTCTCCGGGAACATCTATGTGCCTGAGGATATGGAGGCCATTGAACTATGACCACTTGTACCGAAACCTACTGCCCGCTGGACCATGTGTCCATTGATGTAACGGAAATTGCCCCCCTGGAAGCCTTCTTCCGGGAGACCTTCGGCATGACCCCCGTCCGGACCAAGGAGGAGAATGGGGAAATCACCAATCTCTGGCTGGACGGCGGCATCCAGCTGCGGAAGGTGGACACCTTAAAGCCCGACTGCGGCCGCATTGAACACCTGGCCTTCGCCTGCAAGGATGTAGACGCCGTGCTGTCCCGGGCCGCCAAATTCGGCGGAAAACCCATCGAAGGAAAGGGGCACCACTGGTTTGAGACTTTTGGAATTTATTTTGAGATGAAGGTAAAATAGACGCATGAACAGCCCTGAGGCGCACGGCCTCAGGGCTGTTGAAAATATTCCTTACATCAGAGGCTCCATGCCCAGGACCGGGTGTTCTTTCTCGGTCAGCCAGTTCAGCAGCTCCTCGCAGTCGGTGGTGACGGTCTCGTCGGCGATCATGTCGGAGAAGTTATCGATGCCGTAGAGCTCCTTGGCAGTCTTGTTCAGGCGCTCTGCCACATCGTCCTTCAGCTCCTTGGGCATCCAGACGATCCGCTCGATGCCGCCTTCGGCGTAGCAGAACTTCTTGGAGGAGATGAAGTGACGGCCATGGCCCATGTAGCCGGGGGTCTGGACACCGCCGCCGGTGCAGGAGGCCAGCTCGCCGAAGGTCATGCCGGCGGGGGTCATGCCGCTGTATTCCCGGTTGACGATGATCACGCCGTTGGACACAGGCTCAATGCCGCAGATGCACTCGAAGCAGCCGCAGGAGGTCATAGGATCCTCTAGCAGGGAATACAGGGTGACGTTCTCCACAGCGCCGTGGGTGGCGTTGGCAATGGCCTTGTTGACGGACTCATACCGGCCGGTACGCTCGTCCAGGCAGCCCTCCTTGAAGATGGGCTGGCAGGGGCCGTTGGGGTTCAGCTCGTTGGTCGCCTTGGCATCCAGCCAGGACACGGCGCCGCAGAGGCCCAGACGCTCGGGGGTGACCACGCAGCAGTGGGCGGGGGCAAAGGACTGGCAGAGGATGCAGGTGTAGTAGCGGTCCACAGCCTCGTCGGTCATGGAAGCCAGACGGTCATCACGGGCATTGTAGCGGGGGATGGCTACCTCGTCACGGAACTTTGCGGCGGCCTCGGGATCAGTGATCAGGGTGACCTGGCACTTGTCCACGACGGCGTCGAACTCGTCCATAATCATAACGTACAGCACCTCAGCGAAGTCCTTCAGCCGCAGGCCGGCATCAAAGGCGGCGTTGCTGACACGGACACGGACCTGGTTCCGCTGGCCGGTGTGCATGACACCTTCCATGTAGTTGTACCAGGCGTGGAACTTCCGCTCGATAACGGACTCGAAGTCCGGCTGCATCTTCTTACCGGCAACCTCCACGTAGGTGACCAGAGCCAGGTCCTTCTCCTGGTCCAGGTCCTTGCCGATGATATTGATCTTGTGGTCCTCCACCTCGGATGCGTCCTTCATGAGGACCAGCTCGGCTGTGGGGTTCTTGTTGGACCACATCTCGTTGTGCATGTCGGCTCTGCGGATGATCTCGCCCTCGAAGGCGGCAGCGAAGGCCACGGGGATGGGCAGCTCCTTCACCTTAATCTTGATGTTCCGCAGCTCCAGGGACTTCTTCACGGTCTCGCTGTGGTCCAGCACGGACTCCAGCGCGCCGGGAACCTGATTCTCGCCCAGATCCACATCCACCACCACGGGGAAGCCCAGGGCGATGGCGCCGGCACCGGCGGAGACCACCACGGAATCGATGGGGCCGAAGGTATTCACGAAAGCGGGCACACGCTCCTTGGTGTACTTCAGCAGCTCGGGAAGGGCACCGGGCTGGACGTTGCCGAAGATCAGCGCGGCACGGATGGCCACAGTGACCACATGGATGACGGAGGTCACGTCATGGCCCAGAGGGATGACACGGAGCTCCAGGCCCATCTTCACGCCGCCTTCGGCGCACTGCTCGATGCAGTCGCCCACCATAAAGGTCATAATGCCCTTGGACTGGTAGTCCTTGACGACCTTCACCACATCGGCAGGGTTCTCGGCCTTGCCCAGAACAACGGCCACGCCGGGGATATCGCCGGTGACCAGAGGCACACCCAGGGAACGGATGATGGGATCGGAGACGAAGCCGATGCCGGACTCATTCTCATAGGGCTTGGCCCCGTCTACATATTTCAGGCCTTCGATGATCTCGGCGCCTACGGCAGTGGCAAGGCCGGCGTTCAGGGCCTGTCCCAGGTCCTCCTGGTTGGTGATCAGGCTCTTCAGCACGCCAACGCAGGCGGGCAGGTCGCCCAGGGTCTTCACCTTTACGCCGGTAGCGGCATAAATGGTGGGGAAGAAATAGGCGGTGTCGGGGAATGCGATCTCCTTATCCGCGCCGTACTTGGCGATGGCATCGTTCACCGCGCCCTCGGTCAGGCCCGCGACCGCGTTAGAACCACCGTAGATCAGATCGGTTAATACACTCATGTGAATTCCCTCCTAATGTAGCTTTGGCCGTTTCCGGCCAATTTTATATAGAGCCCGTGAGGCTGAATATACTTAATTCGTCTCCCCCAGCATAGAGTTGACCCCATAGAACTTCGCCATGTCCGCATTGGGCCATGTTGTGGGGTCCTGGGTGTCCAAATAGCGCAAGCAGAAAATACCGCTGTATTTGGTCGTTCCTTCCACCAATGGGAGCACCAGGTCCTGCTCTCCCGCCTCTTTTGCCTGGGCAATCAGGGCATCGTTGCGGCGGAACTGGGTATAGGTATTGTAAATATCCTTGGCTCCGCCGGGGACTTTTGCCAGGCCGGACAGCAAAAACAGCAGGCTCAGGCTGAAAATCAGGGGCTGCCTGCGGATATCCAGCAGAGGCCGCAGAAGCACGGCCACGGCGCTGATCAGAAATACACAGGCGCCGCAGGCAGAGCGAGAAGGATAGTAGCTGGCGAAGGTCATCATAAAATTGGCAAGCAGAGAGCCCGCCAGAAGGGTACCGGCCAGAAGCAGCCGCTTCTTGTCTGTCCCTGCAGAAATATTATAAACCATCAAAACCAAAAATGCTACCAGTAAATCACGATATTCGGAGTACATCCGCAGGGCGGCTTTGAAGGAATCCACCATGCCGCCGGAACCAACGCTCTTGTTGGCCCACTGGGCCGGGGCGAGGTAAATGGTCACATAGCCCGCAAAGGCGGTGATCATCAGAAAAATCCACTTTTTGTCCGGCAGTTTCTTTTCCAGCACCGCATTCAGCAGCACCAGCAGGAAGGTCATAAAGATGACTCCCGCGGAAACCGTCTCGGAGTAAGCGCCCATGGCAAAGGCCAGAAGATAGATGGCCCAGCCCTTGGGGGCAGGGGCATCCTCGGCAAGGAACGCCTTAACAACATAGGCAAGGAAGCTCAGGCCCAGCAGCAGGCTCCAGAGGTAGTTGATGGCCCCATCCTGCCACAGGTTGACCTGGCCGAACATCTGCTCAAAGGTCCAGACAGCGGCAAATACCAGCAGGGCCAGCAACGCCTCTCCCCTGCCCTTGGCCTCCGCCAGGCGGCAGACCAGCCGAATGACCAGCACGAACACCAAGGCGTTGAGAATATCGAAAAACCAGGTTGGGGTCAGGGTCAGCAGCTGCACAAAAAAGTGGGTGATGAGCCGCCCATTCATCAGTTTGGTATGGGCCCAGAGAGACGGAAAAATATCCAAAATGCTTCGGATCCGCTCCCCGGTCTGGAAGCTGTAGAGATACTGGAAGTCATCGGCTAGGTAAGGCGTCAGCAGATTGCAGACGAGCATAAACAGGAAAAGGAAGCCGTAGGACAGAGTGGTCACGTTCCTCAGCTTCTCCAGGAAGTTGGTGCGTAAAGTATCTTTGCGCATGGATCTGCTCCTTAAAAGAACCGGCGGAGAGGGAGAACCCCTCCCCGCCGGGAAAGTTTATTGCGGAACGTCCGTCCGTATCTTACAGCTCCAGGTAGGAGTCGGAGTACAGAACGTGGTTCTTGAAGATATCGCAGGACTTGATGGTTTCCATCAGCCGCAGGTCGCAGGGGTTGACGATAGCGGAGGTCAGGCCCTGCATCATGGCCATGGCGACCAGAGCGGAGTCCATGATGGGCCGCAGGGTCTTGGGTGCGCCGTTGGAGTTGTTGGACAGACCGCCGGTGGACTTCAGGCCCTCGTCGGCGAACATCTTGATGGCGTTCAGCACATCCATCTGCTTGTCCTGCATGCCCTTGACAACCAGGAACAGGGGGTCGAACCACAGGTCGGTGGCTTCCATGCCCAGGCTCAGGCCGCGCTCCAGCATGTTGTGGCAGTGCTTCATGCGCTCTTCGTTGTCCTTGGCAATGCCGTCGGCAGAGCACAGGGCGATACAGATGGCATCGTTGGCGGCAGCCAGGTCGATGTTGGAGATACGGGAGCCGGCATCAGCAGAGTTGACGATGGGCTTGCCGTTGGTCCGGTTGTAGACCTTGATACCGGCTTCGATAGCCTTCTTGTTGGCGGTATCCAGAGCCAGAGGCACGTTGTTGAAGTTCTCCTGCAGCAGCTTGACAGCCCACATCATACGCTCGGGGCCGTCCTTCTCGGCAGGTCCGATGTTGACGTCCAGGTAGGTGGCGCCAGCAGCGATCTGCTCGGCAGCACGCTTCAGGATAGGAGCGGGATCCCGCTCGTCCATAGCCTTGCGGATCATGGGGGAGATGCAGTGGATCCGCTCGCCGATGGTGACGAAGGTCTGTGCATCGGGGTTGTGGCCCTTGTACTGGACGCCCATGTCCACCACTTCGATGGCGGGCACCTTGGTGGCCAGCAGCTCGTCGAAGGACAGCTCCTTGACCTCTTCCTTGGGAGCGGCAGCAGCCTTGGCGGCAGCCTCGGCAGCGGCGGCCTTGGCAGCGGCCTCGTATTCCTTATCCTTCATGTACTTGGGCAGCTGAACGGCCTCGGTAGGACCGACGACCACGTTCCAGCCGGGCAGCTTCTCGGCGATCTCGCCCTTCATAACGGCGACCTTGCCGGGGATGATCAGGGTACGGTTCTTGATCTTGTTCTCGATATCCAGGTCAGCGAAAGTCTTCTTCACGGAGGTGGAGGAGAACTTACCGGCAGCCCAGGCAGTCAGAACGGACATGCCGGAAGCGTCGGTGATGATC
>JBNMIH010000015.1:0-47120 GCA_050873165.1 Faecousia sp.
GACTGCAAGGGCTGCGGCTCCCGGCAGCGGGCGGACAAGCTGATCGAGGCCTGCGAGGCGGGAAAGAGCGTCAACGTGGACGCCATGAGCTTCGAAGAGATGGACAAGTTTGTAGCCGAGCACGAAGAGGTGGTCTGCCCCAACTGCGGCAAGCACAACTTCACCCCCATCCGGAAGTTCAACCTGATGTTCAAGACCCAGATCGGCGTCACCGAGGACTCCTCCTCCACCGTCTATCTGCGGCCCGAGACTGCCCAGGGCATTTTCGTGAACTTCGCCAACATTCAGCGGACCACCCGGAAGAAGCTGCCCTTCGGCGTATGCCAGGTGGGCAAGGCCTTCCGGAATGAGATCACCCCCGGCAACTTCACCTTCCGGACCCGGGAATTTGAGCAGATGGAGTGCGAGTTCTTCTGCCAGCCCGGCACGGACCTGGAGTGGTTTGCCTACTGGAAGGACTTCTGCAAGAACTGGCTGATCTCCCTGGGCATCAAGGAAGAGAGCCTGCGGCTGCGGGACCACGAGCCCGCCGAGCTGGCCTTCTACTCCCGGGCCACCACCGATATTGAGTATCAGTTCCCCTTCGGCAACGGCTGGGGCGAGCTGTGGGGCATCGCCGACCGGACCAACTACGACCTGGGCCGCCATCAGGAGGCCTCCGGCAAGAGCCTGGAGTATTTCGATCAGGAAAAGGGCGAGCACTACATTCCCTATGTCATTGAGCCCAGCCTGGGCTGTGACCGTGTGGCTCTGGCCTTCCTGTGCGAGGCCTACGACGAGGAAGTTGTGGGTCAGGATAAGAAGGGCAACCCGGACATCCGTACCGTGCTGCACCTGCACCCCGCTCTGGCTCCCTTCAAGGCTGCCATTCTGCCCCTGAGCAAGAAACTGAGCCCCAAGGCTGAGGAGATCTATCACGAACTCCAGAAGGACTTCATGGTGGACTTTGACGATGCCGGTTCCATCGGCAAGCGCTACCGCCGGGAAGACGAGATCGGTACGCCACTGTGCGTTACTGTGGACTTCCAGACCGTGGGCGATGAGAATACTCCCGCCGACAACTGCGTCACCGTTCGTGACCGGGACACCATGGAGCAGGTCCGGATCCCCATCAGCGAACTGAAGGATTATATCGCCAAGAAGTGCGCGTTCTAAAATCTGTCAATTGCACCGCCGCCCATCCCGCAAAAACGGGATGGGCGGCGATTTCTTTTACCGGAAATATCCACTTCCCAGCAGCCGAGTCAAGGCGTTATTGGCCTCCTCATCGGTAAAAAGGCCGGTAAAGCGCTTGTCCACTGCCAAGGCCTCCAGGCTCAGGTCCAGGCGGCCTTTGGCTTCCAGGGAGGCAAAGCCGTCGCTGCACCGATTCCCGGTGAGCTGGCGGTGGGCGGAAGCCAACATGGCTTCTTTTTCTATCGGACGCAGGCGGATGCCCAGAGCTTCCGTCTGCTGACGGGCGGCCAGCCAGGCCGCAATCAATTTTTCTTCCATGATTTTTTCCTTTCTCAGTATCTGACAAACCAAAGTGTATCCAGGAGCCGCCGCCACCAGGGGGCTCCTTTTAATTCCTGGCGGCAGTCCCGGATATAGGCTTTCAAGGGAGCCAGGTCCAGGGCGGTAATGCGGTGGGCGCTGAATTTGGCCCGCTGGGCCAGCTCCAGAAGGGGCTCCGGTGTCTGCCGGCCCAGAGCTTTGGACAGGTTCTCGGCCTGACGCCAATAGAGCAGTGCCCGCTTCTTCGTATCCGCCCGGCGGATGGCCTCCCGGCGAAGGAACAGCAGAATGTACCTGCGCAGCAGCAGGAGGAGCACCAGTCCCGGGAGAACCAAAAGCCACGGATCCAGTGGCTTTTTAACGGGCTTTTCCAACACAGGCTCCCCGGATGGCGTTGTTTCAATGGCGTTTCCATCAGGTGGTCTTGCCGGAGCTTCCGTTTCCTGGAACTGAGAGGAGCTTCGCGGAGCCGTCCGGGAGGCAGTGGACTCCAGGATCTTCCAGCAGCCCTCCGCTATGTCGTAGTACTCCGCCCAGGCGTGAGCATCCAGGGTGGTGACCATGGCGGCTTTGCCCGCCTGGGCCTCTTTGCAGAAGCCGGTGACGTATCTGGCCGGGATCCCCGCTGCCCGGAGGAGTACCGTAGAGGCTGTGGCGAAGTGGACGCAGAAGCCCCGGTCCGACTCTTCCAGGAACCACCGGGCAAAATCCGGCGCCTCTTCCGGCATTTTCGGGGTGGACAGGTCATAAGAGGCGCTCTCCTGGACCATGGCCCCAATGGCCTGGGGATCCGTGACCCCGTTCAGATAGTCCCGGGCCCAGGCCAGGGTGCTGTCCGGCAGACGGAGGTATTTTTGCAGAGCCTCCCCGGTCAGGGCGCTGCCCCTGGGGTAGACGGGGAAGGTGTAGGTAGTTACGCCGCCGGTATTTTCCAGCACGCCGCCGGTGAGGATGGTCCCCGTGCCGGGGTAATAGGGCAGGTAGACCACGTTTTGCACGGCGAAGGTCCGCAGGGTCACCTCCCCCTGTTCCTCTCCCCAGCCGTCGAAATTCTCCGTTCGATCCGGGTCTGAGGTCCATCCTTTTCCCGTATATGTGTCAAAATCCTGGCCACGGAGGTACACCGCACCGTCCCGGGGGGCTGTAAAGGTGAGGACGGGCAGCCGCTGCTTGTCGCCCCCATTCAGAGCCGCCAGGTCCGCTTCCATGGAAACCTGGGGGGTAAAGGTGAAGGAGGGCGTGATTTTCAAGGTGAAGTCCGCCTTTGCCATCAGCTGTTCCCGCCAGAGAGCGGACCGGTCCCGGTAGCCGTCCTGGGGATTCAGCAAAACCAGCAAAAGCGCCGTCAGCAGCACCGGTCCCGCCGCCATAGCCGTCAGCATCCTTCCCTGAATGGCGCTGTTTTTCCGGGTGCCGGAGGTGAGGATCAAAAGGCCCAGGGTGGCCAGGATGGCGAAGATATCCCAGGAGCTTGGCTCTGCCTCGGGGATCAGAACGCAGAGGATCAGCACCGGCACCGTCAGCAGCAGCGGCAGCACCGGTCCCCGGCGGCGGATGACGCATCGGGCGAAGGTCAGCAGCACCGCCGCCCCATAGACCACCACAGGAATATCGACTGCCCCGGGCCTATGGCCCGGGAAGACGAAGTAGCCCCAGTGATACACTTCATTCAAGGTGACGCTGGCGTAGACCAGCAGGCTTTTCAGCTGGCCCATGGTCTGGGGCAGCCGCAGCAGATACCCAAGGGCCAGAGCACTGAGGCAGAGGACGATCTCCGACCCCCGCCGGGGCAGCAGCAGAGGAGCTGCCAGCAGCCCGACGCCCAAGAGCCACCGAATCAGGGGCTCCCAGGGGATCTCCATGCCGTAGACAGTGCCGTAGCAGTGGACCACCGAAAGGCTCAGGATCCATCCTCCAGAAAGCGCCCAGAGAATATCCCAAAATCGTTTCTTCATGCGCCGCCTCCCAGGCAGTAATGCCAGCTGGCCCCTACGGGTTCCGGAAGGGCGGCGGTGCCGCTCTGGGGAAGGCACAGCAGATGCTCTACAGCGGGTGTAAGCTCTTTTTCACTGTGGGGTTCCAGCCGGACGGGCCCGTCTCCGGTCATGCAGAGGATCAGCGGGTCCATGCCTCTTTCGAGAAGATAGCCCGATAGCCACAGCAACCGTCCCAGCCGCAGGTCCAGCTCCTCGGGGGTCCCCCAGAGGTTCAGGGTCAGGCAGGCGGTCCGCTTCTGGGGCTCCATGGCCTCCCGGACCGTCAGGGCCCCCGTCTTGGCGGAGAGTTTCCAGTGGACGGTGTTCAGACTGTCCCCGGGCCGGTAAGGCCGAAGCTCGTGGTTCTCTCCCATCCGCTGGGTGCTGGGCTTCCACCGCAGAGGCGGCAGGTCCAGCTCCTCCGGCAGGACCTCCAGGTGGCACTTTGCCGGGGGCACCAGAAGCTTTCCGTTACGTTTCTTTCGAACGGGGAAGGAAAAGAGCCCCAGGTAATCCAGCACCCGGCCCTTTTCAATTTCTACGGCGTAGCCGCCGCAGTTTTTTGGGGTGAAGCCTACTTCCTCCTGATAGGGGAGCCTCTCCCCGGTACGCAGATTCCGGAGTACAATTTTCCCCCGGAAGGGGGGCATGGGCAGATCGCAGGTGCCCATGAGAAGAAGCTCCGCTTTCTCCCCCACTTTTACCCGGTCCGGTCCCGCCACGGACAGGCGGATGGAGCGGATGGCAGGAACACTCAGGAGCAGGGATACCACCGGCAGCACCAGCAGCCCCAGCAGGAGCATCCACAGCAGCCACCGGCCAAAGGTCAGATAAAACAGGCCGCAGCCCACCACCGCGGCCAGATATGCCAGCCGCCGCATCAGCGCAGCCGGGGGGCGGGGGTGGTGTCCAGTACGGTTTTCAGGATCTGCTCCGCCGTCTTTCCCTGGCTCTCCGCCCGGCCCGTTAAAATCATCCGGTGGGCCAGGGTGGGAATGAAGACCTCCTTCACATCCCCGGGCACCACATAATCCCGGCCCCGGAGCTGGGCGATGGACTTCGCCATGGCCGCCACAGACAGGGTCGCTCTGGGGCTGGCCCCCCGGGCCAGAAGCTCCTGCTTCCGGGTGGCGTCGCTGAGGGCTACGATATAGTCAATGACGCTGTCGCTCAGGAAGGTGTCCTCCACCCTCTGCCGCAGCTCCAGGAATTTGGCCCGGGTGAGGACCGGCCGGACCTCCCGCAGCGGGTTGCCTCCCTGGCGGTTTTTGATCATGGCCGCCTCATCTTTGGGGGCCGGATAGCCCAGCCGGAGCCGCAGAGCGAACCGGTCCACCTGGCTGTCCGGCAGCAGCTGGGTCCCCGCTGCCCCGGTGGGGTTCTGGGTGGCGATGACGATAAAGGGCTGAGACAGGGGGTGGCTCACGCCGTCCACCGTCACCTGTCCTTCCTCCATGGCTTCCAATAGGGCAGACTGGGTCCGGGAGGTAGCCCGGTTCAGCTCGTCCGCCAGGAAGAGGTTACATAATATTCCGCCGGGCCGGTAGGTCATATTTCCTGCCCCGTCCGGCACAGAGTAGCCTGTCACGTCCGAGGGGAGCACATCCGGCGTAAACTGGACCCGGCCGTATTCCAGGTCCAGCGCCCGGGCAAAGGACAGGGCCATGGTGGTCTTGCCCACGCCGGGAACATCCTCCAGCAGGATATGTCCTCCGGAGAGCAGGGCAGCCAATACCCACAGCAGGGCTTCGTCTTTTCCGGCCACGACCCGCCGCACCTGATCCAATATCTGATGCACGCTGGCCACAACTTCACTTTCCCGTGTCTGCAACATGCTCGCCTCATTTCCTTTGTATTGGGTTCCTATTATAGCGGGTCGCAGACGGAAAAACAAGTCAGTTTCCGTGAACAACGGTCCGCAAAATCCACAGGACAAAAGAACCCCTCCGCGGCAAGGTTCGGGCCTTTCGCGGAGGGGGGCATCAGCCTTTTTTCGCTAGGGGACACTTGGCGTCTCTGGGGATGAGCCAGGGGCAGCAGGGGGCAGCCTGAATAGCGCCGGGAATTTTTCCTTGCTGGCACCAGCGGCTGATGGTATTGCGATTGTAACCCCAGATCTTGGCCGCTTCGTTGGTATCCATATAGCGGGATAACAGGCTTTCGGGCATGGGCCGTCCTCCCTTAAAGCTATTTAGAGAAAAAACTCAAAGCCATTATACATGTTATGCGTTGAAATGTCAAGTATTGTGGATGTATGTATGAAATTCAATGAAATCAGTATCAAAAAGTAGTCAAAAACACGGGAAAATAGAAAAACGGCAAAAGCAACAAGAAGTAGAGTTGAATCTTGTGCACATTGCTATGCACCAATCTGGTATAATGGTTCCAAAATGTGACAGGAAAGGAAATGAGACCATGCTTCGTGTGTTTTTGGTGGAGGACGAGAGGATCATCCGAGAGACCCTGCATTCTACGGTGCCCTGGGCCCGCTGCGGCTATGTATTTGCCGGGGAGGCGGCGGACGGGGAGATGGCCCTGCCTCTGATCCGCCAGACCAAGCCCGATGTGCTGATCACGGATATCCGGATGCCCTTTATGGATGGACTTAGCCTGAGCCGGCTGGTATTACAGGAGTTTCCCAAAATGAAGATCATCATTCTGTCCGGCTACGACGACTTCGAGTATGCCCAGCAGGCCATTTCCATCGGGGTGGAGCGTTATCTCCTGAAACCGATCACCAAAAGCAGCCTGATGACGGTGCTGGACGAGGTCCGGGTGAAGATCGAAGGAGAGCGGGCCCAGCAGAACTATATGGACCAGTTCCATCTGGAGTCCCAGGACTATGAGGATGACACCCGCCGCCGTTTTTTTGAGCGGATGGTCAACGGTTTCCTGACCCTGCCGGAGATCTACGAACAGGCGGAGAAGCTGGACCTGGACCTGCGGGCCCAGGCCTACGCTATCTGCCTGGTCTCTGCCATGCCGGAGCAGTCTGCCGCCTATTCCGAGACCAGTGCCCAAATTCGGGAGTCTCTGGTGACCCACTTCTTAAAATACCCGGAATACATCCTCTTCCGGTGGAACCTGACTACCTACGCTGTGCTGCTAAAAGGGGATACAGACAAGATCCGATCCTATACGGACCGGTGCGTCGACACGGTGCGTAAGCTCTTCGAGGCGGCGGGGCCGGATCTCAATTGGTATGCCGCTGCCGGGAAGCCTCAGCAGCGGCTCAGCAGTCTGCCGGAGTGCTTCCGCCAGGTGTCCCGGCTTTGGTCCTACCGCTATATCGTACCCAGCCAGCACATTCTCACCGAGGAGACGGTGCGGCTCTACACCGGCACCGGGAACAAGCATGACCTGGCCCAGCTGGATATGAGCAAGCTCAGCCCCGCCCTCCTCCAAGGTGTGCTGGAAAACGCCGAGGCTCCCGAGGTCTCGGGCTTTGTGGACGGCTACATTGCTTCCTTGTGGGATGCCCTGTCCTCCGGGCCCTTCTGCCAGTACCTGATGCTCAATACCCGGTTCATCGCCACGGAATTCGTGGAGAAGCTGGGGTTTACTCAGCAGGAGTTCCTGGACAGCCTGAGCTGCCTGGATATGGTTGGCCGGAATGTGACGGTGGACGATCTGAAGCGGTTCCTCTCCGATGTGCTGCTGCGGGCCATCGACCTCAGGGAGCGGGCGGCGGGAAAGCAGTACCGGAGCCTGCTGAAAGAAGCGGTAAGCTATATCGACGACCATTTCCAGGATGAGGATATCTCCCTGAACCGGGTGGCGAAGGAGGTCAATATCTCCGCCAACTACCTCTCCGCGGTCTTCAGCCAGGAGATGCACACCACCTTTGTGGAATACCTGACCGCCAAGCGGATGGAAAAAGCCCGGGCCCTTCTGCGGTCCTCGGAGCTGCGTTCCGGAGAGATCGCCCTGGCGGTGGGGTACAAGGATCCCCACTATTTCAGTTTCCTGTTTAAAAAGACACAAGGCTGCACCCCCAGGGACTACCGGGCCGGAAAGGGGAAGAAATGAGCCGGGCGGACAGTCTGCAGGGACGGCTGCGGAAGCTGGTGGTGGCCATCAGCCTGGTCATGGCGGTGATCCTGCTGTCCTCTCTGGTGATGCTCATCAGCTCCAATGGCCGATACCGGCGGCTTCTGCACAACGTGACCACCGCATCGGAATTCAACCAGGAATTCAAAAACAGCATCGACCAGAAGATGTATTACTACGTCATCGAGAGCCAGTATTCCACGGGGCTGCCCATCCAGGAGGTAAGGTCCGCCCAGGAGCTGGCAAAGTCCCTGCTGAACACCACCACCCAGAAGGACAGCCACCAGGCTATCTCCAGTGTGCTGAATCTCTGCGAAAACCTGGAGCAGAAGATCTACCAGATACAGGACGCGGAGAACTACGACGACCGGCTGAGCCAGCTGGAAAACAACATCTATGTCCTCACGGCCCTGGTAGAAGAGTATATGTATAACTATCTCTACTGCGAGGCAGTGGAGCTGAACTCCGTCCAGCAGCGGGTCAGTTATCAGATCGTCACGGAGGCTGTGGTCATTACCCTGGTCATGGTCACCGCCATTGTGGCGGCGCTGCGCTATACCATCCGGCTGGGCCGGTCCATTACAGACCCCCTGGTTGCCATGTGCCGGCGGGCGGAGGCGGTGTCCGAAGGGGATCTGACGGTGAGAGAGCCGGTGAAAACGGAAATACGGGAAATTGAGACGCTGTCCATCGGTATGGAGCAGATGATCGGCCGGCTGGATGCCCAGATCCGGGAAAGCGCCGAAAAGCAGCAGAGCCTCCGCCGGACGGAGCTGGCCCTGCTGCAGGCGCAGATCAATCCCCACTTCCTCTACAACACCATGGACACCATCATTTGGCTCATCGAGGGCGAAAAAACCCAGGAAGCTGTGGAGATGGTGTCGAACCTCTCCAGCTTCTTTCGGCATTCTTTGAGCAAGGGCCGGGATATCATCCCCCTGCGGGAGGAGGAGGGCCATGTGCGCAGCTATCTGCAGATCCAGCAGGCCCGGTATAAGGACATCCTGGAATATGAGATCGACATTGACGAGGGGCTTGGAGACGTTATGCTCCCCAAGCTGACCCTGCAGCCATTGGTGGAAAACGCCCTGTACCACGGCATCAAATTAAAGCGGGCCTTGGGCCTCATCACCATCCGGGGCTGGGTACAGGAGGATCAGGTGCTTCTGGAGGTCAAGGACAACGGCGTGGGCATGACAAAGGAACGGCTGGAGGAGCTTCGGGCCTCCTTAGAGTCGGAAAACAAGGTGGGCTTCGGCCTCTCCGCGGTGAATCAGCGGCTCCGGCTCCAGTTTGGGCCGCCCTACGGCCTGACCATCGAAAGCACCCCGGGGGAGGGTACCACCGTCACCGCTCGGATCCCCTACACAAAGGAGGGCAGCCTATGAAACGATTGTTAGCGGCCATTTTGGCTCTCTGCCTGGCCTTTTCTGCCTGCGCCTCCAGGCAGGAGGAAGGCAGCGAGGAGGACCTGACCGTGGTGGGCATCTCCCAGGTAGGGGCGGAGTCCGACTGGCGGGTGGCCAACTCCGAATCCATGAAGGAGGCTTTCTCTGAAGAAAAGGGGTACCGGCTGCTCTTCTCCGATGCCCGGCAGAAGCAGGACAACCAGATCATGGCGGTGCGGAAATTCATCCAGCAGCAGGTGGACTATATCGTTCTCATGCCTCTGTGTGAAACAGGGTGGGATTCCGTCCTGCAGGAAGCGAAGGAGGCGGGCATCCCAGTGATCCTGGTGGACCGGATGGCCCAGGTCAGTGACGACAGCCTCTATGCCGCCCATGTAGGCTCGGATTTCTACGGCGAGGGAAAGCGGGCGGTGGAGTGGATGGAAGACCGCTACGCTTCCCGGGGGGACACTGTGAACATCGTCCACATCCAGGGTACCCTGGGCTCTACCGCCCAACTGGGCCGGACCCAGGCCCTGGAGGAGGCGGCGGCCCGCCGGGCCGGCTGGCGCATCGTTACCCAGCTGGATGGGGACTTCACCCAGGCCAAGACCTATGAGGTCCTGGGGGACTACCTGGATACCATGCCCAAGGGTCAGAACATTGACGTGGTCTACTGCGAAAACGACAACGAGGCCTTCGGAGCCATTGAGGCCCTCCAGGAGCGGGGCTACCGGTTGGGGCTGGATGTGGATGTCATCTGCTTCGACGGCACGAAAAAAGCACTGGAGCTGTGCATGGAGGGCAGGATCGCCCTGGTCCTGGAATGCAACCCCCTCCTGGGCCCCCTGGCCGAGGAAATCGTCAGGACCCTGGAAGCAGGGAAGGTACCGCCGAAGCAGAACTATATCGACGAGCAGGTGTTTACCCGGCGGGATTTGAATGAGGAGATTATAGCCAGTAGAGAGTATTAAACCCCTCTCCCGGGAGAGGGTGGACCGGCGCAGCCGGGACGGGCGTGGGGCGGCATGCAGAACCGACATGGTTCCGCCCCTCATCCGGCCCTGCGGGGCCACCTTCCCCCCGGGGAAGGCAGGGGATTTTTGCATCCGTTTCGGAAAACCGAGGCGGATGTTTTTTTATTTCCCTCTTGACAAACCTGTATTATAATGCTATTGTATTAATACACTAATACATCAATACAAGGAGGAACCTATGAACTGGAAATTTTCCGGGGATCGACCGGTGTATCAGCAGATCTGTGAGCTGATCCGGGGGGCGGTGCTGACCGGGGAGCTGAAGCCGGGGCAGCGGATCCCATCGGTGCGGGAGATCGCGGCCCAGGCCCAGGTGAACCCCAATACGGTGCAGCGGGCTCTCAGCGAATTGGAGCGGGAAGGCCTGCTCCAGTCCGGGGGCACCAGCGGGCGGACGGTAACAGAAAACGAAGGCATCCTCGCCGCTTTGCGGGAGGATACGGTGATGGCTCTGGCCAGGGAATGCGCGGAGAAATTCAAGGTCTTCGGCGTGACCCCTGCTCAGGCGGCGGAGCTGCTGCGGCAGCTGGAGAAGGAGGAAAACTAAGTATGGAAAACGCGGTACTGCGGGCCCAGGGCCTGACAAAGCGCTATGGAAGCAGGCTGGCTCTGGATAACCTGGACCTAACGCTTCCGGAGGGAAAAATCATTGGGCTGCTGGGCCCCAACGGCAGCGGCAAGACCACCTTTATGAAGCTGGCGGCGGGACTGCTGGCCCCCACGGCAGGAAGTCTCACCGTCTGCGGCAAGCCCATCGGCCCGGACAGCAAGGCTATGGTGTCCTACCTGCCGGACAAGACCTATTTCAACAAGCAGCAGAAAATCAAGGACCTTTTGGGAATCTTCCAAGACTTTTACGATGATTTTGATCGTGCCCGGGCAGAGGAAATGCTGAAGGAACTGGGCATCGATCCGGAGGCCAGGCTGAAGACCCTGTCCAAGGGCAACCAGGAGAAGGTTCAGCTGGTGCTGGTCATGTCCCGGAAGGCCCGGCTCTATCTTCTGGATGAGCCCATCGGCGGGGTGGATCCGGCGGCTCGGGATTATATCTTAAATACGATCATTTCCAACTACGACCCCAGCGCCACGGTGCTGATCTCCACCCACCTGATTGCCGACGTGGAGCGGGTGCTGGATGAATTTTTGTTCCTTTCCAATGGAAAAGTGATCCGCCAGGGCACTGCGGACCAAGTGCGGGAGGAGACGGGCAAGTCTCTGGATGAACTGTTTCGGGAGGTTTTCAAATGTTTGCCAAATTGCTGAAATACGAGTGGCGGTCCAGCCGGAAGACCATTGCCACCCTCTGCGCCGTGATCCTGATTTCCGGCCTGCTCATCGGCTCTGGTGCCTTTGCCATGGTTCGCTTCGACGGCCTGATAAACGGTTCCGAGGTGTTCGGGATCGGCGTTCTGATCCTGATTTCCCTGTGTATGATCGCCGTGGCGGTCTCCTGTGCCGCCAGCGTGTTCTACGCCCTGTGGCGGTTCTATAAGAGCCGGTTCACGGAGGAAGGGTATCTGACCTATACGCTGCCTGTGAATAACCATTTCCTCATTTTGTCCAGCCTGCTCATGAGCGCTGTGGAAATCCTGCTGGTGCTCATTGCCGCCGGTGCGGCGGTGATGCTGGCCCTGGGGGTGTTCTCTCTGAGCCTGCCCTGGAAGGAAATCGGCCCAGATACCTGGAACGCCATGTGGCGCTTCCTGGGGGAAATGGGAAATGAACTGGGCAGACACGGGAAGGAGCTTTTCCTGCTCCTGATGAATATGATCCTGGGCGGCATCAGCGCACTGATCCTTTTGATGCTCTCTGTGACCATCGGCTCCATTGTCGCCAAGAAGCACCCCATCCTAATGGCCGTGCTGGCCTTCTATGCCATCGGCATTCTGCGGTTCTTGGCGACGGCGGTGGTCTTGTTCGCCAGCGAGGGAGAAATGGGGGGTGGTGTCCTGGCCACCATGAACATCAGCTCCCTGGTGACCATCGGCGTGGGCTACGCCGTTATTTACTGGCTGACCAGTAAAAAATTAAACCTGAACTGAAGAAAAAAAGCCCTCTCCTGCTTGGAGAGGGTGGCACGGCGAAGCCGTGACGGGTGTGGAGGGGACACCTACAGATAAAAAACCGGACTATGTTGAAAAGGGAGCGCTTACCGTTTCTATTCAACGTAGCCCGGTCTTAATTTTTGGGGGTCCCCTCCACATCCGCCGCTGCGGCGGCACCTTCTCCAGGCAGGAGAAGGCAGGGGCTGCTTGCCTTTGGTGCGGATATGTGATATACTGTGGGAAATTTCTAAAGAAAAGGACGATTTCTATGAAGGCAGAGCGGCAGTTTCCCCGTATCATCATCACCGCCAAGGGCACCCGGTGGGTGGAGCAGGGGCATCCCTGGATCTATGAGGGAGAGGTCATCCGGCAGGAAGGGGACTGTGAAAACGGGTCCTTAGTGGACGCCGTCAGCGAGAAAGGCAAGTATCTGGGGACGGGCTTTTTGAGCGAGAAGAGCAAAATCCGGGTTCGGATCCTGTCCCGGAACGCCAACGACCGGTTCGATGCCGCCTTCTGGCAGCGGCGGCTGCAATACGCCTGGGACTACCGGAAAACGGTCATGGGGGAGCAGACTTCCTGCTGCCGGATCATCTTCGGCGAGGCTGACGGTTTCCCCGGGCTGACGGTGGATCGGTTTTCCGATTTGCTGGTGACTCAGACCCTTTCCATCGGTATGGAAAAGGTGAAGGATCTGATCTTCCCGACCCTGGTGAAGCTTCTCCGGGAGGATGGGCAGGATATCCGGGGCGTTTTTGAGCGCAACGATGTGGCTATCCGGGAGCTGGAGGGCATGGAGCAGAACAAGGGATGGTTCCCCCTTCCCGGAGAAACTCCTCCGGAGAGCCCCGTGACCGAAATCTGCGAAAACGGGGTCTACTACTCTGTAGATGTAGAAAACGGCCAGAAAACCGGCTTTTTCCTGGACCAGAAGTATAACCGCCTGGCGGTCGCCAAGCTTGCCAAAGGCAAGCGGGTGCTGGACTGCTTCACCCACACGGGCTCCTTTGCCCTGAACGCCGCCAAGGGCGGGGCAGAGCATGTGACGGCGGTGGATGTCAGCGCCTCGGCTATCGACATGGCCCGGCAGAACGCTATCCGCAACGGCCTGGAGGACCGGATGGACTTCGTCACGGCGGATGTTTTCGATCTGCTGCCGGAGCTGGCCGCCAAGGGCGGCAAGCCCTATGATTTCATCATCCTGGACCCTCCGGCCTTTACCAAGTCCCGGAAGACCGTGGACAGCGCTCAGCGGGGGTACAAGGAGATCAATCTCCGGGCTCTGAAGCTGCTGCCCCGGGGCGGCTACTTTGCCACTGCCTCCTGCAGCCACTTCATGCCCTCGGAGCTCTTCGTGAAGATGCTGAAAGCCGCCGCCCTGGACGCCGGGGTAGAGCTGCGGCAGATCGAGGCCAGACAACAAGCCCCGGACCATCCCATCCTCTGGAACGTGCCGGAAACGGATTATCTGAAGTTTTATATATTCCAGGTGGTGTAGAATAACTCCTGCCTTCTCCTGCTTGGAGAGGGCAGGGGATTTTTTTACTTGCTGCTGATATCCGCCCCGAAGTACTTGTTAGAGAGCTCGGAGAGGGTGCCTTCGCTGCGCAGTTCCTCAATGGCTTTGTCTACGGCCTGACGGAGGGTTGCGGAGGCTTCGCCCTTCTGCATGGGGATGGCTACCTCGTTGGCATCGTCAGCTTCGGCCACGATCTTGATAGCGGCGTCGGGATGCTGGCTCAGATAGTCGTAGAAGGACACATCGGCGTTCAGGGTAGCATCTGCCCGGCCCTGGAGGACCATCTGGATGGTTTCATCCAGGGTGTCCACGCCGGAGCAGGTGGCGCCGTACTGCTCGGCCAGCTCCATGTAGGTGCTGCCGATGGAATTGGCGGTGGTCTTGCCGCTCAAGTCCTCGAAGGAGGTGATGGTGTCGTTATCGGACTTGACCACCAGAGCCGTGCGGATGTAGGCATAGGGGGCGCTGAAGTCATAGGTCTCTTTCCGGCTGTCGGTGACGTCCACGCCGTTAATGACCATGTCGTAGCGTCCGGCCTCCACACCAGCCAGCAGACCATCCCACTCGCCCTCGACGAAGGTGGCTTTCACGCCCAGCTTTTCGGCAATGGCTTTGCCCACTTCGACATCGTAGCCAACCAGGGCGTCGGAATCATCGTGGAAGGACCAGGGAGCCCAGTTGCCTTCCAGGGCAATGACCAGCTCGCCCTTGCTCTGGATCTGGGCCAGACGATCAGTGGTGGAGGCCGCTTCCTTCTTGCCGCAGCCCGCGAAAACGCTCAGGCACAGGACCAGGGCAAGAACAACAGAAATGTACTTTTTCATTTGATTTACTCCTTTTCGGTTTCACCGAGTATTGTTCTCAGGAAGGCTTTGGACCGCTCCTGGGATGGATTTTGGAAAAAGGCTTTGGGGTCCCGGGACTCCTCCACCACCACGCCGCCCTCCATAAATACCACCTTGGAGGACACGTTCCGGGCGAAATTCATCTCGTGGGTCACCACCAGCATGGTCATGCCCTCCTGGGCAAGGCTGCGCATGACTCCAAGTACCTCACCGGTAAGCTCCGGGTCCAGGGCAGAGGTGGGCTCGTCGAAGAGAATGATCTCCGGCTGGGTGGCCAGGCCCCGGGCGATGGCCACCCGCTGCTGCTGGCCGCCGGAGAGCTGGCTGGGGTAGCTGTCCGCCCGGTCAGCAAGACCTACCTTTTCCAGCATCCGCATGCCGATGTCCACAGCCTCAGCCTTTGGCATCTTCCGGGCCACAATGAGCCCCTCCGTCACATTTTGGATGGCGGTTTTGTTCCGGAACAGGTTGTAATTCTGGAAGACGAAGGCGGTCTTCATCCGAAGCCGGGCGATATCCTTTTTGGAAGCGCCGTGGAGAGGGAAATGCTCTCCGTCGAAAATAAGCTCTCCCTGGTCCGCCGTCTCCAGGAAGTTGACGCAGCGCAGGAAGGTGGTCTTGCCGGAGCCGCTGGGTCCCAGGATGGCCACCACGTCGCCCTTCTCTACGTCCAGGCTGACGCCCTTCAAAACTTCCAAAGAATCGAAGGACTTGTGCAGATTTTTGATTTCCAGCATTGCCATATGTCACACCGCCCCGTAAGAATTCAGTTTCTTTTCCCCAATGGCCTGCAGCTTGGTCAGTACGGTGCAGAACAACAGGTAAATAAGGGCTACCTCAATGTAGAGCGCCAGGTGCTCATAGTACCGGGAGGCAATGCGCTGGGTGACCATGAACATTTCCATCACGGTGATGTTGGCAGCCAGGGAGGTGTCCTTCACCATGGAGATCAGGTTGTTGGACAGGGAGGGGAAGGCGGTGCGCATGGCCTGGGGAAGGACGATGCGGCGCATGATCTGCATATAGCTCATGCCAACACAGTACCCCGCCTCCAGCTGGCCCTTGGGCACGGACTCCAGAGCCGCCCGGATGGTCTCGGCGCAGTAGGCCCCCTCGTTGATGGAGAAGACCAGCACTGCCGAGGGGAAGGGCTCCAGCATAATGCCGAGATTGGGAAGACCATAGAAGATCACATACAGCTGCACGAGCAAGGGCGTGCCCCGGACCACCCAGATATAAAACCGGGCGATCTGCTTGAAGACCTTCACATTGGCAAACTGCACCATGGCGGCAATGACGGCGATCACCAGGGCCAGAGAGAAGGAGATCACCGTCAGGGGGATGGTCATGGTAAGACCGGGAAGAAGGATTTTTGGGAAGGATTCGATTAAAATGTTAAGTAAACGTTGAGACAAGGCATAAACTCCTTTGAGGCGATACCCTCTCCCGGGAGAGGGTGGACCGGCGAAGCCGGGACGGGTGTGGGGCGGCATATAGAACCGACCCTGTACCGCCCCTCATCCGCCGCTGCGGCGGCGCCTTCCCCCAGGGGAAGGCGGGGAATTAGAATTTTTCTTCCATATCAGAATAGAACTGATCCAGTTCCTCCTGGGTGTCGAAAGTGGCTACATACATCTGGTTGGCCATGGCACCGGAGAGGGCGTCGGGGATGCGGCCGTTCATGACCATGTGGTCCCGGTACTTCATCATGATCTCATAGTCATCCAGCTTGTAGTGAGTGCCGTCCCGGCGGCCGTAGAAGGCGCAGAAGTGGTGGGCTCCGATGGGCTTGGTGTTCTTGTTGAAGCAGACCATGTCTGCCCAGATCTTATAGACATCGGTCTCCTGGCTGTAGTTGTACATATCCGGAGTGTAGCCGCCGGCGGGGCGCATGTTCACTTCCAGGCCCAGCACATCCCCTTCTTTGCCCAGGCCTTCCTGGTCCTGGGTCAGGACGAAGAACTCCAGGTGAATGAAGCGGCTCTTGACGCCGAAGGATTTGACGGTTTTGAGGCCTAATTCCCGGATCTTGTCCGGCAGGTCCTTCACGAGGTAATAGACGGAGTCCGTGTTGTCGTTGACGATGTCCATAATGGACATGGGGGAGATATTGCCGGACTCGAAGAGAGGAGAGCCCTGGGAGTCCACAATGGCGTCGTAGGTCTGGACGTAGCCATTGACGAACTCCTCCATGATGTACACCTCGTCGTCCTTGGTGTTCAGGAAGAATTCCAGATCCTCGTCGCTCTTCAGTTTGTAGGTATGGTTAGCACCAACGCCGTTGTCAGGCTTGACCACCACGGGGTAGCCTACGGTGTGGGCAAAGTCCAGGCAGTCTTCCAGCCCCTCTACCATGTGGTACCGGGCGGTGGGGATACCGGCCTTGGCATAGTACTCCTTCATGGCGGACTTATACTTGATTTTCCGCATGTCGGCGAGCTTGGGGCCGGTAGTGATGTTGAACTCCGTGCGAAGCCGGGCGTCCTGCATCAGCCAATATTCGTTGTTGGATTCCAGCCAGTCGATCTTGCCGTACTTGAAGGAGAAGAAGGCCACGGCCTTAAAGACCTCGTCATAGTTCTCTAAGGAAGATACCTTATAATATTCGTCCAGACTGTCCCGCAGCTCCTGTAAGAGGTTCTCGTAGGGGCTGTCGCCGATGCCTAAGACCCGCATACCGTTCTTTTTCAGCTCCGCGCAGAATTTCCAGTAGGTCATGGGGAAATTCGGGGAGATAAAGATGAAGTTTTTCATGTATCGTCTCTCTTTCTATAAATTCGCTCCCCTGCCCTCTCCTGCCTGGAGAGGGTGCCGCCGCAGCGGCGGGTGTGGAGGGGACACCTTAATTTTTAGACCGGGCGGTATTGAATGATGGAAAGTGGTGCCTCTGTCAGTTCGATGGGTGTTTCGTTGAACGTACCCCGTCCTGAACTTTTAGGGGTCCCCTCCACACCCGTCCCGGCTTCGCCGGTCCACCCTCTCCAAGCAGGAGAGGGCTTTTTTCTTACCCTAACAGCCAGGGCAGATAGGTCTGCACCATCTTATGCCACCAGGGCCAGTCGTGGTTGACGTCCTTGCCCCAATATTCAAACCTTGTGTGGATGCCCTTGCGGCAGCAGACCTCGTCTAAGCGGCGGGTGGACTCCAGCAGTACATCCTCCCAGGCACCCTGGCCTACCACGATCAGGGACTTCTGGCTGTTGTACAGAGCCATATAGGGATGGTCGGAAGGCATATTGTTCAGGTACAGCACGGGACAGTTGTTATATACCAGGTCGTCGCAGTAGTCCCTGAAGAACTCCTTGTTGTCGTAGAGGCCGGAGATGGCGAAGCAGCTGTCGAAGATGTCCGGGCGGCGGTAGTAGAGGTTGGCGGCGTGCATGGCGCCCATGGAGCAGCCGAAGGTCATGATCCCCTGGTCATAGCCATTGGCCAGGCCGCTGAGGTGCTTGATGTAGGGCACCAGCTCGTCCACAATGTAGTGGTACCATTTTTCGTGGTTCTCGATGCGCCACCGGTTGTCAGAGCCCATAGCCGCCCAGGCTTCGTTGTCGATGGAGTCGGCGCAGTAGACGGTGCATTTCCCGGACTCGATCCAGGGGGACCAGGTGGCGGGCATGTTGTTGCCCTCAAAGTCAAAGAACCGGCCGCCCTGGCAGGGGAAGAACAGCACGGGCTTGCCGGTGGAGCCATAGACCTTGAACTCCATATCCCGGTTCAGGTTGGAGGAGTAGTGTTTAAAATAACGGATTTCCATTGGAATTACCTCTTTCTATTATTGAATCCCCAGGCACTCCATAAAAATGGGCACCTGCTTGGCCCAGGAGGCCTCGCAGTGGGTGCCGTCGGGGACGATGCGGAAGGCAAGGTTCACCCGCTTGGTCATCAGCAGATGACTGGTGGAGAACAGAGCCTCGGCGTTGGCGGCGTGGTTGAACATCTCCCCGGCGCCGTAGTCCAGGTAGATGCAGGTGTCCCGGCGGACATGGGCCCGGGCGATGAGCTCCAGCATTTTGCCGGGAGCGATCCACAGGCTGGGGCTCAGGCAGGCAGCCCGCTGGAAGATGTGGTTGAAGGTGGTGGCGGCATAGAGGGCCATGAGACCGCCCATGCTGGAGCCGCAGACAATAGTGTTCTCCCGGTCCGGCAGGGTCCGGTAGGTGGCGTCAATGTAGGGTTTCAGTTCTTTGATGAGCCAGTGCATGTAGCGCTTGCCCTCGCCCTTGATGCGCCCAAGCTCGGAATTTTCAAAGGTCACCGGGGAGTACTCCCGCAGGCGGCCGTCTCCTTCCCGGTTGCACTCGATGCCAACGAGGATCAGCTGCTTGCGGCTCTCCTCCATATAGTCGTACATGCCCCAGGAGGTGCCGTAGGTGGCGTCCTCGTCGAAGAAGACGTTGTGTCCGTCAAAGAGATACATAACGGGGTATCTCCGCTCTTCGTCCTCGTCGTAGCTTTCAGGAAGATAAACATAGGCGCGGCGCATTTGGTCCCCGGAAAGCTGGGGAATGGTAATGTCCCACTTGATAATCATGGCATTGTATCCTTATATTGTAAAATCTACTGGAATAGTATACGTTCCCCGGGTCCCTTTGTCAAGGAACCCGGGGAATTCTGTAGGTGTGATGAACGGAAAAGGCCGTGGAAAGAAGAGAAACTGTGTAATACTTACAAGAAAGCCTATTTTATTTTGTGGAAGATGGGCTGCCGGTTTTCGAAGGTGCAGACGTAGCCGAAAATGTCAGCCAGCATCCCGGCGGCTTCCTTACAGTACTGCCCCACCCGGTCGCACCGGTGGGCGTCGGAGCCAACGGTGATGATTTCACCGCCGAGCTCTTTGAAGCGCTTGAAAAAGTCCACGGTGGGGAGATATCCCACACTCCGGTCCACGCCGCTGGTGTTCATTTCCAGACCTTTGCCTTTGTCCGCCAGGGTCCTGAGGATCTCGTCCAGGACCTCCCGGTGGGCGGCGTATTCCAGGGGAGACCGGGTGGGGTTGAAGGGTGATTTCATGAGAAAGGTCAGGTGAGCCAGCACATCGTAGTCCTCATGGACCTGGACCCGCTTCAAAGTCTCCTCCAGAAAGTCCCGCTGGGCGTCCCCAGGGATCTTTCCCTGCCAGTACTCTTTAAAATAGACATCCAGCCCGTGGACAAAGTGGACGCTGCCCAGAACAAAATCATAGTGCCGCTGGCCCAGCCGCTGCAGAAGCAAAGACTGATTCTTTTCCAGCAGGCCGAACTCCATGCCCCGGCGGATCTTCAGCCCGGGGACCTCCAGACCGTCGTATTCCCGGTTGTAGGCATTGACGTCGAACATCATGGTCTGGCTCACGGCCAGAGGGTCAAAATCCACATGGTCCGTAAAGCAGATCTCCTGTAACCCCTTTTCTTTGGCGGCAGTGGCCAGAGCCAGGCCGGAGTCGTGACCGTCGAAGGAGACGATGGAGTGGATGTGGTAGTCAAACATATTTATTTCTCCTCCCAGAATAGTCGAAAGGCGGTGGGCAGGGCGGCGGAAGCCTCAATTTCTTCGGCGGTCATCCAGACAAACCCCGGGGCTTCCTCCTGGACCTCGGCGTAGACACCCTGCATATCCCAGATGATGTGGGTGAAAATGTGCTTACGGCCCAGAACCTTCTCCAGCTGCCTGGGCTGTATACCAAGCGCTTCCAGTTTTTTCAGGGCACCCTCCGGCGAGAAGTGGCCGGGAATGTTGGGAAATTCCCAGAGTCCTGCCAGGAGCCCTCTGTTTTCTCGCTTTCTCAGGGCGTAGCGGTCACCGCAGCGCAGGACAAAGACGGTTTTCTCCTCCACCCGCTTGGGTTTCTTCGGAGATTTTACAGGCAGATTTTTGGCGGTGCCCCGCAGATATCCAAGGCAGAAATCCCGGCAGGGGCAGCCGTCGCACTGAGGCTCCCGGTTGGGGCCGCATAAGGTAGCCCCCAGCTCCATGAGGGCCTGGGTAAAGGTCCCGGCGTCCTTGGGGTAGATTTCCGCCAGCACTTCTGTGACTTCCTCTTTTTCCTTCGGGGAATCAATGGGCCGGTCATCGTCCCGGAGCCTGGAAATGAGCCGCAGAACATTGCCGTCCACGGCGGGGGTGGGCAGGTCAAAGGCGATGGAGCACACTGCTCCCATGGTATAGGGCCCGATGCCGGGCAAGGCCAGAACGGCCTTTGGGTCCTTGGGAAACGCCCCGCCGTAGTCTTCGCACACCACCTGGGCGCACTTTTTCATATTCCGGACCCGGCTGTAGTAGCCCAGGCCCTCCCAGAGCTTGTGCAGGGCATCGTCGTCGCAGTCCGCCAGAGCCTCCACCGTTGGCAGAGCTTCCAGGAAGCGGCTGTAGTAGCCCTTCACCGCCTCCACCCGGGTCTGCTGGAGCATGATCTCCGACACCCAGATTTTGTAAGGGTCCCGGGTCTTCCGCCAGGGCAGGTCCCGTTTGTTTGTTTCATACCACCCAAGGACTGCCTGGGGCAGCCGGGATAACCGTTCATCCATAGTTCGTCTCCTTTTTCCCTATTTTACACCACCCGGAAAACCTATGTCAAGGGAGGGAACAGGAACTTCTGTGCAGAAGACAAAAAAATAAATTTTATTTTCAAATTAATAAGCCTGCAAAACACTTCACCCGGAAGAAAATAGAAGAGCGCCCCCCATACGCGATAAAGAGCCGGAGCGGGTATGGAAAAATATGGCGTATTCTTTTACACGGAACTTATATTCATAAAAAATCAATAGACAAAATAATCAAAAATTATGTAAAAATTTAGAGGAGCCTCCAAAAAATATTTTTATACTTACATAATTGTTGACTTATTATGAACGGTATGATACTTTAATTGTGAACTTGATATTTCCGCCGCACACTTCCATAGAAAGAGGCAAGGACGCCAGCACCATCTAGAGCAGCAAGCAGGATCGGTGCTTTCTTTTGTCCTTGCAGGGCGGAACAGAAAGGAAGGTTTTTCCAATGGGTCTTTTTTCAAAGCTCTTCGGTCAGAAATACGATGAGATCTGCGCCCCTGTGTCCGGCCAGGCCGTGCCGGTGACGGAGGTCCCCGATCCCACCTTCTCCTCCGGTATGCTGGGCAACGGCGTAGCCGTGATCCCCTCCGAGGGAAAGATCTGCGCCCCCTGTGACGGCACCGTAGACATGATGTTCGAGACCGGACACGCTGTCTCCATGGTTGCCGACTGCGGCGCGGAGGTCCTGGTCCATGTGGGTCTGGAGACTGTGGGGCTCCAGGGCAAGGGCTTTACCATTCACGCACAGAACGGCCAGAAGGTCAAAAAGGGCGACCTGCTCATCGAGGTAGACCTGGATGTGCTGAAGGAGGCTGGGCTTAACCCCATCACCCCTGTGCTCATCTGCAACAGCGATGATTTTTCGAAGTTTGAGACCGATGTGGGCCACGCCGTCCAGGCGGGGGACACCGTCATCAAGCTGGCAAAGTAAGTTTCAGGCCATAAAGACCGTTGTGGGCCGACGGTCTTATGAATAGGCATGCCGCTGCTTTCCGCGGCGGCGAGAAGAATCGAAGGAGGATTTTTTCTATGATGAAAACTCTGCAGAAGCTCGGCAAGGCTCTGATGCTGCCTGTCGCCGTGCTTCCTATCTGCGGCATTCTGATGGGTCTGGGCTACGCCCTGGCTCCCGCCGCCATGGGCGCTGCCGGTGCTACCGAAGGCTTCGCCTACGTTCTGGGCTTCTTCCTGATCAAAGCAGGCGGCGCCCTGATCGACAACATGGCTCTTCTGTTCGCCATCGGCGTGGCCGTGGGCCTGGCCGAGGAGAGCGACGGCACCGCCGGTCTGGCCGGTCTGGTTTCCTGGCTGATGATCACCAACCTGCTGTCTACCGGCGTTGTCAGCGTGATTGCTCCCGGCATGATGGCAAACGAGGTCAATGCCGTGGCTTTCGCCAAGATCGCCAACCCCTTCACCGGCATCCTGTCCGGTATCATCGGCGCTACCTGCTACAACAAGTTCAAGAACACCAAGCTGCCTGACGTGCTGGCCTTCTTCGGCGGCAAGCACTCCGTGGCCATCGTCACCGGCATTGTGTCCATCGTTGTTTCCGCAATCCTGCTGTTCGTGTGGCCTGTGGTCTTCGGCGCTCTGGTCGCCGTGGGCAACGGCATCAAGGGCCTGGGCGTTGTCGGTGTTGGCCTGTATGCCTTCCTGAACCGTCTGCTGATCCCCACCGGTCTGCATCACGCTCTGAACAACGTGTTCTGGTTCGACACCATCGGCCTGGGCGACCTGACTGCTTACTGGGGCGCTCTGGTTGAGGGCGACACCATGGCCAACGGCACCCTGATCAACTGGTCCGTGGGCTCCTACATGGCCGGCTTCTTCCCCTGCATGATGTTCGGTATCCCCGGCGCTGCCTGCGCTATGATCGCCACCGCAAAGTCCAACAAGAAGAAGGCCGCCATCGGCCTGGTTGGCGCGGCTGCTGTCTGTGCGTTCCTGTGCGGCGTTACCGAGCCCTTCGAGTTCGCTTTCATGTTCCTGGCATTCCCCCTGTACGTTGTCTACGCTGCTCTGTACGGCATCTTTGCCGCCATCACCGTGGCTCTGGGCTTCCGCGCCGGCTTCTGCTTCTCCGCCGGTGCTACCGACCTGCTGTTCTCTGCCAGCCTACCCGCTGCTGCTAAGACTTGGCTGATCATCCCCCTGGGCATCGCCGCTTTCGTGGTGTTCTTCGCCGTGTTCTACTTCGCCATCAAGAAGTGGGACCTGAAGACCCCCGGCCGTGAGGACGACCAGGAGGGCGAGCTGAATATTGAGCTGGCCAACAACGACTACACCGCTATGGCTACCATCATCCTGGAAGGCCTGGGCGGCAAGGAGAACATTGCCTCCGTCGACCACTGCATCACCCGTCTGCGTCTGGAAGTCAAGGACCGCCTGCAGGTCAACGAGGCCAAGATCAAGGCCTCCGGTGCCGCCGGTGTCCTGCGTCCCGGCAAGACCTCTGTGCAGGTCATTATCGGACCCAAGGTTCAGTTCGTTTACGACGAGTTCAAGAAGCTCTGCAAGTAATGAATTGACCCCCTGTGGCCCACACAGATAGAGTGTCCACCCCCCGGACCGATTTCGGCCCGGGGGTTTTTGCGTCTAAGCCCTCTCCTGCCTGGAGAGGGTGGCACGGCGAAGCCGGGACGGGTGTGGAGGGGACACCTGAAATATCATGTCGGGCTTCAATGAATGGAAAAGCTATATGCGAGACAATGAAAATTAGCTTGATTTTATCCTAAAATCTGAGTATACTAATACCAAAGGAGGGACCCCTATGAACATCGATACCAACACCATTGTTCCCATCTCCGTCGCCAATCAGAATTTTTCCAAAGTTGCGAGATTAGTCGATCAATACGGCTCAGCTGTGATTATGAAAAACAACACACCCCGGTATATCATCTATGAATTCAATCAGGCGGATACCATGCAGGCCGCTGCCGATGAGGATGTGCTCGCATCCTCCCTGAAGCTCATGCAGCGAAATCAGCATGTCTATGAGGAACTGGCAAAATGAGGGTCCTTAGCAAGCGTCAAATTTTGATGCTCCATTCTATGCTGATGGAACAGTCTGGCGGGATGGAGGGACTCCGGGACGAGGGACTGCTGGAATGGCTGAAAGATCATATTGACGAGTAGGGAAACGGAGCTGCCTCTGGGCGGCTCCATTTTTTAGATATCTGTTAGAGATTGAAGTGCTAAACTCTCCTTAGACTGTGAGATCATAGAGGAGAATAGAAAACATGCGCAAACACACAGGCCGCTGGCTCTTTTTGCTGCCGAACCTTTTTGGAGTAACCGTCTTCGCCCTGATCCCTATGGGGGCGGTGCTGGTTGGGGCTTTTCGGTCGGCGGTGGGAGGCCGTTGGGTGGGCTTACAGAACTTCACCACCGTGCTGAGCAACCGGGCTTTTCGGCTGGCGACGGGGAACACGGGGCGGTTTGTGCTGGTGTGTATCCCGCTGCTGCTTGTTCTCTCTCTGCTGCTGGCTCTGGGGCTCCGGCGGGCCTGGGACGGAAAAACGCTGCGGGGGGCCTATTTGCTGCCTATGGCGGTGCCCGCCGCGTCGGTGGTGCTGGTGTGGAAGCTGCTGTTTCACGGAAACGGGCTGCTGAACGGCCTTTTGAATGCCCTTCACCTGCCGGGTATCGACTGGATGGGAAGCGAATCTTCCTTTTGGATGCTGGTGGTGAGCTACCTGTGGAAGAATCTGGGCTACACTGTGGTCCTCTGGACGGCGGCCCTGGGCACCATTCCGGTCAGCATCTACGATGCGGCCCAGATCGACGGGGCTGATTGTCTGCAGACCTTTTTCTACATCACGCTGCCTAATTTGAAGGGCAGCGCCTTTTCCATCGGGGTACTGTCCCTGCTGAATTCCTTCAAGGTCTTCCGGGAGGCCTGGCTGGTAGCGGGGGACTATCCCCAGGAGAAGATGTACCTGATTCAGCACCTGTACAACAACTGGTTCCGGGACCTGGACTACGACAAGATCGCCGCGGCATCGGTGCTGGTGAGTCTGGCGGTACTGGGGCTTATCGCCCTGTTTGGCCTGACGGGCCGGGAGGCGGATACATGAGACGAAAGATTCTGTGGATAGTCCTGGCCTTGTTTGCCCTGGCGATGCTCTTTCCTATCTGGGTGGCGGTGACGGGGGCCATCTCTTCCGACTGGGAGCTGACGGAAAACCTGGGGCCCGTTTTGGGGAGCCTCAGCGGCTTTGCCCGGTGGAACATCCTGCCGAAGAGTCCCAGCCTTCGCTCCCTGGTCCGGGTGTTGCTGGACAGCCCCGGTTTTTTCACCATGTTCTGGAACTCCGTAGTCATCTCCCTGGGGACGCTGATGGGGCAGCTTCTCTTCGCCGCTCCGGCGGCTTGGGCCCTGGCGAAGCTGAGACTGCCCGGCGGGAAAAGGCTGGGGAGCCTCTACATGGTGCTGATGCTGCTGCCCTTTCAGGTCCTCATGTACCCCGAGTATCTGGTGCTCCGGGCTCTGGGGTTGCTGGATACCCTGTGGGCGGTGATCCTGCCGGGAATTTTTTCGGCCTATCCCGTGTTCCTCCTGAACCGGTTTTTCTCCGCCATTCCCGATGAAATTCTGGAGGCGGCCCGACTGGACGGAGCCAGCGAGTGGCAGATCTTTCGGTATATGGCCCTGCCTCTGGGGCTGCCGGGGCTGACCAGTGTGGCGATTTTGGTGTTCTTGGACAGCTGGAACATGTTGGAGCAGCCCGTGACCTTTTTGAAGAATCGGGCGTTGTGGCCCCTGTCCCTGTTCCTGCCGGAGACCACTCTGGCGGATGCGGGGCTGGGGTTCGCCGCGGCCTTACTGATGCTGCTTCCGGCACTGCTGCTGTTTGCCCAGTGCCAGGAGGCGCTGGAGCAGGGCATCGCCCTGCCGGGAGGAAAAGAATGATGGAAAAGAAATTGCTTTGGAAGATCACGGCGGTCTTCTTTGGCGGCATGGCCCTGTTTACCCTTCTGTCCCGGGCGGCCTATCAGCAGGGCACGGCGGTGGTCCACACCGCCGCCCCCTCCAGCGGCACCGTCAGCCATACGGTGCGCCTGACAGGCAAGGCGGTCCAGAATCAGGAAATCGCCGTCACCACTCTGCCGGGGCTGCGGGTTGGGGCGGTGCTGGTGACGGAAGGACAGCAGGTGGAGGCGGGGGAATCTCTCTTTACCCTGGATATGAACTACTTGGAAGAAACCGTGGAAGCGAAACGTCAGGAGCTTAAAAAGCAGCAGCTCTCCGTCCAGGACTTCTGGAGCCAGGCGAATGCTCAACAGGCAGCCCGAGAGACCGCCAAGGAACAGGCCCAGGAGAACTACGATGCCGCCGTGTCCGGGGCCAAAAGCACCCTGCACCGGGCAGAGGAAGCGGTAGACAAGGCCCAGCAGGCTCTGGATGACTACTATGCGGGAATATCCGGGGATGAGGAGGAAAAAGCGGCCCTGACCGCCGCCTGCCAGGAGGCGGAAGAGCATTTGGAAGCGGCCAAAACTGCCCTGTCCGAATTGGAAGCGGAACGGGACAACGCCATCGCCGAGGCTGCGGCCCAGGCGGAGACCGAGGAGGAAAAGGCCGCCGTCACTGCGGAACTGGAGGCGGAATACGCCCCCCGGATCCTGGAAGCTCAGGATTCCGTCACCACCGCGGAGGGAGCGCTGGACCAGGCCAACCAGGCTCTGGCTGCCTTCACCCCCGGGGAACGGCCCAGCGAGGAAGGACTGAAAGATGCCCTAAAAAAGGCGGAGGAGGTGAGAGACCAGGCGGAATCTAGTCTATCGAGCACCAAGCGGACCTACGGTCAGGCGGTGGAGACCGCGTCGCTTCCCAGCGGCACCAGCCACAGCGCCCAGATCGGCCAGATCACTTATGACCAGCAGGCCGGAGACTTGAAAAAACTGGAAGCGCTTTTGGAGGCCGAGGGTCAGGTCACCGCTCCCGTCAAAGGGGTCATCACGGAGGTCGCCGTCCGTACCGGCCAGATGACCACGGACACCACGGCCCTGCTGCTGGCGGACAGCGCCAAGGGCTGGAAATTCTCGGCGGAAGTGACCCAGGACCAGAGTAAGTACATCGGCACCGGGGACAAGGTGACTGTCCGGTTAGAGAGCAGCGGCAAGGAATACAAGGACCTGGCCGTCACCGCCTTCTCCCAGAGAGAAGATGGGGGCAGCCTGACGGTGGCCCTCCCGGCGGCGGATATTCCTCTGGGGGCAAGACTGAGCCTGAGCTGCACCCGCCGGTCCCAGGCCTACCAGACCTGTGTCCCACTGTCCGCCCTGCATATGGATGCTCAGAACCGGGCTTACGTGCTGGTGCTGGAGACGGTGAGCACGGTGCTGGGCAGCGAGACCAGGGCGGCCAAGCTCTCCGTCACGGTGCTGGACAAAAACGAGACCACGGCGGCGGTGGAAGGAGCCTTGACGGACAAAGAGGTCATCGTCAGCGCCGACCGGGCGGTGGACAGCGGAAGCCGGGTGAGAGTGGAATGAGGCGCGTGGTTTGGCTATTGGCGGCGCTGGCCTGGGGGGCAAGTCTGTGGCTTTGCCGTCAGGCGGAGAGTTATGGAAACGGCGTCTATGTTCTGCTGGACAGCCCCCTGACCGGGGCAGAGGCGGCGGATATCCTGGAACGGGAGGGGGCGCTGGAGGATCCGATAGGGGTTTGCTTCTACGCCCTGGGAACGGATACGGATATCGCCTGCCCGGATACGGGCAGCTCTGCCAGGGTGACCCTGGTGCCGGTATTGGGCAATCCGGGACTTTTGGGGGCCGAGGCGCTGACCTGGCGGACCGGCTGTGTCCTGGACAAAGCCACCGCCCAGACTCTCTTTGGCACAGCGGAGGTAGGAGCCCAGCGGGTGACCGTGGAAGGGGAGACCTGGACGGCCCTGAATGTGCTCCCGGCCCTGACCGCTACCGCCCTTGTCTCGGCGGAGGATGGGGACAGCCTCACCAGCTGTGTCCTCGCTGGGTGGACGGAGACGGGGAGGGAACGGGCGGAAGCCTTCCTTCTCCGCTACGGCCTTTCTGGAAGAATATTGAATTTTTATTCATTACTGGCCTTTGTGAAAAACGCCTGCCTGCTTCCTTTGTGGGCAGCCTTGCTTATGTTATGCAACCTTATCAGAAGGCAAAACAACCGCCTGGGCTGGCTGCTGCTGGCGGTGGGAGCTGTTTTCTTATCCAGCCGGGTGACGGTGCCCAAGGAGGCCATTCCCTCCCTATGGTCGGACTTTTCTTTCTGGGGAACCTGGATCCAAGGGCAAAGGAAGAATTTTCTGGCCATTGTCACCGCCTATCCCGGGGACTGGGCATTGCAAATGGAGCGGGATATGATACAATCGGTACTGTGTGCCCTGGCCGGGACGATTTTCGCGGTTTGGGGCGGAAGGAGAGAGAAACATGCGTCTGCTGCTCATTGAGGACGACGAGAGCCTGTGTTTGTCTTTGGGCTATCAGCTCCGGCAGGATGGCTTCCAGGTGGATATCTGCCGGGACGGGGAGGAGGGCCTCCTCTGGGCCCGGGAACAGGCCCAGGACCTGATTCTGTTGGACCGGATGCTTCCGGGAAAGGACGGGCTGACCCTGCTGCGGCAGCTCCGCAAGGAGGGAATCTCCACCCCGGTGATCTTCCTGACGGCTTTGGGCCAGGTCAGCGACAAGACCCAGGGGCTGGATGCTGGGGCGGACGACTATCTTGTAAAGCCCTTCGCCTATGACGAGCTCCTGGCGCGGATCCGCTGCGTTCTCCGGCGGCCCGGGACCATCCAAAGTGCGGTGCTGTCCTTCGGGGACATCACCTATGACCCGGACAGCCTGACCCTGCGCCGGGGGGAGGTGGCTACGGTGCTGTCCAAGCGGCTGGGGGACCTATTGGAGCTCTTCCTCCGGAACCCCGGCCAGACCCTCCAGCGGCAGACCATCCTGCTGCGGGTCTGGGGCACGGAGGCGGAGGTAGAGGACGGAAATCTGGACAACTACACCTATTTTCTCCGGCGGAGCCTGAAAAAGGTGGATAGCCGCCTGTCCCTCACCACTGTCCGAGGGGTGGGCTACCGACTGGAGGACAGGGCATGAAGCGTCTGCGTCTGGGCCTTACGGCCTTCAATACCTTCATTACCTGCGGGGTTTTACTCTGCATGACATTATTGTGCGTAGGTCTCTCCGAGCGGAACAGCCGGGCGGAGGCCTTCCGGAATTTTGGCAGCCAGCTGAGTACGGCGGCGGCCTACCTGCAAAATCAGGACCGCCTTACCATGTCCTGGCTGACCCAGCTGGAGGCGGCGGGGAACCTCCACACTGCCATTTCCGACGGCGGAACGCCCCTGTATTCTGCCTGGCTGGATCCGGACCGCGGGGGTTCCGCTGTGGCCCAGGCCCGGAGAATTGCCCGGGAGGAGCAGGGGTATCCGGAGAAAAACCAGCTCTTTACCTGCATCTTTCCCATGAAAGACACCGATGGACGGAACTATTTCGCCGGTGTGGCGAAGATCCCCAAAGGGAGCGCCAGCCTGGAGCTGACACTACTCTACCCCCTGGACAGCCTGGAGGCAGGTATCTCCCGTCAGCGCCTGGCCGTGGGCCTGGGGACCCTGCTGGCCGTGGGGCTGCTGGGGGGCTTCTCCTGGGCCTTCACCGGGAAGCTCTTAAAACCTATTGAAGAGAGCCGTCGGCAGGAGAAAGCATTCATTGCCGCGGCCTCCCACGAGCTGCGGACACCCCTGACGTCCATTCTCTCCGCCGCCTCCGCCATGGAGCGGGCGGAAGAGGCTCAGAAGGAGACCTTCGCCCAGGTCATCCGCCGGGAGGGAAAGCGGATGGGTCGGCTTATTGAGGATATGCTGACCCTGGCCAGCGCCGACAGCGGCGGCTGGCAGGTGCGGCCCCAGAGAATGGAGCCCGATATGCTGGCCCTGGAGAGCTACGAGACCTACGCACCCCAAGCCAAAGTCAAAGGGCTGAAACTGACCCTGGAGATATCCCAGGAGGTCCCGGCTGCCTTCGCCGACCCGGACCGGGTGAGCCAGGCCCTGTCCATTCTTTTAGACAACGCCATCAGCTGCACCCCAGCCCCGGGCCACATCACCCTGGGGGTGGGGAGCCGGGGCCGGAAGCTCCGTTTTACTGTGGCGGACACGGGCCCCGGGGTGCCGGACAGCGAAAAGGAGCAGATCTTCCGCCGCTTCCACCGGGGCGAAAAGGCCCGGACGGACAAGAGCCACTTTGGTTTGGGATTAAGCATTGCTGCGGAGATCGCCGCCAAGCACAGGGGCAAGCTCTGGGTGGAGGATAACCCCACCGGCGGGGCGGTCTTCATCCTGGAGCTTCCATTGCGGTAGAGCCAAGCCCTCTCCTGCTTGGAGAGGGTGGACCGGGCGCAGCCCGGGACGGGTGTGGAGGGGACCCCTAGGACGTTCAGCCGGGCCCGGTTTTCACATTCAGGGGTCCCCTCCACATCCGCCGCTGCGGCGGCACCTTCTCCAGGCAGGAGAAGGCAGGGGCTGCGTTCCTTTAGAGTTCTATTAGAGCCAACCTAGAGGCCCCTTAGAGCCCCGTATGCTATCATCCCCACGTCGGCAAAAGACCGGCGGAAAGGAAAACGGAACATGTTAAAACGGATATTATCGATTTTTCTGGCCCTGGCCTTGGTGCTGGCCGGATTTGCCGGGTGCGGCAAGCAGGAGGCAACAGCTCCCGTGACTGCGGCGGCCAGGGGCCGCTACGTGGAGACGGAGGTGGCCCTGCCCATGGAGGGCTACCCTCAGGACATGGTGACCCTGTCCGACGGGCGGCTCCGGGTGGGCCTCATGACCCTGGAAGGGGAGCCTCACGTCTTCACCCGGGAGGGAGAAGACTGGCAGGAAGATATTACGCTCCCCCAGAGTCTGAAGGAGCTGGGAACTCCGGATATGCTCCGGCTTTCCCCGGAGGGCTCGGTGTTCCTGAGCCTGGTGAAGGATATGGGAGACGGGACTTACGAGTACCATCTCGTGCTGATTTCTCCCACCGGCGAGCTCCGGGAGCTGCCGGTGGCGTACCCCGAGGCCAACGAACGGGACGGCTTTCTCCTAGGCGGGGCGGACTTTACGGACAGCGGGAAGCTTATGGCCCTCTTTTCCTTTGACGACCTGAGAGAGGTGGACCTGGACACCGGTGCCCTCAGCGGGAACCTGAACGAGCTGGGCATCTGGGTCACCATGGGCGTCGCCTGTGCCGGGGAGGATACCTACCTTCTGGACAGCGATATCTGCGCCAGGGTCCGGGGCGGTCAGCAGGAAAAGCTGACGGATGTCCTGGGGGACCAGCTGATGGCCTCCGCCAAGACGGACGAGGGCTCCAGAGGGAAAAACGCCTTCTGGCAGAACAGTCAGGGCTACCTCTTCTTCACCACTGGGGAGGGAATTTACAGCTTCGTCCCCGGGGGCAGTGTCACCGAGGAGCTGGTCAGCGCCGGCAAGAGCTCCTTCGGCGACCCCAGCTTCATGCCAAAGGCCCTGACGGGCACCGAGGACGGCACTTTCTACGTACTTGCCGTTCAGGGCGGCGCCAACAGTGTGCTGTGCAGATATGATTTTGACGCCAACGCCCCTCTTCAGGCCACGCAGTCGTTGAAGCTCTACAGCCTCTACGACGACGAGGACCTGCGGCAGATCATTGCCGCCTACCAAAAGTCCCACCCGGAGACGGACATCCACCTGGAGATCGGCCTTTCCGGCGAGGACGGTGTCACGGAGGCCGACGCCCTGCGGACCCTGAACACGGAAATTCTGGCGGGCTCCGGTCCGGATATTCTCCGGCTGGACGGCATGTCCCTGGACAGCTATCTGAAAAAGGACCTGTTTTTGGACCTTTCGGACCTGCTGGGGCAGACCCCAACCCTGGAAAACATCACGAAGTGCTATGCCGCAAACGGCAAGGTATCCATCCTGCCTGTGGCCTTCGCCATTCCGGCGGTCTACGGCCCCAGGGACCTGGTGGAAAGCATCCACGACCTGGATTCCTTCGTAGAGGCGGCCACCCAGGCTCTGGACCGGTCGGGAGCCGGCAGCCTGATGAACGGCATGATCCCGGCTCTGGTGACGGACAACATCTACGACAGCTGCTCCGCCGCCTGGAAGACCGCTGACGGCACCCTGGACGCAAACGCCCTGGAGGCCTTCATCACCGCCAACAAGGCCATCTACGACCTGGACGCCCCCCTGCGGGAACGCTACGCCGATGTGCTGAGCCAGATGGGCGACGATTTTGGCATCACCCCCGGGGAATACACCGCCATCGGCGGCAGCCGGGACATCCTGATGAACGGCGAGGCCATGTCTGTAGGCACCTTGGAGAGCATGGACATCTGGTCCTTTGCCCTGGCCGGGGACGAGCAGCTGGAAGAGTATACCCTGGCCCCGTTGACCCTCCAGGCAAGCGGCGTATTCCTCCCCCGGCAGATTTACGGCGTGCTGAACACCACAGGAAATGCCGCTGCCGCCAAGGATTTTGTCCGCTTCCTTCTGGGCGAGGAAGTCCAGAAGAGCGACCTGAACTACGGCTTCCCTGTGAACAAGACTGTCTTTGATAAGCTCATTCAGGAGAACAAAACCGCCAACGCCTCCTTCGCCTCTTCCAGAGAGGGCGGAGAGATGATCTCCCTGACGGCCCGCTACCCCAGCGCCCAGGAGCGAAGCCAGCTGGCCCAATGGGTCCAGACCCTCACCACCCACGCCCTGACGGACCGGACCATCCGCAATCTCATTACCACCCAGGCCGCCGCCTGCATGAGCGGCACCTGTACGGCGAAAGAAGCTACGGACAAGGCCTTGCAGAGCCTGAATCTGTATTTGTCTGAATAATGGCACTACCAAAGGCGTTTTCCCGAAAGAAGGAAAACGCCTTTGTTCTTAAGAAAAGTATAAGATTTTCCCGCTTGCCATGGGAACTGCTTCCGTTCACAGTTTATCTATTGTCGTGTCCTCCTTCCTATGGTATACTAAAATCACATAGGAAGGAGGAAAAACTATGTACGGTAAAAAATTGTTGTCTCTGGCTTTGACCCTTTGCATGGTGCTGCCCTTAGGCGCAGCGGCAGAGGAAGCGGGGGATTTTTCAAAAGAACTGTCAAAGCTGCCGGAGCTGTCAGCCGCCCAGAAACTGGAGAGCGGGGAGCGGGACGCCATGCTTCTGCACCTAGAGGAGCTCTGGGAGACGGGGTATTATGCCCTGTCCGGTGAGGAACGGGCCCAGGCGGAAGCGGCGGAGGGCTACGAAAATTTGGAAGCCCTGACGGCGTTTCTCCGGACGGACCAGGCGGACCGGCTCCAGTGGGTGAACTGCGGGGACTTCTCCCTGGGCAGTCTGGAACCCCTGGAGGATGGGGCGGACTACTTTCTGGAGGACGAGGAATTGGTGCTCTCGGGAGAGAAGACCATCGCCCTGACCATGAACGAGGTGGAGACTTCCCATAAGACCATCCGGGCTATGGGGAACGGGACGCTGGTGCTTTTCGGCGCGTCTATCGAGGCCCCGGAAGGCAAGGCGGCTCTGACCATGGAGCAGGACGGAAAAATCGTTCTGTGGGAGGAAAACCGGCTGGCTTCCACCGATCAGGCGGGCCTGGCCGGAAAGAACATCACCATCTCCGGCACCGGTGCTCTGTATGTAAAGGGCGGCCCGGCCATTGACTGCGAGACTCTGACGGTGTATTCCGGCTGCATCCATGCCACGGGCAAGGACAAAACCGACGACCTGAAGGCCGACAAGGCCTATGTGCTGGGTGGTTCCGTGAATCTGACGGGAGGCGAACAGGGGAAACCAAGCGCCTGCGACATCTATGACGGCAAAACAAAACTCCAGCGCACAGTGGTGACGCTGAAGGACGACAAGGGCGAGGCCGTTGCCGGGCAGAAGATAGAGAAGCTTACCATGGACCCGGCGGTGGGCTACAGCCTGGATGGCGTGGTCACCGACGACGATGGTGCCGTCTACCTCTATCTGCCGGAAAAGACCCAGCTCAGCGCCGCGGTCCTGGGAGAGGACCGGTATGAGGGCAAAGTCACTGCCGGAAAAGAGGGGACACTGAAGTGGACCCAGACGGCGGAGCCGACGGAGGAAACCACCAAGCCCACGGAAGAACCTACAAAGCCGACAGAAGAATCCAAGCCTACGGAGGAAACGACGAAACCCACAGAAGAGACCACGAAACCTACCGAGGAGACCAAACCCACAGAGGAGACCACGAAGCCTACTGAGGAAACAAAACCCACGGAGGACACCAAGCCCACGGAGAAGCCCACGAAACCCACGGAGGAACCCACCAAGCCCACGGAGAATCCGACGAAGCCCACAGAGGAACCTACTGAGCCTACGGAGCTGAAAAAGATGAAGAACGTGGAGGTCAAGGACACGACCATCACCTATAGCGGCAAGATCGCCACCATCCATGTCTCCATTCCCAAAGGGGCCAGCATCACCTACCGGGAGGACGACAGCGGGGACTACGACCTGACCACCTTCCCGGAGTACACCAAGGCAGGCACCTACGAGGTGGGCTATCTGGTGGAAAAAGCGGGCTATGAGGATGTCACCGGCACCGTCACAGTGAAGATCAAACCGGCGACTCCCACGATCCAACTGTCTGGGAAGACTGTGGACTATACCGGCTACGGACAGAGTCTGGGGGGTGCGGAAATCACCGGCGTCAATGGGGAAAACTACCAGGGCGGCGTGACGTATACCTATTATACCGACAGCAAGTGCACCAAGGGCGCCACCACGGATGCCCCCAAGGAACCGGGTACTTACTATGTGAAGGCCTCCATCCGGGCCTCCGGCAACTACACGGCAGCGGAGAGCAGCGCGGCCAAGTTCGTTATCCGCAAGGCCTCCTCTACCAATGAGACCACAAAGCCCACGACTTCCACGAAACCTGCCACTTCCACAAAGCCCACAACGGCCACCCAGCCCAGCGCCAATACCGGCACTGCCTACACCATTGCGGCCACGGCAGGCACCGGCGGCACCCTGGAGCCCAGCGGCCAGGTCTCTGCGGCCAAAGGCAGCAGCGTCAGCTTTACCGCCAAGCCGGAGAAGGGCTACGTGGTGGACGACGTGAAGGTGGACGGCAAGAGCATGGGCTCCGTTGGCGTGTACACCTTCCGGGATGTCCAGGCCGGGCACACCATCGAGGTCACCTTCCGCCGCACCGTGGCAGAGACCACGGCCCCCACGGAAGCACCCACCGAGGCTGCCACCCTGCCCACGGAGACACAGACGGAGGTCCCCACAGAATCCACAGCCCCTGTGGAGCAGAAGCCGGCAAAGAAAAAGATATCCATTGCAGTGCCCATTCTGCTGACGATCCTGGCCTTCGGCGCCATCGGCGGCGGAATCGTGGTGTACAAAAAGTTTGAAGAATAAACGTTTGCCGCCCTTCCCCGTAAAATGAGGAAGGGCGGCATTTGTACTACCACGGATACCCCGGCGCGGTGCCGTTTCCCTTGAATGTCCCGTTCAGCTTGGAGAGCACCCGGTCATAGTATTCTGTGCCCTCTTCATAGGGGGTGGGCTGGAAATTGTTTCTTGGGGTCTCGCTGCTGATGCAGCAGGGGACAATTGTCCGCTCTCCCAGGGCCACGGTGCCGTCGGGATACCGGAGGACCTGCTGCTGGACGATGGCGGTATCCATGTCTGTGGGGTAGTGATTGCCGCCGAAGCAGAAATTCCCCAGGCTGTAGTAGATGACACCGCCGTTGTATTCCGTGATTTTCTGGAGCAGGTGGGGGTGGCTTCCGGCTATGATGTGGAAGCCTTTGTCAATGAGCAATTCTCCAAGTTTGTCCTGGTCTGCCATGGTGTGGTAGCTGTTTTCACTGCCCCAGTGGACCAGAGCGACCAGGACTTCGGCTCCCTGGGCGCGCATCTCTTCCACGGCGGAACCGATGGTGTCGGCATCGGTCTGGAAGAAGACGGCGAAGATGCCTACCTTCAGCCCCCGTTCTGTGGTGACTACCTGGGCCTGATTCTGACGAACGCCGGTGACTCCGGCGGCAGTGACGGCGGCCTCTGTCTCGTCGATGCCCTCGGGGCCAAAGTCGCCGATATGATTGTTGGCCAGACTCACCACCTCAATGCTGTTCTGGCTGAGAATTTGAGCGAAGTCCGGAGAGCCCATGAGGCAGAAGCCGTCGGGCTTGGTCTTGAACCGGCCTTCCCGGAGGACACATTCCAGGTTCCCCAGGGTCAGGTCGTCGGTCTCAAAATATTGGACTACATTTTTCATGGGGTAGCTGTAATCGTCGCCCACCACGGCGGCGAAGGAGTAGGGGCCGTCGGCCATGAGTCCGTCGGAACCCAGGGCCAGGTCCCCCACGAAGCTCAGGGTGAAGGTCTCGGGCTCGAAACTTTCGGCAGAGGCCGTCAAAAGAAGCAGAGACAGGATGAGAAGAAGCAGGAGCATTCTGCGCATAGAGGGCCTCCTATACAAAAGAGAATAAAAAGGACACGGTCCCTTGGAAAATAGGCTTTCACCTATCTTACCATAGGGACCGTGTCGAATCAAGAGGGGGAAAAGGAAAATCCCTTACTCCTGCGCACGTTTTTTCATCAGGTTCCGCATCCGCAGGGCGTGATCCAGCTCCCGCTTGCGGATCCGCAGGCTCTTGGGGGTGCACTCCAGCAGCTCGTCGTCTGCCAGGAACTCCAGGCACTGCTCCAGAGACATGATCTTGGGAGGCGTCAGCCGCAGGGCCTCGTCGGAACCGGCGGCACGCATATTGGTCAGCTGCTTCTTCTTGCACACGTTGACGGTCATATCCTCGTTCCGGCTGCACACGCCGACAACCATACCGGCGTAGACCGGGGTGCCGGCGCCGATGAACAGCTGGCCACGCTCCTGGGCGTTGAAGAGGCCATAGGAGCAGGCTTCGCCGGACTCAAAAGCAATCAGGGAGCCCACCTGGCGGCGCTCGATCTCGCCCTTCATGGGGGCGTAGGAATCCAGCACGGAGGACATAATGCCCTCGCCCCGGGTATCGGTCAGGAACTCGTTCCGGTAGCCGAAGAGACCACGGGAGGGGACCAGGAACTCCAGACGGTAGCGGCTGCCCACGGGAGTCATGCCCAGCAGGTCGCCCTTCCGCTTGCCCATCTTCTCGATGACGGCGCCCATGCTCTCTTCGGGCACGTCAGCAACCATCCGCTCGATGGGCTCGCAGAGCTTGCCGTCAATTTCCTTGGTCAGTACACGGGGGGTGGATACGGAGAACTCGTAGCCCTCCCGGCGCATGGTCTCCATCAGAATGGACAGGTGCATCTCGCCGCGGCCGGCCACGTTGAAGGCATCGGTGCCCTGCTCGGTAACATGGAGAGAAACGTCCTTCAGCAGTTCCTTCTCCAGGCGCTCCCGCAGATTCCGGGAGGTGACGAACTTGCCTTCCTTACCGGCAAAGGGGGAGTCGTTGACGGCGAAGGTCATTTCGATGGTGGGATCGGAGATCTTCACAAAGGGCAGGGGCTCCACCACATTGGGATCGCAGAGGGTACGGCCAATGGTGATGTCTGCCATGCCGGACAGAGCCACGATCTCACCGGCACTGGCCTGCTGGACGGGAACCTTGGCCAGGCCGTCGAAGGTGTACAGGGCAACGACCTTGCCCTTGGCCTTGTGGTCGGGGTCGTGGTAGTCGCAGATGGCGACTTCCTGATTGACCTTGATGGTGCCCCGCTCGATGCGGCCAACGGCGATGCGGCCCACATACTCGTTGTAATCGATGGAGGAGACCAGCAGCTGCAGAGGGCCATTCTCGTCGCCCGTGGGGGGATCGATATACTTGATGATGGTCTCAAACAGGGGGGTCAGGTCCTTGCCCTGCTCGTCAGGACCATAGGAAGCGGTGCCCTGACGGCCGGAGCAGAAGATGGTGGGGGAATTGAACTGCTCATCGGTGGCGTCCAGGTCCAGCAGCAGCTCCAGCACCTCGTCCATGACCTCATGGACCCGGGCATCGGGCTTATCCACCTTGTTTACGGCCACGATGACCTTGTGGCCCAGCTCCAGGGCCTTCTGCAGCACGAACCGGGTCTGGGGCATGGGGCCTTCGGCGGCGTCCACCAGCAGGATGACGCCGTTGACCATCTTCAGGATCCGCTCTACTTCGCCGCTGAAGTCGGCGTGGCCCGGGGTATCCACGATGTTGATCTTGTAGTCTTTATAATGTACGGAAGTGTTCTTGGCAAGAATGGTGATGCCACGCTCCCGCTCCAGGTCGCCGGAGTCCATGACCCGCTCCACAGTGGCCTGATTCTCCCGATAAATACCGCCCTGCTTCAGCATTTCGTCAACCAGGGTAGTCTTACCGTGGTCAACGTGGGCGATGATGGCAATGTTTCTGATTTTGTCCTGAGATGCCATAAAAAAGCTCCTTCGTATTTGTGTATATTATCAACTCTCAACAATGAAATATACCACAATAGACAGAGCATTGCAATCTTTTTCTGCCTTTTACAATACAAAAGTTCCGGGAATCCGAGTGGAGGTTTTCGTGCATGTTGTCATCCCTACGGAGATTCCCCGGAAGAGGGAACACGCAGGCCTGGGCCTCGATGCGTCCCAGACCCATGGGGCTGTCCAAAATCAGCTTTACAAATATGCCAATTGCTGGTAAACTGACAGAGAAAACAGAAAACGGGAGGCTGAGAGATTTGAAAACAAAAAAAGAGGTATTGAAGAAGCTCTTCTTCTCTACCTTATACCTGAGCGCCTTTACCTTCGGCGGGGGCTATGTCATCGTCACGCTGATGAAGCAAAAATTTGTGGACGAGCTCCACTGGATCGAGGAAGAGGAGATGCTGGACCTGATCGCCATCGCCCAGTCTGCTCCCGGGGCCATCGCCGTCAACGGAGCCATTGTGGTGGGCTACAAACTCAGCGGCATCCTTGGAGCTCTTGTGGCCATCCTCGCCACCATCATTCCGCCCTTCCTGATTATTACGGTGATCTCCTTCTTCTACGAGCTCTTCCGGGATAATTTTGTGGTCAGCAGCCTGCTTTCCGGCATGCAGGCCGGTGTGGGGGCAGTCATTGCCTCTACCGTCTGGAATATGGGCGGCGGCGTGGTGAAACAGAAGGATCCAGGGAACCTTCTGATCATGGCCGCTGCCTTTGTGGCGGCCTGCGTGTTCCGGGTGAACGTGGTGTACATTATCCTGACCTGCATTGCCATCGGCATTGTGCGGACGGTGATCAACCAGAGGAGGAAGGCAGAATGATCTACTTTCAGCTGTTTTTGAGCTTTCTGCAGATCGGCGCTCTGAGCTTCGGCGGAGGCTACGCCGCCATGCCCCTGATTCAGGAGCAGATCGTGGAGAGCCACGCCTGGCTCTCTATGAGCGAATTCACGGACCTGGTGACCATTGCCGAAATGACCCCCGGCCCTATCGCCGTGAATTCGGCCACCTTTGTGGGCACTAAGGTGGGGGGCGTCCTGGGGGCGTTGGTGGCTACTGCCGGGTGCATTCTGCCCGCCTGCATTTTGGTGACGCTGATCGCCAAGCTGTATCTAAAATATAAGAATCTGGCAGTTTTGCAGAGCGTCCTTGGCTCCCTGCGGCCGGCTGTGGTGGCCATGATCGCCTCTGCCGGCATCCTCATTCTCGTCAGTGCTTTCTGGGGAGGCACAGTGAACCTTTCGGCTACCAATTGGCTCATGGTGGGCATCTTCCTGGGGGCTTTTCTGCTGCTGCGGAAAACAAAAATGAACCCCATCGCCGTGATGGTCCTGGCGGGGGCAGTGAATTTGATTTTTCAGCTGGTAGGCCGCAGTATATAATGATTCATATCCCCTTATATAGCGAAAATCCGGAAGTTGCACAAAAAACAAACCGGAAATTCTGCGGCTTTTGACGGAATTTCCAGTTTACAACCAGCAAGATATATAGTATAATGAAATCCGTACGGGAATATCGATAATCCGTGCTGACAGAATAAGATGCTGCCGCGTGGCGGTAATTTTGAAATGGAGGAATTCCCATGTCTGTTAAAGTTGCTATCAATGGTTTTGGCCGTATCGGCCGTCTGGCTTTCCGTCAGATGTTCGGCGCTGAGGGCTTCGAGATCGTCGCCATCAACGACCTGACCTCCCCCAAGATGCTGGCTCACCTGCTGAAGTACGATTCCACCCAGGGCAATTACGCTGCTCAGGGCCATGTCGTTGAGGCTGGCGAGGACAACATCGTTGTCGACGGCAAGAAGATCACCATCTATGCTAAGGCCAACGCTGCCGAGCTGCCCTGGGGCGAGCTGGGCGTGGACGTTGTCCTGGAGTGCACTGGCTTCTACACTTCCAAGGCTAAGGCTCAGGCTCACATCGACGCCGGCGCCAAGAAGGTCGTTATCTCTGCTCCTGCCGGCAACGACCTGCCCACCATCGTTTACAACGTCAACCACGAGACCCTGACCAAGGAAGACAACATCATCTCTGCTGCTTCCTGCACCACCAACTGCCTGGCTCCTATGGCCAAGGCTCTGAATGACCTGGCTTCCATCGAGTCCGGCATTATGTGCACCATCCACGCCTACACCGGCGACCAGATGATCCTGGACGGCCCCCAGAGAAAGGGCGATCTGCGTCGTTCCCGCGCTGGCGCTGTGAACATCGTTCCCAACTCCACCGGTGCTGCTAAGGCCATCGGCCTGGTCATCCCCGAGCTGAACGGCAAGCTGATCGGCGCTGCTCAGCGTGTTCCCACCCCCACCGGCTCCACCACCATCCTGAACGCCGTTGTTTCCAAGGCTGTGACCAAGGAAGAGATCAACGCCGCCATGAAGGCTGCTGCCACTGAGTCCTTCGGCTACAACGAGGACGAGATCGTTTCCTCCGACATCGTCGGCATGCGTTTCGGCTCCCTGTTCGATGCCACTCAGACCATGGTCTGCGCTCTGCCCGACGGCAAGGCTCAGGTTCAGGTCGTGTCCTGGTACGACAACGAGAACTCCTACGTTTCTCAGATGTGCCGCACCATCAAGTACTTCGCTAAGTTCCTGTAATTTAGAAAGTTACTTACCTGCCCGCCCCTTCGGGGGCGGGTTTTTGCGGTCTTTCTCTCAAATAAGACAAGCAAAGGCCCCGGGTTTGCACCCGGGGCCTTTGCTTTGGAAATAGAAGAGAAGAAGAGAGGAAGTTATCTATGTAAACGAGAGGAGAATCAAATTTTGTTTTCTTTGTTCCCCTTTCGTGCTCTTATATTATCTGGGGAAAATGAACCGGTGTTGACGGGAAAAAGAACGGTTTGGGAAGAGAGTATGAACTTTTTTCAAATTGACAAGCGGGCTAGCCTGTGCTATAATGTCACGCAATGAGCAATGGCGCTTATTTTCGACGGGAAAAGACCCATTTCCGCCGGATAGGTGTCCTTTTGCTCTTTTTTTGTTCGTGAAATTCACCAAAGCCAATGGGGAGGACCCCGGATGGCTTGAACGATTCGACAAGGAGGAAACCATGGCGGAGCTACATGAGGAATGCGGCGTATTCGGGATCTATTCCCCTGTCAATGCCCGGGTGGCGGATGTCTGCTACTATGGTCTGTTTGCCCTGCAGCACCGGGGCCAGGAGAGCTGCGGCATTGTGGTGAACAGCGACGGCAATTTTACCGTCCACAAGGACCTGGGGCTGCTGACGGACGCCTTCCATCGGGAGAACCTGGAGAAGTACCCCCTGGGCAATATTTCTGTGGGCCATGTGCGTTACGGCACCACCGGCGGCACCAACCGGGCCAATACCCAGCCCATCGTCATCAACCACATGAAGGGCAAAATGGCCCTGGCCCACAACGGAAATCTTTCCAATGCGCTGGAGCTGCGGACCCAGCTGGAATTGGGCGGAGCCCTGTTCCACGGAACCTCTGATACGGAGATCATTGCCTATATCGTGGCGCAGCAGCGTCTGAAAACCCCCTCTATCGAAATGGCAGTCAGCAAAGCCATGGACTATTTAGAGGGGGCTTTTTCCGTGGTCCTTATGTCGGCCACCAAGCTGATCGCCCTGCGGGACCCCCATGGGTTCCGGCCCCTGTGCATGGGCGTCCGGGAGGATGGCAGCACGGTCTTTGCCTCGGAGAGCTGCGCTCTGGGGGCCGTGGGGGCGAAGTTCCTCCGGGATCTGCTGCCCGGTGAGATCGTCACTGTAGACGAAAGCGGGGTCCGGAGCGATACAAGCCACTGCGGCAAAGAAAAAAAGACCATGTGCATCTTTGAGTACATCTACTTCGCCCGGTCCGATTCCGTTATCGACGGGGTGGGGGTCCACGAGGCCCGGAAGAAAGCCGGTATGCTCCTGGCAAAGGCCCACCCGGTGGAGGCGGACCTGGTGGTAGGGGTGCCGGACTCCGGCCTGGACGCGGCTTTGGGCTACGCCGAGGCGGCGGGGATCCCCTTCAGCCTGGGTTTTCTCAAAAATCGTTACATTGGCCGGACCTTCATTTCCCCGGGCCAGGGGAACCGGATGGATCTGGTACGGATGAAGCTGAGCCCCATTGTCTCGGAGGTCAAGGGCAGGCGCATCGTGCTTATCGACGACTCCATTGTCCGGGGCACCACCAGCGGGCAGATCGTGAACCTGCTGCGCTCTGCCGGGGCAACCCAGGTGCATATGCGCATCTCCTCGCCGCCCTTCCTCAATCCCTGCTACTACGGCACGGATATCGATTCCCGGGACCACCTGATCGCCTGCCAGCACAGCATTGAGGAGATCAAAGACATCATCGGGGCAGATTCCTTAGGGTATCTGCCTATAGAGGATCTGCCCAAGCTCATCGGAAGCGAGGACTTCTGCAGCGCCTGCTTCTCCGGGGTGTACCCCACCAGAATTCCGGCGGATACCGCCAAAGATAAATTTGAAGCCCCCCTGTCTCAGCGGGGAAAGGAGAGAGAAAAGTGAGAACAATCGATAGAAAGCTGGTCCTGGAGGATGGCAGCGAATACTTTGGTTTCGGCTTCGGAAGCAAAGTAGACCGGGTCTGCGAGATCGTCTTCAATACCTCCATGTCCGGCTACCAGGAGATCGTGTCCGACCTGAGTTACACAGACCAGATGGTGGTCATGACCTATCCTCTGATTGGTAACTATGGCATGGCGGAGGACGACTACGAGTGCAAGTTCCCCTCAATCGGCGGCATTGTCTGCTACGACTATAATGATACCCCTTCCAACTTCCGGTGGGTCAAGACCCTGTCGGAGCTTCTGGAAGAGTACGGCATTCCCGGTATTTCCGGCATCGACACCCGGAAACTGACCCGGAGCATCCGGGACCTGGGCTCCCGCCGGGTCCTGATCACTTCCCCGGAAACGTCTGTGGAGGAGGCACTCAAGCGCATTGCCGAGACCCCCGTGCCCAAGGACGCCGTGTCCCGGGTCAGCTGTAAGAAGCGCTGGTACTCCCGGACGGCGGACGCCAAGTACAACGTGGTGGCCATCGACTGCGGCATGAAGCTGAACATTGTCCGCTCCCTCAACGAGTACGGCTGCAACGTGACCATTGTGCCTTACAATACGCCTGTGGAGGACATTCTCTACATGAAGCCCGACGGCATTTTCCTGTCCAACGGCCCCGGAGACCCCCAGGATGTGGGGGAGGTCATTGAGACGGTCCGAGCTTTGAAAGGCAAGATCCCCATCTTCGGCATCTGCCTGGGCCATCAGATTTTGAGTCTGGCCTACGGCGGCAGCACCTATAAGCTGAAATTCGGCCACCGGGGCGGCAACCATCCGGTGAAAAACCTGGTCACCGGAAAAATCGAGATCACTTCCCAGAACCACAGCTACGCCGTGGTTCCCGAAAGCCTGGAGGGGACCCCTCTGGAGGTCACCCATATCAACCTGCTGGATCAGACCATTGAGGGCGTTGCCTGCCCCCAGGACCGGGCTTTCAGCGTCCAGTATCACCCGGAGAGCGCCCCCGGGCCTCAGGACAGCCGGTATCTCTTCGGGCAATTTGTAGCATACATGGAGGAGGGCAAACGCAATGCCGAAACGTACTGATATTCACAAGGTCCTGGTCATCGGCTCCGGGCCCATTGTCATCGGCCAGGCGGCGGAATTTGACTACGCCGGTACCCAGGCCTGTCTGGCCCTGCGGGAGGAGGGCTACGAGGTCATTCTGGCCAACTCCAACCCCGCCACCATCATGACGGACACCACCATTGCCGACAAGGTCTATATGGAGCCCCTGACCCTGGAATACCTGGCGAGAATTTGCCGGTACGAGCGGCCCGATGCCATTGTCCCCGGCATCGGCGGCCAGACGGGTCTGAACCTGGCCATTCAGCTGGCGAAAAAAGGCGTGCTGGAGGAGTGCGAAATTGAGCTCCTCGGCACCAGCGTAGACTCCATCGAAAAGGCCGAGGACCGGGAGCTCTTCAAGGAGCTGTGCCAGGCCATCGGGGAGCCTGTGGTGCCCTCCCAGATCACCTACTCCGTGGCGGAAGCCGTAAAGGCCGCCAAGGAGATCGGCTACCCTGTGATCCTCCGGCCTGCCTTCACCCTGGGCGGCACCGGCGGCGGCTTTGCCGACGACGAGGCCCAGTTGAAGGAAATGATGAAGACGGCTCTGGCCTTGTCCCCTGTCCACCAGGTGCTGGTGGAGAAGAGCATCAAGGGCTATAACGAGGTGGAGTACGAAGTCATCCGGGATGCGGCAGATACTGCCATCACCGTCTGCAACATGGAAAACATGGACCCTGTGGGGGTCCACACCGGCGACTCCATTGTGGTGGCCCCCAGCCAGACCCTGACCAACAAGGAGTACCACATGCTCCGGGACAGCGCCCTGAAGATCATCCGGGCCCTGGATGTGAAGGGCGGCTGCAACGTGCAGTTTGCCCTGGATCCCCACTCCTTCCGGTATTTTGTCATTGAGGTAAATCCCCGGGTGTCCCGGTCCTCTGCCCTGGCCTCCAAGGCCAGCGGCTACCCCATTGCCCGGGTCTCCGCCAAAATCGCCGTGGGCATGACCCTGGATGAAATTCAGCTGGCCAATACTCCTGCCTGTTTCGAGCCGGCCCTGGACTATGTGGTCACCAAAATGCCTCGGTTCCCCTTTGATAAGTTCCCCACGGCCTCCAACTACCTGTCTACCCAGATGAAGGCCACCGGCGAGGTGATGAGCGTGGGCCGTTCCTGGGAGGAGAGCTTGCAAAAGGCCGTCCGGTCCCTGGAGGACGGCAAGGACTCCATCCGCATTCCCCGGTTTGAAAGCTGGTCCGACTCGGAGCTCTTGCGTTACGCCGCCAAGAGTCCCGCCGACCGGCTCTACGCCCTGGGGGAGCTGCTGCACCGGGGCATGGATCCGGCAAGAATCTGCGATGCCACAGCCATCAGTATTTTCTTCCTGAGCAAGCTGAAGAACATCACCCAGTTTGAAGAGGAGCTGCGGCAGAACGCGGGCTCCCCGGACCACCTGCGGGAGGCCAAGCGCCTGGGCTTCTCAGATCCCTGCATCGCAAGGATCTGGGACACCACTGAGCAGGCGGTGTACGAGATGCGGATGAAAGAACACATCCTGCCTGTGTATAAGATGATCGATACCTGCGCCAGCGAGTTCGAGAGCTATGTGCCCTATTTCTACTCCACCTACGGCGGGGCCGAGAATGAGTCCCTGGTGACGGACCGGAAGAAGATCCTTGTCCTGGGTTCCGGACCCATCCGCATCGGCCAGGGCGTGGAATTCGACTACTCCACTGTTCATGCCCTGCGGACCATTCGAGCCCAAGGCTACGAGGCCATCGTCATCAACAACAACCCGGAGACTGTGTCCACCGACTATACCGCCGCGGATAAGCTGTATTTCGAGCCTCTGACCACAGAGGATGTCATGAACGTCATCAACCTGGAAAAACCCTTGGGGGTCATTGTGTCTCTCGGCGGTCAGACCGCTGTGAATCTGGCCCAGAGTCTTTTTGACCGGGGGGTCAACATCATCGGTACCGACTGTGCTGCCATTGAGAAGGCGGAGAACCGGGATGTCTTCGATGCCCTCATCAAGCAGCTTCACATCCCCAACCCCAAGGGTGTGGCAGTCACCGATATGGAGGCCGGCGTGAAAGCTGCGGCCCAGATCGGCTATCCGGTGCTGGTGCGCCCCAGCTTCGTCCTGGGCGGCCGTGCTATGGAAATCGTCTCCAATGAGGAGATGCTGCGCCACTACCTGAAAACTGCTGTGGAGATCGACGAGAAGCGCCCTGTGCTCATTGACCGCTACATTCTGGGCAAAGAGGTAGAGGTGGATGCCATCTGTGACGGGGAACAGGTGTACCTGCCCGGCATCATGGAGCTGGTGGAGCGCACCGGCGTCCACTCCGGCGACTCCATCTCCGTCTACCCCCCCTACAGCCTCAGCAGCCGGGTGAAGGAGCGTATCGCCGAGTATACGGAAAAGCTGGGCCTCGCCATCGGCATCAAAGGACTTTTCAATATCCAGTTCATTGTGGATAAGAATGACCAGGTCTCCATCATTGAGGTGAATCCCAGAGCCTCCCGGAGCGTGCCCTTCCTTTCCAAGTCCACGGGGGTCTCTCTGGTGGATATCGCCACCAAGATCATGCTGGGTCAGAGCCTTGCAGACCAGGGCATCACCCAGCTCCGCCGGCCGGAGCAGGAGAAGTGGTATGTCAAGGTCCCGGCCTTTTCCTTCGCGAAATTGGAGGGCATGGATACCTATCTGTCTCCCGAGATGAAGTCCACCGGCGAGGCCATCGGCTACGACCGGAAGCTGAACCGAGCTCTGTATAAAGCCCTTCAGGCCAGCGGCATCAAGATGAAGGAGTACGGCACCGTCATTGTGACCCTGGCCGACGAAGACAAGGCCGAGGGACTGCCCCTGGCCCGGCGTTTCTACAATATGGGCTTCAATATCGAGGCCACCGAGGGCACTGCCCGGTTCCTGAAGGAAAACGGGATCCGGACCCGGGTCCGCCGGAAGCTCAGCGACGGCAGCAACGAGATCCTGGATTCCATCCGGGCGGGCTATGTCAGTTACATTCTCAACACCCGCCCCCTGTCCTCCGGTAAGCACTACGACGACGGCATCGCCATCCGCCAGTGCGCCGTCCAGAATGGTGTGAACACCTTCACCTCTCTGGACACTGCCCGCATCGTCCTGGATGCGTTGGAGGAGGTCATTCCGGAAATTCATACCATTGACGACTAAACAGCCGCAGCGCCTCGCCCCTAAGGGCGAGGCGC
>JBNMIH010000016.1:0-47037 GCA_050873165.1 Faecousia sp.
CCCTGGGCGGTGGGCATATCGGTGCAGATGAAGTCCACGCTGCCGGTCTCCAGAGCCATCAGCATGGCAGGAGCAGTTTCTGCGGCGGTCTGGATGTTGGCACCCTCGATCTGGGGCAGGCACTGGTCATACCAGATGGTGGCGATCTGAGCGGTGCACTTGCCGCCGGTGAGATCACTGATGGACTTGGCGGAAGCAAAGGGGCTGTCCTTCTTGGTGACGCAGACGATGGAAGCGTAGAAGTAAGGACCGGCAAAGTCTACCTGCTCGCTGCGCTCGGCGGTCATGGACTGGCCGGCGATGACGGCGTCAAAGATGCCGGTCTGGACACCGGGCACCAGGGAATCCCAGTCGGACTGGATGACCTCCAGCTGCCAGCCGTTGGCCTCGGCGATCTTCTTGCCGATCATCACATCGTAGCCATTGGCGTAGGAGCCAGGGACATTGGAGATGGGCACAGCGCCGTTGGAGTCGTCGCCCTGGGTCCAGTTGTAGGGCGCGTAGGCGCACTCCATGGCGATGGTCAGAACGCCGTCCTCCACGCCTGTGGAGGTGGAGGAAGCAGCCGCGGCAGCGGTGGTGGCGGTGGTTTCGGTCTTGCCGCCGCAGGCAGCCAGGGACAGGGTCAGCAGCATTGCCAGAACCAGACAGGTGATTTTTCTCATTTTCATTTACCTCACTTTTTGTTTTTGGAAGCGGTCAACTTCCAGTGGAATAAAAAACTGGACCGCCTATGCAGGCGATCCAGGGTAAATGTCAAAACAGGAAATATCCTTGCTCCGGCCCTTTACGATAGCGCTCCACATAAACGTGACAGTCCGGCAGATGTTCTCTGACGGCCCAGCAGGCTCCGTACCTTGCAAACGGGGCGAGCTTCGGCGGCGTTCCCTTTTTCCCCCGACGGCTGCAAGACCTTGCCGGGCAATACTCATGAGCACCGCGCCTCTACCATAAGCGATTCAATTTGACTACATGGTACTCCCGTCATAGACAAATGTCAATAGCTATTTTACAAATTTGAAAATTCTGTGAAATCCGCTTGCCAAGGGCTGCCGCTGTGTGATAGAATTGTGAAAAATGTCTGGAAAGGACGAGAAATATGGAAACCAAGAAAATCACAACCGTTGTTTTTGACATGGGCCAGGTCCTCATTCACTGGACTCCCTTTGCCGTTACGGACCACCTGGGACTGTCGGAGGAGGATATGTCCATCCTTCTGCGGGAGATGTTCAACAGCGTGGAGTGGGTCAGCCTGGACCACGGCACCCTGACAAGGGAGCAAGCTGTAGAGCGGGTAAAGCCCCGGGTGCCGGAGCGGCTGTGGCCGGCGGTAGAGGAGACCATTTTCAGCTGGTGGCGTCGGCCTCTGAAGCCCATGGAAGGCATGGCGGATTTGGTCAGGGAGCTGAAAGGGAAGGGGTACCATCTGTATGTGCTGAGCAACGCCGGCACGGACCTGCGGGACTACTTTGACCGCATTCCCGGTTCCGAATGCTTTGAGGGCATTATGGTTTCCGCCGAGGAGAAGCTCATCAAGCCCATGCCCGCCATCTATGAGCGGCTGGCAGAGAAGTTCGGTTTGGACCTTGCGGAGTGCGTCTTCATTGATGATGCTCCCGCCAATATCGAGGTGGCCATCCAGACCGGCATGAACGGCATCCAGTTCCGCCTGGATGTGCCGAGACTGCGCAGGGAACTCCGGGCCCTGGGCGTGGAGGTTTCCGCATGACACTGGAGGAACTGAAGAAAAATCTGGATGGGACCCAGTATGTCTATGATGACACCATGCTGACGGTCCTGTACGTGGCTCTGACCTTGGGTAGACCCTTACTCATTGAGGGTGCCGCCGGTGTGGGCAAAACAGAGGTCGCCAAGGTCATGGCGGAGGCCCTGGGCCGCCCTCTGGTCCGGCTCCAGTGCTACGAGGGCCTGGACGAGAGCAAAGCCCTATACGAGTGGAACTATCAGAAGCAGCTGCTGGCCATCCAGGTGAACCAAGGGCAGGAGGACAAGGAGGCACTGACAAAATCTCTATTCAGCGACGAATACCTGCTGGAGCGGCCCCTGCTCCGGTCCATCCGGTCTGAAACCCCTGTGGTGCTCCTCATTGACGAAATCGACAAGGCTGACGAGGAGTTCGAGGCCTTCCTTCTGGAGCTCCTGTCCGAGATGCAGGTGACCATCCCGGAGATCGGCACCATCAAAGCCAAGTCCATCCCGTTTGTGGTGCTTACCTCCAACCGGGCCCGGCCCCTGTCCGAGGCCCTGCGCCGCCGGTGCGCCTACCTGCACATCGACTACCCGGATATGGAAAAGGAACTGGCGATCCTGAGGAAGAAGCTTCCCAATGTGGAGGATCAAGTCCGGGTCCAGGTGGCCAAGGCCATCCAGCAGCTGCGGTCCGCCGATGTGCTGCTGAAAAAGCCCTCCATTGCCGAGTCTTTGGATTGGGCCGCGGCTCTGGATGCCCTGGGCATCCGGGAGCTGACTCCGGACGCCTTGCGGCAGACCGCCGGATTCGTCCTTAAGAACAACGAAGACCTGGTGGCCCTGGAGGAGCTGGACGAGCTCCATGAATGAGACTTACATAGAAAAGCTTTCTGCCTTTGGCCGGATGCTCCGCTCTGAGGGACTGAACGCCGGCCCAAAGGACACGGAGGACGCGGCCAGAATCCTGTCTGCTCTGGACCTTCAGGACCGGGAGACGGTGAAAACCGCCCTGCGGACGGTATACGCCTCCGGTCGGGAAGAGCAGCTGACCTTCGACCGGGTCTTTGACGGCTTCTTCCTTTCGGAGGAGGCCATGCGGGCCCAGGCAAAAGAGCAGATGGAGCAGGAGCGGCAGCGGGAACAGGACCGGCAGCAGGCCCGGGAGGAGCTGGAGTCCGTCCAGTCCCGGGTCAAGCTGGACGACCGGGAGAAGCAGAACTACCAGGACCTCCCCCAGGAGGCCCGGCAGAAGTTAAAGGAATTTCTGGAAAAATATAAGGGCAACGTAGACCGGAGCCCCCACCTCTACAGCGAGTTTATCCACTCGGTCTTTGCCAAGGCTCTTCTGGAGCAGCAGATGCGTATGGAGAATGCCGGGCTGGGGGCCGAGGCCCAGGACCCGGAGCTGGGCATCCTCTACAGGGACCTGGGAGAATTCTCCGACGAGCAGATCCCCAAGGCCATTTCCATGATCGAGAACCTGGCCCGGCAGCTCAACGGGGAGTTATCCGCCCGGCGGAAGGGCAGCGCCCACAGCGGCAAGCTGGATTTCCGGGCCACCATCCGCAAAAGTCTCGCCACCGGCGGCACCCTTCACGACCTGAAATTCCGGAAGAAGCATCCGAAGCGCAAGCGGCTTGTGATCCTGTGTGATGTGTCCGGATCCATGATGCAGTTTTCAGAGTTTGCCCTGCGGTTCATCCAGTCATTGAACCAGGTGGCGGAATCCTCACAGGTTTTCCTGTTCTCCGAGTCCATTGTGGAGGCGGATCCCTTCCAGCTACAGAATATGGACAGGTTCCGTGCCACCGTCCGGGATTCCGGCATCTATGGCCGGGGCACCAACCTGGGGCTGGCCTTGGAGACCCTGTGTAACCTGCGGCCCCCCATCCTGAATGGGGCAACCACCCTTTTGATCCTCTCCGACACCAAAACTGTGGATACTGCCCGGGCCGCAGCCGCTCTGGCGGAGGCCAAACGTCAGGCGGGCCGGGTGTTATGGCTGAATCCCATTCCGGAACGGAACTGGAAATATCTAAAGAGCACTGCAGTGATGTCCACGATGGTACCTATGATCCCCTGCTCAACGCTGGGAGAATTGGCCGAGGCTTGCAGAAAACTGACCAGAGCGTAAAAAATTTGTTGACAACTTCTTTTCGCGGGTGTATAGTAACGGCAAGTTGCTCCACGACTGGAGCACAAAAGTACACCTAGAACATACGAAGGGAAGAAAATGAAAATGAAAAAAGTACTTGCTATGCTTTTGGCCGCTATGATGGTCATCTCCATGGCGGCCTGCACCGGTACGGCTCCTGCCGCCACCGAGGTCCCTGCCACCACTGCCGCCGCTGCGGAAGCCGCGACCGAGGCTCCTGCCGCTGAGACTGAGGCTGCCAAGTCCTACACCGTGGGCATCTGCCAGCTGGTGCAGCATCCCGCTCTGGATGCCGCTACCGAGGGCTTCAAGGCTGCCATTACCGAGGCCCTGGGCGATGCTGTGACTTTCAGCGAGCAGAACGCCTCTGGTGAGAGCACCAACTGCGCCACCATCATCAACGGCTTCGTCTCCTCCAATGTGGACCTGATCCTGGCCAACGCCACCGCTCCTCTGCAGGCTGCCGCCTCCGCTACCTCCACCATCCCCGTGCTGGGCACTGCCGTTACGGACTATGCCTCCGCTCTGGAGATCGACAACTGGACCGGCACCGTGGGCACCAACGTCTCCGGTACCTCCGACCTGGCGCCTCTGGATCAGCAGGCTGCCATGCTGCAGGAGCTGTTCCCCGATGCCAAGACTGTGGGCCTGCTGTACTGCTCTGCCGAGTCCAACAGTAAGTACCAGGTGGATGTGATCCGTGGCTACCTGGAAGCTGCCGGCCTGACCTGCACCGACTACGCCTTCACCGACACTAACGACGTTACTTCCGTTGCCCAGAAGGCCGCTGACGACTCCGATGTGATCTACATCCCCACCGACAACACTGCTGCCGCCAACACTGAGGCCATTGCCAACGTGGTCATCCCCGCCAAGACTCCCGTCATCGCCGGTGAAGAGGGCATCTGCTCCGGCTGCGGCGTGGCCACCCTGTCCATCAGCTACTACGACCTGGGCTATGCCACCGGCAAAATGGCTGTAAAGATCCTGACCGGTGAGGCCGATGTCTCCACCATGCCCGTGGAGTACGCTCCTCAGGTCACCAAGAAGTACAATGCCGCCAACTGCGAGGCTCTGGGCGTCACCGTGCCTGACGGCTACGTTGCCATCGAAGGCTGATCCATAATCGAAAACTTGCAGGGACAGGGCCCTTTCGCCCTGCCCCTGTATTGCAATTTCAGAACATTTTGAAAGATTTGAGGTAAAAAACCAATGTCCTTCTTCTCCTCCCTTTTGAATGCCGCCCCCGGCGCCATTGCCCAGGGTATGCTCTGGGGCATCATGGCCATCGGCGTGTATATCACCTACAAAATTCTGGATGTGGCGGACCTGACGGTGGACGGCAGCCTGGCCACCGGCGGCGCGGTGTGCATTATGCTGATGCGCTCCGGCTGCAACCCCTGGCTGGCCCTGGCCGCAGCCTTCCTGGTTGGCATGCTGGCGGGCATGGTCACGGGACTTCTCCACACCCGCTGTGGAATTCCCGCCATTCTGGCCGGTATCCTGACCCAGTTGGCATTGTATTCCGTGAACCTGCGGATCATGGGCAGCAAGTCCAATCAGCCCATTTCTGTGGACAAATACAACCTGATCGTATCCCAGCGGTTTGTGAAGGAGCTGTCCTTCCGCAATCCTCTGGTGCCTGCCATTGTGACATTGGCGGTGCTCATTGCCATTCTCTACTGGTTCTTTGGTACAGAGTACGGCTCCGCCCTCCGGGCCACCGGCGCGAATGGGCGCATGGCCAGTGCCCAGGGCATCGACACCCGGGTCACCGTTACCGTGGGCCTGATGCTCTCCAACGGCCTGGTGGCCATGGCCGGTGCACTCCTTGCCCAGTATCAGGGTGCTGTGGACGTGAATATGGGCCGGGGCGCCATTGTCATCGGTCTGGCTGCCGTCATCATCGGCGAGGTGCTGCTGGATAAGATTTTCCGCAACTTTGCCCTGAAGCTCTGTGCCGTGGTGATCGGCGCTGTGGTCTACTACATGGTGCTGCAGATCGTCCTTCAGCTGGGCCTGAACACCAATGACCTGAAGCTCTTTACCGCCCTGATCGTCGCCCTGTTCCTGTCCATTCCCCACTGGAAGAGCACGGCAAAGAAAGCAGCCAAAACGGCAGGAGGCGACAAGTAATGCTGGAAATCAAGAATGTAAGCAAGACCTTCAACCCCGGCACCGTCAACGCAAAGACGGCACTGAACGGGCTGAATCTGACTCTGAACGACGGTGATTTCGTCACTGTCATCGGCGGCAACGGCGCGGGCAAGTCCACCATGCTGAATGCTGTAGCCGGAACCATCCAGGTGGACACGGGCTCCATCATCCTGGATGGCAAGGATATCACAAGGCTCCCGGAATTCAAACGGGCAGTGGACCTGGGACGCGTTTTCCAGGACCCCATGATGGGTACCGCCGCTTCTATGTGGATTGAAGAGAACCTGGCCTTGGCGGACCGCCGGGGCAAGCGCCGGACGCTGAAAAAGGGCATTACTGCTGCGGACCGGGAGCGGTATGTGGAGCAGCTGAAAATACTGGATCTGGGCCTGGAAAACCGGATGACTGCCAAGGTGGGCCTCCTTTCCGGCGGCCAGCGGCAGGCCCTGACTCTGCTGATGGCGACATTGCAGAAACCCAAGCTGCTGCTGCTGGACGAGCACACGGCGGCTCTGGACCCCAAGACCGCCGCCAAGGTGCTGGAAGCGACGCAGCGGATCGTGGAGAAGGATCACCTGACCACCATGATGATCACCCACAATATGCGTGATGCCATTGCTTACGGCAACCGACTGATCATGATGTACAACGGCCACGTGGTGGTAGACGTGTCCGGGGAACAGAAGAAAAACCTGACCGTCGAGCAGCTGTTGGAGCTCTTCAGCAAGGCTTCCGGCTCCGACGAGGCGGACGACAAGCTGCTGCTGTCCTGAATGTCCAAGCCCTCTCCCGCGCGGAGAGGGCTTTTGCGCCCGAAATATTTTCCTTGCAATTGTTTCCGGATGGCGGTATACTAGGATTATGCGATGAATACGAAAAAATCATTAAAATATCCGGGGTGTGCCCCCATAGGGATCGACATATGACAAAACTGACCAAACAACAAAAAAGAATTCGTCTGCGGGCGGCAGCAGTGTTTTTGGGGACTTTTTTGATCCTGAATTCCATTTGCCATTTGTTCATTTTGAACCAGAACGCCCGGGAGAAGCTGAAGGCCTCCTATACGGCAGAGGAGACGGTGCGGCGGGTGGAGACGCTGCTGGACCGGTATCTGACCAACTCGGAGCTTTTTAAACGGGTGGTCGAAAAAGACGGAGACCTGCGGCAGGAGGACTTTGAAGATCTGAGTCGGCTGATGCTGGAGGAGGACGGAGTGATCCAGGCCTTTGAAATGGCCAAGGACGGCACCGTAAACCAGATCTGCCCCATGGAGGGCAACGAAGAGGCCATGGGCTTGAATATGCTGACCCACCCCCAGCGGGCCAGGGCGGCAAACCTGGCCAAGGACAGCGGAGAATACACCATCGGCGGGCCCTTTGAGCTGGTCCAGGGGGGCAGGGGCGCCCTGCTTTTTGATCCAATCTATCGGGCAGACGACAGTTTCTGGGGCTTTTCCATCCTGGTCATCGACTGGGATGCCTTTGTGGAGGAGCTGAATCTGGAGAATCTGGAAAAGGCTTCCTATTACTACCACATCTGGCGGATGGACGGGGACGAGACCCTGACTCTGGCCCAGGCAGAGGGGGCGGTGCCCCAAAATGTCCTGGAGGTCAGCTGCCCTGTTCCCAATGATGTGTGGTATGTGGACATTGCGCCCACCATAGGCTGGAGCGGCACTGGACAGGCCCTGTTTGCTATGCTGCTGTGTGTCATGCTGGGGCTGCTTCTGGCGCTTCTTTATTTGCAGTCTGCCCAGCGCCGGGAGCGGGAGGCAGCCTACGCCAAGGAAATTGAGCGCACCGCCCGGAAAGCCCAGGCCGCCAGTGAGGCAAAGACCCGGTTCCTGTTCAATATGAGCCACGATATCCGCACGCCAATGAATGCCATCATTGGCTTTTCGGACCTGCTGGAGGAACATCTGGATGATTCGGAGAAAACGAAGGACTATGTGCGTAAAATTCGTTCCTCCGGCCGGCTGCTGCTGTCTATTCTGAACCAGATCCTGGAAATGGCCCGGATCGAAAGCGGCAAGGTGGCATTGAGCCGGAATTGTGTCTGTCTGGATACGCTGCTGGACACTATGACAGCGGTTTTTGAGCCAGATGTTCAGGAAAAGGAGCTCCGTGCATCCGTAAGCGTTCAGGCGGAGGATCGGTTTGCCTGGGGCGACGAGACAAAGATCCGGGAAATTTTCCTGAACATTGTCAGCAATGCCATTAAGTATACGCCCAAAGGCGGCGAGATCCGGGCCTCTGTTCTGGAGATCCCGGATGATCGGCCGGACTGGGTAAGCTATCGGGTGGCCATTGCGGATACCGGTGTGGGCATGAGCGAAGAATACCTGCCCCACCTTTTTGAAGAGTTCTCCCGGGAGCGGAGCTCCACGGAGAACCGGATCCCCGGTACAGGGCTGGGGATGCCCATTGTCAAATCCCTGGTGGAGCTCATGGGTGGGACCATCGCGGCGGAAAGCCGACTGGGGGTGGGAACCACCATCACGGTTCAGCTGTCCTTCCCCAGGGCAGACCGGGAGGATGCCGAGAAGACCGCACCCACCCCTGCCCGGAAGCGGGACTTCCGGGGCAAGCGGGTCCTGGTGGCGGAGGACAATGAGTTGAACGCGGAAATTGCCATGACCATTCTGGCAGAGGCCGGCGTGGAGGCGGACCGGGCAGCCGACGGGCAGGAGGCGCTGGATATGCTGAAGGCCCATCCCCAGAGCTGGTATGACCTGGTCCTGATGGATATCCAGATGCCCAACATGGACGGCTACAGCGCGGCAAGGGAAATCAGAAAGCTGCCGGGGGCCCGGGGGACAGTGCCCATCCTGGCGATGACGGCCAATGCGTTCGCCGAGGACCGGGAAAAGGCCATTGAAAGCGGGATGAACGGCCACATTGCCAAGCCCATCGGTATGGAGCGGTTGCTGGGAGAGCTGGAGAAGGTCCTTTCCTGACGGAAGCCCCTGGGATGTATTCAATTATGCGCTACACTATGAATAATATTCAAAACACAAGACTCGGGATATGCATGTATTCACCGAATAATCCAACGGAATACTTGAATATACAGCTGTAAAACGAATAGAATGTACGTAATCACCATAGCGGGACCGTTCCGGTTCCGCTATATTTGTATGTTTTATCAATTGCAATTGTATAATATTCGCGCTATAATACAGCCATCAATCAACCCCACAGCAAAGGAGAAAATGAAAATGAAAATGAAAAAGATCGTTAGTTTGGTTCTGGCCGCTCTGATGCTGGCCTCTGTTCTGGCCGGCTGCGGCAGCTCTTCCGCAAGCACTCCCGCCGGAACAAATCCCGAAGCTACCACCGCTTCCCTGAAGGTCGTCACCGCCGGGAAACTCACCGTGGCTACCTCCCCTGATTTCGCCCCCATGGAGTTCATGGATCCCAGCAAGAGCGGTCAGGATGCCTACGTTAGCTTTGACCTGACCCTGGCCAAGTACATCGCCGACTCCATGGGCCTGGAGCTCCAGATCATGCCCATGAGCTTCGACGCCTGCCAGACCGCCGTCTACGCTGGTACCGTGGACATGGCTATCTCCGGCTTCAGCTGGACTGAGGACCGGGCTCAGAACTACAACACCTCCAACTACTACCACGCCGGTGACAACGAGGACGGCCAGACCGTCATCACCCTGGCTTCCAACGGTGACAAGTACGCTACCGCCGAAGGCCTGAAGGGCGCGAAGATCGGCGCACAGAACGCTTCCCTGCAGCAGTCCCTGGCTACCGAGCAGCTGCCCGACACGGAGCTGGTCCTCTTCACCGACCTGGGCACCGGTGTCCTGCAGCTGAAGAACGGCGACTTTGACTGTATCGCTGTGGCCAACGGCAACGCCGACGCTATCATTGCCAGCAACCCCGAGATCGCCAAGGCCGGCTTCGACTTTGTGGTGGATGAGAAGTACACCGGCAATGTCATCCTGCTGCAGAAGGGTGCCGACGCCCTGACCGAAGCTGTCAACGCCGCTCTGGATTCCTCCAAGGACAAGTGGGACACCTGGTACAACGCCGCAAAGGAACTGGCTGTCAACGGTGTGGAGCAGTCCTTCGACGACAACGGCAACGTAGCCGGCTAATTCAGATCAAATGAGTCATTGCGGACCAGTGGCCAGCCCACTGGTTCGCAATGTTCACGTAAAAGCTGCTCCCCTTTTCAGCGCAGCGGAAAAAGACGGCTGCTTTGAAAAGAAGAACAGAAGAACATTTAAGACAAGCGAAAGGAATTTAAGAACATGGATTTTAGCCTCTTTCTCCCCAATCTGGCCAACATCTGGAGCAAATATTGGCAGCTCTTCCTGTTTACCGGCCTGAAAAACACCCTGATCCTTACCATCATCTCCGTATCCCTCGGTACGGTTCTCGGCACACTCATTGCCATGATGAAGATGTCCAAGCTGAAGATCGTCCGATTCATCGCCTCTGTATACATCGAGGTCATCCGCGGTACCCCCATTCTGCTGCAGCTGTATGTGTTCTACTTTGTGCTGCCCAACGTTTTCACCTTCCTGAAGCTGAGCCAGTTCATGTGGGTGTCCGTCTCTCTGTGTATCAACTCCTCCGCTTACGTCTCCGAGGTCATCCGTTCCGGCATCCAGGCTGTGGACAAGGGCCAGACCGAGGCTGCCCGCTCTTTGGGCCTCAGCGAGAGCCAGACCATGGTGAAGATCATCCTGCCCCAGGCCGTGCGGAACATTCTCCCGGCCCTCGGCAACGAGTTCATCATGATGCTGAAGGAGACCTCCCTGGCCTCTACCTTCTTCCTGGGCGACATCATGACCTCTTACCTGGTGGTCAAGGGCGTGTCCTATCTGACATTGGAGCCGCTGACCATTGTTGCCATCATCTACCTGTGCGTGACCTATCCTCTGAGCAAGATCGTGGAGAAGTTCGGCAAGAAGATGGCAAACCCCAACAGCTATCGGAACCGGAAATTGAAAGCAGGAGGCAAGATTTAACATGGAAATGATCAAGACTGTTGACTTACATAAAAGCTTCGGCGAGCTGCACGTTCTGAAGGGCGTCAGCCAGACCATTGAAAAGGGCGAGGTCGTCTCCATCATCGGACCCTCCGGCGGCGGCAAGAGCACCTTCCTGCGCTGCCTGAACCTGCTGGAAAAGCCGGAAAGCGGCAAGATCTACTTCGAGGGCGACGAGATCACCGGCAACCTGACCCAGGAAGAGAAGCACATGATCAAGGAGGGCAAGATGCCCAAGCCCCCCAAGGTGAATATCGATATCCACCGGCAGAAGATGGGCATGGTGTTCCAGCACTTCAACGTGTTTCCCCACCTGACCGTGGCGAAGAATATCACCCTGGCCCCCATGATGCTCAAGGGCAAGAGCGAGGCCGAGGCCAACCAGATGGCAAAGGACCTCCTGAACCGGGTAGGTCTTCTTGACAAGTATGACGAAATGCCCGGCAACCTCTCCGGCGGACAGAAGCAGCGGCTGGCCATCGTTCGGGCTCTGGCCATGGAGCCGGACGTGATGCTGTTTGACGAGCCAACCTCCGCCCTGGACCCCGAAATGGTGGGCGAAGTGCTGGATGTCATCAAGGGCCTGGTGGAGACCGGCATGACCAGCGTCATCGTCACCCACGAGATGCGGTTCGCCCGGGAAGTTTCCGACCGGGTGCTGTTTATGGCCGAGGGCAACATTCTGGAGCAGGGCAAGCCGGAACAGATTTTCAGCAATCCCACCCATCCCCGGCTCCAGGATTTCTTGAAGAAGGTGCTGTAAATTATGGATAAGCAGGAACTCTATGCAATCATTGATAGCAAGCAGGAGGAGATCCTGGGCCTCAGTGACAAGATCTGGGGCTACGCCGAACTCTCCATGCTGGAATACAAGTCTACGGCGGCCTATGTGGAGCTGCTGAAGCAGGAGGGCTTCCAGGTCACGGAAAACCTCTGCGGCATCCCCACCGCTTTCTCCGGCTCCTACGGAGAGGGGAGTCCCCGCATCGGCATCCTGGGTGAGTACGATGCCCTGTCCGGCCTGTCCCAGGAGTCCGGCGTTGCTGAGAAGAAGCCCCTGGTGGAAGACGGCTGCGGCCAGGGCTGCGGACATAACCTCCTGGGTGCTGCCAGCCTGGGTGCTGCCATTGCCATCAAGGACGCGATCAAAGCCGGAAAGCTCCATGGCACCGTGATCTTCTATGGCTGCCCCGGAGAAGAGGGCTGCGCCGGAAAGACCTTCATGGCCCGGGACGGCCTCTTCAAGGACCTGGATGCCGCCATCACTTGGCACCCCGGGGACACCAATGAGGTCACCACCGGCTCCAACGCCGCTTGTATGCAGTTCGTCTACGAATTCCAGGGCGTAGCAGCCCACGCTGCCGGGAATCCCTGGGAAGGCCGGTCCGCCCTGGACGGGGCCGAGATGATGAACATGGGCGTCCAGTTCCTCCGGGAGCACATGGAACCCAAGTGCTCCGTCCACTACTCCATCGCCGATGCAGGCGGCATCTCTCCCAACGTGGTCCAGCCCAAGGCAAAGCTCATCTACATGGTCCGGGCGGAAACCGTCCGGAAGGCCAAGGCTCTGCTGGCCCGGGTCAATGACATCGCCAAGGGCGCGGCCCTGATGTCCGGCACCACCGTCACCTGGCACCAGCTGGATGGCACCGCCGACACCATCTCCAATACCGTTCTGGAGGAACTGCTGTACAATAACCTCCAGGAGGCCCCCATGCCGGAGTACACCCAGCAGGAGTGGGACTTTGCCGAGGCTCTGCGCAAGACCTATCCCCACGAAGGCCTCCCCGCCAATGGCGTGGACAGCAACCCCCTGCTGAAAAAGGAAGTGTCCCAGCTCTCCGACAAGGGCCAGAAGGCCATCAACGACTTCGTGGTGCCCTACTACCCCTCCAACTTCTACAGCCCCGGCTCCACGGACGTGGGGGACGTGAGCTGGCTTACCCCCACTGCCCAGTTCAACACCGCCGCCTGGCCCTCCCAGGCCCCCGGCCACAGCTGGCAGATCGTCTCCATCGGCAAATCCGGCCAGGCCCACAAGGCCCTGAAATACGCCGCCAAGGTTCTGGCAGGGGCCGCCGCGGACCTGATGGAGAAGCCCGACATCCTGAAGGCCGCCCGGGAGGAGTTCAACGAGAACGCCGCCGCAGGCTATGACTGTCCCATCGGGCCGGAAGTGAAACCCAGCGCGCAGTAAAGGTATACGGACGCCCCAGAAATCCGAAATTTCGGATCTCTGGGGCGGTTTTACTTTTCGGGCCCTCTACACCTGGGCTGTGTTGATTTACTTAATCAACTTCCGTAATTCCGATAAACTTTGCCTCAATATCTTGACTGGCCAATGCACCATCCAGCCATAAATGATACACGCCTAAATCTTTTTCAAAGAAAATGTGGTAATACTCATGACGGAAATTTTCAGCATCCTGTATACATAGATGAATATCCACAATAGGGTGTTTATCGCCCCATAAAGAAGTTACCTGCTCCATTCGTTTACTTCCGTAGAAACGTTGGCGTAAATATTGAAAGATTTTTGAACTGTTTTCGTCCTTTAAGTCCTTTAGTTTCAGATTCGTTATTTCAATGCCACCGACTATTTTATTTCCTTCTGTTTCGCAAATCGAGCAATTCGAATCGGTTATGTCGGAAACCATATAGCCTGCCGGCACCTCAAACGTAAAATCTCCTTTTTCTGGGACGACTGTTCGATCAAAACATCGTTCTCAAACAGATCGGATCTTCGATTTCAGAGATTCGTTCAGCAATCGAAAGAAAGGCACTGTGAACGGCGTCTTCGATATCCAGTGGATTTTTTAAAAGCTGGCTGGCGACATACCCCATAAGCCCCCGGTATTCACAGTATATCTTTTCAAATTTTGACCGCTCCTCTATAGAGTCTATCATAGATAAGTAAACAAGCAAACCGGTCACCTCCTTTTCTATGCACCAAAAACATAGCATAGTTTCTTGAAAAATGCAATGAATACTTGCGATTATCGGGAAAAACGGAAGAGTATAGAACCCCACCTCCCCGGGCACCCTACCCAAGAGGTGAAGACACATGTACTTCGGTGAGGTCAGCGACTCCAACATCCGGCATATTTTCCGGGACGCCGGGGATTTTATTGTCCGGCCCCTGAGATGCGGGAAATTCACCCTCTATGCCTATGCCATCGACGGCCTGACCTCCGGGGCGGATACCTCGGAGTATGTGATAAAGCCCATCACGGATAACCTGCGGGGGGACACTATCCAGGCTCTCTATACATCGGCCCTCCGGGGGAATGTCTACAACAGTGTAGCGGATCCCTGCCGGGACCTGGATACCGTGGCGCTGAAGCTGGTCAACGGCTTCTGCGTGATTCTTTTCCCGGAAGCCGGGGCCATTGCCTTTGAGGTCAAGACCGGGGAGAAGCGGGGCATTTCCGCCCCGGAGGTGGAGAATACCGTCAAGGGGGCAAAGGACGCCTTTGTGGAGACGGTGCGGACCAATACGAGCCTTTTGCGCCGCCATCTCCGGTCTCCGGAGCTGCGGCTTTTCGAGACCCGGGTGGGCCGCAGGAGCCTGACCAATGTGACGGTGTGCTATGTGGACGGCATCACGAACCCCGCCCTGGTAGAGCGGATGAAGAGCCGATTGAAAGCCATCGACACCGACGGCTTTTTGTCCCCGGCCGCTGTGGAAGAGGCGGTGACGGGCTCCCGGAAGACTGTTTTTCCGCTGCTCCAGTACACCGAACGGGCAGATAAATTCTGTGCCGCGCTCTTGGAGGGCCGGGTGGGGCTCATCGTGGACGGCATTCCGCTTGGATATCTGGCTCCTGTGGACCTGGGCTATCTTATGGAGAGCCAGGAGGACTGGAGCCGGGACTATCTCAGCGCTTCCTGCCTGCGGGTCCTGCGGTATGGGGCCCTCTTTCTCAGCCTGCTGCTGCCGGGGCTGGCTATTGCCCTGGCGGCCTACAACCAGGAGCTGATTCCGCTGCCATTGCTGCGGGCCATCATTGAGAGTAAGAAAAATGTGCCTTTTTCGGCCACGACGGAGGTGCTGGCCCTGCTGATCGCCTTTGAGCTGCTGCAGGAGTCCGGCATTCATCTGCCCCAGGCCATCGGCCAGTCCGTGTCCACCATCGGCGGCATTGTGGTGGGCACCGCGGCGGTAGATGCCGGGCTGGTGTCCACCGCCGCTTTGATTGTCGTGAGCATCGCCGGGGTCTGCGGCTTTGTGCTGCCCAACCGGGACCTGGCGGAGGGCATCCGTCTGTGGCGGTTTGGCCTGGCGGTGCTGTCGGCCAAGGCGGGACTTATGGGTTTAAGCGTTGGCTTTGTTGCCTTGGTCCTCCACCTGGCGGGGCTCAGGAGCCTGGATGTCCCCTATCTGGCACCCTTTGACGGGGCAGAGGGGAAGAGCATCCTGCGGCGAAGAGTGGCCCAGGACCGGTTCCGGGACCATCGGCTGAACCCTGTGGACCGGAGGAAGCAGCCATGAGAAAGGTACTTGTATGGGTCCTCCTGGCGGCGCTGGTTTTCTTCCTTCCGGACCGGGGGACGGATATCGGCAAGCTCCTGCCTGTAGAGCTGGTGGCGGTGCAGCGGGAAGAGGACGCTTTCCGGGTGGAGACGGATACCGGACAGTTCGGACTGGGGGATACCCTGGAGGCGGCTATGGAAGACCTCCGGAACGCTGCCCCCGGGGTGGTGTTCTTTGATACGGCGGACCATCTATTGTTGACAAAGGAGACTCTGGGGGCGGAGGCCCTTTCCTCCTTTTTCCGTCCCGGGGTCCGGGTACTGCTGGCGGAGGGGCCAGTAGACCCGGAGAAGGCTGCTGAATACCTCCGCAGCCGGAAAGCCGGGGTGCCGCTGAACAAGCTGGGGGAGATCGGGCAGGTATTGCCTGAATTGCGCGAAAAAAACGGCCGACTGGAGCTTGAAACTTCAGTCGGCGTTTTTATAGGGGGTTAGATGGTCCAGCTCTGGCCCTGGGCCTGGAGGTCCGCCATGTGGGTGTAGATGCCGTTCTTTGCGTAGAGGGCCTTAGGGCTGCCCTGTTCGGCGACGACACCGTCCTTCAGGACAATGATCTGATCGGCACCGGCCACGGTGCGCATCCGGTGGGCGATGATCAGCACGGTCTTGTTCCGGATCAGCCGGGAGAGGGCGGTCTGGATCAATGTCTCGTTCTCCACGTCCAGGCTGGCGGTGGCCTCGTCCAGCAGGATGATAGGGGCATCCTTCAAAAAGGCCCGTGCGATGGAGATTCGCTGGCGCTCGCCGCCGGAGAGGGCACAGCCGTTTTCACCGATGGGGGTATTCCACTTTTCAGGGAGCTTCTCGGCAAATTCGTCGCAGTTGGCAAGGCGTGCCGCCGCCAGGACCTCCTCGTCTGTAGCGTCCTTCCGGCCAAGGCGGATATTTTCCAGAATCGTATTGTTAAACAGTGTCACATCCTGGAAGACAATGGAATAAAGGCTCATGAGCTTCTCCGGGTCCACTTTGGAGATGTCCATGCCGCCTACGGTGATTTTCCCCCTCTGGTAGTCCCAGAATCGGGCAGCCAGTCGGGAGACGGTGGTTTTGCCGCCGCCGGAGGGGCCCACCAGAGCGGTGACCTGGCCTTGCTTGGCAGTGAAGGACACGTCCTTCAGGACGGTTTCGCCGGAATTGTAGGCAAAGCCCACATGGTCAAAGACAATGTCACAGCCATTATTTGTCAAAGTCTCGCTGCCAGTCTGGATGGGGTACTCCAGAATTTCGTTCATCCGGCCCACGTTGGTCCGCATGGCGATGACGGCGGCCAGATTTTGCAGGGCACCCTGCATGGGATCGTACAGCCGGGAGGCAACCAGCAGGAAGAGGAACAGGGTCAGCACATCAATGCCGCCCTTGGCAAGCAAGGCAGCGCCGGTGAGGGCCACGGAGGCAATGCCTAATTTCAGGACCATGCCGGCGGAGGTGACGAAGACGGCGTTGGAGAGCTCCGCCCGGATGGTCTGGGACTCTACGGCCCGAATCTTCTGGGACAGGCCAACCAGGTAGGTTCCTTCCGCATTGCAGGCCTTCAGGTCCCGGATGGTCTCCAGGTACTCCTGGATGCCGTCGGCGCAGGCCATTTTTACAGCCATGGTTTTGGCCTGGACCCGGTCCTGGATCTTGTAGCTGCCCAGGATGATGCCCATGGACACGGGGATCACCCACAGGGCTGCCAGAGCCATCCGCCAGTCGAAGGCGAAGAGGCCCAGGGCAATGAGTGTCGTGGAGATCAGGGAGCCAAAGAGGCCGGGGATGAAGTGGGAGCAGGTCTTTTCCAGCACCTCGCAGTCCGCCATAATGGTGCTGGTCAGGTCCGCCAGGTCCCGTTTCCCGAAGAAGGACAGGGGAAGCTTCCGCAGCCGCTCCGCCAGGGACAGGCGGCGGACGCCGCTCTCTTTGTAGGTGGTGAAATAGGTGCCGTTGTACTGGAACCAGGTGGTGAGCAGGATCAGGGCAAAGCAGACGGCGCACCCGGCGATGTAGAACCCGGCCCGTCCGGCGGTGGTGCCTGCCATCAGGTCCCTGACCAGAAAATACAGCAGGCTCGTAGGCAGCATAAAGGCCACATTCTGGAAGGCACAGGCGAGGACGCCTTTGATCAGGCCCTTAGCGCCCTCGGGAGAGCTCGCTGTGGCTTTTTGAATTTTTTCGATCATATCATTACCCCTCCTTTGCGACCTTCCACTGGACGGAAGATCCATAGTCCTGCCACATTTTGGCGAAGATGCCGTTCTTTGCGCACAGGGCGTCCTTGGTGCCGGACTCGGCAATTCGGCCGTTTTCTATCACATAGATGCAGTCGGCATTGGCCACGGTGGACAGCCGGTGGGCGATCATGATTACAGTTTTGCCCTTGGCCAGCTCCGCAAAGGCTGCCTGGACCTTGGCCTCGTTGTCGGGGTCTGCGAAGGCGGTGGCCTCGTCCAGGATCAGGATGGGGGCGTTTTTCAGAAAAGCCCGGGCAATGGCAATGCGCTGCTGCTCACCGCCGGAAAGGTAGACCCCCTTGGTGCCGATGACGGTGTGGAGTCCATCCGGGAATTTCTCCACAATATCCATGCACTGGGCGGCCTTCAGAGCGGCCAGGACCTCTTCCTCGGTGGCGTCGGGCTTGCCCAGCTTCACGTTGTCCAGGAGAGTGCCCTTTAACAGGCGGCTGTTCTGGAAGACGAAAGAGACGGTGTTCATGAGCTCTTCTTTGGGGATGTCCCGGACGTCGGTGCCGCCTACCAGGATGCTGCCGCTCTTGACATCAAAGAACCGGCACAGGAGGCTGGCCAGGGTGGATTTGCCGCCGCCGGAGGGGCCCACCAGGGCCACGGTGCTGCCCGAGGGGACCTTCAGGGACACGCCACTGATGACGTCGGTGGTGCCGTCGTAGCTGAACACTACGTCCTTCAGCTCTATAGAGCCGTCCTTGGGATGTTTGGGAGTATCGGACACAGAGACAGGGGCAGCGTTCAGCACGGAGTCGATCCGGCTCAGGGCGTCGGCTACCACCATCTGGTCTTCGCTCATGTACATGATCTTGGTCAGAGTCAGGGCAATCACTGGGGTGATGATGATGTAAAACAGCAGATTCAGCAGAAATTCCGGGGGCACGCCGTTTTTGGTCATCAAAAGTCCGCCGGCAATGAGAAAGGCGAAGACGCCGTTGATGGCGGCAGTGTAGAAGAGCATGGGCATTCTCAGCTCTTTGGTGTAGGCCACCACCCATTTTTCGTATTCGTCAATGGTGGCCTTGAACTTCTTGAAGGAGAAGACGGATTGGCCAAAGGTCTTCACCACAGGGATGCCCCGGACATATTCCACGGCCTCGTTGGACATGGCGGCCAGGGCGTTGCCGTACTGGCGCATTTTCTCTTCCATCCGTTTGCCGGTCATGGCGCTCATGATACCGAAACCCAGGAACACGGGTACCAGGCTGAGGAGCCCCAGCCGCCAGTCAAAGACGAACAGCAGCACCAGCAGGCCTACCGGGGTGGCCATAGCGCTGTATTTGTCCGGCAGCTGGTGGGCAAGGAAGGTCTCCGCCGCGCCGGTGCTCTCCTGGATGATCTTGCGGAGCTTACCGCTGCCGAAGGTCTCCGTAAAGCCCAGGGGCAGCTGCGCCAGATGCTCCGCAGCCTCCAACCGGAGGTTGGTAGCCACCCGGAAGGCGGACATATGGGAGCAGAGCAGGGCGCAGATGTAAATGAGATAGGACAAAATGGCAAACAGCACTGCCATCCAGCCGTAGTGGGGGATATTTACGGCCTGGGCGTAGTTGGGGGCCACGTTCAGCACATCCCGGAGGATCCTCCAGATATACAGAAAGGGCACCAGGGCCAGCAGGGCACTGGCGGCGGCCAGGACCCAGGAGGCATAGGTAAAATACCTGTAGCTTCCCGCGTAATCCATCAGCCGGGACAAATCGGATTTCTTTTTCATAGGCTACCTCCATATCTTCTATAGTTAGCCTTAACTAACTTGACGATATAGTAGCACAGGAGCGGAAATTGCGCTATCCCATTTTGATTTTGCTATCCCGTTTTAATAATCCGATTGCGTTGGCCCGGTATTGACTGGGGGTGGTGCCGTAGCGCTTTTTGAAGGCCTCCGAGAACTTGCTGGCGCTGTCGTAGCCGGCATTCTGGGCAATACCGGTGATGGAGGCGGTGCTCCGGACCAGCTCTACGGCGGCCTGTTCTAGGCGGTACTCCTTGATGTAATGGTAGATGGGCATGCCGTAGACTTGCTTGAAGAGCTTTTGCAGGTGGGATACGGAAATGCTGTGGGCCTCTGCCAGCTGGGCCAGGGATACATAGCCCTCCCTGTCGGAGAGTAAGTGGTCCCGCAGGTGGCGGACCAGGTCTACCTGCTTGGTGGAGCAGTAGGGAGCCTCCCCACGGGGGATCTGCCGCAGAAGCATCAACAGCTCCAGGACCTTCAGCCGCAGAAACCTGGGGTCCAGGTAGGCGGCGTTTTCGTAGAGCTCCCGGAAGACATGCTCGCACCGGGGCCCCGCCTGGCCGCTCATATACCATTTGTCTCCTAAGAGATTCCGCTTCAAAGCGGCAAAATCCATAGAAAATTCCGGGGCCCGCCGGTCGATCCATCCCTTCGCTGCCTCCGGCTCCACCTCCAGGCAGATGCCTTCGTAATAGCCCAGGGGAAACCGGGATTCCGACCGCGCCCCGTGGACACCGTCGTAGCAGCTGATGGCCATATCCCCGGGCTGCAAAAACAAATCCTCCCGGGGAGAAAAGCTGGTCTCAAACCGGCCGTTGGCGCAGAAATTGATTTCCAGAGCACCTTCCCGGGTCCGCTCCTCGGTGTAGGAATCGATCTCCAGCCGCATGAGCATGGCGCTGACGCCGTCAAAAAGGGAATAACAGTGGATATCTCCGGTGCCCTGAACATTTTGAAACCCGCAGGCCTGCTCCGGCACCCGCCGGACGGGGCCGGTGTCATCGTGAAAATAGATGTTCATGGTTAAAAGGTCTCCAGGCTCCAAGTTGTTTTATATACATTCTTCGGCTCCAGGCGGATCAGGTCCGGCTGTTTTTCCAGGTCTTCCACCACGTCCTGACGGGAGGGCAGGCTGGTCCAGGGCTCCAGGCAGACGTAGGGGGCGTCGGTTTTCGGCATGTGCCAGAAGCCGAAAATGGGGAAGTCCGGAGCGTTCAGGGTGACGCCGTGGCTGCCTTTCGCGCTTCTCAGGGTTACCCGGCCAGGCACACCCTTCAGGACAATGGCGTCCTCATCGAACAGATCATGGGACAGAGGGAGAACGTTATTCTGTAGGGGGAAGGGCGTTTCCTTCCCGGTGATAAAACAAGCCGGGGTGAACTCCACCCGCCTTGGCGCGCAGGGGGGAAACTCCAGGCGATAGTCCTCAAAGGAAAGGCCCTGCTCCAGAGGCACGTTGATGCCGGGGTGGCCGCCGAGACCGAAATACATGGGTTTCTCGCCCCGGTTTTCCACCCGGGACTCCACGGACAGGGTGGAACCCTCCAGAGCATAGCGGATGGTGAATCGGAAAAGAAAAGGATACATGCCATAGGTCTCCGGGCTGCTGTCCAGGCAGAGGGTCAGGGAGGCGGCACTATGCTCCAAAACGGTAAATTCCGAGGTGGGGCCAAAGCCGTGGATGGGCATGTGGTAGAGCCTGCCTTTGTAAAGATAGCGTCCTTCTGTCAGCCGGGCTACATAGGGAAAAATGGTCAGGCTCCGGTCTGGCCAGTATTTGGGATCCCCCTGCCAAAGATACTGGGTGCTGTCCGCCCCACGTAGACTCATGAGCTGTGCGCCGAGGGTGGACACTTGGGCGGCTAAGGCCTTGTTTTGAATGGAATAGATCATTTTTTTGTTCCCCCCAAATTTAAAAATCGTCTGAAGGTATTCTACCGCAGAGCGGCCCCGGAATCAAGGCCTAATTTGACAGGAGGTATGGTTATTATGCACTAAATAGATGATGCGAAATTGTGTAACTTGCAAGAAAAACGGGAGAAACCTGTAAAAAACGTGTTTTTTATTGTCAAGTGACTTGACAAAATGATGACGGAATGCTACAGTAATGCCAAGCAAGAGCGAAAAAAACTGTGCAATATTTTCTCGATTCAACAAAGGAAAGACAGGGGAGTGAGCAAATGAACGAAACCATTGTTTCTATGCAAGGGATCTGCAAGAGCTTTCCAGGGGTCAAGGCACTGGACAATGTTCACTTTGAACTGCGGTCCGGCGAGGTCATGGCTCTTCTTGGGGAGAACGGCGCGGGCAAATCCACGCTGATGAAGATCCTCAGTGGTGTTTACACCAGAGACAGCGGTACAGTGGAGATCTTTGGAAAATCCTACGACGACCTGACCCCCAAGCAGGCCCAGCAGTTGGGCGTGGCCATCATCCACCAGGAGCTGAACATGTGTCCCCACCTGAACGTGGCGGAGAACATGTTCCTGGGCCGGGAAAAAATGAAGGGCGGACTGGTGGACCACAGGGCCATGGAGGCGGAAGCCAAGCGGATTCTGGACGATCTGCGGATCAACATTTCTCCCACCGAGACCGTTGGAAACCTGCCGGTTTCCAAGCAGCAGATGGTGGAGATCGCCAAGGCTCTGTCCATCAACGCCAGGGTCCTCATCATGGACGAGCCCACATCGGCCCTGACCGCCAAGGAGATCGACGAGCTCTTCCGGATCATCCGGAAACTCCGGGACGACGGCTGCGGAATTGTCTACATCTCCCACCGGCTGGAGGAGCTGCAGCACATCGTGGACCGGGTCACCATCATGCGGGACGGCCAGTACATCACCTCCATGAACTTCAAGGACACCACCATGGACGAGATCATCACCAACATGGTGGGCCGGGAGATCAAGGAAAAGTTCCCCCGGGTGCAGTGCCAGAAGGGAAAGAAGATCTTCGAGGTTCGAAATCTCAACGCGGGCCGGATGGTCCGGGACATCAATTTTGAGCTCTACGCCGGTGAAATTGTGGGATTTGCCGGACTGATGGGTGCCGGGCGAACGGAAACCACCCGGGCTATTTTCGGAGTGGACCCCAAGGAGTCCGGGGAGATCCTCCTGGACGGCAAGCCTGTCACCATCCGCTGTCCTGCTGACGCCATCAAGGCCGGTATCGTCCTGGCTCCGGAGGACCGGAAAAAGGACGGCCTGTGCACCAAGCTCCCCATCCGGGAAAACATCGCCCTTCCCAATCTGGACTTGCTGTGCAGCAAGCTGGGAGTGGTCAACCGCCGGAAGGAAGACGCCATGTGCGCCAAGGCTGTGACGGACCTGAAGATCAAGACCCCCAATGTGGAGATCGATGCCGGGGGCCTGTCCGGCGGCAACCAGCAGAAGGTGGTTGTGGGCAAGTGGCTGGCCCGGGACTCCCGGGTGGTGATTTTCGACGAGCCCACCAGAGGCATCGACGTGGCGGCCAAGGTGGAAATTTACAACCTGATGAATCAGCTGAAGCAGCAGGGCATCGCGGTCATGTTCGTCTCCTCCGAAATGCCGGAGGTCATGGGTATCGCAGACCGGATCATCGTCATGTGCGACGGCCGGATCACCGGCGAGGTCATGGCCCGGGAGACCACCCAGACGGAGATCCTGACCCTGGCTACCAGATTTGAAAACAAGTTCGCGGCACAGGCCACTGAAGGAGGAGCACAGAAATGAGTACGCTGAACGAGAATAAACGGAAATTGACTTCCATCCGCGGCATGGGCGCCGCACTGGTGGGCTTCGCGGGTTGGATCATCCTGTATGTGGTCTTCGGCCTTATCGAACCCAACATCTTCACCACCAACAATATGCTGAATCTGCTCCGCTCCATGGCCAAGTACCTGCTGGTGGGCGTGGGCCAGGGCGTGATCCTGATCACCGGCAACATTGACCTGTCCATTGGCTCTGTGGTTGCCATGTCCGCCATGATCTCCGCCACCATGATGAGTAAGGGCGTGGCTGCTATCGTGGCCATCCTGGCTGCCATCATCTGCTGCCTGGCCGTGGGTGTCATCAACGGCGTCCTCGTAGGCAAGTTCAAGCTGCCTCCTTTCATCGCCACCCTGGGCACCATGTTCTGCGCCAGAGGCGTAGCCTACATGGCCAACGGCAACCGCAACACCGACGCCATTGTCTCCGGCCTCGGCAAGGAGGCAGGAGATGCCTTCCAGAATTTCTTCTACTACGGCAAGTTCCTGGGCATTTATAATGCCTTCTGGATCGCCTTCGTGATTTTCCTGGCGGTGTTCTTCATTATGAACAAGACCCGCACCGGCCGCCACATCTACGCCATCGGCTCCAATGTGGATGCTGCCAAGCTCTCCGGCGTCAATGTCTTCGCCACCACCACCAAGGCCTACCTCATCAGCGCTTTCTGCTCCGCCGTTGTCGGTTTGATCCTGGCTGGCCAGGCAGGCATGGGCAACATGGAAGCGGGCAACTGCTACGAAATGTACGGCGTGGCCGCAGGCGTTATCGGCGGCATCTCTCCTCTGGGCGGCAGCGGCCTGCTGCTGGGTGCCTTCGCCGGTGCCGGCGTGTGGCAGACCCTGGAAAACGGCCTGGGCATCATCGGCGCTCCTGTGGGCATTCAGAGAATTGTCATCGGCGTCATCGTGGCCGGTGCTGTGCTGGTGGATGTGGTATTCCGTCAGGGCACCAAGAAGGCCAAGAAGTAATTTGTAAATTTCGCGGGACACCCGCGTAAAAGATTAGGAGGAACCACTATGAAAAAGGCATTATCCATCCTGCTGTGTCTGGCTATGCTCATGAGCCTGATGGCAGGCTGCTCCAGCGGCGCCAAGCCCGCTGAGGCAAACTCCGGCGAAACCTACAAAGTCGCACTGATCACCATGGACTCCATCGACCAGCACTGGATCACCCTGAAAGAGGGCGCCGAGAAGGCCGCCGCCGAGCTGGGCGTAGACCTGACCTTCATGGCCCCCAACACCAAGGACGACGCCCTGCAGATCGAGCAGGTCAACAACGCCGTCTCCGCCGGCAACAAGGCCATCATCGTGGCCGCCAACGGCCCCGACGCCATCTCTTCTGCACTGAAGGAAGCGGAGGCCGCCGGTGTGAAGATCATCTATGTGGACTCTGCCGCCAATGTGCCCGCCGAGGCTACCTTCTCCACCGACAACACTGCCGCCGGTAAGACCGCCGGTGAGACCATGCTGGATGCCCTGACCGAGAAGGGCGTCACCTCCGGCAAGATCGGCATTGTCAACGTCAACGCTGCCACCGCTTCCTGCGTGGCTCGTGAAAACGGCTTCCGCTCCGCCTTTGAGGGCACCGGCTTCGAGCTGCTGGAGACCCAGTACGGCGAAGGCGACGCCGCTAAGTCCCAGGGCATTGCCGAAAACTACATCACCCAGGGCGTTGTGGGCATCTTCGGCTGCAACGAAGGCTCCACCAACGGTGCGGGCAACGCGGTCAAGGCTGCCGGTGCGGACGTGGTCTGCGTGGGCTTTGATAAGTCCGATGCCATCCTGGGCCTGATCGACGACGGTTACATCCTGGCCACCATGGCCCAGAACCCCGACGTCATGGGTTACGAGGGCGTGAAGGCAGCCGTTGCCGCCCTGAAGGGCGAGAATCTGGGCGGCGCCGTCACCGATACCGGTGTCTCTGTCCTGAAAGCTTCCGCTTCTGCTGCTCCCACCGGTGATGTCAAGCCCGCCGGTAACTACAAGATCGCTCTGATCACCATGGACTCCATCGACCAGCATTGGATCACCCTGAAGGAGGGCGCCGAGAAGGTCGCTAAGGAAATGGGCGTGGAGCTGGTCTTCATGGCCCCCAACACCAAGGACGACGCTCAGCAGATCGAGCAGGTCAACAATGCTGTGGCTTCCGGCTGCAACGCCATCATCGTGGCCGCCAACGGCCCCGACGCCATCTCCTCCGCCCTGAAGGAAGCCGAGGCTGCCGGTGTGAAGATCGTCTATGTAGACTCTCCCGCCAACGTGCCTGGTGAGGCTACCTTCTCCACCGACAACACCGCCGCCGGTAAGACCGCCGGTGAGACCATGCTGAAGGCTCTGACCGACAAGGGCATCACCTCCGGTAAGATCGGCATCGTCAACGTCAACGCCGCCACCGCTTCCTGCGTAGCCCGTGAGAATGGCTTCCGCTCCGCTTTCGACGGCACCGGCTTCGAACTGCTGGAGACCCAGTACGGTGAAGGTGACGCTGCCAAGTCCCAGGGCATTGCCGAGAACTACATCACCCAGGGCGTTGTGGGCATCTTCGGCTGCAACGAAGGCTCCACCAACGGCGCGGGCAACGCCGTGAAGGCTTCCGGTTCCGATGTGGTCTGCGTAGGCTTTGATAAGTCCGACGCCATCCTGGGCCTGATCCAGGACGGCTACATCCTGGCCACCATGGCTCAGAACCCCGACGTCATGGGTGCTGAGGGCGTGAAGGCTGCCGTTGCCGCTCTGAACGGCGAAAATCTGGGCGGCGCCGTCACCGACACCGGCGTTTCCGTTCTGACAAAGTAAGTCAAAAAAATAAAAGCGCCGGGCCCTCCCGGCGCTTTTGCCAAATTCGACAAAGTGTGCTATACTATATAGAAAGAAGAAGTTCGGCATCTGCCGGACGACCCACTTGATCTCATAAAGGAGAGACAACCTATGAAACGTTCCGAAGTCAACAAGGCTCTTCGTGAGCTGGAAGCCATGTGCCAGAAATACTGCTGCTATCTGCCTCCCTTCTGCAACTTCACCCCGGAGGAATGGCAAACCAAGGGTCACGAATACGACGAGGTCCGGGACTGCTGCCTGGGCTGGGACATTACGGACTACGGTCAGGGCAATTTCGACAAACTGGGCTTTTCCCTGATTACCATCCGTAACGGCAGCCAAACCATGAAGGACAAGTACCCCAAGGTCTATGCTGAGAAGCTGCTGTACCTGAAGGAGGGCCAGTATTCCCCCAACCACTTCCACTGGTATAAGACCGAAGACATCATCAACCGGGGCGGCGGAAACGTGCTGATCCGGGTGTACAATTCCAAGCCGGATGAGTCCATCGACTACGAAAGCGATGTGACCGTCCATACCGACGGCCGGACCTACACCGTCCCCGCCGGCACCCAGATCCGGCTGACTCCCGGCGAGAGCATCTTTGTCACCCAGTACCTGTACCACGACTTTGAGGTGGAGCCCGGCACCGGGCCTGTGCTCCTGGGCGAGGTCAGCCAGTGCAACGATGATGCCCACGACAATCGGTTTAATCCCCCCATGGGCCGGTTCCCCGCCATCGAGGAGGACGAGCCGCCCTACCGCCTGCTGTGCACCGAGTACCCCAAAGCCAAAGACTAAAAGGAGAACCAGACCATGATCGACGTAGTAGCCCTGGGCGAACTGCTCATTGATTTCGCGGCCAAATCCACGGATGATGCCGGATATCCCACCATGGCCGCCAACCCCGGCGGCGCTCCCGGCAACTTTCTGGCGGCCCTGAACGCCTATGGCCGGAAGACGGCCTTCCTGGGAAAGGTGGGCGACGACACCTTCGGCCATCTCCTGCTGGGTACCCTGAAGGAGGCGGGGATCGAGACAAAGGGCATCCTGGTGGATGATCACTTTTTCACGACCCTGGCTTTTGTGACCTTCGACGAGACTGGGGACCGGTCCTTCGCCTTCGCCCGGAAGCCCGGGGCAGACACCCAGCTAAGGTGGGAGGAGATCGACAAGAGCCTCATTGACGAGGCCAAGGTCTTCCATTTTGGCACCCTGAGTCTGACGGACGAGCCCGCCCGGACCGCCACCCAAAAGGCGGTGGCCTACGCCAAAGAAAAGGGCAAGCTCATCAGCTGCGACCCCAATCTGCGGCTGCCCCTGTGGAAAACCGAGGAAGCTGCTAAGGAGCAGATGCTCTGGAGCCTTCGTCAGGCGGACGTGGTGAAGATCAGCGACAACGAGGTGGAGTTCCTGTGGGGCTGCACCCCGGAGGAGGGGGCAAAGAAGCTGCTGAAGGAGTTCGGTGTGTCTCTCGCCATGGTGACTCTGGGACCCAACGGCTGTCTGCTGAAAACGAAGAAGGATATTGCCCGGGTAGGGTGCGTCAACGTCCATCCCGTGGATACCACCGGAGCCGGGGACATCTTCGGCGGCAGCGCCATGGCAAGGCTCCTGGAGCTGAATAAGCCCATCGACGAGCTGACAGGAAAGGACCTGGAATACATCGGCGTCTTTGCGGCCGCCGCGGCCAGCCTGTCTACGGAGCATCCCGGGGGGATTCCCAGCATCCAGGACCGGGAGACGGTGCTGAAAGCCATCTCACGGTGTTGAAAGCCATCTCATGAAAAGCCAATCGGACCGACAGTGAAGACTGTCGGTCCGTATTTTTCGCAAGTCGATTGACAAGTGTTCCCCAAGCCCCTATAATGGTGCCAGATGAATGGAAAGCGGTAAAAGAAAATGCCACAAAAAGCCCGAAATGCGGATTATACAAAAGAATACAACCAAAAAGCCGTCCTGCGCCATCTGCGCCGTCAGGCCATGAGCCGGGCAGAGCTGGCCCGAGCCACGGGCCTGACCCGGGCGGGGACCTCCCTGATCGTAGAGGAGCTGCTGAAACGGGACATCGTCACGGAGCTGGCTCCCCAGTCTGTGGGCCGGGGCCGCAGCGCCACCCCCTTGGCTCTGCGTGCCGACAGTTTTTACGCCCTGGCGGTGGACCTGGCCAGAAAGGGCTGCACCGTGGGCCTGTGCGACATGGCGGGCAAGCTCCTGCAGTGCCGGACCCTGCCGGACCAGGACAATATGGTGGCGGCCATTGTCCAGGCCCTGGAGGCCCTTTCGGAAACCGTAGAACGGGACAAGATTCTGGGCATCGGCATCAGCTCCCCCGGCCCTCTGGACTGCGCCCACGGCAGGATCCTGAACCCGCCCCGGTTTGAGCGCTGGCATGGGGTGGAGATCGTCAAGCTCTTGTCCGAGGCGCTGGGCATGCCCGCCTACCTGGAGCACGATGTCTGCGCCATGGCGCTGCACCAGCTGGAGCTGGGCCAGAGCCGGAACTTTATGCTGCTGTTTATTGACATCGGTATCGGCGCAGCGGTCATGTCCGGCGGAAAACTGCTGGGAAACTCCGAGTATTTTACGGGAGAGCTGGGCCATACCTCCATCCGCTTCGACGGACGCCAGTGCGAGTGCGGCAACCGGGGCTGCCTGGAGACCTACGCCTCCATCCCGGCGCTGCTGGAGGGCTCGCCCTACCGCAGCTGGTTTGATTTCATCGACCATGTAGAAAAGGATCCGGAGGCCCGCAGGCTCCTGGACCAGGAGGCGGTGTATCTGTCCGCGGGCCTGGTGAATCTGCTGAATCTGATCCCCTTCGACAGTATTTTTCTGGCGGGGGACATATGCTACCGCTACGAGCTGCTGGCCCAGCGGCTCCAGAGGGAAATCGGGGCCAAGGCCCTGTACCGGGACAAAATGGATGTTCAGATCGCACCCGTGGCGGAGAACCCCAATGTGGGGGTGCTGTCCGCCGGGGAGGTGGTTTTTTCCCGGTTCTTTACCGTGTAGGCGGGGGCTGCGTTTATTAAATTTTCCTGGACCTCTTGACTTCTGCCCGGTTTTTCCGTAAAGTTAGTGTAGTGATTTGCGGAGCTTCGTTCCGCCGAAAAAGAGAAGGAAGTGTTCCAATGAAACGAATGATCAGCGCCCTGCTGGCGTTTACATTGCTGTTTGGCCTTGCTGGCTGCAAGAAAGACACAGAGGACCAGCTGGAGGTCTCTCAGACTACCCTGGAGAGCGAAACCACTGAAGAAACCGCGGAAGAGACTGCGGAGGAAACCACGGAGGAGACCACCGAAGAGACCACCGAGGAGACCGAGGCTACCGTAGCCCCCTGTGCGGAGCACACCTGGGGCGAGTGGGTCCGGTGGGAAAAGCCCTCCACCACCACCGAGGGCAAGCGGGTCCGCACCTGCGTGGTCTGCGGGGAAGAGGATGTGGAGATCGAGCCCACCCTGCCCAAGACCACCAACCATACCCACAAATATAAGGTAGAAAAATCCACTGCCACCTGCCTGGAGGACGGCTGGGCCTACTACTACTGCACCTGCGGGGATTGGTACGAGGTGCCCCTGAAGGCCACCGGCCACAAGTGGGGGGACTGGAAATTCACTAAGATCCCTACCGAGACGGCCAGGGGCCTGAAGGTTCGGATCTGTGAGAGCTGCAAGGAGCGGGAGGAAGAGGAGACACCCTCTTTCAAAGAGCATAGCCACAAGTATTATAAATTCAAAAACGAGGCCACCTGTACCAAAGCGGGAGCAGAGGGAGAGTTGTGCAGCGTCTGCGGTTACAGCAACCCGGACGCCCGTGTGACCATCCCAGCTCTGGGCCATAAGTGGAAGACAAAGGAGGTTGTGAAACCTACCTGTGTGAATGGCGGCTACACATTGAGGAAATGTTCTCGTTGTAAGATAGAGGAGAAAACCAATAAGGTGCCAGCCAACGGTCACACATTCACCTGGAAAATCACCCAGGAGCCTACCTGCGAAGGAAACGGGACCGAAGAGGAGGTTTGTACCACCTGCCACAAGAAAGGTATATCCCGCAAGGTGGACCCATTGGGTCACGACTGGGGCGACTGGGAAACCGACGAGGATGACGACACTCGGGAAATCCGCACCTGCAGCCGCTGCGGGAAAACAGAAACCCGGGAGAACGCCGAGACTACTGGAGAGAGTACCGGGGAGAATCCTACGGATTCCACCGGTGAGGATCCTGGTAAGGCTGCCGGCGAGGACACCGGGGAAAACACCGGCGAGGACACCGGAGAATAAAGGTTCATGACGTGTAGTTATGTGAATACAAACGAACGGAAAAGATGCCTGGAAGAAGTGAGGTTTCAGCCCGAAGATGGCAATCATGTCCGGATCCGGTTTGCGGCCTTGTTTGATGCGCAGAATAGCATTGAGAAATTGATTTCGTCGCTGTAAATAGGAGAGGCGGTCCCTGGGATTTTGGGGACCGCCTCTGCTGTGTTATGGCGCTGTTTTGGTTTCTGATTCGTGTGGAGTGAGCTTCTTTGCTTTTTTCCCAAACTGCATCGGGAGAACGACTTGTACATTGAACATTGTTTTCACGATCCATGCAAAGAACATGATAACGAGAATAGGGATCAGGCAGGAAGTTACGATCATGACAGCAGTTGCTTCGATAAAACGGTTCAGAACATTCCGGAATTGTTCAACAACTCCGGCAACGGAACCAGATAGATCATCCAGAATGGCCTTTGCTTGATCTATTACGGTTGTATTTCCTTCCTCATCGTCGGACATTTCACCTACAAGATTTTCGCTGACAGCATCGGCAGATTGAATAGTAATTTCAATGGATTTGGAATAGATGGCATTGATCTGGTCAGAAATCCAAATGCTGGTGGGGATGACAAGAAGTAAAGAAGCGCCGAGCGCCAATAGTTTTGCCCCGATTCCTCGCAAAGAAGTATTCGGGAAAAAGCAGTTTACTAAAAGAGAACCGCACCCAATTGGAATCAGGAAATAGCAGGCCGCAGCGCCGAAAATAGTGAGAAGATATTTTTCAAGATAGATAACACTGAGAATCATTAAAAACCAGGTCGTAAACCGAGACAGCTGTTCTGCAAGAGGCGAGCAAATATCGGATGGCAAGGCAGAAACAGCGGCAGACGCACCGGCGGACGCGGCGGAAAGCGTCAACACGGTTGCACGGTTTTTGTCCAGAACTTCTATTGTATGAGAATAGGTAGCCGGATCAGTCAACTTGTTTGCGGCAAAGGTACAGGACAGAATGATGGTAAGAGAAAGAATGATGACGGCTGCAATGCGTAAGTATTTTGCCACTGGTGTATCCTCCCTTATTGTACTACTATAATAGTGAACTCCGGGTCAACAGACTTCACTGTAGCCGAAAGAAGGTCGGCCACAACGGTTTTTGCGTTTTCATTTGCAACAGCGATGATATTTTCATCAATCAGTTTCGCTTTCATAATATTATTGACCTGAACTGCCAACTGTGCGTTTTCTTCGGCAGTCAATTTGATCTCCTTTGGCGCTGCAAATCCTTTCTTTACACTTCCAAATTTGATTTGGTCCTGGGGAATGTTGATTGGGGATAAAACTGCATATGGAATTCTCACTGTCAGTGTTTTCAACTCATTGTTAACAGCAAAATCTGCTTCGGAAAGATGACTTAAATCTACCGTATATTGAGCATCGCCCACATAAGAAATGTCCTGATAGGCAGAAGTCCAACTCCAGCCGCCCAGCCCCTCATTGGCAATAGAAATGGTTTCAGTTAGATGTGCAGTGTGGACAATCAGCCGGGAGTCTTTTCCGTGGGTGAGAATGATGGGATCTTTAAATTCCGCAACGGTTCTCCGACCGTTTTTAGAGGAAAGGACAATTCGGTTGTCAGCCATTTCTTCTTCAATTTGGTTGGCGACTTCATCGCTAAACGTGCTCTTTTTGGATGGAAACTGACGAATCAGGAATATGCTTATGAGAATTACTACGAACAATACGGTTAAAATAAGAAGCTTTTTTAGAATGGTGGCTTTGGTAGGCACTTCGGGGGGCGATGTAATCATTTTTTTCTCTTCTTTCTGTCAATTCTATCACATCAAGGCCAAGAAGGGCCTCGAAAATGAGTGCATCCGTGTCACAGCTCAAGGATTTCCTTTTTCTTGGCATCAAACTCATCCTGAGATAGAATGCCCTCATCGACAAGTTGTTTTAATTTGCGCAACGTTTCGATTTTTTCATCATAAGAAATCAACGCACCCTGTGCATTTTTTGCGGGCTTTTCATTCTTGATCTTGCCAAGCAGGGAAGTGGCGCCGGATGCTGCCTTTTTCCAACCCTCCTGGATGCTGCCTTTGGCAGCATTTGTGAATCGGGAGAACTTGCTTGACTGCGCATTTTCGGAGGCTTCTGCATCGATGCTTTCAATTGTCTCAATATCCGCAGCCATTTCCTCATCGGAATAATTGAAGCAAGCCTTATCCAGTGCTGCATTGAGGCGGTTGGCCATCGGCATCATGGATACATAATTCAGGCTCCCTGAAATGACGCCACCCACAATGGGAACAGCTTTGGAAATTCCCTGCGCTACTGTGGTTTTTGTTACCTTTACGCCAATTGCTTTACCAATCTGTTTAATGATCGGATACCAGAAGGTTTTGGTCAACGCTTTCTGTGGCAGCTTCTTCAGTGTTGTTTTTGCGATCTGCGTGGAGAGAACGCGAACACCTGACACAGCGCCGGATACGCCGAACATCACACCACAATATAGAATTAACTGATTTCTGACCAACTCATCATCAAGTTGGTCCTCAGTCCATAGATCTGATGCACCATATAGATAGGACAATTCCTGAGCAAGGCGCAGAGCCATGCCAAAAAACTGTGCTACATCCGCCGGAACGGTTGCGGCCATTGCAAATCCGCCGGGGATACCGGCGACAAAAGACGCTACCGAAGACTGGCTGGTACGAATGAAAATCAGTTTTGTGGCGGCTTTTTCAATGTGCTCTTGGGAGACTCCGGCGCTGACCGGCCCCATATCAATGATGGCTTGTAAATCGATACTGTCGTTTGCAAAAGTCTCTGCAAGAAATTTGCTGCGGTTTACCTTTACTCCGGGTATTTTGACTGCATTGGTGATGATGGTTTCCAGTGCTATGGAGGTTGTTTCGTTTCTAGCCTGTTCCATAATCTTTCCCCTTTCTGGTATTGCCCTCTTTTATCTGATGGGTATCACGGGACTCCCCTTTTTCTTTATATTACAGTGCCGATTATATCAATGCAAGCCATTAGAATTAGCTAGAATTTTTTTTGCCCATTTGCACAAGGGGCTCTAGCGGAAATTGTTGATATTTTCCGCCAGAGCCCTTGCTTGGAGAAGATTGGTTAAAACGCTACTTATTCATCACCCCAGCCAGCTTCTGCAAAACCCGGCTGTTCACCTCCAGATAATACTGAAGCTCCTTACCGTTCAGATCGTCCTCGTCCCATTCTTCGAAGGCCTTGTCCATTTCGCCTGCCTTCGACAGCATCCCAGCGTATTGCCCCAGGAGGGAGAAATCCGTGGGATTCTGGGCGTATTTGCTCAGGAAATCGCAGTATTCATTGTAGAAGGCTTCGTAGGCGTCCATGGCCTCTTTGAAGGCAGGGCGCATGCCGTCGACCAGGGCTTCGGTGGGGGTGGGGACCTCTGCGGTGGTGGAGGGGACGGTAGTTTCGGTTGCAGCTTCGGTTGCGGCTTCGGTGGTAGCGGGAGATGTGGCATTGCTTTCGGTAGGCGCTGGGATAGCGCCGCCGGTTTGTTTGCTTTGCCCGTCATATTGATCCAGCGGAACAACGTACAGGTCGATTTCTTCAATGTTTTGGTCATGGACTGCATCCAGCAATTCCTGACCGCTACTGCCTTTTTCAAAGCTGAGCTTTATTTCGCTGTTGGGTGCGACACTTTGACGGACCACGACAAAGTTTTTCAGGGATTCTTTATCCTGAGGATCTACGAGACTTCCGTCGCTAGTGTTCACAATCAATCTTATGTAAGCCGTACCATACTGCTGCGTCAGGTTGCCGCCCATGGATACATAGCCGCACTGCGACAGGTTCCTGCCAACATAATCACGGACGTACTCGGTATGTGGGCCCGGTGAGGAAAGGATGGGGGTCAGCACGGGCGCTTCCGCGGACTTCCCAACAGGAGCGAGTGCCAAAACCAATTCGTCAATTGTTTGATATTGGACCCAGCTTTCGGATTCGGTTCCGTCCATTTCTGATCCGTAGATATATTTGATTTCTGTATTCGGCGCGATGCTTTGTCCAACCACACGCCACTTGCTCATATCGTCCTGATCCTGGATGTCCACATATTCCCCGTTGGGCGTGAGAAACGCAAAGTGCATATAGCCGTCTCCGTAATGATCGGCACGGAATCCTCCCATGGCGGTGTATCCAAAGGAGGCCAGATTCTTTCCGTAGTAATCCTTCATGTACCATGTGTACTTATCCGGTGAAATGTTGATTTCAACAAAGTCGTGGGGTTCGGTTTCCGGAAGAGGCTCCGTCTCAGTGGCGCCTGGCACTGTTTCGGCGGAAATATTTTCCAGGGTCGTGCTTGGGGCGGTCGTTTCCCGTTCTGCTTTTCCGCATGCGGCTAGGGACAGCGCTGTGAGCATCGCAAAAGTAAGGCATACCAGTTTCTTCATATTTGTTTTCCTCCTTATATGTGTCCTGTATTTACACCCCCACCCGGGGGCCGAATTCCAATGCGTCTGGTGTATACCCTTCGAGAACGTCTGCAAGCCCCTTTGGGACACCCACAAGCTTCAGATAGTTGAGAATGCGGATCTGACCCTCGATTTTCTCTTTTTCCGTTATCTTTTGGGACAGCAGTTTTTCCAGAACACGGTTGACATCGTACCCAGGGTCCAGCATGATATCCCGTATCTCATTCCGCTTCAGCCCCAGTTGGTAGTATAGGGCAATCTCCTGCAGCTTTTCTACGGCGGCATCATCATAGAGCTTGTAGCCGTCGTTTCCCTCTACCGAGTAATTGGCGTATGCCACGGCCTGAACCACATTTTCGTGATGGAAATAATACAAATGCTTTCGTGTGAGCCCGGTAAGAGCGCACACTTCCTTGACCGTTTTATACTCTTTCATACTCTGCATCCCTCGGGACGAGTATAGAGCGTTCCCGGAGAACGCTTCAATAGCTGTACCTGGGGAACGGAGGATGGATTTGCCAGCCGGGGCGGCCGTGTGCTTGTTTCTTGGGTCCATAAAATTACCCCCTGTTTGGTAGTAGCCCGCTGTGAGCCCTACAACAGGGGGTGTAAATTTTGCGAGGGGGATGAAAAGCAGCGCCCTTTCCTTAGCAGGAGAGGGCGCTGCACTGATAATCCAAAAACTACCCTAAATTCAAAAGTTTTTGCATCCGGCATCCAAAAACTTTCGAAAACTCGGTCAAAATAGCAGAGCGATGAGAAGTTCTTATCTCCGCCCCCGCCGCTCATAGATCTTTGCCAGCCCGCCTTCGCTGGTCTCCCGGAAGCGGCGGTTCAGATTGATGCCGGTTTCGTGCATGGCCCGGCAGACCATGTCGTAGCTGATGTTCCGGGAGCCGGTGAGGAAGTAACTCAGGTTGCAGGCGTTCATGGCGCGCATGGCAGCCACGGCGTTGCGCTCGATGCAGGGAATTTGGACCAGGCCGCAGATGGGATCGCAGGTCAGGCCCAAATGGTGCTCCATGGCCACTTCGGCGGCGTACTCCACCTGGTCCAGGTCCTGGCCGTAGAGCTCTGCCAAGGCGGCGGCGGCCATGGAGCAGGCGGTGCCGATCTCCGCCTGGCAGCCGCATTCGGCGCCAGAGATGGAGGCATTGCTCTTGGTCAGGTTGCCGATGATACCGGCAGTGGCGAGACCTCTGCAGATGGTTTCGTCGGAGTAGCCCTTGGTGTCCTGGATGTATTTAAGCACTGCGGGGAGGACACCGCAGGCACCGCAGGTGGGGGCGGTGACGATGGTGCCGTTGTCTGCGTTCTGCTCGGCCACGGCGTAGGCATAGGCGGCGATCTCCTGAAACTCCCGCAGGGCGGGGGCGTCGCAGCCGCCGGTTTTATTATAGAGGTAGCTGGCTTTCCGTTGGACATTCAGCCCTCCCGGCAGAGTGCCGGTGGCATTGAGGCCGTCCTCGATAGACTGCTTCATGGTTTTCCACACTGTCAGCAGAAAGTCCCAGATGTCCGGGCCCTCGTTGAGTTCCACATAGTCACTCAGGGTCGTGATATAGCGCCACTTGCAGAAATCGGCGATTTCAGCGAAGGAGTGCTCAATATAGACTTCTTCGCTGTCGTCTACCGGCCGGCCAGGGATGCGGATATCTCCGCCGCCGATGGATTCCACCCGCAAACGATTGATTTCAACTCCGTCCTTCAGGGCAATGAAGTCCAGCGTGTTGGGGTGGGAGTCCGGCAGTTCCTCGTCGGAGAAGATGATCTTGGTGGGCAGGGGGGCCAGGGTTTCCCGCAGGACCCGGTCCGTTCCGTGGCCCACGCCGGTTTTGCTCAGGGACCCATAGGGGATCACCCGGAAGGCGTCTGCCTGGGGATTTTCTCCCCGAAAAAGTCTGGCTGCCCGCTCGGGACCCATGGTGTGAGAGGAAGAGGGACCTTTGCCGATTTTGTATATTTCTCGAATGGATTTCATGGTGTGACCTCCAACGTTTATTAAAATTACTATACCAGAAAATCCGTTAAAAAACAATGGCATACATCAAAGAAAAGGCTTGACAGATGTGGTATAATAAATTGACTGATTCCATAAGAAATACACCTGAGAGGATGATATACAAACATGGCAAAGGATAAAAAAGTTGAGCAGATCACCGACATGGAGGTGGACTTCGCCCAGTGGTACACCGATGTGTGCAAAAAGGCCCAGCTCATCGATTACTCTTCCGTAAAGGGCATCTTCATTTACCGGCCCTATGGCTATGCCATTTGGGAGAACATTCAGCGGATCATGGACGCGGAGTTTAAAAAGGTGGGCGTGCAGAACGTGTACATGCCCATGCTGATCCCCGAGAGCCTGCTGCAGAAGGAGAAGGACCATGTAGAGGGCTTTGCTCCCGAGTGCGCCTGGGTCACCATGGGCGGCAATGAAAAGCTGGAGGAACGGCTGTGTATCCGTCCCACTTCCGAGACCCTGTTCTGCGACCACTTCGCCCAGATCATTCAGTCCCACCGGGACCTGCCTCTGAAGTACAACCAGTGGTGCAGTGTGCTCCGCTGGGAGAAGACAAGCCGTCCCTTCCTGCGCCATCGGGAGTTCCTGTGGCAGGAGGGCCACACCATGCACGCCACCGCTGAGGAGGCCAAGGCTTTCACGGAGCAGATGCTGAATGTCTACGCTGATTTCTGCGAGGATATCCTGGCCATGCCTGTGACCCGGGGCCAGAAGACCGACAAGGAGAAGTTCAACGGAGCGGAAGCTACCTACACCATTGAGTGCATGATGCACGACCGGAAGGCTCTCCAGGCCGGTACTTCCCATTACTTCGGTGATGGCTTTGCCAAGGCCTTCAACATTACCTTTACTGACCAGAACAACCAGCGGGTCAGCCCCTTCCAGACCTCTTGGGGTGCGTCCACCCGCCTTATCGGCGGCATCATCATGACCCACGGAGACAACAATGGTCTGGTGCTGCCTCCCAAGGTTGCCCCCATCCAGGTGGTGATCCTGCCTGTGGCCCAGCATAAGCCCGGCGTCCTGGAGGCTGCGGCAAAGCTGCAGGCTCGGCTGGAGCAGGCCGGCTTCCGGGTGAAGGTGGATGACTCCGACAATTCCATGGGCTGGAAGTGTGCCGAGTACGAGATGAAGGGTGTGCCTCTGCGGGTAGAGTGCGGCCCCCGGGATCTGGAGAACGACCAGTGCGTTCTGGTCCGCCGGACCGACCGGGAAAAGACTGTCGTGAAGCTGGAAGATCTGGAGAAGGCCGTGGCGGAGCAGCTGGCGCTGGTCCATCAGGGCATGTACGACCGGGCCAAGAAAAACCTGGAGGACCACATCTACGAGGCCCATTCCGTGGAAGAGGCCAAGGAGCTCCAGGAGAAAAACGGCGGCTTCATCAAGACCATGTGGTGCGGCAGCCTGGAGTGCGAGCTGAAGATGAAGGAAGTGGCCGGAATGTCCTCCCGCTGCATCCCCTTCAAGCAGGAACACCTGGGCGATACCTGCGCCTGCTGCGGCAAGCCCGCCAGCAAGATGATCTACTGGGGCGTGGCGTACTGATTTATTCCAAATAGCGACCGGGCCATCCTGCCTCAGGACGGCCCGGTTTTTGCAATTGCTTTTTATTTATAGAATTCCTGTACGAACCATTCCTCAAATTTTTCAGCATCGACGTCCATACAAACACTTACATTTGGCGTTTTTCCTCCCTGCGCATGGAATACCGTATCTGTTACCAATGCGCCGGCAGCCGGACCTTCCAGAGCGACTTCTATGTACTTTTCTTCTTCCGTGAATAATTCCGGATGCAGCATATATGCGATGGTGCAGGCATCATGGATCATCAGACCGGTTTCCATACTGCCGCCGCGATATTTTTTAAAGAGGGAATAAAGCATTTCGCCGGCTTTGCCGCTGTTTTTTACCTTTACGGCGGCATCCTTGTGCAGCAGTGCCTTTTCCGTAACATCCAGGCCGAGCATATGTATTTTTACACCGGACTGGAAAACGACGGCCGCCGCGTGAGGATCGATATAAATATTGAATTCACTGATGGAGTTCATGTTTCCCCTGTATATTCCGCCGCCCATCATGACAAGCTCATCAATGTTGTTCTTTACCTCTGGATACATTAAGAACAGCAAGGCGATATTCGTCAATGCGCCGATTGGCACGAGCGTGATTTTTTCCGGGCTTTCCAGGATGATTTTTCGCATCGCTTCTACGGCGTGGACTGGCAGCGGCTTTCTTGTGACCGGTGGAAATTCGTAGCCGTCCATTCCGCTCTCTCCGTGAATATCTGCACTGTTTCTCAGTTTGCGCAGGATCGGCTGTGCTGCACCTTTTGCTACCGGAACATCGGCCCCCAGAAATTCCACCAATTTCAGCGCATTCTGTGTCGTTTTTTCCACATCAACATTTGCCGCGACGGTGCTTAATAACTTTACATCAAAATAGTCATTTTGAAGGGCAAGGGTGATAGCGGCGGCGTCATCGATTCCCGGGTCTGTGTCGATAATAATGCTTCTGTGTTTCATCTTTGATATTCCTTCTTTCTTTGCAATTGTGTTTTTGCTTTACCTGAATTATAATGGATGCGGGAAAATAATGCTATGACATTTGTCATATAGGGAGAAAAATTCATGAAAAGAATACATGACAGAGATGTGATCCAATCTTATATCAGACAATATCAGGATGACGTAAAACAGTATTTTTCGGAGAAATATTTTGATTCTTTCGAACTGTTGGAGTATGCCCCTTCCGAAACGGTTTGTCGGCAGGGACAATATCTGGAAGGGCTCTATTTTCTCCTTACAGGGGAAATAAAAATCATACGGATACTCGGCAATGGAAAAGAGCTGATCCTGAATACGTATGAAACGCCTTGCCCTATCGGTGAAATAGAGTTTTTACTTGAAAAGCCGGTGATTTCTTCTGTTGTTACACAAAAGAAATCGCTGCTTCTGTATTTACCTGCCCCAGGCCCTCAAAAAGAACTCTTAGCGGATGCGCGCTTTTTATATGCAGTCGCCCATAGCCTTGCGGATAATATTTATCAACTGGATTTGAACAATTCAGTCAATCTCATTTATTCCGTAAAGGAACGCCTTGCAACCTATATATTATCGGTTGAGAAGAATGGATTCTTTACATTGAATTTAACTACGCTTGCCAACTCCATTGGGACAAGTTACCGGCATTTGCTCCGTGTGGTAAACCAACTTGTGAGTGGCGGAATCATTGAGAGGCAGCATCGTGCCTATTGTATTTTGGATTTTGATGGGCTTTTAAGATATGCGGTGGATAAGGAATAGAAGGCCTCAAAAAACTTAAGAAAGGATTAAACCTGGGTACGGTTGACTTTTTGACGGGAGTTTCGTATGATAGCACCAGTTATAAAGGGGGCTTCCCGGAAGGATAAAACGGATGCTCCCCAACGCTCCATAGGAGGATGAATACATGAAATTCAAACGTTTGGCGGCCCTCGGCGCTGCTGCCTGCCTGGCGGCGTCTCTCGTTGGCTGCGGAAGCGACAAAACAGCGGTATATGTTCAGCAGGTCAGCGCCCTGTCCGGGGTGTCTTCTACGGACCGATTCTCTGCCATGGTGGTCTCGGATAATATTACGGAGATCAAAAAGGATTCCGATAAGAGTGTTTCTGAGCTCCATGTGAAGGAGGGCCAGGACGTGAAGAAGGGGGATCCCCTCTTTACCTACGATACAGATCAGCTGCAGCTGGCAGCGGATAAGCTGGACCTGGAGCGGGAACAGCTGAGCTCCAGCATGTCGGACTACGACACCCAGATTGGCGAGCTGGAGCGGGACCGGGATAAGGCCAGCGCAGACCGGAAGCTCCAGTATACCATTCAGATCCAGTCCCTGCAGGTCAGCAAAAAAGAAGCGGAACTGAATATGAAGACCAAGAAGGCAGAGCTGGAAAAGGCCCAGAAGCTGCTGGACAATGCCACCATTATGTCTCCTGTCACCGGACGTATTCAGGCAATCAACGAAAACGGCACCGACAGCCAGGGCAACGCGGCGGCTTATATCACCATCCAGCAGGCGGGCTCCTACCGGGTCAAGGGAATCATCGGAGAGCTCCAGCAGAGTGCTCTGCGCCAGGGGGACAAGGTCCTCATGACCTCCCGGGTGGACAGCACCAAGACCTGGACCGGCACCGTCAGCCAGATCGACTACGAAAACCCGGTAAAGAGCGACAATAACAGCTATTCCATGAACAGCACCGATTCGGTGAATCAGTCCAGCAAGTATTACTTCTATGTGGAGCTGGACAGCATCGACGGGCTCATCATGGGTCAGCATCTCTACCTACAGCGGGACAGCGGCGACGGCGCGGTCTCCGGTGTGCCGGTGCAAAGCGCCTATATCTGCTTTGAGGACGACGGAAGTGCCTATGTCTGGGCAGAAAACAGTCACGGCAAGCTGGAAAAGCGGGCCGTTACCCTTGGTACCTATAATGAGGAAACGGACTTTTACGATGTGACCCAGGGCCTCAGCGAAACGGACTACATTGCTTTCCCGGATGAGGAGCTCTGCAAGCCCGGTGCACCGGTGTCCCATACCCCCGTCGCTTCCGAAGGAGACGAGGGCATGTCCGACGGCGGCATGGTGGATGAAGGCGTGATGGATGAGGGCATGGTAGACGCCGGTACCGGGGATGCCATGAACTTTGAGGAGACCCAGATGGATCCGGAGCAGACTGTTGAGGCCCTGGAGACCACGGACAGCGCCGAAGAACTTCAGGCGGATCCGGAATCCGTGGTGGAGTCCTCTGTAGAAGCGGGGTGACATCTTGAGCATTCTGAAACTGACAGACATCTGCAAGGACTATATGCAGGGCAAGGAGCCGGTGCGGGTGCTGAAAAACGTGAATCTGGAGGTCCAGAAGGGGGACTACATCGCCATTATGGGCCCCTCCGGTTCCGGCAAGTCTACTTTGATGAACATCATCGGCTGCCTGGATGTGCCTACCTCCGGAAGCTACGAGATGGATGGCAAAAACCTGAAAAACATGAACGACGATAACCTGGCGGAGATCCGCAATAAATATTTGGGCTTCGTGTTCCAGAGCTATTACCTGATGCCCAAAATGGAAGCTGTGGATAATGTGGCACTGCCCCTGCTGTATGCCGATGTGCCATTGAAGGAGCGCCGGGAGCGGGCAGAAGAGGCCTTGAAGATGGTTGGCCTGGAGGACCGGATCCATTTTCTACCCAACCAGATGTCTGGCGGCCAGTGCCAGCGGGTGGCCATTGCTCGGGCCATAGTCACCAATCCTGCTTTGCTGCTGGCAGACGAGCCTACCGGCGCTCTGGACAGCAAGTCCGGTAAACAGGTCATGGAAATTTTTGACGATTTAAGCGCCAAGGGTATGACCATTCTGATGATCACCCACGACTCCGATGTGGCGAAATGGGCCAAGAAGACCTACCACATTCTGGACGGCGAGCTCTTTACCACCGAGCAGGGAGGGATCGGCCATGAAGCTTAAAATCCCCAAGATCCCGAAACGTGCCCTGATCATCGGCGGCTCTGTGGCCGGGGCCCTGGCCATTGGCGTGGGCATCTTTGCCGGTGTGGCCAATTCCGGTCAGAAACCGGTGTATGTCTATTCTTTCGACATTGCGGGCACTACCAACTACTGGGGAGACAACCAGGAGACCTATGGTCCCGTTCGGTCCGACAATATCCAGACCGTCATGCTCTCTGACACGCAGACTGTGACCAGCATCAACGTCAAGGTGGGAGACACCGTTAAAAAAGACGATATTCTCATGTCCTACGACTCCACTCTTTCGGAGCTGGCGCTGGAAAAGAAGCGGCTGAATGTGGAGCAGCTGAAGCTCCAGCTCCAGCAGGAGAAGGACCGGCTGGCGGAGATCAATAATCTCCAGCCCTATACGCCTAAAGAAACGAAGAAATTCACCCCTTCTTTCGAGGGGGAAGATGCGTTCCAGGGGGGAGAGCCTTATCGTCCCACGCTGAAATACCGGAATGCGGACAATGACTGGTACTGCGATCCGGAGAAGTGGACCGGCAATCTTGGCACAAGTGAATCGGATCCGTTGATCCTCTGGGTAAAGCACGGAGGCGGAGCTACTGCAGACATGATGGCAGATGCGGCGGACTTTTTGAAAGAGGCCCGCTATTGGAATGCCTATCATGCGTGGGAGAGTACCGGTTCCGGGGAAACAAATCCGGAGGAGGAAACAACGGAGCCTGTGGAAGAACCAAAGCGGGAAGATATTTCGGACTTTTACATGATTCTGAAGCAGGCCTACGGCGACCAGACCAAGGGCTACGCCTATGTCTATTTCGGCATGCATGTCTATCTGACGGAAGGCGGCTACTATTTTGTCCCCTTTGACGCTTCCGATAGTTCCGATTACACGAAGGACCCCATTGATTACGGCGATACCTCCACCGACGACGAGCCGGAAGGCACCGTTTACACCCTGGCGGAAATCGTCAAAATGCGGCAGGACCAGCAGAAAACCATTCTGGATGTGGAATACAAGATTAAGGTTGCCGAGGCGGAGTACAGCATTGCCCAGCGGGAGACCAAGGACGGCAATGTCCGCTCCGAGGTGGACGGCAAAGTGGTATCTGTGCTGACAGAGGAAGAGGCCAAGGAGAAAAAGCAGCCCATCATCAAGGTCTCCGGTGGCGGCGGCTACTACGTGGTGGGTTCCATCAGCGAACTGAGCCGGGACAAGCTGGCCATCGGCAGCGAAGTGACGATCAATGACTACCGCAATGGCAACTTCTGCACCGGCACAGTGGTGTCCATTGGCGACTATCCCACCCAGAGCGGCGGCTATGGCAACGGCAATACCAACGTCAGCTACTATCCCTTCAATGTGTTTGTGGAGGAGTCCGCGGACCTGGTGGGCGGGAGCTATGTAAACATCAACTATTCCCTGTCGGATGAGGACGGCGGCGGCATCTACCTGGCCAGTGCTTTTATCCGCAAGGAGGACGGCCAGAATGTAGTTTACGTCCAAGGAAAGAACGGCAAGCTGGAAAAACGGGTGGTCACTACCGGTAAAACCATCTGGGGCAGCAACAAAGAGATCCTTTCCGGCATTACCGCCGAGGATAAGGTTGCCTTCCCCTACGGAAAGAATGTCAAAGTGGGCGCGGCCACGGAAATCGGGGACTACAGTACCCTTTACGGAGAATAAGGAGGTGCCTTCATGGTAGAAAATATACATCTTGCCTTTGAGGGCATCTGGAGCCACAAGCTCCGCTCCGTCCTGACCATGCTGGGCATCATTATCGGCATTGCGGCCATCATCACCATTGTCTCCACCATCAAGGGTACCAACGAGCAGATCAAGCAGAACCTCATTGGCGCGGGCAACAACGTGGTCTCGGTCCAGCTGAACCAGAACGGCAACCAGTACGACCTGGGCTGGAACCAGGTGCCGGACTGCGTCCGCACGATTTCTGAGGAGACCCGGCAGGAGCTGAAGAAGCTCTCCGGGGCGGAGGAGGTCTCCCTGTACACCTCCCGTCAGTATGTAGACGGCTTTTATTATCAGGATACCGCTTTTAACGGCAGCCTGATCGGCGTGGACGAGTACTATATGAGCGTCTATGGCTACCAGGTCCGGTCCGGCCGAGGCTTTACGGAGAAGGACTACCAGAACTATCGGATGGTGGCTCTGGTGGACAGCACCGCCGCCGAGTCCCTGTTCAACGGTGTAGACCCGGTGGGCCAGTGCCTGGAATATGGGCAGCAGGTGTTTACTGTGGTTGGCGTGGTGGGAGCCCGAAAGGAGTTTACGCCCACCATCAACTCCATAAGCGACTACAATCTGTATGTCAACGACAGCGGCGGCAGTGTTTATATTCCCAGCAGTGCCTGGAACAACATCTATGCCTTTGACGAGCCCCAGAGCGCGGCTATCAAGGTGAAAAACACGGATGTCATGGCCACCGTGGGCAAGAAGGCGGCGGACATTTTGACCCAGACCCAGATCACCGGCACGGATACGGGCTTTGACTACCGCAGCGCCGGCATGCTGGAGCAGGCCCAACAGCTGCAGAATATGAGTAAATCCACCAACACCCAGCTGATCTGGATCGCAAGCATTTCCCTGCTGGTAGGCGGCATCGGCGTTATGAACATCATGCTGGTGTCCGTTACCGAGCGGACCAGTGAGATCGGCCTGAAGAAGGCCATCGGCGCCAAGAAGAAGCGGATCCTGCTGCAGTTCCTGACGGAAGCGGCGGTGCTGACCAGCATCGGCGGCATCATCGGCGTCCTCACCGGCGTTGGACTGGCAGAGCTGATCTCCACCATCATGCAGATCCCGGTGGCGATCAGCATTCCTGCGATCCTGATCGCGGTGGTGTTCTCCACCCTCATCGGCGTGGTGTTCGGCCTGCTGCCCGCAACCCAGGCGGCAAATCTGAACCCCATCGATGCTTTGAGAAGAACCTGAAAAATGTCAACAGCCCCTGTGGAAAACTCCACAGGGGCTGTTAAACTGAAACGGTGTTTATTTCGATTCCAGAATGGGTTTTCGATATTTCCAGTAGTAGCCGTACCCTGTTACGTCTGCCAGGAACCAGCCGATGGGAATGGCCATCCAGATGCCGATCTCCCCGATGGGCCCCGCCAGGGCATAGGCCAGCAGCACCCGGGTGCCCAGGGAGATGACTGTGAGGACTACGCTCATGCCCGGCTTCTTTACCGCCCGGTAGAAGCCATACAGCAGGAACAGCAGCCCGATGCCAGGGTAGAAGGCACCCTCAATTCGCAGGTAACGAATGCCGCAGCGGATCACATCCACCTCCTCTTTCTGAATGAACAGCCCCATGAGCTGCCTGGCGAAGACAAACACCAGACAGGAGATCATCAGGGAGAACAGAGCGCTGATGACGGTGGCGGTGCGAAAGCCCTGCTTCAGCCGGTCCTTCTTGCCGGCGCCAAAGTTCTGAGCGATAAAGGTGGAGAAGGCGTTTCCAAAGTCCTGAACAGGGAGATAGGCAAAGGCGTCAATTTTCACTGCCGCGGCGAAGGCGGCCATGGTAACTGGGCCGAAACTATCTACCAGCCGCTGAACCATGAGGATGCCAAAATTCATGGTGGACTGCTGGACGCAGGTCATAAGGGACAGGTCCAGAAGCTCCGAAAGGGTTTTGCGGTCAAAACCGCAATGCCGCTTCGCTGGCAGCAGATCCCGGCAGCGGAGGAAGACATAGGCGGTAATGCCAATACCCGATACATACTGGGCAATCACAGTGGCAACCGCCGCCCCGGCTACGCCCCAGTGGAGCACCAATACAAAATACAGGTCCAGAACCACGTTGAGCAGGGCACTGATTCCCAGAAACCACAGAGGGGTCACGGAGTTTCCCACGGAGCGAAGAAGATTCGCAAAAAAATTATAGAGGAATGTGGCTGGGAGCCCAATGAAGATGATCAGCAGGTATACCCGCATAGAGCTGTAGAGCTCGTCGGGAATTTGCAGGAACCGAAGAATTCCGTCGGCGAAGAGAAATACCAAGGCGGTAATGACTACGGTTACAGAACCGATCAGGCAGAAGCCCTGGAACACTGCCCTGCGAAGCTGCTCCCGGTCACCCTTTCCCAAATAGATGGAAAAGAGGGCTCCGGCGCCCAGGGATAGCCCCAGGAAGATGGAGGTCAAAAAGGTCATCAGGGTAAAGGCAGAACCCACAGAGGCCAGAGCGTTACGGCCTAAGGCCTGACCGACGATCAGGGTGTCGGCGATGTTGTATAGCTGCTGCAGCAGGTTTCCGGCAATCATGGGCAGGGCGAACTTCATGAGTCCAAGGGAGATGTTCCCTTGGGTCAGATCTTGGTACATGGGGGCACTTCCTTATCTGTATGGTGAAAACATTATATCAGCTATAAGCCGGAAATACAAGTGGTCCGCATATAACGCACACCTGTCCTTGGTAAAAATATCCAAAAATAACGGTCGTAATTTGTCAAAAAGTGCTTGACAAAAGGACTTCCCGGTGGTATCATATGCAAGCTGTCTGATGAACGGCCCCAAAACAGCCGGGAGGACGCAAAAAACAGTGAAAATCCTTTGAAAAACTTGAAAAAAGTTCTTGACAAAAGGAAAAAGCTGTGATAAAATAAACGAGTTCGAATGAGCGAGAGCTCAGCGCCGAACCGTCTGTACCTTGTAAATTGAATAACGTTAAGACGAACTATTAACAC
>JBNMIH010000017.1:0-46169 GCA_050873165.1 Faecousia sp.
AAAGGAAGCGCCAGCAGTCAAGCCATCTGCGACAACACCAGAAAGAGAATCCGCATCGGTACGATAAAAATCAAAAATTCCAGTAACAAAGCCCTCATAAGCGGCCTTAATATCATGAGTAAGCAGGAGCTTTGTCCCTTCGACAAGCAAACCTTTTGTAATGACACCAGCAAGGGATGCTTTTACAGCCGGCTTAGAACCAAGATATTGATTAGTTGCAGAAACAGCGTCAGAGGAAGTGGTAAAGGTAACACCAGCCCAAGTTGTAAACAGAAGTGCCAGGCTTAGAATCGCTGCATCATCCACAGCAGCTACAGCCTCAGCTGGCTGTGTCAGAGCAGGGGACAGGCACATACAGAGGGTGACCAACGCCAGGAAGAAACAAAGCCCCCGCCGTGAAAAACGAGAAATCATAACTTTTCACCTCAAAATGAAGCATAAGTAAAATATTATAAGTACGAAAATGAATACAAACAGAAAAGTGAAAACAAACGCATAGCAAAAGTTGAAATTACATCAGGAAAAAGAAGCAAACACCGGTATTCTGGGAGACTCAAAAAGCCAACGCAACAAAAGCATGGATTTTTGTAGACTTATACCCTCCAGAAAACGAGTTGACAAACTTCAAAAAGTGCGTTATTCTTAGGAAGCGTTAAATCTTCGGAAAACCCAGCATAGCGAACCGAAGACACCCAAAACTGATTTAAAATATTTAAGAAAGGAACGGGGCACCACGAGACGAGAACCCGGAAGAGGGAACTTGAGATAGGCCTGTTTGATGCATAAACTGAACGCAACAAAATAAAAATTTTGTTGCGTTAGATAGACGCATAACAGGACTATTTAACAGAATAGCCCTGTTATGGTGCCATGCAACGCTACCAAGACTGTCCGCAAATCCTGCGGAACTTTTTGACCTACCACGAAAACATCAAAGGTCAGTCACCGTTGACCATTCAAGAATACTATCTGGACTTGCGAATGTTCCTGCGGTTTATCCGGCTGATGCGGTCGGAAATGCCCGTCGATACGGACCTGGAGACCATTGATATTCGGGATGTGGACCTGGACTTTGTGGCCAGCATCACCACCTCGGAGATTTTTGATTTTCTTTCTTATCTGGCAAATGACCGGGTCGCTCGACCGGATATGGCTGTGCCGGAACACGGCATCGAGGCGGCCTCCCGGGCTCGGAAGCTGTCGGCTATCAAATCCTTTTACAAGTATCTGACTGTTCGGACAAAGCAGCTGAATGAGAACCCTGTTGCAGACCTGGAATACCCAAAGCTGCGAAAGAGTTTGCCAAAATACCTTACTTTGGAGGAATCTTCTGCACTTTTACAGGCTGTTTCTGGTCCAAATGCCAAGCGGGACTACGCCATCCTGATGCTGTTCCTGAACTGCGGTATCCGGCGCAGCGAGCTTGTAGGCCTGAACCTGACAGATGTATATGAAGACCGTATTCGCGTCGTCGGCAAAGGCAATAAGGAGCGTTTCGTTTACTTCGGCTCTGCCTGTCGGAAGGCTCTGGACGACTACCTGGAGGAGCGCAATCAGCGGGAGCTATCTGACAATCGTGCCCTGTTCGGTTCCCGGGACAACAACCGGATCAGCGTGACGGCAGTTCATCGGCTGGTAAAAAAAGCACTGCTCCAGGCTGGGCTGGACTCTACCCAATTCTCGGCCCATAAACTCCGACATACCGCCGCTACCATGATGCTGGCAGGCGGCGTAGATGTGAAAACTGTCCAGGAAGTACTGGGACACGAGAATCTGAACACCACCCAGATCTACACCCATATCGAAAATACGGAACTGAAGATCGCCGCCGAGGCCAATCCCCTTTCCAAACTTGACTTTTCAAAATAAATCAAGTAAAATAGGTGTTGCAACCAATAGTTGACATATATTAAGCAGAAATGGTGAGCAATAATGTCTATTGGAGAACGGATCATTTCCCTGCGCACAGCCGCTTCCCTCTCCCAGGGACAGTTGGCGGATCGAATGGGCGTATCCCGTCAGGCCGTCAGCAAATGGGAAAATGACCTCTCCTGCCCGGATCCCCTCCGGCTGATCCAATTGGCGGATGCCTTGGGAACGGATGTCGAATACCTGGCCTCCGGTGTCCCCCACTCCCCTCCTGCCCCACCGGAGCCCATCGTGATCCGCCAGGTGGAAGAGAAGCCGGTTTATATCGAGAAGGTCGTAGAAAAACCGGTCTATATTGAAAAAGCGCCAGTCCCTACTGCCCCGAAGGTTGTTACCGTTACTAAGGAAGTCCCGGTGGAACGAATCGTAGAAAAAGTCGTGGAGAAACCAGTCGTGAAAAAAGTTGTGCGGGTGAAGTATCGGACAAATCCAATGGATATGGTACTAGCCTGCGGCGCTGGATTAATTATTGGAATTCTAATTGGCCTGTTATTTTGACGTGAAAAGCGCCGCTTCGAAATGAAGCAGCGCTTTTCCCTTTTAAAGGGTAACTTCAATCGCTTCCCTCAGATTCCTCACCCGATACACCGTCAACTCCCTGGGAATTTCCAGCTTCTCAGACCCGCCTCTAGGAATCACGCACTTCCTAAACCCCAGCCGAGCTACCTCTCCCAGCCGCTGGTTCAGGTGAGACACGGACCGAATTTCCCCCGTCAGTCCCACCTCCCCAATGGCCACCAGGTCATCCGCAATGGGTTGATCCCGATAGGAAGACGCTACCGCCAGGGCCACCGGCAGGTCCGCCCCGGGTTCATCCAAGCGCAAACCGCCAATCACATTAAGATAGGCATCGAAAGCGCCCATTTTCAAGCCAGCACGTTTTTCGGCCACCGCCAGCAGGAGCATCATTCGGTTAAAATCGAAGCCATCGGAAGCTCTCCTCGGCACGTTTGCCATGGTTTTTGCCACCAGCGCCTGGACCTCTGCCAACACCGGACGGGTCCCCTCCATGACGCAGGCCACGCAGGTTCCGCTGGCCCCTTCCGGGCGGCCCTCCAGGAGCATCTGGGAGGGGTTCGGCACCTCTTCCAGGCCGCTCTCCATCATCTCGAAAACACCGATCTCGTTGGTGGAGCCAAAACGATTTTTTGCCGCCCGCAGGAGTCGATAGGAGGAATTGGGGTCGCCCTCAAAATACAGCACACAGTCCACCATATGTTCCAGCACCTTGGGGCCGGCGATATTGCCGTCCTTATTGATATGACCCACCACAAACACCGTGATTCCTTGGCTCTTGCTCAACTGCATCATCGCCATAGTGCAGTCCTTCACCTGAGAGACACTGCCTGGAGAGGATTCGTTTTCTTCCCGGTAAAGGGTCTGGATGGAGTCGATCATCAGAATATCCGGCTTCAGCTCCTCCACCGCTTCCAGAATATCTGAAAGCCGGGTCTCGGACAGAATGAACAGGCTCTCCGGTGCGACTCCCAGCCGCTGGGCCCGGAGCTTCAACTGGCGCTCGCTTTCCTCGCCGGAGACATAGAGAACGCTGCGCCCGGCACACAGGCTGTTGCAGATTTGCAGCAGAAGCGTGGATTTGCCGATGCCGGGAGCGCCGCCCACCAGCACCAGAGACCCGGCGACAGCACCGCCGCCCAGGACCCGATCCAGTTCCCCCATACCTGTAGGGAAGCGGATCTCCCCTTCCGTATCCACTTCGCTGATCCTCTGAGGCTTACGGCTCTGGCCCACAGGGCTGGGCTTGGCTTTTCCTGCCGCAACAGGCTTTTCGATGTGTTCTTCGAAAGTATTCCACGCCCCGCAAGCAGGGCACCTTCCCTGCCATTTGAGGCTTTCATTGCCGCAATTGGTACAGAAAAATACAGTTTTTGCTTTTGCCATTGTGATTTTCCTCTGTTTTCCCGCCAAAATGGCGTTGCTTTTTCTATATTATAGCAAGGGCGGATAGCCCCGTCAAGAAAGATTCGACGCTGTTGTAGCCCCGATGACGCAGACCAGCTTTTTCTGATAGTCCGGCTGCCGCAGAAGAGACTCTTCATTGGGATTTGACAGGAAACCACACTCAATCAGCACACCGCAACCCGTCCGCTTTTCCAGTAGATAGATGCCCTTCCCTGCTTTGGTTTTCCGCTTGCTGCCTGGATTCAATGCCACAACCAGATTTTGCTGCAAGGCGTCCGCCAAAGCCTTGCTTGAATCATTCATGGCGTAGAATACCTGTGCCCCGCTGTACTGCCCCTGGCTGAAATAGTTCTGGTGAATACTTAAAAGCACATTTCCCTCGTCGCTGTTGGAAATTCGAACCCGCTGCTTCAAATCATCTACCTTCTTCTGGGCGATGGTTTCCCCTTTCTGGTAGATGGCCGTGTCCGTTTTGCGGATCATCCGAGTCCGATATCCCAGCAGCTGCATGAGGTCATCCAGCCGGAGTGCAATTTCCAGATTATATTGACTCTCCAACCGACCGGTGCAGGAGGTAGCTCCGCCATCCTCCCCGCCGTGTCCGGCATCGATCACAATGGTGTGGGACCGTCCAACCGGTATCTGCTCCCGCAGAACGGTGATTGCCCGGTTGCCACCGAAAACACCGACCAGGGTCAGACTGATCATGAGTAGGTAACAGGCAATTTGCTTCATAAGCCGCTTTCTTTTCGTGGTCACCACCCCCATAGGATGTATGCATCCTGGGTCCGCCTCATGCACAACCGGCAAAAAATGGCATAGAATGACCAGGAATCCCTATTCCAACCCATTTAAAAGGAGGAATTTACGTGATCTCTCCAAAAACAACACAAAATCCCGGAAATGGCCGCCTGCCGGCCATAGCTCCCCTGGCCAATCCCTACGTACCCTTCCAACTTGAGCAGCCGGTGCGTTACGAGGCAAGAAAGGCTCTGGTTCGGGGCACGCTGTATCCAGGCCTGGACCTGCCGCTTATGGGGATCGTCAATAAGAATCCCCTGCCGGTAACCCCTTTGTCAGAGATCCAGGCCCTGGCTTTCGCCGTTCAGGAGCTGGCACTGTATCTGGATACCCACCCGGAGGACCGGGAGGCGCTGGAGCTGTATCAACAGTATCAACGACTGTACGCCGAATGTATGGAAAAGCATCAAGCGCACCTGGGCCCTACAAACCACCAGACGCCTACCGATGGAGACACTTACAACTGGCTGGACGATCCGTGGCCTTGGGAATTTGCCGCCAATAAGGGGGAATAGTCGTGTTTCAGTATTCCAAAAAACTCCAGTATCCGGTAAGGATCCGCCGCCCTAACCCTGCCCTTGCCAAAATCATCCTGACCCAGTACGGTGGCCCTGATGGCGAATTGGGCGCCAGCCTGCGATATCTGTCCCAGCGCTATTCTATGCCCTTTGACGAGCTAAAGGGGCTGCTGACGGATATCGGGACCGAAGAACTGGGCCACCTGGAGATGGTGGGAGCAATCGTGCACCAGCTGACCCGGAATCTAAAGGACAATCAATACAAGGATCCTGCCTTTGCGCCTTATTTTGTAGATCACACAGTTGGCGTCTACCCCGCTGCTGCGGCGGGATTCCCCTGGAGTGCCGGGTCGATGGCTGTCAAGGGGGACCCCATTGCCGACCTGACGGAAGATTTGGCAGCAGAGCAAAAGGCCCGAGTAACCTACGACAATATTCTCCGATTGAGTGACGACCCGGATGTAAATGACGTGATCCGGTTCCTGCGGGAGCGGGAAATTGTCCACTTCCAGCGATTTGGGGAAGCCATTCAGCTGCTTCGGGAGAAACTGGACCAGCGAAATGTATACTTCATGAATCCATCGATTGATATATAAGCGCAAATGCTGGGGCGGTGTAATGGCACCGCCCCGGTTGTTCTTTCCTCACGATTGCCGAGTTTACTATCTTTCCTTAATTACTCTGTGGATGCAACCATCCAGAATGTCGGCATCCTTCTAAGGGAGGGTGTCCCAGTTAGATATGCGTTGAATGTTTTTATCTGTCCCTTTTCGCCATACCTGCCATAGGTATCTCGGTAGACCATATTGGAGTTAGAATTCACACACACAGTGCAGGCATTCACCGCTTTGTATTCTATAAAAATATCAATCAAGTCGGCATATGTGCAGCCCAGAGAGGCCGAAGTTCTCCCCTCCGCGCAAACAAACAGCACAGCACCATCCGCACGCTGACCTATGGCCGTTCTGGGATTGTAGCCCGAATGTTCGTTGTATATCTCCTCCACAGGCTTCCCGTTGATCATGAGAATGGGGCCGCCTGCGCAGCCATCCCGGATGCCAAGCACACCGGCTTCTTCTGCCGTCATAGTGTCGGAGACAATCAGAATATTGTCCTCATTAAAGCCAACAAAGCCTTTTTCCGGAACCAAATCTTGAAACTTATCCCATACGACTGTATTATGCGATAGAACCAGTCCACAGGGAAGAGTACCCACAGCAAGGCTGTCTGATCCGTCGTCATAAAAATAGCTGGCGTTGATGGCTGCTATGGCGTTTTCCTGATCCATTGCTGCGTCCATTGGTATCCCGGGCGTTTCCGTTGAAAAAGCATCTGTGGAAGTTGCCAGATAGACCTTTGCAGGGTCTCGAATAACCATGATATGTGCGGTAAAGGTCTCCCCTTTATAGGTTTCAATATAGATTCCATCCGGGGAATTTGCCCATTCATCATTCTGGTTCTCCTCCACCGGGCTTATACTTTTCGCAGGAGGCGTTGTCTCGCTCGGCACATCCGCAGTCGACACTGGCTCTTTGATGGAGTCGGGGGGCACTTGTCTTGCCGGGACCGTCAGGAACCCGACTGCCGTAGCCAGAATAATAACTACGGAAATCAGAATGATCCAAAATCTTGGCTTCTTGTAGTTCAGGACGCTTCGCACCCTTTGTGCCACGGCCGTTTCGCCAAAAGCCACAGGACAGGCCAACACCAGACGTTTCCTCGTGCTGCACTCCAGCAGTGCTTTTGAATAGGCCTTCTTCTCCGCCATGCCAAAGCGGCGGACGACTCTTTCGTCACAGGCGAATTCAATGTCCCGGCATACCAGCCCATAGGCTGCCCACACGAAGGGGTCGAACCAATACAGAGCCAGCAAAAGGAAGGCCAGTTGTTTCCACCAGTGGTCCTTCCAGCGCAGGTGGCTCTGCTCGTGGGCGATCACATAGGCTTTGGTCTCTCCGGAGATACCGGAGGGCAGATAGATCCTGGGCCGCAGCAATCCGAGAATAAAGGGTGCGGTGACGGCATCGCATATCCAGATGTTTCCCGCTTCCGGCACAGCTTCTGCTACAAGATGCCGCATCCGGAGATAGCTGAACAGCAGGTAGCACAGAATCAGCGCCGCACCCATGCACCATACCAATGGAAGCAGGGATGCACGCTGTCCGCGCCCGGCCTCTGTGGCGATGCTCCCCTCTTGGGCCTCCGTCGGAAATCCATCGAAAGGGGCTGCCTCCGGGTGGATCAGGGTCGTATCCACCGTCTCTTGGATCACGGCAGTGGTCTCCGGGATCATGCTGGCAGGACTCTCGATGGAAACCGGGAGCATCAGCCGCAGAGCAACCAGAGCCCAGAGGACGCAGGTGACCCGCCTGGGCGCCTTTTTCAAAAGCAGCCGAAGGACGATCACCGCAGCAATCAGCCAATTGGCAATAAGGCTGATATGGACGAATTTCGAAAATATGGTACCCATACTCATCCCTCCCTAGTCTGATCGATCATCTGCCTGACCAGCTCCCGCTCCTCCTCCGTCAATGGGCGGCTCCGGGAAAATGCCGCCAGAAACGCTGGGAAAGAGCCCTGAAACGCGGTATCCACGAATTGCTCACTCTGCATGGAATAAAACTGTTCCCTGGAAATGAGGGCTGTCACCGTGCCGTTGTCGTTCCGGAACAGGCCCTTGTCACAGAGCCGACGCAGGACAGTATGGACCGTGGTCCGCTTCCAGTGGAACTCCTCCCCTGCCATCTTGACTAGGGTGGAGGAAGAAACCGGCTCGTTGGCCCAAATGATATCCGCAAAGCGGGACTCCACAACGCCTAACTGAATTTCCGACATAACGCGATACCTCCTTTGCGACTACATATCGTAGTCTCTGCTTAAAGACTACATCATGTAGTCGCAATTGTCAAGTTGTTTTTTCATCCTAGCGTAAAAAACTCTTGACATTTTGGTTTATATACTATAAACTAAAGCTATCCAGTTTATGCACTATAAACCAAAAGGAGGACAAATTATATGGAAGAACTCAGATTAGGTGCGGTGGAGTCCCGGTTTGCGGATATCATTTGGGCCAACGAGCCCCTGCATTCCCGGGATTTGGTGTCTCTTTGCCAGGAACAGCTAAACTGGAAGAAGCCCACCACCTACACTGTGCTGCGGAAGCTGTGTGAGCGGGGAATCTTTCAAAATGAGAACGGCATGGTAAGCTCCAAAATCTCCCGGGAGCAGTTTTACGCCATGCAGAGTGAACAGTTTGTGGAGACAGCCTTCAGCGGTTCCCTGCCGGCCTTTTTGGCAGCGTTTTCTTCCAGAAAAGCATTGACTCAGGAAGAAATCGATCAGCTCCGCTGCATGATCGACGCGTTCGAGAAAGGGACATTATGAAAGAGACTTTTCTTTGGCTGCTGAACAACAGCGTCTATGCCGCCTGGCTGGTACCGGCCATTCTGATTGTACGGCTCCTGCTCTGCCGCACATCCCGTAAGTTTTCCTGCCTGCTGTGGGCGCTGCTGGCGATCCGGCTGCTCCTGCCCATCGGAATCGAAAGCCGCTTCAGCATGCTGCCGGATACCGCTCCCATTCAGCAGGAGCGTTTTGAACAATTGCCTGAGCTGACGCAAATCGCCGCTCCGGCGGAGGTGGAAACGACCGCCGTCCACGATCTGGCCGCCCTGCAAAATCTGCATCTGGAATCCCAGGCAGAACAGCAAACGGACCTATTGGGAATTCTAGCGGCCCTATGGTTTGTTGGATGTCTTGGAATGCTCGCCTATGCCGTGGTTGGTAGTTTTGTCCTGAAACGGCGTTTGGCCCCTTCTCTGCTGATCCATTCGAATATCTATACCTGTGACTACATAAACGAGCCCTTTATTTTCGGCGTTCTTCGCCCGAAAATCTACCTTCCCTCCTGCCTGAAACCGGAAGAGCTCCACCATGTACTCGCCCACGAGGAGGCGCATCTGCAACGGAAGGATAATCTTTGGAAGCCTCTGGCCTTTCTTCTGCTGGCACTGTATTGGTTTGACCCGATGCTGTGGATCGCCTATCACTACTTCTGCCGGGATATGGAAGTGGCCTGCGATGAAGCAGTGATCCGAAATCTGGATGTATCCGAAAAAGCTGCCTATTCCCGGACCCTGCTGCACTACAGTGGCCCCAAAAACCTGATGGGCACGCCTCTGGCCTTTGGAGAAAAGGATACAAAGCACCGGATCAAGAGCATTTTCCGCTATCGAAAGCCCACCGTCTGGCTGGCAGGGATGGCTGCATGCGCAATCGTCATTCTTTCCGCCTGCTTCCTGACAAATCCCGTCCACGCGGTGCTGGAAGAAGCACCCAGCAAATCGGTCAATCTGCTTCTCATTGGGAAATCCGGCACTGAGGAGCCAGCAGCCGAATCGATTGTCCTGGCGGCGCTGGACACAGACAAAAAGGAACTGAAACTGACTGCATTTCCTGCCTGGACCCAGGTAAAACTTTCTTTCCTGGATGATAAAAATGTAACCCACAGAGGGAAGACGGCACTCAAAATGGGCTATCAATTAGGTCAAATCAGGAACAGCGACACGGGCGGTATGACGTTTTTGAAGGATTCCCTTGCAGATACTTTTGGTATTTCCATCGACGGCACATTGGAAATAGACCAGGATGTGCTGATCGGCATCGTAGACGCCTTGGGTGGTATTGACCTGGAGACGGGTAAGCTGGATGGAAGCGAAGCTTTCGCCTATCAGTACACCTCCCTTCCCGAGGAAAGTCTTTTCTCCGCAGCGGAGCGTCATCTTACGGTGCTAAAAGCGATCCTGGACGCCTGTCAGGCCCTGCCAAAGGATCATCTGTCGAAGTTATTCGATACCGTTCTTCCCCTGCTGACGACGGATCTGGAAGAGTCCCAGTTGGAAAAATATAAAACAGAACTCCTGCCGCTGGTCTCCTCCCTGACGATCAAAACGCAACTGTGCCCGGACAGAACATCCGCCACAGAATCGGAAATCGAGGGCCTGCAACATATGGTCCTGATTCCGGATATAGAAAAATGCCGGAAGATCCTAGGCAGCAATTCCTGATGGAGTCTACATAGCAAAGCGGAGCAGCCCCCAAAAAGCTGCTCCGCTTCCTTTACCTGTTCAGCAGGCTGCCCTCAAAGTACACTGCTGCGGGCAAAACGTCCTTGAATTCACTCTGGTCTACTTCGAAAAGATTCTCGTCATACACATTGAAATTGGCATTCTTGCCAACTTCCAGAGAACCGGTTCTGTCATTCAGCCGCATCTGGATCGCGCCCTTGCGGGTATAGCCTCTCAGCAGGTCCTCCAAGGAGAGCCTGGAACTTGCGCTTTCCCGCATGACCCCTTCCCCATATACACCCTCGGGGTCAATTCGGGTCATTGCAGTCTGCATACCAAAATAGGGATTACCGCGATTCTCCTCGTACATAGAATAAATATCGGAGCCGAAGGTCACAACAGTGCCGTTTTCGATCAGCGGATTGAATTGATACATATCATTATACCGCTCTTCACCCATGTATTTCAGGGAGCCGTCCCCGAAATAGCCGCCGGACCAGTGAGGTGTCCAGTTCACGATGATCCCCAGAGCCTGGGGGCGGTCATAATCCTCCGGGTTGATATACTCACAGTGGCACATCTCCACCTGGATGTTCAGGGGACCTACCTCCTGAATCAGGGCCTCGGTGGCATCGCAGACCTGCCGGAAGGCCAGGTCGCCCACCATATGGAAATGGACATCGATCCCCTCTTCGTTGCATCTTCTCAGGGTATTGACGGTCTGGTCCAGATCCATCAGCAGAAATCCCTTCTGGGATTCGTCTGTGATCCAGCCGTCCACCAAAGCGGCGTCTCCCAGCTCGTTGGTGCCGTCGTAGAACACCTTAATGGTGTCCACATAGACCCGATCGGTGCCGTAGGTATCGTTCAGGCGATGGACCTCAGAAATGGCGTTCTCCAACTCGGAATAATCGTACATCCTATAGGAGAATTCATAGTACATATTCAGTTTTCCGGCCTTATCCATATCGGAGACCGTTTTCACATGGGCATCGTCCAGAACACAGGCATCCATAATGGCCGTCACACCCCAGGACTTGAAATCGTCCAGAATGGGGCCCAGGGTCTGCTCGTTGACCTCCTCCGGCGGGGTAAAGCCGGTCTTCTCATAGAGGTTTCCAATGTAGTTCTGCCAGACGAATTCCCGGATCCAGCCGGTGTATTCCCCTGCGCTGTTGGTCATAAACGCCTTGTCTTCCTCGCTGATCACACCCTCGTCGAATGCACCGATCAGCTCCAGAAATTTGGTATTGACCCAGCAGGCATGGTCGGAAAAGTCCTCAATGAGGATCGCCCGGTCACTGACCACCTCGTCGATCCATTCTCTTCTGGGTCCATTCTCATCAAAAAGGTTGGAGGGGTAGTATTCAAAATAGATGTAGGGGTACTCCTGGGCGCTGTGTGTATCGCAGAAGTCCTTGACAAAAGCCAGAATTTTCTCCTGGGTGTCGCAGTCCGCAGGCATATCCGTATACCAGGCGGTGGTTGCCACAATTCCGGGGTGGGAATGGGCATCGATCAGGTTGGGGGTGATCATCCAGCCCTCCATGTCCTCGACCACCGTTGCTTCGCCAATATATGCCTGTACATCATCGAAACTGCCCACATAGACGATTTTTCCGTCGCTGACAGCCATGGCCTCCGCCACCGTGTTTTCGGCATCTTCCGTGTAAATGACCACATTGGTGTAGACCTGTTGGGCAGCCGGGACAGCCGGCTTGGTTTCCGCGGCGGTTGTTTCTGCCGGTGCGGAGGCCTGCCCACAGGCGGCCAGGTTCAGGGCGATGACCACAGTCATCAGGATCAACAGCATTCTCTTCATGTTCAAACTCCTTCCAAATGAAAAAAGACAGGCGTATTTCTACACCTGTCCTTAAAAAATCAGTTGGAGTCCTTTCTATAACAGAAATCGCTTCTTATTGACCATTTCATAAGGTGTAGCAAATACAACTTTACAAAACTGAGCTTTTAACTCAATCAATAAGGGTGAATACCCTTCCGCATTCCACTAAACGCGGTTCTTGTCTCTTCGACAAGTTCTCGGCATCTGACCCGGCCGTCCGTGTAGCCTCAGCTAAAAAGCGGTCAATTTCTGTTACAAAAGCAACGGGTATATGATAGCGTAATTTTCAGAAAATGCAAGAGGTTTTGGAAAAATTTTTCAATATCCAAACAACCGGCTGACCACCGTCCCGTCGATAGCGTTCAGGGTCATCAGGGGTTCCACATCGTATCGCTCTCCCTTCTGGTTGTAGCCGTAGGCATTGGGTGCGGTGTCGTACCAGTCGGAGGTGCCCCAAAAATCCCAGACGGGAACAACAGTGCCCTGCAACGAGCCCTTGTCCCGGATGCGCATAAGGGTAAGGGATACCTTCGTGATTTCCACATCCATACGGGTCTCGTAGCCGTTGATTCCGTCTATCTCTACCAGGCTCCTGGCCTCCGATGGACCGATGATGACTACAGGCAGCATGGTGTTGGCAATGGCCGCGATTTCCTCGAAGGGCAGCAGGTTCGAATTTGCCGTCTGCACCTTGGCCTTTGTGGCCGGTGCGTTCCAGGTGAAAGATAAAATACCGTCTTTTCCAACGGTGATCCAAATCGCCTCCATATCCCACGAGACTATGTCTGGGTTCACCTCTTCCGAACCGCCATAGGTTTCGTATTGGTAGCTCCAGCCGTATTCCTGATCGTATCTGTCCTTCCGAATACTGGAGATGGGAATCCCGTTTACGGTAGGTGTATAGTAAAGCTCCCAGGTGTTGTCCTTGTCCCGGGAGAGCTGAATGTCATCCAGCACCATATGGTCAAGACCCAGTTCCTTTATCAGCGCATCCCCCTGGGCAATGGCCTCCTCCTCTGGGATGCCGCCCCAGTCTGCTGTGTCCCTTCCGTACTTATAATCCGTTCGGACAATGTAGGCCGTTATTTCGCCACCGGACTAATTGAAGATTCTGACGTCATATTCTACCCCATCTACGTTTCCGCTGCCGCTGATACGGTTGGGATCATCCGAATCATGGAAGCCGTGGAGGATGGGTTTCTCCTCTGGGGCGGTTTTCACCCACTGCTCGTATTCCGCATTCAGGCGTTGTCTGCGTTCTTCTTTCGGCTCCGATATATCCGGGTCCGGCTCCCATTCCGGGGAATTGATGTAGTCGATCCATTCTTTCAATTCCTGCTTGGTCTGGGTAAAGCTGTAAAGGGGTTCCCCTTTTAAGAACACCCGCAGGAGGTTGTCTATGTCCTCCTGGGTAAAGTTTCTGGGCTCCACCGTGGCAGTGGGGAGCACTGTTCCATGCTCTGCCACCACTTGGGCGTCGGCGTGGATGGTGAGTCTCCCCTGCTGGCTGGTCCAGTCCCCGGTGAATGCTTCCGGGAAGGTGTAGCTTTCCTGCTCCTGGGCGCTCTTCTCTATGAGCATGGCCTGGTTGATGCTGGCAGGCTCCGGCTGGGGTTCCGCTTTGCCGCAGCCGGAAAGGCTGGCCAGGGCCAATGCAAAGGCTATACAACGTATCCGCTTTTGTTTCATCGTGATGTCTCCTTTCGATTGCCAAGTATCAGTCTTGCCGTAGTACCTTTTCCAGGGGTGCTTTCCAGCTCCAGAGTCCCGCCATGGACCTGGGCAATTTCCCGGACCAGGGCCAAGCCGAGGCCGAAGCCGCCGTTTGCCTTGCTCCGGGAGGGGTCCCCCATATAGAAGGGGTCCGTAACCCGTTTCAGGTCCTTTTCCGGGATCCCACGGCCATAATCTGTGACCGTGAATCCAGTTTCTTCCGCTGTGAGCAAAATCCTCTGCCCTGGGGTGGATGCTTTGGCGCTGTTCTCGATCAGGTTCACCAGGGCGCTGCATATCAGATCTTTGTCCATAGAAAGTGCAGCTGTATCGCAGGAAATTTCCAGAGAAACACCGTATTTCTGGCAGATTTCTTTGGCCAGCAATTGCACCTGGTCCAGAACCTCCGGAACGGACACCAGAGAAAATTTTGCGTTTTTCTGCATAGAGAGCAGCGATAAAAGTTTTCTGACCATGGTTTCCAGCCAGTGGAGCTGGGCATCCATGCTTTCCAGCAGGGCTTCCTGCTTTTCTTCGGTCAAGTAAACCGTTCGCAGTGTGTTTACATTCAGAAGCAGAGATGTCAGCGGCGTTTTCAACTCATGGGTCACCGCGCCGGTGAAGAGCTTCTGGCGCTGGTTCTGCTCCTGAAGAGTACTTACATGGGTTTCCACTGCCTGGGCCATCCCGTTAAAATTTCCGGCGAGCTGACCGATTTCGTCTTTGGTCTGGACCGGCACCCGCTGGCTGTAGCTTCCGGCGGCAATCCGGTCCGCCGCTTCCGACAGCGCAGTCAAGGGTTTCAGCGCATGGCCAATAAGCCAGTAGATCGCCAAAAGGCTCAGCAATCCGACAGTCAGCGCCAGCAAAGTGAACTTCCCTGTAAGCTGCAGCAGTTGAGAATGAATATAGGATGCGTCTGCCGTCAGATAAACCCGACATTGCATTTCCCGAACATCCAGAAGTTTCCCCAGAACCAGATACTCCCTTCCCTGATAAGAGCAGCGGACCGATTTCGGGGTATATTCCACCGCCAGGTAATCCTGCGGTGCGAAGGGCGTAGAGGCCGACAGGCTCTCCCCGTTGACGACCAGGGCGCTTCCTGCCACCCCGGCAGAGCGGAAGCAATAAATCAGAAAGGTTTTTTCTGGGAGAGCATCCCGAAAGTCGGCGTTTGTGTGATAGACCGCCTCCCCAAAAGAATCCGTCAGTTCCTTCAGGGTCTCCTCAGACCATTCCAGCAAAGCGGCATAGGACTGCTCCCGGACCTGCCAGAGCATGGCCCCGGAAAGGCTGAGCGATACCAGACAAAGGACAACAGCGCAAAGAGCTGTCAGTTTTGTTTTCAGTTTCATCGTTCCTCCAACCGGTAACCGGCCTTTGAGATGGTCCGAATTTCTTCGGACAGATCCAGCTTCTTCCTTAAATTGGCGATACGGACATCCACCGTGCGGATATCCCCGAAATAGTCTTCCCCCCAAATCTCATTCAGGATCCGATCCCGGGAGACAGTGCGGTTCTTGTTCTTCATCAGTACCGCCAGCACATCGAATTCCAGGGGAGGAAGCAGGATTTCCTCCCCCTGCCTTGTCAGGCGGCGATTCGCCCTGTTCAGGGTCAGGTCCCGGAAATGGTAGATTTCGTTCCATTTCCCGCTGCGTTTCAGTACCTTTTCCATGCGGACCATCAGCGTCAGCATATCAAAGGGTTTGGAAATGTAGTCCTCTGCCCCCTCCCGCAGACCCTGAACCTCGTGCTGTGGGTCCCCCATGGCAGTCAGGCAGATCACCGGGATGCCCAATGTCTGGAGCCTGGGCAGGAGCGAAAAGCCGTCCAAGCCTGGCAGCATCATGTCCAGCAGCGCCAAATCATAATCGGGGCTTTTCCTCACTGCGTCCCAGGCGGTGAGGCCGTTGTCATAGACAGTGACCTGGTAGTCCGCACACTCCAGATTCAGCTTCACCGCCTGGGTAATGGCAGCATCGTCCTCGATCATCAGAATTCGGTTTCCCATACCGTTCCCTCCTTTGTGATTCTCATTATAGCACAGCCAAAAATCCGGGTGTTTACCAAACGATTACCGTTTTCTACGAAAAAACAGGGTGCTGAGCAAAAAAATCAGCACCCTGTTTTTCATTCATAAGTCAGTCCAGCTTCAGATCATTCTCCCTGATCCAGCCGATTTTCCGCAGCGCCAGTCCAAAAATCCAGGTGAGCACAGCGGGCAGCACCAGGCAGATCAGCGCCATAGCCAGATAATCTGTACCGGTAATGGCAGCTTTTGCCCCATTGGCCACATCATTGACCCACCCGGCATACACACCGATGGGGCCCACCATGCCACAGGTACCCATACCGGAAGCCACGCCGCCGGAAGGATCGTTCATCTGGAAATGGAACAGGCAGGTGGCAATGGGGCCGGTGACAGCAGAGGTCAAGATAGGCGGAATCCAGATTTTGGGATTCTTCACGATGTTGCCCATTTGCAGCATGGAAGTTCCCAAGCCCTGGCTGATGAGGCCGCCCCAGCGGTTTTCCCGGAAGGACATTACCGCAAAACCCACCATCTGGGCGCAGCATCCGGCCACAGCGGCACCGCCAGCCAGACCGGTAAGGCCCAGAGCCGCACAGATGGCGGCGGAAGAAATGGGCAGAGTCAAGGCGATACCCACCACTACGGACACCAAAATCCCCATCCAGAAGGGCTGCAGAACGGTGGCCCACTCCACAAAAGCGCCGATGGAGGAAGCGGCGCTGCCAATGGCAGGTGCAATCAGGGCGGACAGAGCGACACCAACCAGAATCGTCACCAATGGCGTTACCAGAATGTCCACCTTGGTCTCCTTGGAAACCGCTTTGCCGCATTCCGCGGCCACAATAGCAATCAGCAGCACCGCCAAGGGTCCTCCGGCTCCTGCCCCGCCGGACAGGGTGACAGAGCCCAGCTTATTGGCAGCATAGCCCACCGTCGCCAGGGAAAACAGCACCAGCGGCGGAGCCTGCAAGGCGTAACCGATGGCAATTGCCATAGCTGGGCCGCTCATAGCGGCTGCATAGCCGCCTACATCCACCAAGAAGGGAATGGAAAGCTGCTGACCCAAAGTCTTTACGATGGTGCCAATCAGCAGGGAGCAGAATAGCCCCTGGGCCATGGCCCCCATGGCGTCGATGCCATAGCGTTTGGCGGAAAAAATGATGTTCTTGCGTTTTAAAAAAGCACTCATTGATCTCTCCTCTTTCTACTGTCTTGTCAGTTAACTAGTCACAATTATATACATTTCTTTGCGCTTGTCAAGATTGATTTGACAAAGATTCCGGATTGTGATAAAAAGGAGACATAGAGAAGGAGGTACTGCCTATGACCGGCGAGGAACGGAGAACCCAAATTCTGCAAATGCTCAAAAATCAAACCTCTCCCCTGTCAGGAACCGCCCTGGCAGACGCTTTTCATGTGAGCCGCCAAGTCATTGTCCAGGACATTGCCCTGATGCGGGCAGAGAACCATCATATTCTCTCTACAAACCGGGGCTACCTGTACCACAGAACGGACAGTGCCGAACCGCTCCCCAAGCGGGTCATTTCTGTCCGGCATACCACAGAGCAGGTCCTGGAGGAATTTACGACTATCCTGGAGCTTGGGGGCAAAATACTGGACGTGGTGGTGGAGCACGAGCTGTATGGGCAGATTCGGGTGGACCTGATGATCGAATCCCAGCAGGATGCCCAAGAATTTTACGAAAAACTGATGCAGTCCAAGGATAAGCCTTTGAAAATTCTGACTGGTGACTGCCACTACCACACGATCGCCGCCCCCTCGGAAAAACTGCTGGATCTGATTGAGCAGGAGCTTCAAAAGAAAGAAATTTTGCGTTGAAAAATCGGGGGCCTGTGAAGCACAGCCTCCGATTTTTAATACATGTTCATATGATTTTATAGCAACTATCGGTTGCATCACACAAATTTTAGAACTTATTTTCGTTTTATAAGCCCTGTCCTAGTTCCTTCATGTAGAACCGATTCATAGTGGAGTGGACCACTCCCTCCGGCTTTGGTATCTGCCGATACCCCATCTTTTGATAGAGCTGAATGGCGCTCTTCAGCGCGTCGTGGGTCTCCAGGTACAGCCGTTCATAACCCATAATTTCGGCGTAAAGCTCTGCCGTTTCCAGCAGGTCCCGACCCAGGCCATGGCCTTTGGCATCATCTGTTAGGTATAGCTTTTGAATTTCGGCACAGTTTGGAAAGCCGCTGAATTCCGCAAAGCCAGCTCCGCCGATCACCTGCCCCGCGCTGTCCGTCAGGACAAAGTAGGCTCGGCTCTCGGAGTTCTTTCCGTAAAACTTGCTCAGGTGATCCAGCTCCGGGTCAAAGTAGACCGTGCCGGGCAGATTCAAGTGATAGTCTTCCAAGTTCTTGCGGATGATGGCCGCCAGGGCGGCGTCATCTGTTTTTCGGATGGGTCGAATCTCGTGCTTTTTCATATTTCTTTTCTCTCCTACAGCAAAAGCCCGGCGTCTGCAAGTGCCGGGCTTTTAGATGATATCATTTTCTGCGCTCTGTCAGGCTTTCCGCCAGAGCTTCCATGTACTCGGTATCCTGGAAAACGGACAGGCTGGCAATTGCCTCCTGGGTGTACTGCTTGACCAGTTCCTCGCACTTTTCCACACCATACAGGCGGACGAAGGTATTTTTATCCCCGTCTACGCCGACGGCCTTTCCCAGCTCCTGCTGGGAGCCGATAACATCCAGAATATCATCCCGGATTTGGAATGCCAGGCCCAATAGGGCAGCAAACCTGGCGGCGGCTTCCTTCTGGTCCTCGGTACCGCCTCCGGCAATCACGCCGAGAACGCAGGGGGCAATGATCAGCTTCCCTGTTTTTCGGCTCTGGATATCCAGGACCTCCTGCTGGGTACACGCCCGCTCCTCGCTCATAATATCCAGCACCTGTCCGCCAATCATTCCGAGAGAACCGGCGCACTCGCTGAGGATGGCGATGGCACTGCCGATTTGCCCGGGGTCTTTCAGCTCCGCCCGGGCGGCAACGGAGAACGCATCGGTCAGCAGGGCATCTCCCGCCAATACGGCCATTCCTTCCCCATAGACCTTATGGTTGGTCAGCCGGCCACGGCGATAGTCGTCGTTGTCCATGCAGGGCAGATCATCATGGATCAGGCTGTAGGTATGGATCATTTCTACAGCGGCCCCAAATGGCAGCGCTTTTTCCGGGTCCTGCCCACACATTCGGCAGAACTCCAAAGCCAGAATGGGCCGCAGCCGCTTCCCCCCTGCCAAGAGGCTGTAGTTGGCGGCCTCAAAAATGGGCTTCTGAGGCTCATCTGCAAAGGGCGCGTAAATGGATGCCAGATACGCTTCGATTTTTTCCCGATAGGCACGGGTCTGTTCTTCAAATTTCATCGGCAAAGGGCTCCTCCTGGGGGGCACCGTCGGCCCCGGCTGTGATCTTCGTCACCTGCATCTTGGCTTCCTCCAGCTGCTTTCCGCAGCTCTGGACCAGCTCCGTGCCCTCCTGGAACAGCTTTAAAGACTCCTCCAGAGCCACATCTCCCCGCTCCATGGCCCGGACGATCTCCTCCAGGCGCTGCATTTTTTCCTCAAAGGTCTTGGTTTTCGCTTTCATGGGAAGCCTCCTTAATGGATAGAATGGATGCGTTCAATTTGCCGTCGGCCAGAGAGACCTGGATAGTCTCCCCTGGGGCGGTCTGTTTGACGGACCGAAGCAGTTCCCCGGTCTCTTTTTGGGCCATGGCGTAGCCTCTGCTCAAAACCTTCAGGGGACTCATGGCATCCAGCTTGGCTACATTCGCCACATACCGCTGCTGGGCTTGGGACAGCTCCCTGTTTTGGGCTGCCAGGAGTCTCCCCTGGAGCAGCTGCAGGTCTTTCTCCCGCCGGTCTAAGTAACCGGTTGGGCTGCACAGGGCGGGAGAAGCGGCCAGACTCTCCAACCGCTGACTTGCCAGATGGAGCTGGCGGTTCAATGCCCCCACCATGGCGGAAGAAAAAGTGTCCAGGTTTTGTGCCAAGGCCTCCCGGTCCGGCACCGCCAGTTCGGCACCGTTGGAGGGTGTCGCCGCTCGAAGGTCTGCTACATAGTCCGCAATGGTCACATCGGGCTCGTGGCCCACAGCAGAGATGATGGGAATATGGGACTCATAGATGGCGTAGGCCACCCGTTCATCATTGAAGGCCCACAGGTCCTCAATAGAGCCGCCGCCCCGGCCGACAATCAAAAGGTCCGCCAAGTTGTTGGCATTGGCATAGCGGATGGCGTAGGCGATTTCCTCCGGTGCCTCCACTCCCTGGACCCGAACGGGCAGCAGCCGCACGCTGCACAGGGGGTAACGTCTGCGCAGGATGCGCAAAATATCGTGTACCGCTGCCCCGGCGGAACTGGTAACGACGCCGATGGTCCTTGGATACTTCGGAATGGGCTTTTTCTTCGCAGGGTCAAAAAGCCCCTGCTGGGACAACTTCTTTTTCAGCGCCTCAAAGGCGGCGTACAGGTCCCCGATGCCATCCATTGCCATGGAGGACACATAGAGCTGATACTGTCCGTCTCTGGGGTAAACGGAAATTCGGCCCAGGGCGATGACCTTCATACCGCTGGCGGGGCGAAACCGCAGGGACACAGCGTTTCCCTTGAACATAACGCATTTCAAGGCCGACTGCTCGTCCTTCAATGTGAAATAGTGGTGACCGGAGGGATAGAGCTTGTAATTGCTGATCTCCCCCCGGACCGCAACTTGGGAAAGCATCGGGTCCTCGTTCATCCGGCCCTGGATATACTCGTTGATCTGGGTAATGGAATAAATCTGGGGCATATCACACCTCCGTCAGGCGCTTTGCCAGCACAGCCACGCCCATGGCGTTGTCTGTAGAAAACTGGGGCTGGGCAAAGATGGGGTTTAGGGGTGCTGTCAGCTGCCGCAGCATGGAATTAGAGGCCACACCGCCGGAAAAGACCACTCTCAGCCCAGGGTATCGCTCCATCGCCTGCCGGGTTGCGGTGATCACCGCCCCGGATACGCACCGTAAGGCAAATGCCGCCGTCTCCTCCGGGCTGCCGGAGGACGTGAAATACTGCTGGACCTTGTTCTGAATACCGGAAAGAGAGAACTGGGAATCGGCACACTTGACCCGGAAGGAATCCTTCCTCTGCGCCTGGGCGCTTAGTGCGTCCAGGTGCTTTCCCGCCGGGAACGGCAATCCCAGCAGCTGGCCGGTGCGGTCAATAAGCTGACCGGCAGAAATATCCGTCGTACCGCCGATTTTGGTGCATTTCACATTCTTCCCTTCCGGCTCCACCAGCAATAGCTCTGTGGTGCCGCCGGAGAGGTGCCAAGCCAGATGGGGCTCCTCCATGAGTTCCAAATGGCCCGCGCTCCACAGCGCCGCCGCCACATGGCCTTGCTGGTGAGATACCTCCACCAGGGGAACACGCAGGGCCTGGGCCAGAAGCGTCGCATGGGAAATGCCCACCAGAAAGCAGGGCATGTAGCTCCCCTCTACCGCCCGGGGGCGGGTACTGACGCCCACCGCGGTGATTTGCGCCTCTCCAATATGGGAAAATAGCCTGCCGGACAGCTCCGGCAGGCTTTTGGTGTGGGCAAATACCGCATCGGATTGGCGCAGACCCAGCTCCCCCTGTTTGACAGGGAGTAACCTGGAGCAATTTTCCCCACCTTCCCCATCAAAAAAAGCAATAGAAGTGGTGTAATTGCTGGTGTCGATGCCAACGGTACCCATATTTACTTTTCCTCCTGAGGGAGACTCCGAGCGAAAGCGCCCAGAATGCCATTGGTGAAGGAACCGGCCTCTTCCCCGTCGTACATCTTGGCCAGACGTACAGCCTCCGAGATGGCAACACCGGTAGGCACATCCTCTACGAAGAGGATCTCGTAAATGGCCAGCTGCAGCACGCAGCGGGTCAGCCGGGAGATTCGGGAGATATCCCAGCCGATAGAGAACTTGCGGATCTGCTCGTTGAGCTCGTCTTCCCGGTTGGCAACACCGGACACGACGCTGTCGATATAGCGCAGCTGAGCGGCACTGGGCCGGTCAGCATAGACAGCATTCTCCTGGGACAGAGAAGGGTAGTATTCTTTATCAAGCCGCGTTGCAACTTCCTGCTCCGGCTCCTGGCCGGTAAACTCTCTGGAATAGATCAGATGTACAGCCAGTTCTCTGGCATTTCCTCTCGTCATAGTCTCTCCTCTTTATTTTCTCGAAATGCCCCGAACGTTCACGTTCACGGCGGTCACTTTCACACCGGTCATGGATTCTACCGCGTTGGCAATCGCCGCCTGAACGCTGTCGGCTACCTCTACCACGCTGTAGCTGTAGCGGATGACGATGTCGGCATCAATGGACACGGTGTTGTCCTCAGCGATATAGATTTTCAGGCCCTTGCCCCAGTTCTTCACACCGATGAAATCCGCAACCTCATTGCCGGGCTTGACGCTGAGACCGGCGGCACCCTCTACCTCTGCCAGAGCGTGCTCCGCAATGGCTTCTACCACATCTTCCGAAATCAAAACATTGCCATTTTCCTGAGTCTGGCTAATGTACTGCTTATATTCAGCCATATAAAAACCTCCTAAATCATCGCGCTGCCACCATGGCTTCGCATACTTTTGTTTATTGTATCACAAATCCAGAAAAATACAACGTTTTTTTCTGAACAAAGAAAACCCGGCGGTTCCTGCCTCCCGCCGGGAAAAATCACTGCTTTTTCTGTTCTTTCTGTTTCTCGATCATCCTGTGCAGGGCCGTGAGAGCGTCGCTGAGGCCCCCCAGATGATCGATAAGGCCGGATGACACCGCCTCTTTGCCATAGAGAATGGTGCCCACATCCGTGGCCATCTCCCCGGTGGCCATCATATACTTCTCAAAGTCCTTCCGGCTGATGCGAGAATTGGCGGTGACGAAGTCCGCAATCTGCTCCTGGATGCGCTGGAAATAGCGGAAGGTCTGGGGTGCCCCCACCACTAGACCCGTCATCCGCACCGGATGGACCGTCATACTGGCTGTAGGGGTAATGAAGGATTTCTTGGTGCACACTGCCAGTGGTATCCCGATGGAGTGACCGCCGCCTAATACCAGAGAGACCGTAGGCTTCTTCATCCCGGCAATCATCTCCGCAATGGCAAGCCCGGCTTCAATATCACCGCCCACGGTGTTCAGGAGCAGTAAGAGCCCATCCACATCGTCACTTTCCTCGATCCCTGCCAAAAGAGGCAGAACGTGTTCGTACTTCGTGGTTTTTACCGTATCCGGAGCAACCTGGTGACCTTCTACCTGGCCGATAATGGTCAGGGTGTAGATATTGCCTTTGCTGGAGCGGGTCATGTCTGAGCCCAGCTCCAGCACCTGCTCCCGCTCTTCCTTTTTCATATCCGCATTTTTGTCCGTTTCCATGGTTTCGGAGCCTCCTTTTCCCCTTTATGGTACCCAAAAGGCTTACAAACATTCCAGAAACATAATTTTACGCTTGCCTATTGCGAAAATAATCAAAATGGCTTATAATACCACCGGTGATTCAATATGTCAGCGAAAACAAACGCGATCCGCCTTGTAGAAAAGGCAAACATTCCCTGCGAGGAAAAATTTTACGAGTACAGCGAAGACGATCTCAGCGGCACCCACGCCGCCCAGGTTTTAGGCATTCCGGAGGAACAGGTGTTCAAAACTCTGGTGGCCCGGGGCGTCAAGACCGGCATCAACGTATTCTGTATTCCCGTGTGCTGCGAGCTGGACCTGAAAAAGGCCGCTAAGGCCGCCGGGGACAAAAACATGGAGCTGGTGGCGGTGAAAGAGCTTCTGGGCCTCACCGGCTACATTCGTGGCGGCTGCAGTCCCGTGGGCATGAAAAAGAAATACCCCACTTATATAGACGAGCTGTGCCTGCTGTGTGACCGGATTGCCCTCTCTGCCGGAGAGCGTGGCCATCAAATGATCGTTCCTCCGGAGCCCATTGCGGAGTTGGTAGGGGCATCGATCGTGGATCTGACTGTATAAAGAAAGGAATAATATTATGCATTACGAATACGAAACCAAAGGGACCTGCTCCCGCACCATTTTCTTTGACGTAGAGGACGGCATCCTCCACAACGTTCAGTTCGTCGGCGGCTGCAACGGCAACCTGAAGGGCATCGGCGCCCTGGTAGAAGGGATGAAGGTAGAGGACGTCATTGACCGGGTGGAAGGGATCCGCTGCGGCATGAAGAGCACCTCCTGCCCCGACCAACTTGCGAAGGCTCTGAAGGAAACGCTGAAGTAAAACAGACTGACCGCGTTACCCGGTATGCGTACCGGATAACGCGGTTTTATTTATCTCAAATATTCGTCCAACGCCGAAAACTGACTCCTGGAGCACTTTTTCAGCTTGGAAATGTCCAGTCTCCCCTGTTCCCTTTTGGTGTACGCCAGCAGCATTTCCCCGGTCATATTCTCCGTATCCAGTGCGTTCCACATGGGTCCATGGAAGCCGCAGTCTGACAGGACCTGGGTCTGCTTGGTGCTGTAGATGATCGGCACCACGTTTTTTCCCAGGACCCAGCCCAGGATCATGGCATGGAACCGGGTCGCAATGATCGTCTCGCACTTGCTCATTTCCGCCAGAAATGCCTCCGGGTCTCCCCGGTAGCGGCTGACTGCAACAGAAGTCGGGCTCGAAACCCTGGTCAGGACAGCCTCCACCGCCTCCTCGTCGCCTTCCGGGGCACAGAAGCTCAGAAGGCGGACAGGGATCTCTTCTGCCAGGCATCGCTGACACAGGTCTGCCATGGCGCCGTAGTAGGTTTCCCGAAGTCCATCCTCCCGGAAGGCTCCCTTGCTGGACACCAGGCTGATGCCGATGCCCTCTCCTTTCTGCGGCGGGAGCCCAGGGGCATAATCAAACAGCACATCCGGCGCCCAGGTCACGTTGGGAAGCCCGGAAAACTGGTCAAAGGATGCCTGGTCCCGGAAGCAGCAGCTCTGCACCTGTCCCAAAGCCTCCGCCAAGCGCAGGCGAAAGGCTGGAGAATAGTCCGTTTCGCAGTTGGGACCGATGAGGAAGCAGGGCGCTTCCCCAAAGTCCAATGGAGCGCCTTCCCACAAAATGGAGCCCCCGATGACCACAGTACCGTCCAGGCCCTGGCCGTCAAAGGGCTCTCCACCCAAATGCAGAAGATGTCTTCCCTTCCGTCGAAACCGGTCCCAGGCTTTCGGCAGATGAATATTCGGCTGGTTCAGAAATGCCCGTTGGTTATCGCCAATGGCATAGAGATAGAATTCCGTCTCCGGGTATTTTTTCGCCAGATGCAGAACAAACAGGTCGTCCCCCAGGTTGCTCTGACAGTAGGCACGGATATACATACGCTTCATATTGGGTCCTCCCCGGTGGTTTTTGTTATCTTATCACATTTTTTCGACTAAGGCAAGGACCCCTTGCGAATCGGTGCCCGATGTGCTATGATTGAGTCAAAAGAGAAAGGATGGATACTATGAAACAGAAAGCCGTGCTTTTTGACCTGGACGGGACCCTGACGGACTCCGGAGAGGGCATCATCAACTGCGCTCAGTATGCTTTCCAGCAGATGGGTTATCCCGTTCCCCCGCGGGAGGAGATGGGCGTATTCGTTGGTCCCCCCCTGTGGGGCACCTTCAAACAGTTCGGCATTCCCAAAGAGCGGACAGACGAAGCGGTCCGTATCTTCCGAAGCCGCTACATCCCCATCGGCAAGTTTGAAAACAAGCCCTACGATGGTATCCGGGAGCTGCTGGAGGCCCTTGGCCAGCGGGGCTGGACGCGGTATGTAGCCACCTCCAAGCCGGAAACCACCGCCAAGGAGATTCTGGACCACTTTGACCTCGCCAAGTACTTTGACCGCATCTGTGGGGCAAACATCGAAGCGGGTATCTACGAAAAGGACCAGGTCATTGCGTTCCTATCAAGCGAGACCAAAACGATGGATGTAAAAATCATGGTAGGCGACACCAAGTACGACGTCATCGGCGCCAAGGCCCACGGCATCCCCACCATTGGTGTCTCTTGGGGCTACGGTGATGTGGAAGAGATGCGTGCCGCCGGTGCGGCAGCCATTGTCAATACGCCGGAGGCGCTTCTGGCGCAGCTGACGGAAATGGCCGAAGGATAAAAAGTTTACCCGTAGGAACGGCAGGATGATATGCCGCACCTACGGGTCTTTTTATTGCTCCTGCAGCCGGTTCCGCAGATATTGCAGCGCCTCCTGACTGTCGATCCCCAGCACCGCCTCAATTTCCCCGGAGAGGACCTTTTCCGCATCATGGAGGAAATTGTCGTCACAGATATGCAGTTTTTTCCCCTGGGTCTGGAGGCCTTTTTTGCGTTCATACAGCGTATGTACCGTCTGCATCAGTTTTTCCCGGCTGGCGGCTCCTGAGAGCTCCCGGTAGGCCTGCTTCCGCTTATTTTCCTCCGGGATCCAGCAGTCCGCCTTGACCGCCTCGGAGGACAGCAGGCCTTCCAGCTCCTGAGGCGTCATCAGCGGGGAGAGCTTCTTCATCGCCGCCGGATTGTGCATAGGCACCAGGTACTGGCTGCCGCCACGGCTCACTGGCTCCAGCACCAGATATTGCTGTGTTGCCCGGTCCACTCGCCGCTCCTGGATCTGGCTGACCCGGCAAACACCATGGACCCCATACACGACCAACTCTCCCAACTGATACATTGTTTCTTCCTCCTATTGACATTCTTTTGTACCAGTGATATTATATAAAATTTTCTTCAAAATTTCACGTTGGGATTTTGACGAATTTTCGGCCTGTTTCTTTGGCATTTTATACAGCAATTTTACAGATATGTCAAATTCACGTCATAATGCCGAAGCCAGAAATCCATTTGCAGGAAATAGGCCAATATCTGAGGACGGCGCATGAGCTGGCCGTACCAGGGCCAGGGGCTTTGCTTATTCAGAAGGGTCTGCAATTCTTTTTTACTGACTAGGGAAAACAGCGGGGCATCCTTTTGGGCGAGAAGCCCATCCATTCTGTCCTGGAGGATGGCCTCATATTGGGGATCGAAGGTCTTGGGATAGGGACTCTTTTTCCGATGCGCAATGCTGGGAGGCAGGATATCCCCCATGGCGGCCCGCAGGAGGCCCTTTTCTTCCCCCTGGTAGTCCTTGTATTCCCAGGGAACGGCGTAAAGATACTCGGCAATCCGGTAGTCGCAGAAGGGTACCCGGACCTCCAGGCCCCAATACATGCTCATCCGGTCTTTTCGATCTAAAAGGGTCTGCATAAACCAGCGGAAATTCAGGTTGACCATTTCCTTCATCCGTTTTTCCTGAGGGCTGGTCCCGGGAAGAATATCGCTTTCCCGGCAGGTCTTCCGGTAGGCATCCATGACGAATTCTTCCGTCCTCAGTCTGTCCAGAAGGGATCCTGTCAGCAGAGCAGCCCGGTCCTGGGTATTTTGAGCCCAGGGGAAGCCGGCCCGGCTGCGGACTTCCGGGTCCCGATACCAGGGGTAGCCTCCGAATATCTCATCAGCGCACTCTCCGGAGAGGGCCACCGTCACATGATCCCGGATGCGCCTGCAAAAAACCAGCAGCGAAAAATCCACATCCGCCATTCCCGGCAGGTCCCGTGCCAAAGTGGCGTCCTCCAGAGCCTCCAACAGCTCCTCCGGTGTCAGCTCCCACTTATGGCTTCGGCTCCCCAAGAAATTCGCCATGACCTGAATATAATCCCGGTCCGAGGTTGGCTGGAACTTCCCGGCCTGAAAAAACCGCTCCTCCCCACAGTATCCAATGGAGAACGTATCCAGTATTTTTCCTTCTTGGCCAAATTCCTTCGCCGCTACGGCGCTGATGATGCTGGAATCCAGCCCGCCGGACAAAAAACAGCCAAGGGGCACATCGGAAACCAGCTGTCGGCGGATGGAATCCGTCACCAGAAAGCGGACCTTCTCCACCGTCTCCTCAAAAGAGTCCATATGTTCCCGGTCCCGGAGGGACCAATACCGGTGTGCCTTCAGTTTTCCTTCCTGGTACTCTGCCCAGCAGCCAGGCTCCAGCTCCCAGACGCCCCGGAAAACGCCGCTGCCCGGCACCCGCCCGGGACCCAGCAGCAGCAGCTGGGCCGCCCCCTCCTCGTCCAGCTCTGCCTTTACCCCGGGGTAAGAAAGGATGGTTTTGATCTCCGAGCTAAACAGGAGCCCGCCCCCATGCGTCTTCCAGAACAAGGGCTTTACCCCGATCCGGTCCCGGGCCAGGAAAAGCCGCTGCTCTTTTTGCTGCCAGACAGCGAAGGCATAGATGCCGTTCAGCCTTTCCAAACACCCTTCCTTCCACTGGGCAAAGCTGTGAAGCAGCACCTCCGTATCCGAGCAGCCCGCAAATCGGTGTCCCAGCTTCTGCAGCTCCTGCCGCAGCTCCTCTGTGTTGTAGAGCTCCCCGTTGTAGACGATGGTATAGGTCTCCCCAGCCTGAGTATAGGACATGGGCTGACTCCCCCCTGCCGGGTCGATCACCGCCAGCCGGGTGTGCAGCAGCACCGCCCCATTTTCCCGGTAGACCCCAGAACCATCCGGCCCCCGGCGGGCCATGGTGACGAGCATCCGCTTGACAGTCTCTTCCCCGGCCCCCAGACCAATGATCCCCGATATGGCGCACATACGCATCACGCTCCTTCTTCTCACAATATGCCAGGGTCCCTCTTCCTGTGCATGATTTTTCCGTTTCCGCAAATACTCCTTTCGGAGGGATGCACCATGAAAACAAGCCAGCAGATTTTATCTTCCGTACTGAAAACCACTCAGATGGGGCAAATCGGCATTCGAAGTGTCCTGGATGCCCGGATGCGGCCCGGGCTGAAGGACGCGCTAAAAGGTCAGCTGAAGGAATACGACGCCCTGGAAAGTGAGGCCCATACCCTGGCCGCACAGCGGGGCTGGGAGCTGCCGGAACTGGACCCGGCCGTCCGGGCCATGGCCAATGTGATGACCCGAATGAAGCTGCAGGTGGGCGGAAACGACTCAAAAATCGCCGACATGATGATCCAAGGCAACACCAAAGGCATGATAAAAAGCCTGAAGCTCATGCACCGGCTTCCCCGGGAGGACAGCCAGGTCTCCGCTCTGTCCCAAAAACTGCTGGATACAGAAAACGCCAACATCCGGCAGATGCAGGCGTTTTTGTAACTTTGCACATTTTTGTGTGTTCGGGCATAGACTGTTTGAGATTGGGCCTTTCCCCAATCCCCATCAGGAAGGAGGAACATCTATGTCCGAACAAGGCTACATAACGGCCAGGGCCTACATGAGCAACGCTCAGATCCCCCTGGAAAATGTTGCCGTGACCATACTCTCCCAGGATGGCACCGCCATTGCCATGCGGCTGACCGGCCGCAGCGGACTGACGGAACCGGTTGCCATCCCCGCCCCGGACCGGATCGACAGCGAGGTTCCGGAGACGGGAATTCGTCCCTTTACAGATTTGACCATCCATGCCTGGAAAAGCGGGTTTGAGCAGGTCACTGCACGGAATGTCCAGGTGTTTTCCGGAGTGACCACCGTCCAGGATCTGGAAATGGTGCCCCTGTCCGAGCTGCCGGATCGTTGGGATGAAAACGTGCTCTACAACACGCCGCCCCAGAATCTTTAGGAGGGAGCCATGCCCACTGTCATTCCCTATGTACCCCAGCAGATCACTGTGCACCTGGGCGCCCCCAGCAGCGACGCAGAGAATGTCACCGTCAGCTTTTCGGACTATGTAAAAAATGTGGCATCCTCCGAAATCTATCCCACCTGGGAGGAAAGCGCCCTCCGGGCCAATATTCTGGCCATCGTATCCTTTGCCCTGAACCGGGTGTATACCGAATTCTACCGGAGCCGGGGCTATGACTTCGACATTACCAGCTCCACCGCCTACGACCAGTTTTTTGTCAAGGGGCGCAGCTTCTTTTCCAATGTGGCAAGGCTGGCCGACGAGCTCTTCAACAGCTACCTTCGCCGTCCCGGCTTCGTGGAGCCCCTGGCCGCCAAATTCTGCAACGGTACCACCGTCACCTGCGAAGGCCTCAGCCAGTGGGGCAGCCAGAGCCTTGCCCAGCAGGGCTACAACTCCGTACAAATTTTGCGGAGCTACTACGGGGACGTGGAAATCGTCGCCAACGCCCCCATCCAGAACTATACCTCTTCCTACCCCGGGACGCCCCTGCGCCGGGGCAGCATCGGCCCCAACGTGGTAGTCGTCCAAACAGAGCTGAACCGCATCTCCCAGAATTACCCGGCCATTCCCAAAGTCGCCACGGTGGACGGCATTTTCGGCGAAAAGACAGAGGCCTCCCTCATTGCTTTCCAGCGGATCTTTAACCTGGACCCGGACGGTGTGGTGGGCCCCGCCACCTGGTATGCCCTGGTGCGGCTGTATACCGCCGTCACCTCCCTGTCCGAGCTGCGCAGCCAGGGCCAGCGGTTCTATACCATCGCCTGGACCACCAATCGGCCCATCCAGGAGGGGGACCGGGGCATCCGGGTAGAACACCTGCAGTATATGCTCCGTGTCATCGGCGCCTATGTCTCCGCCATTCCCCAGGTAGCGGTAGACGGCATTTTCGGACCCGCCACCCGGAACGCGGTGCTGGCCGCCCAGCGGTATTTTGGCCTGCCCCAGACCGGAAGCGTGGACCTGACTACCTGGGACGAAATCTACGACCAATTCACTGGTATCGAAAACGCCAGTTTCCGGGACCTGGAGTCCTTCCCCTATACCTCCGCCGTCATTGGCGGCACCACCCCCAGAAACCGCTACAGCCGGACCACCACCATGACCCAGTTCCCAGGGTACGATCTGGCCATGACAAACCAGGATACTGTCAGACAGGAGGTCGTGCGATGAAGCCCACAGAAACCTTTCTCGGCCAGCCCATCCGCAGTCTGCAAACCATGCTCCGGGTGCTGGCGGAAAACGATGACGCTTATAAAACCCTGATTCCCGACGGCATTTATGGTCCGGATACCATGGAGGCCGTGCGCATCTTTCAGCGCCGGAGCCGCCTGCCCATCACGGGGATCACGGACCAGCTGACCTGGGAGGCGGTGGTGGAGGCCTATCAGCTGGCCTTGGTGGAGGTCGTCCTTCCGGAGCCTCTTCAAGTGCTGCTGAATCCCGGGCAGGTCATCCGGTTCGGTGAAAAAAATCCTGTGGTGAGCCTTGCCCAGGTGGTGCTGACGGTTCTCTCCGAAAACTACCGGTGCCTCCACGCCCCAGCCGTCACCGGTATACTGGATTCCCCAACCAAGGACGCCCTGGAGGTCTTCCAGCAGCTCAGCGGCCTGCCCATCACCGGCAATCTGGACCGCCGCACCTGGAAAAATCTGACGCTCCAGTTCCCCATGGCTTCCAATCAGCCGGTGAACGAAGGGACCCGAGAGGTGTATAACGAACCGGCGGACTAAACGCGCAAAGGCAGCGGCCTGGATTGGGCCGCTGCCGGTTTTTATAGTTCGTTGATGGTAGCCGTGATGGACATACTTCGGATGCGCTTGGCGGGAGCGTGGACGGCAAGGCAGTCGGACAGCATAGTCATAGCGCAGCAAATCAGGAGACACAGCCACGGAATTTTGCAGGGAATCCCAAAATAGTGGGTAATCAGCAAGTTGTAAAGGCGGTTGTACAAAGGCAGCCCGATCAGGCAGCCAAGAAGAATGCCGCCAAAACCATAAACTGCCGCCTCTGCCCCAATAACTCGGGTGATCTGGGTCCCATCCATACCGATGGCACGCATAATGCCGTACTGACGAATTCTGGCGGTCACACTCAAAGAAATACTGTTTGCGATATTGAGCACGGCGATCAGGGAAATGATTGCCAGGAAAGCATACACAAAGAGCGTAAAGGCCCAATAGGTACTGGTGACCATTTGGTTGGTTTCTCTGCGGTCCTGGAATGCATACTCCATGGATACCGTCTGATCCAGCATGGCGCGAAGAGAGGAAACGGCCTCATCGGTGGCGTTTTTTGTGAGCTGAATATCTATGACACGATAGGCAGTCTTGTTAAGTAAGTATTGAAATACTGCCTCGGAGCAAATGATCGTTGGAGTATCGTTGCTGTCAAAGGGGCTGTCATCCAAAACACCGCAAACGGTCAGCTCGGCACCATCCAGCTGGATGCGATCACCAATCGTCAGAGAATTGCTTTTGTCGAAAACGGACAGAACACATAGCCCCTCCTCCAGTCCCTCCGGCGGCAGATTCCCACGGATCAGTTCCCGCTTGGCCCACTGGAATTGAATGGCGTCATAGGAAATGAGGTCGATTTGACCGGCCTTTCCTTGATAGGTGGCGGAAAGCTGCTGATACATCCGCCCATAGGCGTGCTTGACTGCGGGGTTCCCCCTCAGGGTGTCCATAACCTCCTGCCGGAAGCCCCCTTCCTCGCTGCCGCAGGAAAGGGAAAGGTCCGGAGTGTAGGGTTTCAATGGATTCAGCGCTTGGTTGACCCAATTGAGCAAGGCGAAAAAGCAGAGAAACAGGACCATACTCAGGGCGAAGGAACCTGTCATAAGCAGCATGGTCTTCTTGGAGCCCAGGGCATGGGAGACACCCAAGGAGACGTCCACCCGCTTTCCCCGGCCTAACAAGGCCCCAGATGTCTGCTGACAGCGGCTGCCGGATACGGCTTCCACGGGGGTAACGCTGGAAGCACGTTTGGCTGGCGCGCAGGAGGCCAGCCAAACGGTAGCAACACCAACCACCACACCGGCGGCAACACCTACAGGGCTGATTTCCCAGAGCGGCAAACTGTTGAATTCTGAGCTTACACACGCCCGCAGGAAGAAGCACAGGCCCCAAGTAGCGGCAATGCCCATCAGTGCGCCAAGCGGCACCGCCGTCTTGCACCAATTGAGGGCTTCCAGCCGAACCAGCCGCCGCACCTGCCCCTTCCCCGCACCCAGACAGCGCAGCATTCCATAAAAGCGGGTGCGCTGGGAAACGGTGCTGTTCAGACTGGCCGTGATCATAAAGATTCCCGCCAGCAGCACCATCCCAGCCAGCACAGCGGCCACAGCATAAAGGCCCAGGATATAGCTGTTTTCGCTGCTGAGGCTCAGAGCCAGAAGGTAGGTGTTTTCGGACACACTGCTGTCTGGGAGGTCATATTGCTCTTTCAGTTGATCTATCGCTTTTCGAAGGTTTGTATGGGCCTTAAATTGAAGGTAATACTCAGTCTCTCCGACTGTGCCGCTCCTATTCTGTATCTCTTCAAAGGTTGGAAGGTTCGTGTAAAGGATCACTGCGTCATATTGCGCTGCCAGAGCCGTATCCTGATTGAAACCAACAACCGTCAGGTCCTTTGTTCCGCCACTGGGCATTGTGAGCGTAACGGTGCTGCCAATGTCCACCCCCATACTGCTTTGGACATTGGCAGTGAGGATGACCTCGTCATTGCCTGGATACACTTCGCCTTGAAAGCCAGGCAAAAGCTTGGTAATGCCGCCTTCCGCACCGCAGATGGCCGCCGGCTTCCCGTTTACAAAATAGTCTTGGTCAATGCTGCTGTTTAAATCTTTATAAGGCGTAAAAACAGAAATATCCTTTCTTCTGGATATCTCTTCCGCCGTCTCTCCCGAAATGTCCGAGAGCATCAAGTGCCAGCTTCCGTCTTTTTTCTGGCGGGATCGGCTCTCCATACGGATCGCCATATCCGCCATGCTGAATATGGCCGTAACCAGGAAAACGGCGATGACGATACACAGCACCGTCATCCGGTTCTGCCGCCTGCGCACCCTCGCCGAAATCGGGATCAGACTCAAATAGCTTTTCACTCCCGGCACCTCCCCAAATCGGTGAGGCAGCCGTCGGAGACATGGAGCACCCGGTCCGCACTTTGGGCGATGGCCCGATTGTGGGTGATCATCAAAATGGTCTGCTCGTATTTTTTCGAGGCGGATTTGAGTAAGGCGATGACCTCCCGGCTGTTCTGGCTGTCCAGGTTGCCGGTAGGTTCATCCGCCAAAATCAGCGATGGCCGGGTGATCAGGGCCCGTCCAATGGCCACCCGCTGCTGCTGGCCGCCGGAGAGCTGGCTGGGCAGGTGGTTCCGGCGGTCCCGGAGATTCAGGACGGTCAATAGCTCCTCCAGGTAGGCCATGTCCGGCTTTTTGTAGTCCAGCAGAACGGGAAAAATGATATTCTGCTCCACCGTGAGCTCCGGGATCAGGTTGAAGGCCTGGAAGATAAAGCCGATGTTCCGCCGCCGGAAGATAGTCAGGCGGCTTTCGTTCATGGAGAAGATATCCTTCCCGTCAATGAGCACCTTGCCGGAAGTTGGCGTATCCAACGCCCCGATCATATTCAGCAGGGTGCTTTTTCCGGAGCCGGATTCTCCCACGATGGCCACATATTCCCCCTTAGGGACGGAAAAACTCACGTCTTTCAGGGCCTGTACCGCTGTTTCTCCGGTGCCGTAGGTTTTGCAGATGTGCTTGACTTCCAATAAATCCATAGCAGTTGTCATCCTTTCTTTGATGTTGCCCTAAGGATAACACCGGAACCCTACAACCGGCTTACAATCCGCCTACAATTTTGTAGGAATTGGGAAATTCATGGTGAATACGGCACCCTGCCCAAAGTCGCTCTCCACCTCGATGGTGCCGCCGTTTGCCTCCACAATTGCCTTGGCAAGAGGCAGCCCCAGACCCAGGCCCTGGGTATCCTGAGAAAAACGGCTGCGGTAGAAGCGCTTGAAGATGTGATACAGATCCTCTGAATGGATGCCGCTGCCGTTGTCCCGGACGCAGATTTGGACCATCCCGGGCAAACTCTTCCACTCCAGGCGGACGGTGTCCCCTGACTTCGTATGGTCCAGGGCGTTTTTGATCAGATTGTCGATGGCCTCACACAGCCAGTCCCGGTCGCAAAGAAGTACCGCATCCTCAGGGCCGGAAAGGAGAATTTCCTTTTCTTCCTCCCTTGCCCGGTAGGTAAAGCGAGTCTGGGAGCCCCGGAGCATATCTGCCACGTTTTCCAGGTGCTTTTCCGGCACAATGGTCCCGGCGTCCAATTTCGTGATTTTCAGAAGATTTTTCACCAGGGTCTCGATACGGTCCAGCTCCTGCTCGGAAAGGGCAGCGAATTTCTTTACGGAGGCGGGGCCTATATCTTCCTCCTGGATGAGGCCGTTGTAGATATTCAGGGCTGCCAGGGGCGTTTTCAGCTGGTGGGAGATATCGGAGATGGTATTTTTCAGGAATTCCTTTTCCCGCAGCTCGTTGTCGGCGTGGGCGTTCAGAACCGCCGCCAGGGCATTGACCGAGTGGAAGAGCCGATAGAGAGCCCCCTCCCGGTCGCAGTCGATCCTGGCCTTGGTGTCGCCGCCTAAGTAGGCGTTGATCTGGGTAATTGCCCCATCGATCAGCGCGTTCTGCTTCTCAAAGCAGCGGCCGCAAATCGTCAGGGTCACACCCCACCCCAGCAGGAAGAGCAGCAGCAGGGTGCATGAAACACTTCCGCAGCGTATGTATAACCAGCCCTCCGTTAACAGCAGAAGCACGCCCCACACTCCGGTCAGGGCGAAAAATAATTTCTTGATCTGTTCATCTGCCAATAGCTTCATGGTCTCACCTCAGGCAAACACGTTCCATTTGTATCCCAGCCCTCTTACCGTCAGAAGCATTTTGGGATCGCTGGGGGTATCCTCTACCTTCATACGCAGCCGGCGGATATACACCGTCAGGGTGCTGCTGTCGATGTAGTTTTCGTCCCTATCCCAGAGCTTTTCCAAAATCCGCTCCTTGGGCAGCACCATATTGGGATTGCGCATGAAAAGGCACAGCAGCTTATATTCCGCCGCAGTGAGGTCCAGGAGCTGTCCGTTTTTGAACGCCTGGCCCTGGAGCAGCCGAACCCGAATCCCATTGGAACAAAGCTCCGTTTCGGAATCGCCGAAGGAATTTGCCCGGCGGAGCAGGGCGTTGACCCTGGAAAAGAGGACACCCAGTTTAAAGGGCTTCGTGATATAGTCGTCCCCACCCATATCCAGGCCCATGATAATGCTGGTCTCCTCGTCGGTGGCGGTAAGGAAGATGATGGGCACCCTGGAAGACTGCCGCACCTTCCGGCAGAATTCAAAGCCGGAGCCGTCCGGCAGGGACACGTCCAGCACCAGAAGGTCATAGTTTCCCTCCATCCAGGCGGCGTCGGCCTCTTTCAGAGTCCTGGCAACAGTCAAGTCAAAGCCCTGCTTGTGAAATGCAAAGGTCAGCCCGTTGACAAGGCTCAGGTCATCTTCCAAAAGCAGTATTTTATGCATGGTATGTATCCCTTCCTCATCCGCTCTCAATTTCGTTCATTATAGTTTGTTTCCTTCACCAATGCAAGAAAAAACAGCAGCAGCCCGAAGAAGGCCGCTGCCGCTGCATTTCATTTTTCTCTCTCCAAGGGGTCTGATGTGTCACAAGTCCGCCGTCGGCTTATCCGCGAATATTTCCGCGGCATCGGCTTCCTTCATCGCCCCCGCTGTGTGACTTTAGTATACCACATCCCCGGGGCGATTGGTGAAGAAACCTTGAACGAAGGGGAAATAAATTATGCCGGATAGATATTGCTGACAAGAAGCAGAATGGGCAGAGCCAGAGAAAACACGCTGACCGCCCAAGCGTACATAGCCTTCCGGGACAGGAACATCATAGCAAGGCACCCACCGGTAAGGGCCAGCGGGCCTACCACCGCCACGTAGCGGGAAATGTGCATAGCAAACTCTCCCGTGGACTGGAGGTTCAAACCCACACTCTGTGGCAAATGGGCGGCATTGTAGGCAGCAAACTTCAGAGCATAGTACACCACGGGGGCCGCCATAACGATCTTTCTCAGCCGATAAAGCCAGGTGACAATGATGCCGACCACCCGCTTGAAACTGTTATATCCCTTCACAAATCCGTTCTGGCCCGGGTCCTGGGCCACCTGTTCTGTTTTTTTCATAATTCCTCCTGAACTTTATCGGACATTTTCCCGATAGATGGCGGCCAGGCCCTGGAGCACCAGGTCCCGCTCATAGCGGATAGGGGTCTTGCACAGGGGCACCACATATTGGCCGATACGGCCGGTAGCAATGACCGTAGCGGGAGACCCCAGTTCCTCCTCCATCCGGGACACCAGCCCATCGATCATGGCAGCAGCGCCCACCATAATACCGCTGCGCATACACTCAATGGTATTCCGGCCGATGGTGCGCTTAGGCTGGTCCAGCTGCAAGCCGGGAAGCAGCGCTGCCCGGTCCGTCAGGGCCTCCATGGAGATGCGGATGCCGGGGCAGATGCTGCCGCCGATCATAGCGCCGTTTCCATCCAGCACCATCAGCGTGGTGGCGGTACCCATATTGACGACGATCAACGGCGGCGCTTCCAGCTTCAGGGCCGCTACGCAGCCCACCACCAGATCCGCCCCGGTCTGGGCCGGGTTATCGATGCGGATATTCAGCCCGGTTTTGATTCCGGGGCCCACTACCAGGATATTTTTAGAGAAGAGCTTCCGCAGGGCCGTCTTCATGGCGTTGAGCACCTGGGGCACGACAGAGGAGACAATGGCCCCCTCGATTTCCGAGGTGGGAATGTCCCGAATGGACAGGAGCATTTTCAGGTCGATGGCGTACTCGTCGGAGGTTTTGGTGGGGTCCGTCCGAAGCCGGGCCTGGAAGGCAATGGTCTTCCCTTTGATGGCACCAATGGTGATATTGGTATTGCCGATGTTCAGCGCCAGGATCATGCCCATTCCTCCAAATCCCCTTCCGTTAGAATTTTTGCTGTGGTTACCCTGCCATCTTCCATTTCCAGCAGTCCCGCTGTGGAGCCGTAACCGGCGCTGCCGGGGTTCATGACCCAAAGCCCATCCTTCTCCTGATAGCACTCCGGGATGTGGGTATGGCCATAGGCCACGACATCCGCCCCGCAGTCCCGGGCGTCCCGAAGGAGCAGGGCCGTGGTCAGCTTCACGTTGTGCCGGTGGCCATGGGTCATATAGATATTTAACCCACCGATTTTGGGCATCAGGATCAGGGGCTTGTCCGCTGAACAGCTGTAAGCATCACAGTTTCCCGGCACCTGATAGAATTCTGCCTTTGGAAACTCCTGTTTCAGGTCAAAACCATCAGGGTAATAGTCCCCCAGGTGGAGGATGCAGTCTGGCTTCAGCCGAAAGGCACACTCCTCCATAAAACGCATTGCATGATGAGAATCTGACAAAACCAAAATCCGCATGGTGCTATATCCTCTTTATTCGCCTCTATTTTTTACGTTCTTTTATTATAGCATACCTTTTTGAAGAATTCTACCGCAGGAAATATTTTTCTTTTGCCTGGAAATTTTCTCCGCTCCCGCGCATATCCTAATGAAAACGGGCAAGGAGGTTTTGTCTATGGAAGACCCCATTTCCAATCCGGCAGCCATGGAAGAGGCAAAGCGGATCGCCAACTCCCCAGAAGCGGCCCAACTGAGGGCCCTTCTTCAGCAGCAAAACGCCCAGGGGCTCCGCCGAGCCATGGAACAGGCCGCCCAGGGGGACCTGTCCGGGGCAAGAAGCACCATCAACGCCTTTCTCGCTACCCCGGAGGCGAAAGCGCTGCTGGAGCAGCTGAGGAAGAACCCATGAGCGAAATGGAGGATCAATTGGGTGCCATCCTGGGGAATCCCAAAATGATGGCAGACATCATGGCACTGGCTCAATCCATGGGCCAGGAGGCACCCCAAAAGGGGCCGGAAAAGCCACCGGGGCCCCCACCGCCGCCTCCGCCGGGAGATGGCGGCATGGATATGGCCATGGTAAAGGCTCTGACGGGCTTTGCTCGTAGGGCCTGTATCGACAAGGACCAGCAGGCCCTTTTAAAAGCCCTCTGCCCCTTCGTCAGCCGGGAGAAGGTCCAGAAACTGGAAAGGGCCATGCGGGCGGCCAAAATCGCCCAGCAGGCCTCGGGGCTGCTGGAATCCGGCGCATTGAAGCTTCCCTAAGGAGGGACGGACATGTATAATCGCTACATCCCGGCCCCGGACGGGACCTACCAAAAGCACAGCGTGCCGGATCGGCCGCCCCCTCCCCCGCCGGGACCGCCAAAGCCGCCGGGGCCGCCTCCACCGCCCCCCGGACCGCCGAAGCCCCATCGGCCCCCCGAAAACGGGGATATTGGACGCTTTCTGGGAAATCTCTTGCCCGCTGGGCTGGACACAGAGGACCTGATCGTGGTGCTGCTGCTCCTGCTCATGTCCGGAGACTGCAAAGACGGCAGCAATACGGCCCTTATTACCATGCTCATCTATCTGTTTTTATGAAACCCAAAAGGGAAACCCCACGGTCGTATCTGCTTACCGTGGGGTATTGCTTTTTATCAGGGCTTCCTTTTGGAGCCGGGTCAGCTTTTTTACTTCCAGTTCTCTGCGAAGGGCCTGACCATGGTCCCCGCAGGCTTCCCGGTAGACCATTCGCAAAGGGCCGCGGCCCCGAGTATACTTGGCTCCCTTGCCGCTGATGTGCATTTCCAGCCGCTTGTCTGCGTCCCGGGCAATACCGGTATAGTAGGTCCCATCCCCGCAGAGCAGGATATACAGCTCCCATTCAGCGTCCATATCGGCCCAACTTTCGGAAAAAAGGTTTTTCCAGCACCTTGTCCAGGAGAAAGAAGGTCAGGTTGCCCAGGATCAGCAGCAGCGCCAGGAAAGCCATACTCATATCCGCCCACTCCTGGGCCAGGTCCGCAAGGCCGAAAATCCGGATCAGCAGCCAGTAAAGCAGCGCCACTACGCCGTTGAAGAGCAAGGCCTTCCATAGATATTTCAGTCTTCTCTTGTCCAGCCAGGGCTTGATGATGGGATAGTAGCCCAGAAATACAAATACCCAAGCCGCCTCCCGGTCCGTTACCAGCAGCAGCGACAGCACCGCCACCGCCCCATACCAGGCCCAGGCCATCCGGACCCCGCAGATATTCAGCACCGCCTCCAGAAGCAAAGCGCAGAACATGGGCGACACATAGGTTGCGATCCCCGTCACGCTGCCCAGGCACATGACGCACAGCCCCAGAGCAGCCAGCACACCGCCCACAGCCACCGGCCGGGCAGAGTTATTTTGATATCCCACTGGAATTCCTCCTTATCTGATGGCTATTATACGGAAATTTTCCGGGAAGCGCAAGCCCTTTCCATTGACATTTCCGCCAGGCTGCGCTATATTGAAGAAAAGAAAACAGGAGGATATCCCAATGGAAATTACCGTCGGAATGAAGGGTGAAGCCCTCACCCAGGTTGAAAAAGAGGATACTGCCCAGGAGGTGGGCTCCGGCGAGCTGCTGGTTTACGCTACCCCCTGCATGGCTGCCCTGATGGAGGGCGCCGCCTGCAACGCCATCGCCGCCTGCATCCCCGAGGGCCAGACTACCGTGGGCACCGAGCTGAACATTGCCCACACCAGTGCCACCCCCGTTGGCCTGGAGGTCCGGGCCGAGGCGGAGGTCACCGCCGTGGAGGGAAAGAAGATCACCTTCTCCCTGAAAGTCAGCGACGAGGCTGGGGAAATCGGCCACGGCACCCACACCCGTGTCATCGTAAACAGCCAGAAATTTCTGGATAAAACCTATCAAAAGCTGTAAGGAGGTACTTTTATGGAAGATTACGGCGCAATGATCCGCAATACCTTTGAGCTCGGAAGCGTGCGGGACGCGGAGGCTCTGTTTGAAGCCTGTATCCAAAACGCCTTCCCCACCTTCCACTTCCGCAAACTGGAGCTGATCCGCTTCACGAAGGAGACCCCCTATATGGAGGGCCGGAGCTGGAACCACGTATTTGAAATCAAGGCTGCCACCTTCGAGGGTGCACCCGTCTGGCAGGTCACCTGCCACCGCGTCACCATGGGCAAGACACCGGACAAGCAGGTGTATCTGGATTACATGACCCTGGGCTTTGTGTCCTATTTTGAAGAGACCTAAGTAAAAAAACGCTGTGCGTGAGGAGCTCTTACGCACAGCGTTTCTTTATTTCGGCTTACAACTCCCGCAGCGAGTGTACCCCTGGGCCTCCAGGTCAGAAATGGGCCCGGAATAGCCTTCTTTGTTCTCGTCCTTGATCTTCGCCACACTGCCACAGCCGGGAAAATGGATTTTCTTGGAGGCGGTGTTGAGGATGTAGGCGGAGTTTTCCGTTTCCGCCATGGTTTCTGCCTGGGTGGTTGAGGCATCAGGCTCTGTGGTTTCCAAGTGGACGGTGGTTTGCTTGGAGCAAGCGGTGAGCAAGAGCGATAGCAAAATAGCCCATATTGCATTTTTATGATTCAAACGCATTCTATTTTCCTTCCTTTTTGGCGAAAGAAGAAGCAAAAACACCGCATAGCCAAAAGCCTTGCGGTGTTCTTACGTGGCGGAGTGAGAGGGATTTGAACCCTCGCGCGCTTTTTAGACGCCTACTCCCTTAGCAGGGGAGCCCCTTCGGCCTCTTGGGTATCACTCCGAATCAAAAGTCAATATTCAGCTGACTGCCCGGATATACTATCATATCCGGGCAGGTTTGTCAAGCATCTTTTTCCTTTGGATGAAATATTTCCTTTTCCGCCTTATTTCTTCCGGAAGACCAGGAGCTTGCTGCCTATGTAATTGATGATGATGACCAGGACCTGAGTGACCAGCTTCCAGATGTTGCCGTTGCCGCCCAGGGTATCCACGGCCACGAAAAGGATCAGGGTCTCCAGGACGCCGGAGGAGACGCGGGTGGCGATGAATTTTGTGAATTCCGGGACAACTACCTTCATGGACCAGTCGTGGCTGCCGAAGACGAAGGGCTTGTTAGTGACAAAGGCGAAGGCCACAGCCACCACCCAGGCGATGCAGTTGCTGACGGCGGCGGAAAGGCCAAGGATATTCAGGCAGGGCAGATAGACAGCGTAATTGACCACGGTGGTCAGAACGCCGAAGACAAGGTAGGTTATAATATCCCAGTGGGCCTTCACCAGGCTCTTGCATTTTTCAAACATGATTTTCTCCCGTTCATTTTCATAAGATGGGCCTAGTATACCACTATTTTCCCAATTTCGCAACGGTATTTTTCTGTCACAAAAGGTTTACGAAAAAAATTGTATACTTTCCGGGGAAACTGTGCTATAATACATTTGACTTGTGCGGGTAGGCAGACCCGGCAGATCTGAAATAAGATGCAGCACACGGCTTTTCGTGTGAGATAAGGATCGGCCCCCTCCCCTTTTGTTTTCCGCGCGGCTTTTACAGCGCACAGGCGGAAAAGGCGGGTAGAGGCGGCCCTTCCATATATTATGCAGGCGTTCTTCTGGAGAAAGATGGCGAAACAGGGCCGGATTTTTCCAAAGCGGCTGCCTGCTTGCTGTGTACTTTTTTACCATTTTTGCGATTTTGAAAGGAGCAACTGAATACATTGGCTGAAAAATTAAGAATTATCCCCCTGGGTGGACTGGACGAAATCGGTAAGAATATTACCGTGCTGGAATATGGCAAGGACATGATCGTAGTAGACTGCGGCGTGGGCTTCCCTGATGACGATATGTACGGCGTAGATCTGGTGATCCCCGATTTTTCCTATCTGGTGGCCAACCAGAAGAAGCTGCGGGGTATGTTTATTACCCATGGCCACGAGGACCACATTGGTTCCATCCCCTACTGCATGAAGCAGGTCAACTGCCCCATCCACGGCACCGCCATGACCAACGGCCTCATTAAGCTGAAGCTGGAGGAGCACAAGCTGGCAGACTCCGTGAAGCTCATCACCCACAAGCCTGGTGATGTGGTCAAGGCCGGATGCTCCACCGTGGAATTCATCCACGTGAACCACTCCATTGCCGATGCAGTGGCCTTCGCCATCCACACCCCCGTAGGCACCGTCATTATGACTGGTGACTTTAAAATCGACCCCACCTCTGCCGACGGCATGATGGACCTGGCCCGTCTGGGGCAGTTGGGCAACGAAGGTGTTCTGGCCCTGCTGGCAGACTCCACCAACGTGGAGCGCCAGGGCTACACCCCCAGCGAAAATGTGGTGGCCGAGTCCCTGGACCGGCAGTTCAAGAACTGTGACCAGCGGATCATCATTACCACCTTTGCTTCCAATATGCACCGGATCCAGAGCGTGATCTCCACTGCCCAGCGGTATGGCCGGAAGGTAGCCGTTACCGGCCGGAGCATGGAAAATATGCTGAAGGTCGCCCAGGAGCTGGGCTATCTGAAGGTGAAGCAGGGCACCATTGTGGATCTGAACACCATTAAGTCCATCCCCAAGAATAAGCTGGTCATCGTGTCCACCGGCTCCCAGGGTGAAAATATGTCTGCCCTGTATCGGATGGCCTTCTCCACCCACAAGCAGGTGGATGTGACCTCCGGTGACCGGATCATCATTTCCGCCTCCGCCATTCCCGGCAACGAGAAGGCCATCTCCCGGATCATCAACGAGCTGTACCGGAAGGGCGCCGATGTGGTCTACGAAAAGAGCGAAGGTCTCCATGTCTCCGGTCACGCCTGCCAGGAGGAACTGAAGATCGTCCATGCACTGGTGAAGCCCCGGTTCTTTATCCCCCTCCACGGTGAGCAGCGGCACCTGCAGATCCATAGCAAACTGGCCCAGTCCATGGGCATGCACCCCCGGAACATCCACATCGGTGAGATCGGCACCGTGTTTGAGTTCACCGCCAAGTCCTGCAAGGAGAACGGCACCGTTCCCGCCGGCAAGGTCTTTGTAGACGGCACCGGCGTAGGTGATGTGGGCAGCGTGGTGCTGCGGGACCGGAAGCATCTGGCCCAGGACGGCATGATCGTGGTCTGCGTGAACCTGAGCAGCCAGGACGGCACCGTGGTTTCCGGCCCGGACATCATTACCAGAGGCTTCATCTACGTGAAGGAGTCCGAGGACCTGATGGAAGAGCTGCGGCAGGTGGCCCTGGAGGCCATCGACCGCTGCCAGCGCAAGCGGGTAAGAGACTGGTCTGCTATCAAGTCCGCCATCAAGAACGACATGAGCGGCTATCTCTTCAAGACCACCAAGCGCAATCCCATGATCCTGCCTGTGATTATGGAAATCTGATGAATATCCCCAGGTCTCGGCCTGGGGGTTTTGGAGTTTTATGGAAATTTACTTTGCCCCCATGGAGGGGCTCACCGACAGCGTTTATCGGGCGCTGCACTACAAATACTTCGGTGGTGTCGATACCTATTACATGCCCTTTATGTCCCCCACCGTTCACCGCGCTTTGACGCCTCGGGAGGCCCGGGAGCTACCGGTGGCGGACGCGGTGGGCTTTGAAGCAGTGCCGCAGCTGCTGACCAAGTCCGTGGAAGACTTTCTATGGGCGGCAGAGCAGTGCCGGGACCGGGGATACAAAGAAGTCAATCTGAACCTGGGCTGCCCCTCCGGGACGGTGTTTTCCAAAGGCAAGGGCTCCGGGATGCTGCGGGACCCGGATACGCTGGACCGGTTTTTGGATGGGATTTTCTCCGCCGCTCCCCTGCCCATCTCCCTGAAAACCCGGCTGGGGGTGGAAGACCCGACGGAATTCCAAAAGCTGCTGGAAATCTATAACCGGTATCCTGTGAAGCTGCTGATCCTTCATTCCCGGGTCCGGAAGGCCTTTTATGACGGGCCGGTGGATATGGGGACCTTTGCGTATGCTTTGAAAAACAGCAGCAACCCGATCTGCTTCAACGGGAATCTTTGTTCTAAAGAGGATTTACAGAACTTTTCCCTGCAATATCCCGGCGTAGGCTCTGTCATGCTGGGCCGGGGACTCATTGGAGACCCGGGGATGTTCGCCCCCAAAGGGACGACACCGGAGGCCCTGGAGGCCTTTTCTGACGAGCTGCTGGACACCTATACTGCCCTTTTCGGCGGCCCAAGGAACGCCATGTTCCGGCTGAAGGAAAACTGGCGGTATCTGCTGTGCCTGTTTGACGGGGCCGAAAAATTGGGAAAGCGGCTGCGGAAAACCACGGATGTGGCAGAGTACCGGAGCCTGACCCATGAAATCATCCGCAGCTGCCCCATGCGAAAAACATTAGCCCCAGATTGGTAGCGTATTTTACAGCCCACCCCGTTAGTTTTCGGGGTGGGCTGCTGCTTTGTCAATAGCCAAAGGCCCGATCGATGACGCTGCCATCCACAGCGTTCAGGGTCAGGAGGACTTGGTCGAAGTCGCCATCGGCGCTGCCCCAAAAATCCCAGACGGGGACCACCCGGCCAACAGTAGTGCCCTTGTCCCGGATACGCATCAGGGTCAGGTCCGCCCGGTGGACGGTGAGGGTCTGCCTGGACAAGGAACCCTCCTGGGTTTCCGGCAGCATGAGACCCGCGATCCCGGCGATTTTGTCGAAGGGCATCAGGCTGGCGCTGTCCGTAATGACCTGCGTGACCTGGCAGGGCATTTCCCAGCGGAAGGCAAGAATGCCGTCGGTGCCAATCTCCAGTTGAATTTTTTCATTTCTCCAGACAATATCATCCGGGTTACCTGTCTCAATGGTGTCGGAATCCAGATAATTCACCGTGGGCCAGAAGGTGCCGTTGTCCTTCCTTCTGGGTACCGGGATGCAGGACAGGCGCACCCCCTGGACCGTGGGAACATAATAGAGAAGCTGGGCTCCGTTGAGGCCCTGGCGGATGTCATCGCAGACCATATAGCTGAGGTTCAGCTGCTCCATGAGGGCGTCTCCGATGGCCTGGGCCTTCTCCGCTGTAATATGCTGCTCCGGCTGATCGATGCCATCGATAGAGGCAGCTCCTTCCAGCTCAAGGCGGCTCATGCCGAAGGAACCGTAGGTCTTTCGGTAAACATTCACCGAAGCCATGGTGGTGCCGTTGTCTTTGATATCAAACATCCAGTCCATTCCGTCAATACTTGATTTGGCGTAAAAAACAGGGCAATCCATTCCCTCATCGATCCAATAGGTGTCTACCGTGGGCCGCTCCTCTGGGGCGGCCCGCATTTCCTTTTCCAGGTTTTTGATATCGGACTTTGCCGATTCATCCCAGCCGTTCTCTTCGTAGTACTGGCGCATTCTGTCGATGTATTCCTGATAGTCCTGCTTTGTGAAAATACCGTCCCGATAGCAGGGGTTCCCCTTGGCGAAGGCGGCCAGCAGCAGGTCCAGGTCCTGCTGGGTCAGGCGGCGGCGCTGGACCAGGGCCGCCGGGAGGCTGGTTCCCTGGTTGGTGGTGATCTCGGCGTCGGCCAGGACGGTGATCCGCCCGTCCTGAGACTGCCAGGAGCCCGTGAACCGGTCCGGCAGGTTCAGCTCCTCCGCCGGGGCCGCAGCCGCCTGGATGAACTGGTTCTGCTGCAAAGTGGACGTGTCGGTTTCCGGCTGGGGCTGGCCGCAGCCACTGAGCAGCAGCGACAGC
>JBNMIH010000018.1:0-43948 GCA_050873165.1 Faecousia sp.
ATGCCTTCTCCTGCTTGGAGAAGGTGGCCCCGCAGGGCCGGATGTGGAGGGGACCCCTTACGCATTAGGCCGGGCTAAGTTGAATAATTCAGTCTAAAAGATAGGTTTTTTACCTTTTAAACCAAGCACAAGATAATTTATAGCAGGTCCCCTCCACACCCGCCGCCTGCGGGCGGCACCCTCTCCAAGCAGGAGAGGGCAGGAGTTGCTCGTACTGAGCAACAGGAAAATCTACGGGGTTGTGACCGAAGGAAATCCCCTTGGGGAATCACACCAGTCTGCGGACTGGTTCGCAATGACAGGTCGATTTGAAATTGTACCGCTAAATTCTTATTTATCTTTTCCTGCCGGTACAAACCCGGTTGCCCTTCCTTTCCATTTGTGGTATACTTTTCTAAAAGCAATCTTTACCCTGTTTCAGGGAGGTATTTTGTAATGGAACCTGATTTGATCCCCACCGACGAAGAACTGGACGCCGATGCCTTTCTGGCATCTTTGGATGACCTTTTGAAGGATGACAACGCAGAAGCGGCCCCTCCGGAGGAGCCCGAAGAGCCTCCGAAGAAGGAAAAGAAGCAGCCCCCCAAGTGGCTGCTCCCGGCGCTGGGCGCTGTGGCGGCCTGCGCCCTTGTCGCGGTGGGCATTTACGGCATTCTCACCCTGGCGGACCCCTACCACCGGAAAATCGTGGAGGGTGTCCGCTTCGGCACCGTGGACCTGTCCAACCTGACAAAAGGGCAGGCAAAAAAGGCCCTGGACGCAGTCTATAAAAATCCCACCATGACCGTTTCCTTCCCGGACTTTGGACTGCCCGTGGAAGAATCCGGCAGTTCCGTGAACCTGAGCAGCCTGAGCATCTCCCCGGAGGGGGCGGGGGTCTATGTTGACACCACCGGGGCCCTCCAGGCGGCCTATGCCGTGGGGCGGACGGAAGAGGCCCAGGACACGACGATCCCCTTCGCCGATTTTCTGACCTTGGATACCGAGGCCCTTCGACAGAATGTGGCGGACTTTGAAGAAGAGCTGCAAAGTCACACCATCCCCCACACCGCCTATTTAGAAGGTGACAAGCCCGATGTGACGGACCCAAAAGCCGTCCCTCAGACCTTGGTCATCACCCCCAGCCAGGCAGGGCCGAAAATCGACGGGGACACCCTGTATGAGGACCTGCTGGCCGCCTACCAGTCGGGCAGCCTAAGCTGCACCTACTCCGGGCCTGTCGGCAAAACCACCCCGGAGCTGGCGGACCTGCAAAGCATCTACGACGGAAATTGCTATCCCGCTCAGGAACCATCCATTGACAAGCAGACTCTGGAAGTCACCCCGGGAAAGCCGGGCTATGAATTTGACGTTGCCGAGGCTACCCAGCAGATGCGCCAGCAGGGAGACGAAGACCTGCGCATCCCCCTGACCATTACCCATCCCACCATTTCCGACGAGGACGTCTACTTCCAGGACGTCCTTGGCCACTGCGAGACCCCCTACAGCAACAACCCCAAGCGGATCGTGAACTTAGGGTTGGCCTGCAAAGCCCTGGACGGCCTGGTGCTAGAGCCGGGGCAGGAGTTTTCCTACAACGAGACCCTGGGGGAGCGCACCGCTGAGAAGGGCTATCAGCCCGCCCCCGCCTACTCCGGCACCACCCTGGTGGACTCCCTGGGCGGCGGCATCTGCCAGGTGTCTTCCACACTGTACTTAGCCAGCGTCTACGCAGAGCTCACCATATTGGAACGGGTAAACCACGGCTTCCCGGTGCACTACATCCCCTACGGCATGGATGCCACCGTCAACTGGGGCTTTACAGACCTGAAAATGCGCAACGACTCTCCCCTGCCGGTGAAAATTCACGCGGAAGAGTCCGACGGCTATGTCCGCATCGACATTCTGGGCACCGAGACCCGGACCTACGACATCAAAATGACCTACAGTGTGGGCGGCCGGTATGTGAAGACTTTCAAGAGCAAATACGACAAGCAGACCGGCGAGTTCCTCTCCAAGGAGGAAGTGGCGCTGTCGGCATATATGGAGGACGTATTCTAAAACCGGACGCAGTCCCTTGGCTCCCCCTTTGGGGGAGCTGGCACGGCAAAGCCGTGACTGAGAGGGCCGTCTCACCTTCCCAAAGGGGAAGACAAAATAGACCCCGGGCCTTTTGGAAGGTCCGGGGTCATGTTATATCCTCTTACTCGATGGTCATGATCCAGCCCTCGGGGGCGGGGATGGTGCCCATCTGGATACCGGTGAGGGTCTTATAGAGCTTCTCAACCACGGGGCCCATACCGGCGTAGGTGTACTCCTTGCCATGGTCCACGATCTTGCCCACGGGGGAGATGACGGCAGCGGTGCCGCAGAGGCCTGCCTCGGCGAAGTCGCCCAGCTCGTTAACGCCTACCACCCGCTCCTCGACTTCCAGGTTCAGGTAGTCCTTGGCTACCTGGACCAGGCTCCGGCGAGTAATGGAGGGCAGGATGGTGGCGGACTTGGGAACCACCAGCTTGCCGTCCTTGGCGACAAAGAGGATGTTGGCACCGCCGGTCTCCTCGATATGGGTCCGGGTGGCGGAGTCTACATACAGGTTCTCGTCGTAGCCCTGCTCATGGGCGTCCACAATGTTGTAAAGGCTCATGGCGTAGTTCAGGCCGGCCTTGATGTGGCCGGTGCCCCGGGGAGCCGCACGGTCCAGGTCGGAAATGCGGATGGTCAGGGGACGAACGCCGCCCTTGAAGTAGGGGCCCACAGGAGTGCCGAAGACACGGAACTGGAACTCGTTGGCAGGCTTTACGCCAATGATAGAGTCATAGCCGAACATGTAGGGCCGCAGATACAGGCTGGCGCCGGAGCCGAAGGGGGGCACCCAGGCGGCGTTGGCCTTCACGGTCTGGTAAATGGCATCCAGGAACCGCTCCTTGGGGAACACAGGCATCTTCATCCGCTCGCAGGACTGCATCATCCGCTCGGCGTTCAGGTCCGGGCGGAAGCAGACGGTCTTGCCGTCCTGAGTGGTGTAGGCTTTCATGCCCTCGAACACGGTCTGAGCGTACTGTAGGACGCAGGCGCACTCGTTCATGGTGATGTTGGCATCGGTGGTCAGGGTGCCTTCGTCCCAGGCACCGTTCTTATAGTTGGACACATAACGGTAATCCGTCTGCATATAACCAAAGCCGATATTGCTCCAGTCGATATTTTTCTTTTCCATAGTCGCGCAACTCCCTTTTCTTTATTGAGTCTTCCCCTATGATAGCACGTTCTTCCGGGAAGGTCAAGCACAAAATGCGCCGCAGGCGGACAGATGTCTTCGCCTCCCCCTCCAGGGAAGGTGGCTCGGCGCAGTCGAGACGGATGAGAGGCGGCACACCCCCTTCCTTGTGGACGCCTCGGCAAAAACCGTTAATTCCTCCTTGTATTTTTCTCCGAAAACAGCTATAATAATCCCACTATAGAAGTTAGGAGGGATACGATGGCAAATAACGAATGGGACAACTGGGGCCGGAGTATCCAGGAGCTGATCGACAAGGCGGTGAACTCCCAGGATTATCAGGAGCTGAGCCGGAACATTGGAAAGACCATTGACAAGGCCTTTTCCGCCAGCTCCGAGGCAATAAAGCGGGCGGCCAGTGCTTCCCAAAGGAGCAGCGGCCAAGCCTACAGCTACACGCCCCCGAAGGTGACGGTAGAGCCGAAAAAGGAAACCCTCCCCGCCCTCTACGGCAGCCCCAACGGGGAGACCACAAAAGGTATTCTAAAGACCGTCTTTGGAAGCATTCTGGCCTTGACGGGTCTGGGGATGGCGATCCCCTTCGGCGTGCTATCGCTCCTGGAAAGTTCCGGGTTTGCCATTGGTTTTTTCGCCGGTGCGCTTACCACCGCGGGCGGCACAGCCCTGCTGGGCTCCGGCATCGGCACTTTAGCCAAGGTCAGCCGGTTTAAGGTCTACCTGAAAACTCTGGGGACCAAGACCTATATCACCCTGGAGAAACTGGCCCGCAGCGTGGGCAAGAACGAGAAGTTCGTCCGGAGAGAGCTGCAAAAAATGATCAACCAGGGGCTCTTCCTGGAGGGGCACCTGGACAACGAGCAGAAAAACCTCATCACCAGCGACAAGACCTACGAGGATTTCGAGCGCAGCCGCCTGGAGCTGGAGGAACGGAAGCGTACCCAGGCTGTCCAGACAGCCAAGACCCCGGACCCGAAAATCCAGGAGGTTTTGGACAAGGGCAATGCCTATGTGAAAGAAATCCGCCGGTGCAATGACGAAATTCCCGGAGAGGAAATTTCCGCCAAGATCGACCGTATGGAGGCCATCGTCCGGAAGATTTTCGAGCGGGCAGAGGCCCACCCGGAGGTCATCCCGGACCTGAAAAAGCTCATGGATTACTATCTGCCCATGACTGTCAAGCTCTTGAACGCCTATGCGGACATGGACCGTCAGCCCGTCCAGGGCGAGACCATCCGCAAATCCAAGCAGGAGATCGACGCCACCCTGGACACCCTGAACACCGCCTTTGAAAAGCTGCTGGACGACCTGTTCCAGGATGCGGCCATGGATGTATCCAGTGATATTTCCGTACTCAATACGCTGCTGGCCCAGGAAGGCCTCACCGGCAGCGACTTCGATCTGAAATAAGGAGGACACCCATATGGACTTTGAAGAAATCGAAACTCCCAGCCTGACCCTGGAGCCGGAGCTGGACCTGTCCCCCGCCCCAGAGGCGGCCCCTGCCCCCGCAGAGGAGCCCGCCATCCCTCAGCCGGTGCTCTCCCCTGCCGAGCAGAAGATGGTTGCGGATTTCGCCGCCAAAATTGACATTGAAAACACCAATCAGATTTTGCAGTACGGCGCGGGCACCCAGAAAAAAATGGCAGACTTCTCCGATGCAGCCCTGGCAAACGTGCGCACTCAGGACCTGGGCGAGGTGGGCGACCTGCTGGTAAACGTCATGGGCGAACTGAAGGGCCTGGACCAGGAGGAAGAGAAGGGCATCTTCGGCTTTTTCAAGAAGCAGTCCAACAAGCTGGAGCTCATGAAGAGCAAGTACGCCAAGGCGGAAGTCAACGTGGAAAAAATCAGTTCCGCACTGGAGCAGCACCAGGTAAGACTTCTAAAAGACTCCGCCGTGCTGGACAAAATGTACGAGCAGAACCTGGCCTATTTCAAGGAGCTGACCATGTATATCCTGGCCGGAAAGCAGAAGCTCCAGGAAGTCCGGGAAGGTCGACTCAAAGAGCTGGAGGCCGCTGCCCAGCAGACCGGCCTTGCCGAGGATGCCCAGGCAGCCAGGGACCTGGCGGAAAAGTGCAATCGGTTTGAGAAGAAGATCTACGACCTGGAGCTGACCCGAACCATCTCCATCCAGACCGCTCCTCAGATCCGGATGATCCAGAACAACGACACCGTCATGGTGGAGAAAATCCAGACCACCCTGGTGAATACCATTCCCCTGTGGAAGAACCAGATGGTCCTGGCCCTGGGCATTGCCCACTCCACCGAGGCCGCCACGGCCCAGCGGCAGGTCAACGACGTGACCAATTCCCTGCTGAAGAAGAACGCCGAGGCCCTGCATATGGCCTCCGTGGAGACTGCCAAGGAAGCCGAGCGGGGCATTGTGGACATCGAGACCCTGAAAAAGACCAATCAGGATCTGATCGCTACCCTGGATGATGTGATGAAGGTCCAGGCAGAAGGCCGCCAGAAGCGCCAGGCCGCAGAAGTGGAGATGGCAAAGATGGAGGCGGATCTGAAAAACAAGCTGCTGGAAATTCGCGGCGGGAAGTAATTTCCTCTTTGCCTTCTCCTGCTTGGAGAAGGTGCCGCCGCAGCGGCGGATGTGGAGGGGACCCCTAGAGATGAAAACCGGGCCCGGTTGAAAGGAACCATGTTGCGTTCCCCCTCAACCGAGCCCGGTCTTTGCTTTTCGGTGTCCCCTCCACACCCGTCCCGGGCTGCGCCCGGTCCACCCTCGGAAGGCACAGAGGGCTTGGGGTGCGCGCTTTACTGCACGCTGGTGACGGTGTACTTGCCGCCGCATTCGGCGGTTTCCTTCAGAAGGGTGTCGGCTACGTCTTCCTTCAGCTCCACCACGGCAGTGCCGGAATCCTTGCTGACCTTGGCGGAGGTGACTTGGGGCAGGGCCTCCAGGGCGCTCTTGACTCTGGCCTCGCAGTGGCCGCAGCCCATGCCTTCGATATAAATGGTCTTGTTCATAATGATCTCTCCTTATTCAATATTGGTTACTTGATATCCTTCGTCTTCAATGGCCTTTTTCAGGAGGGCATTGGGGACTTCTTTGTTTAGGACCACTTTGGCGATGCCCGCTTCATGGTCTGCCTGGGCGGAAGCCACGCCATCCAGCTTTTCCAGGGCGGTCTTCACGGCGTTTTCGCAGTGGCCGCACATCATGCCTTTGACATGGGTAGTCTTTTCCAGGCTGTTTTCCTCGGCTTTGGTCTTCTTAGCTCCCTTGGCCTTGTGGTCTCGGCTGGCGTCGTAGAGCTTGCAGAGGTTCAGCCGCAGGGCGTTGGTCACCACGCAGAAGCTCGAAAGGCTCATGGCGGCGGCACCAAACATGGGGTTCAGGGTCAGTCCCCAATGGACATAGCATCCGGCAGCCAGAGGAATGCCGATGACATTGTAGAAGAAGGCCCAGAAGAGGTTCTCGTGGATGTTCCGCAGGGTGCCACGGCTCAGGCGGATGGCGGCAGGCACGTCCAAAAGGCTGCTCTTCATCAGCACCACATCCGCAGCATCGATGGCCACATCCGCACCGTCGCCAAAGGCGATGCCCGTGTCGGCTCTCGTCAGGGCGGGAGCGTCGTTGATGCCGTCGCCCACCATGGCAACCTTGCCCTGGGCTTTCAGACGGCGGACCACCGCCTCCTTGCCGTCCGGCAGTACGTCGGAAATCACCTCATCCACACCGGCCTGGGCACCGATGGCCTTGGCGGTCCGGGCATTGTCGCCGGTGAGCATGACCACCCGGATGCCCATATTTTTCAGCTGCCGGATGGCCTCGCCGGAATCTGCCTTAATGGTATCTGCCACGGCCACAATGCCCAGGAGCCTCCCGTCCCTGGCAAACAGCAGCGGGGTCTTGCCCTGCTCTGCTATCAGCTGAGCCTTATCGGTCATTTCCCGGGAAACAGGGACCACCGAGGACACATATTTCAGGCTGCCGCCCAGCAGTTCCGCGCCTGTCAGCTTTCCCCGGAGGCCATTGCCGGGCAGGGCCTCGAAGTCCTCCAGATTGGCAGGGGTCAGTCCTTCCTTCTCCCCTTCCGCCAGGATGGCTTTCGCCAGGGGGTGCTCACTCTTGGCTTCCAGGGCCAAAGAAGAAGACAGCAGCTCCTGTTCGCTGACGCCCTGCTCCGGCACCAGATCCGTCACCTTAGGCGCGCCCTCTGTAATGGTGCCGGTCTTGTCCAGAACCACGATATTGGTCTTTCCAGTTTCCTCCAGGCTGACGGCAGTCTTAAAGAGGATGCCGTTTTTGGCCCCCACGCCGTTGCCCACCATAATGGCAACGGGGGTAGCCAGGCCCAAGGCACAGGGGCAGCTGATGACCAGCACAGAGATTCCCCGGGCCAGGGCGTAAGCAAAGCTCTGGCCCAGCAGGAGCCAGACAACGGTAGTAATCACAGCTATGGTGATGACAGTGGGCACGAACACGCCGGAGACCTTATCTGCGATCTTGGCAATGGGGGCCTTGGTAGCGGCAGCGTCGGAGACCATCTTGATGATCTGAGACAACGTAGTGTCCTCTCCGACCCGGGTGGCCCGGCAGCGCAGGAAGCCGGACTGGTTCACTGTGGCGGCGGAGACACCGTCTCCCGGGGCCTTGTCCACAGGGATGCTCTCGCCGGTCAGGGCAGACTCGTTCACAGCGCCGGTGCCCTCCAGCACCACGCCGTCCACCGGAATGTTCTCTCCGGGGCGGACCACAAATTCGTCCCCCTTCTGGACCTGCTCAATGGGAACGGTGACCTCTTTGCCGTCTCTCACCAGCACAGCCGTCTTGGGGGCCAGCTTCATGAGGCCCTTCAATGCATCGGTGGTCTTGCCCTTGGACCGGGCTTCCAGCATCTTGCCCACGGTGATGAGGGTCAGGATCATGGCGGCGGACTCAAAATAGAATTCGTCCATATACATCATGACCCCGTCCATGTTTCCGTGGACCTGGGCATCCGTCATGGCAAACAGGGCGTAGACGCTCCAGACGAAGGAGGCCATAGAGCCCAGGGCCACCAGAGTATCCATATTGGGGGCCTTGTTCTTCAGGGCCGTAAAGCCGCTGATAAAGAACTTCTGGTTGATGACCATGATGATCCCGGCCAGGATCAGCTGGACCAGACCCATGGCCACGTGGTTCCCGTCGAACCAGGCGGGCAGGGGCCAGCCCCACATCATGTGACCCATGGAGAAATACATGAGCACAGCCAGAAATCCCACAGAGTAAATGAGCCGTTTCTTGAGCTTCGGTGTCTCGTGGTCCGCCAGAGCGTCCTCCTGACTTTCCTGCTTGGCCTGCCCCTTGAGGCTGGCACCATAGCCGGCTTTCTGGACCGCCTGGATAATGGCCGTGCTGGAGGCCGTACCCTCCACGCCCATAGAGTTGGTCAGCAGGCTCACGGAGCAGGATGTGACCCCCGGTACCGCGTTTACCGCCTTTTCTACCCGGGCGGAGCAGGCGGCGCAGCTCATGCCCGTAACATTGTATTGTTCCATATGAATCTCCTTTGTGAACAGTATACCCTTATTTCATCAGTTTTTGCAGGATGGTAACCAGTTCGTCGATGACCTCGTCCTTTCCTTCCCGGATGTCCCGGGCCACACAGCCTTCAATGTGGTGGGCCAGAATTTCTTTATTAAATGCGTTCATGGCGGCGTTGACAGCGGCGGACTGGGTCAGGATGTCATAGCAGTAAGCGTCCCGCTCGATCATGGCCTGCAGGCCCCGGACCTGTCCCTCGATCCGTTTCAGCCGATTCAGGAGCTTCTTTTTCTCCTCCGGCTGCCGCTGTGTGGTTTTGTCCGTGCCGCCGCAGCAGCAACAGCTCTTTTCTTCTTCCATATGGGTGCGCTCCTTTCTGGATACCCCCTTGGGGTATTTGCATTATATACCCCAAGGGGGTATTTTGTCAAGAGGCATTTCCCAAAAAAGGCAAAAATTTTCCCTCCGGAAATTTCCGGAGGGAAAATCCTATGGTGTTTTCTGGAATGTCTTAGCCCACGCCCATGCTGACGTAGTCCATGCAGACCCAGCCGCTCTTGATGCAGCCCCAAGTGGTGCCGTTGATCTTGAACTGAGCCAGGATGTCCAGCTCGTCGCCTTCCTTATAACCGCCCACGACATTGTACTTGGTGCCGGGGCCCTGGCGGACATTGATGGCGCTGCCGGTAACGGTGCCGGTACCGGCGTCCTCACCGGTGTCGCCGTCGATGTAGACGTAGTCCAGGCTGATCCAGCCGTCCTTGGTGCGGCCCCAGGTAGTGCCGTTCACGTTCTTCTTCTCGTAGAACTCCACCCGAGTCAGGTAGGTATAGGTAGCCACGGAGTTGCTGTCGGTGCCGGCGGAGGCACGGACATTCAGGGTGCTGCCGGTGACCAGGCCTCTGTCGATGACCTTTTCGTTGGTGGTGGTATTGTTGGTGGTGTTGTTATTTGTGGTAGAGTTGTCGGTGACCGTGCCGGTGAGGCTCACGTAGGTCATGCTGACCCAGCCCTTGTTGGTCCGGCCCCAGCCGTTCTTGGTCTCTAGAACGTTGATCTTGTCGCCCTTCTTGTACACATCGACCACCTTGGCGTTGCCATCGGCGCTTTCCCGGACATTCAGGGTGCTGGCCAGCACGGTGCCATTGCCGGTACCGGTATTGGTGGAATTATTGGTCGTATTGTTCGTTGTATTGCTGGTAGTAGGAGCAGTTGTCGCAGCAGGAGCAGTCGTCGCCGTGCTGGTATCAGTACCGCCGGCAGGAGTCGTGGTAGAACCACCCACAGTCACATTGCTCATATCCAGATACTGGACATCTACCCAGCCCTTCAGAGGAATGTAAGCCCACTGGGTGCCGCCATTGGGCTCCACACGGTTGACCTCCACCTCGTCACCGGCATTGAGCTGGCTGAGGACATTGCTGTCCACGGTGGGGGCGGAGCGGACCGGGGCCTTCTCCTTGACGGTAGCCACGTTGGCCTTCGCGGCAGGCTGGGTCGTAGGAACCGTGGTAGGCTCGGTGGTAGCGGGAGCAGTGGATTCGGAAGGATCGGTAGACTCTGTCAGGTTCAGCCCGCTGGTGGGCTCTGTAGAAGGTGCCGGGTCCTTCTTGCTGAAGCAGCCAGTAAACATGGTGGTACACAGCACCGCACAGGCGGCCAGGCTGAGGACACGGGTCTTATTGAAGGGGTAATTCATAACGTTCCCTCCCTTTCTTGTTTTTCTGTGCCCATTATACCGTGCCGGAGGGGGGAATGTCAATAGGATAAGATTTATTTAATAATCCAATGTCTGCCAGTTCCTCCTGATTATTCCCTTCCAAAGCCTTGACACATCCACTATAAAGATGATAAAATAGCAGAGCAATGAACGGGAAGAGTACCGCAAGCACACCTTTCAGAGAGCCGGGGTCGTGGCTGGGAGCCCAGGCAGGCATAGGCGGGAACGTGCGCCCGGGAGCGTTTACAATTGGATAGTTTCAAGTAATAAATAAGAGTGGAACCGCGGAAACGATCCGCCTCTTGGTAGATTCTCCCCCTTTGGGGCAGAATACGCAAGAGGCGTTTTCTTTTTCCCGGTCCGCCTGTCAGGAGGAAACAAATATGTATCTCTACAATTCCCTTTCCCACAAAAAGGAGCTCTTCACCCCGAAGGACCCCGCAAATGTAAAAATGTACACCTGCGGCCCCACGGTGTATCACTATGCCCACATCGGCAACCTGCGGACCTACATCATGGAGGACGTGCTGGAAAAGAGTCTGCGCTACATGGGTTATGGGGTCAAGCGAGTGATGAACATCACGGACGTGGGCCATCTGTCTTCCGACGCCGACACCGGCGAAGACAAGATGCTCAAGGGCGCCGCCCGGGAACACAAGACCGTCATGCAGGTGGCGAAGTTCTATACCGATGCCTTTTTCGCCGACTGCGACAAGCTGAACATCAAGCGGCCTGATGTGGTGCAGCCCGCCACCAACTGCATTCCCGAGTATATCCACATGGTGCAGACTCTGCTGGAGAAGGGCTACGCCTACCTCGCCGGTGGCAACGTGTATTTCGACACCTCCAAGCTGGAAAAATACTATGTCTTCAACGACCACGACGAAGAGGAGCTGGCCGTAGGCGTCCGGGAGGGCGTAGAAGAGGACACCAACAAGCGGAACAAGAATGACTTCGTTCTCTGGTTCACCAAGAGCAAATTCGAGGACCAGGCCCTGAAGTGGGAATCTCCCTGGGGCGTGGGCTATCCCGGCTGGCACATCGAGTGCTCCTGCATCTCCATGAAGCACCTGGGCGATTATCTGGACCTGCACTGCGGCGGCATTGACAATGCTTTCCCCCACCACACCAATGAGATTGCCCAGTCCGAAAGCTATCTGGGCCATCCCTGGTGCAGCTACTGGTTCCATGTCCACCATCTGAATACGGACCACGGCAAGATGAGCAAGTCCAAGGGGGAATTCCTCACGGTGTCTCTTCTGGAGGAAAAGGGCTACGATCCCATGGCCTACCGGTACTTCTGCCTCCAGAGCCACTACCGCCGGAATCTGGTCTTCTCCTGGGAGAACCTGGACAACGCCGCCGCTGCCTACGAAAAGCTGATCGGCAAAATCGCCGCCCTGAACGGCGAAGGCGAGGTGGATATGGACGCCTATATTGCCCTGAAGGAGAAGTTCCTGGGGGCCCTGGACGGGGACCTGAACACCTCCCTTGCCGTCACCGCCGTGTTTGACGTGCTGAAGGCCAAGACAAACGATGCCACCAAGCTCTACGCCCTGAAGGACTTCGACCAGGTGCTGTCCCTGAACCTGATCTCCGCCGCCGAAGCCCTGAAGGCCCAGCAGAAGGCGGAGGCAGAAGCCAATGCCGACCCGGAGGTGGACGCTTTGGTCCAGGCCCGTACCGAGGCCAAGAAGGCCAAGAACTTTGCGGAAGCAGACCGGATCCGTGACCAGCTGAAGGCCATGGGCGTAGAGATCATCGATACCCCCCAGGGCACCAAATGGAGAAAAGTATGAAACTGATGATTCTGGACGGCAACAGCGTCATCAACCGGGCCTTCTTCGGCGTCAAGCCCCTGACCACCCGGGATGGGCTGTATACCAATGCCATCTACGGATTTCTGAACATTCTGGAGCGGATGGAGAAGGAGGAGCAGCCCGACGCGGTGTGCGTGGCCTTCGATCTCCACGGCCCTACCTTCCGGCACCTGAAATACGAAGGCTACAAGGCCAACCGTCACGGTATGCCCGATGAACTGGCGGAACAGATGCCCATTATGAAGCAGGTCCTCACCGCCATGAACATCCCCATCTACACGGCGGAAGGCTGGGAAGCCGATGATATTCTGGGTACCGTTGGGAAAATCTGTGGTCAGAAGGACTGGCAGTGCGTCATTGTCACGGGAGACCGGGACAGCCTGCAGCTCATAGACAGTCACGTCAACGTAAAGCTGGTGATCTCCAAACCCGGAAACACCGCCGCCACACTGTATGACGAACCCCTCTTCCGGGAGGAATACGGGTTCGCGCCCAAACGGCTCATCGACCTGAAGGCCCTCATGGGGGACTCCTCCGACAATATCCCCGGCGTGGCCGGGGTGGGCCCCAAGACCGCCAAGGAGCTGCTGTACAAGTTCGGCACCCTGGACGGGGTCTATGAACACCTGGAAGACCCATCCATCCGGCCCAAGCTTCGGGAAAAACTGGAAAATGGGAAAGAAAACGCCTACCTTTCCTACGATCTTGCCACCATCATCCCAGAGGCCCCCATCACCTTCTCCCCCGAGGATGCCATCAAGCAGGACTACAACAAGCCGGAGCTTTACGCCCTGTTCCAGAAGCTGGAGTTCGTACGGCTTATTGACAAATACGGCCTGCGGGGGGCGGAGGCTCCTGCACAGACCAGCCAGGAAGCACAGCCAGAGGCCCTGCCCCGGGTGGACACCTTGCCGGAAACCCTAGATAAATGCGCCTTTTACCTGGCCCCGGACGGAACTCTGGCCTTCGCCTGGGCGGAAGGCCTCTGCCAGCTGACGCCTATGGAGGCCCAAATGGTCACCCTCCCCCGCTGCAGAAGCATGATCCTTCATGACGCCCGGGCCACCCTGCACCAGCTGGAGGCCCTGGGCATCGAGGAGCCCAAAGTGGAATTCGACACCGCCCTGGCCGCCTACGACCTGAATCCCTCCCAGTCGGACTATCCCCTTTCCAAGCTGGCGACCAACTTCCTTGGGATCACCGTAGAGGACTCTGATGCCGCTGCCTGTGCCCAGGCTATGTGGAATCTGGAACCTGTTTTGCGGCAGGAACTGGAAAAGGTCCAGGAAGCGGAACTCTACAACACCATCGAGCTTCCTCTGTGTGAAGTGCTCTACAAAATGGAGTGCCGGGGCATTGCCATCGACGAAACCCAGCTTCGCGCCTTCGGCAAAATGCTCAGCGGGCGGATCGCCGACTGCGAAGCCCTGATTTTTGGCTACTCCGGGGGCCCCTTCAACATCAATTCCCCCAAACAGCTGGGAGACCTCCTCTTCGACAAGCTGGGACTCCCCGCCGGGAAGAAGACCAAGACCGGCTACTCCACCAACGCCGACGTGCTGGAGAAACTAAAGGACAAGCATCCCATCATTCCCGCCATTATGGACTACCGGATGCTCACAAAGCTCAAATCCACCTATGCCGACGGCCTCATGAAGGAAATCAAGGCCGACGGCCGGATCCACACTACCTTCCAGAATCTGGTCACTGCCACGGGACGCCTCAGCTCTACGGAACCAAACCTGCAGAACATCCCGGTACGGACGGACCTGGGGGCAGAAATTCGAAAGATGTTCGTGCCCAAGCCCGGCTGTGTGCTGGTGGATGCAGACTACAGCCAGATCGAGCTGCGGGTCCTGAGCCACATTGCCGACGACAAGACCATGCAGGAGGCCTTCTGCGGCGGCCACGACATCCATGCCGCCACCGCCAGCCAGGTCTTCGGCGTGCCCATCGAGGCCGTTACCTCCCTTCAGCGCCGCCACGCCAAGGCCGTCAACTTCGGTATCGTCTATGGCATTTCCGAATTCTCCCTGGCCGAGGATATCGGCGTCAGCCGGTACGAGGCCAAAGCCTATATTGATAACTACCTGAACAATTACCACGGCGTCCGGGACTATATGAAAAACATCGTGGCCTCTGCCAGGGAAAAGGGCTACACCGAGACCATGTTCGGCCGCCGTCGGTATATCCCGGAGCTGAAGAGCGCCAATTTCAACGTGCGCCAGGGAGCGGAGCGCATCGCCCTGAACACCCCCATCCAGGGCACCGCCGCGGACCTCATTAAATTAGCCATGATCCGGGTAGAAAATGCCCTGAATGAGCAATATCCCCAGGCAGAGCTGCTATTGCAGGTCCACGACGAACTCATTGTAGAGTGTCCCGAGGACCAGGCCGAGGAAGTAGCCGCCCTCGTCAGCCGGGAAATGGAGCAGGTGGCCCACCTGAAGGTGCCCCTCACCGCCGAAGCCAAATACGGAAAGAGCTGGTACGACGCAAAATGAACATTATCCCCATGAATGAAGGCCACATTTCCCAAATCGCCCTTCTGGAAAAAGAATGCTTCGCCGACCCCTGGAGTGAAAAGAGCATCGCTTCGGAGCTTACCAATCCCCTCTCCCTGTGGCTGGTCGCCCAGAAGGGGGATACCCTCCTGGGGTATGTAGGCTCTCAGACCTGCCTGGACGAGACGGATATGATGAATATTGCCGTCTCCCCCGCCTTCCGCCGCCAGGGGGTAGCCAAGGCATTGATCGAGGCCCTTGTGGCTGCCCTTCAGAAACAGGGCAGCCAGCGGCTGACCCTGGAGGTCCGGGCTTCCAATACCCCTGCCCGGCAGCTCTATGAAAGCCTGGGCTTTTCTCAGGTTGGTCTGCGGAAAAACTATTACCGAAATCCAAAAGAGGACGCTTTGATCCTTCGAAAGGAGTGGACCCTATGAATATTCTTGCTGTGGAATCCTCCTGTGACGAAACCGCCGTGGCCATCGTCCAGGATGGGCGGAAGGTCCTGACGGACTGCATTGCCTCCCAGGTGGACCTGCACCGGCTCTATGGCGGCGTGGTGCCGGAAATCGCCTCCCGGAAGCACATTGAAGCCATCTACGGCCTGGCGGACCAGGCCCTAGCCAATACCGGCCTGAGCCGCTCCGACATTGATGCCGTGGCCGTCACTTACGCCCCGGGGCTCATTGGGGCCGTACTGGTGGGGGTCAACTTTGCCAAAGCTGCGGCCTTCGCTCTGAATAAGCCCCTGATCCCCGTTCACCACATCCGCGGCCACATCGCCGCCAACTACCTGGCCTATCCAGACTTGGAGCCCCCCTTCCTGTGCCTGGTGGTCTCCGGCGGACATACCATGATCGTAAACGTGAAGGACTACACGGATATGGAAATTCTCGGCACCTCCCTGGACGATGCCGCAGGAGAGTGCTTCGACAAAGTGGCAAGAGTTCTGGGCATGCCCTACCCCGGCGGCGCAGCCCTGGACAAGCAGGCCCAGCTGGGAGACGAACATAAATATGTCCTTCCCAGGAGTAAGCCCGGTGAAAACCCCTACAATATGAGCTTCTCCGGCCTGAAAACCGCCGCTCTGAACCTCATCCACCACGCCGAGCAGGTGGGTGAGGAAATCGATATCCCCAGCCTCTGCGCCAGCTTCTCCGCCGCCGTCTCCGATACGCTGGTCCCCCGGGTGGAGCTGGCTCTAAAGGAGACAGGCTGCAAGAAGATTGCCATTGCCGGCGGTGTGGCCGCCAACTCCCGGATCCGCCGGGATGTACTGGCAGCCGCCGAAAAGCTGGGTGCCACAGTCTATATGCCCCCCCTGAAGCTCTGCGGCGACAACGGGGCCATGATCGGCGCCCAAGCCTACTACGAATTTCTGTCCGGAAACACCGCCGATATGCATCTGAATGCCTACGCCACCAAATCCATCCTGGGCGAGGCCCTGTAAGCCATGCTGCATCTTTATAACTCCGCAAAGGGCTTCCCCTTCTCCTCCCTCCCCGCAATCTACCAGGACGGTCTCCGCTCCTCCGGGAGCTTTCAGTACCCCGAAGAGCCAAAAGTCCAGCAAGAGGCCCTGGCGGAATCGGACTTTCTCTCCTACATCCGCCTGGACTTCTTTCCCCGGCATGGCAGCCTCTACGCCCTGTGGGAAGAAGATGGAATCTTTGTCAGCGCCGCCCGGATCGAGCCCTACCGGGACGGCATGCTCCTCTCCGGCCTGGAAACCGCCCCGGACTTCCGGGGCCGGGGCTGCGCCTCCCGCCTGCTGAAAAGCCTGCTGGAGCGCTTACAGGAGCAGGGCATTCCCCGGGTCTATTCCCATGTCCGCAAGAACAATGTCCCCTCCCTGGTGGTCCACAAGCGATGCGGCTTTACGATCTACAAAACCACCGCCGTCTACCTGGACGGTTCCGCCGACTCCAAGTGCTATACCCTTTTGCTGGAATTTGAAAAAAATGCTTGACTTTTCCAGAAAATTGTAGTAGTATATGGGAGCTGTCTTTGAGGCAGCAAGAAGCGAGCAAACGCAGATGGAGAAGTCGCGTAGCTGGCCGAGCGCGCACGATTGGAAATCGTGTATACCCCAAAAGGGTATCGAGGGTTCAAATCCCTCCTTCTCCGCCAAACTCCTTACCTGATTGGGTAGGGAGTTTTCTTTTTCCCCCGGTTTTTCCAAATTTTCTCTTGACAAATCTTCTCTATCGTAGTACAATATCCAAGCTGTCAGCGAGGCAGCAGGAAGCGAGCAAACGCAGATGGAGAAGTCGCGTAGCTGGCCGAGCGCGCACGATTGGAAATCGTGTATACCCCAAAAGGGTATCGAGGGTTCAAATCCCTCCTTCTCCGCCACAATCCTTACCTCTTTCGAGGTAAGGATTTTCTTTTCATAAAAACACCTCTGCGAAAATCCGCAGAGGTGTTTTTATCAATTAGTCAACTCTCGTCCCGTCCCCGTAGACCTCGCAGAACCGGGCCGAGAAGGAGGGCTCCTCCCCTGCCGCCTCCAGATGGCTCAGGTCCCCGAAACGGGACATGCGCCAGACAGCAGTGCCGGGGCGGCGCTCTTCGGTTGTCAGGAGGGTAACGCTGGTGGTCAGAGCCACAGTGTGGTGCCAGAGGATCACTGGGGAGCAGTCCAGCAGTCTGGACAGCAGAACGCACTCCAGGCCGTAGTGGCAGAAGAAAAAGAGGTTGTCTTTGTTAGCCCTCACGACCTTGTAGACATTCCCCTGCCGCGCGTAGCCATGGCTTTCCAGAAGGGCATCCAGCCCTGTAATGACCTCCTTGTATTTTTCGGCAATGCCGCTGCCTTTATAGGCGGGAGCCTCCATCCAGTGCCAGGGGTCGTAGTATTTAGGGTCCGCCGCCCAGTCCTGGGGCAGCAGGTCCCAGCCCAGGCCCTCAGGATGGAATTCCTCGGGTGTGGCGTATCCCGCATTGAATTCCCGAAGCCAGGGCAGAACCGTGGCTTCCGCTCCCACCTTTTTCAGGGTCACGCTGGCCGTATCCCGGGCCCGGCCCAGAGGGGACACATAATAGGCCTTGGCTGGGATCGTACACAGGCGGCGGCTCAGGAGTTCCGCTTCCCGCCAGCCCTTTTCGGTGAGGCTGTCTTTTTCGTAGTCCGGGTCGCCGTGGCGGATGATGTAGATGTTCATTTTGTTTTCTCCTTATAAAGCACGAACCAGTGCAAGCACTGGTTCGTAAATACATATAGGCTTTACTTCTCGACTACTTCCACCTTAATGGTGTTCGTGTTTCCGGTCTTGCCGTTGATGGGGCCGCCGGTGAGGACCACGGTGTCGCCCTCCTTCAGGCCCAGGTACTTCTTGGCATTGGACAGGCCGTTGTAGAACATGACATCCATGGAGCTGTACTCGTCGGCCAGGACGGGGGTCACACCCCAGCTCAGGCTCAGTCTTCTCCAGACCTTCTCGTTGGTGGTCATGCCCACAATGTCGGTGGGGCAGCGGAAGCGGCTGACCTTTCCGGCAGTCTTGCCGGAGACGGAGCAAACCACGATTGCCTTGGCGTTTACGTCAATGGCCATAGCGCAGGTGGCGTGGGAAATGGCATCCAGATTGCTCTGGATCTTGAAATCCGTCTTGTAGAAGCGCTCCCGGTAGCTGGTGTGGAGCTCCGTATTCTCGGCGATCTGGGCCATAGTGGCCACGGCCTCTACGGGATACTTGCCGGCAGCAGACTCGCCGGAAAGCATGATGGCGGAGGTGCCGTCATACACGGCATTGGCCACATCAGAAATCTCGGCGCGGGTAGGACGGGGGTTCTGGATCATGGACTCCAGCATCTCGGTAGCCGTGACCACCCGCTTGCCCAGGAGGCGGCACTTGTGGATCAGCTTCTTCTGGATGGCAGGCAGCTCCACAAAGGGGACCTCCACGCCCAGGTCGCCACGGGCGACCATCAGGCCGGCGCAGGCCTCCAGGATTTCCTCAGCATTGTCCACACCGGACTGGTTCTCGATCTTGGCGATAATCTCGATGTCCTCGCCGCCGTTTTCGTCCAGGAACGCCCGCATATCCAGCACATTCTGCTTGTTGGACACGAAGGAAGCGGCCACATAGTCCACCTCATTCCGGATGCCGAAGAGCAGGTCCTTCTTGTCGTCCTCGGAGAGAAACGGGCCGGTCATGACCTTGTTGGGGAAGGACATGCTCTTCCGGTTGGACAGGTCGCCGCCCACCAGGCATACACAGTTAGCGTTGCTGCCCTTGAGCTCTTCCACCTCAAAAACCACCAGGCCGTTGTTGACCAGGATCTTGTCCCCCACGGACAGGTCCTTCACCAGGCCCTTGTAGTTGACGGAAACTCTCTTTTCGTCGCCCTCCACCTCGTCAACGGTGAAGGTGAATTTATCGCCGGCATTCACATGGACTTTGCCGTCTTTGAAGGTACGGATCCGGTACTCAGGGCCCTTGGTATCCAGCAGGATGGCAATGGGCAGATTCAGCTCGGCACGTACCTTTTTGATAAGATCAATTTTCTTCTGCTGCTCCTCGTGGGTACCGTGGGAAAAGTTCAGCCGGGCCACATTCATGCCCGCCAGGCACATTTTCTTCAGGGTCTCTTCGTTCTCGGAAGCAGGACCAATGGTGCAAATAATTTTCGTTTTCCGCATAAAGCATCTCTCGCTTTCTTATATTCTTAGATTTTCTTTGTACGGCATCATTATAGCACATCTGAACTTCCGATGCAATATGTTCAGAATTAAATAAAAAAGCACTGATATTATGGGGCTATAATCGCAGATTTATAGCGTTTCTCCGGACAGGCCCCTCCGCTCTTTGGGGCTGGATTTTCGCCAGACTCTCTGATATAATAGAGCAAAAATCCCCTTTGGAGGAACACCATGCCCATTTGTATTCCCAACGACCTGCCGGCAGCCGATGTGCTGCAGCAGGAAAACATTTTCGTGATGCGCTCCACCCGGGCGGAAACCCAGAACATCCGGCCTCTGGAGATCGTCCTTCTAAATCTCATGCCCACCAAGATCGTCACAGAGACCCAGCTGACACGGCTTCTGGGCAATACGCCCCTGCAGGTCCACCTGGAGCTCATGACCGTCAGTTCCCACCAATCCAAAAACACCCCCCAGGAGCACCTGCTGTCCTTCTACAAAACCTTTGACGAGCTGAAGCACCGGAAATTTGACGGAATGGTCATCACTGGGGCCCCTGTAGAGCAGCTGCCCTTTGAAGAGGTGGACTACTGGCAGGAGCTGTGCCAAATCATGGAGTGGACCAAAACCAACGTGCACTCCACCTTCCACATCTGCTGGGCTGCCCAGGCAGGGCTCTTCTACCACTACGGGATCCCCAAGTATCCCCTGCCCCAGAAACTCTTCGGGGTCTATCCCCACCAGGCAGACTACAAGCGGGCCATCTTGCTGCGGGGCTTCGACGACACCTTCTACGCTCCCCACTCCCGTCACACAACCGTCAAACGGGAGGACATCGAGCGGGTTCCGGAGCTGCGCATCCTGGCCTCCTCCCCGGAGGCGGGAGTCTACGCCATCATGACCAAGCATGGCCGTCAGATCTTCATCACCGGCCACGGGGAATATGACCCGGATACCCTGGAGAAGGAGTATCTGCGGGACAAAAATCAGGGGCTCCCTATTTCCGTCCCCGCTCATTACTATCCCAATGACGACGATACCCAGCGCCCTGTGGACACCTGGCGCAGCCACGCCAACCTTCTCTTTTCCAACTGGCTCAACTACTTTGTCTACCAGACCACGCCTTACGATATCATGACCGTGGGCAGCGCCGCCACCTACGAAAAGGGCGAATAACACAAAATTCCCCCCTCCGAACATTCCGGAGAGGGGAAAACATATATCAGCCTTTTTTCAAAACCGCATCCACGGTCTTCGCCAGAGTGCCTCCCAGCAGGCCGCAGGCGGCGGCCTCTACCAGGCCCTGGACGCCGACCACCAGCACGACAAACATAAAGGGATTTGCGGCACCCTTTTTTACCACCAGGTTCTGGACGAATTCCGTCCGGTAGAAGGCCAGCACAATGTAGCCCATAAAGAACAGGGTGTTCAAAACCGGTGCGGACACAGCGCCCACAAAGTAGCTCCAAATCTTCTTTTTGTCCAGCTTGGCGCAGAACCGGTACACCCAGGCGCAGCAGACACCCATGAGCATCCGCATACCCACACACAGGATCACCGTATGCACAGGGCTCACGACAAAGAAAGCCCCAGTCATAGCGGACCTGCCGGAAATGGCATCGTACAGGCTGAGAAGCCCGAAGACAGCCCCCAGCACCAACCCCTCCAGGGGTCCGCAGAGAATGGCAGCCATAGCGATGGGCAATGTGAGAAAGCTCATGTTCAGGGGCCCTACCGGCACCGCTCCCAGGCCCAAGGCCCGCATGGCCAGCTCAATGGCCAGAAGCAAGGCCAATTTCGTGAGTCTCGTGACGTGCTGCGAAGTGGTTTTCATATTCAATTCCTCCTGCTGCCGTTCCATTTTCGGATACAGCGCATTTTTATTTATCTGCCTGGAAACACCGGGACCCATTTCGCTGCCGTTTCCATTCTGGAATACAGCGCGGAGGACTTCCCCGGCACAGCCGGGCAAACAGCTATAGTATACACGCATTTCGTAAGAATGCAAGAAAAACTTATTTTTTGTTCAGAGTGTACAGATAGGCCAGACCTTTTAAAATCATGTCCGGGTCATAGTCGTGGTCGTGCCGGACCAGATGGTTGATGAAGCGCGCGCCGCCGCCGGTGATAACCAGGCTGACGGGGCTCCCCAGCTCCTCTTCGATGGAACGGACAATGCCGTCCACCAGTGCCGCTGCGCCGTAGACCGCACCGGAGCGCATACACTCCGCCGTGTCCTTCCCGACTACGTGGCCCGGGTCCTCCAGCTCCAGCAGGGGCAGCTGGGCGGTATGCCCGGACAGGGCCCGCAGCCCCGTTTCCATACCGGGGCAGATAACGCCGCCGGAAAATACTCTGCCGGTCTTTATCACATTAAAGGTCGTTGCGGTGCCTAAGTCCACCGTTACCAATGGCAGCGGATAATGCGCAGAGGCCCAGGCGCTGTCCACCAGTCGGTCCCTGCCAACCTTCTCGGGGTGGGGCACCTCCACGGTCAGCCCCAGATGGCTTTCCTGGGTGATGACCAAGGGAGCCACACCAAAGATAGAGTAGCAGCTCTCTACCATGACCTCCAGCACCTTGGGAACCACACTGGAGATGACAACGCCGGAAAAATCCTCCAGCTCCCTGCCTAAGGTTTTCAGGCGCTTCAGCAGGTGGACGGTGTAGTCCGCCGCATCCCAATTGCTGTTGGTATCCAGCTTGGTTCGGAACCGGACCCGGTAGGCGTTGGGGTAGGAAATCTCCACGCCGCCGAAGGACACGGTGGTATTGCCGATGTCAACGACCAAAATCATATTCGTTTCCTCGTTTCGGGGGCTCACCCCGGCGAAGCCGTGGGTGGCTGATCTTATTATACAGGCTTTCAGAGCCCTTGGCAATTGTTTTCCCGAAAAAATTTCGTCTTCTTGCAAAAGAAGCCCGGATGCGGTATACTAACGTCATCTTACAAAAAAGAGGGCAGCTTATGGACAACTTACACGGAAAATGCGTGCTTCTGGGGATCACCGGAGGCATTGCCGCCTATAAAATGGCCAATGTGGCCAGCGCTCTGCGGAAAATGGGAGCAGACACCCACGTCATCATGACGGAAAACGCCACCAAATTCATCACGCCCCTGACCTTTGAGACCCTGACCAACAATCGCTGCGTGGTAGATACCTTCGCCCGGGATTTCAAGTACGATGTGGCCCATGTGTCCCTTGCCAAGGCAGCAGACGTGATCCTCATCGCTCCGGCCACCGCCAACGTGATCGCAAAATTAGCCCATGGGCTGGCAGATGATATGCTGACCACCACGGTATTGGCCGCCCGGTGCCCCAAGCTCATCGCCCCGGCCATGAATACCGCCATGCTGGAAAACCCCGCTACCCAGGAGAATCTCGCCACCCTGCGCCGCTACGGCTTCACCATCATTGACCCCGCCGTGGGGCTGCTGGCCTGCCAGGATGTGGGCAGCGGCAAGCTGCCGGAACCGGAGACTCTGGTGGAAGCCATTTCCATGACCATTGCCAGGGAAAAGGACCTGGCAGGGGTCCGTATCACCGTCACCGCCGGCCCTACCCAGGAGGCCCTGGACCCGGTGCGGTTCCTGACCAACCACTCCACCGGGAAGATGGGCTACGCCATTGCCCGGGAGGCCGCCCTGCGGGGGGCAGAGGTCACCCTGATTTCCGGTCCTGTCAGCCTGAAGGCCCCTGCAGGAGTCCGGCTGGTGCCTACCATCAGCGCCCAGGATATGTTTGAAGCAGTGCAGGCCGCTCTGCCTCAGTCCGATGTGCTGATCATGTCCGCCGCCGTAGCGGATTACCGCCCCGCTTCCGTCGCAGCCGATAAGATCAAGAAAAAAGAGGGGGACATGTCCATACCCCTGGAACGGACACCGGAAATCCTCACCTGGGTCAGTCAGAACCGTCACCCGAGACTCTTCGTCTGCGGATTTTCCATGGAGACCCGGGATATGCTGGAAAACTCCCGAAAAAAGCTCCAGAAAAAGCACCTGGATATGATCGTTGCCAACAACCTGAAAACGGAAGGCGCAGGCTTCGGGGTGGATACCAACGTGGTGACCATTCTCACCCCGGAGGAAACCAAGGAGCTGCCCCTCATGGGGAAGGACCAGGTGGCCGGCGTGCTGCTGGACGAAATTCTGAAGAAGCGGGGCTGAGCATGCGTTCACACACCATACGGAATCGTTCCCTGACCTCCGGCAGCATTCCCGGGAGCATTCTCCTCTTTGCCCTGCCACTGTTTCTGGGACAGCTGCTGCAGCAGTTCTACAACATGGCCGACGCCTGGGTCATCGGAAACTTTGCGGACAACAATGCCTTTGCCGCGGTCTCCAGCGGCGGCAGCCTGACCTTCCTGGTCATCGGCTTCTTCAACGGCATTGCCGTAGGCGGCGGCGTAGTCATCTCCCGATATTTCGGGGCCAAAGACCGGGAAAATACCCAAAAGGCCATCCACACCGCCCTGCTCTTTGGTATCCTGGCCTCCCTTGCCGCCACGGTGGTGGGCCTAAGCCTGATCCCCGTGCTGCTGCGGCTCATGGGCACCCCGGAGGAGGTGCTGCCCTACTCCCTGGAGTATTTTCGGGTCTATTTCGGCGGTGTATCCACCATTATCCTCTATAATATGTGCATGGCCATCATGCAGGCCCTGGGAGACAGCATCCGGCCGCTGTACTATCTTTTCATCTCTTCGGTCATCAATGTGATCCTGGACCTGTGGTTTGTAGCCGGGCTCCACTGGGGCGTCACCGGTGCCGCCGTTGCCACGGTGATCGCCCAAGGGCTCAGCGCCGCCCTCTGCCTGGTGCGCATGTCTAAGGACAAGGGCGAAGCCACCCGGCTCCAATGGAAGCTCCTGCGCTGGGATGGGGACATGATGGCCCGAATTTTCCGCCAGGGACTGCCTACCGGCGTGCAGAACGCCGTCATCAGCCTGGGAAACGTGGTGATCCAGACCAATATCAATTCCTTCGGCTCCTACGCCATGAGCGGCCTGGGCGCCTACAGCAAAATCGAGGGCTTCGCCTTCCTGTCCGTCACCGCCATGAGCATGACCCTGCCTACCTTCGTCAGTCAAAACTTAGGGGCCGGGAATATCTCCCGGGCGAAAAAAGGGGCTGCCTTCGGCTGTCTTGCCGGTATGGCGGCGGCAGAACTGACAGGCATCGTCATGTACATCTTCATGCCTCAGCTTCTGTCTCTCTTCATCGACACCCCGGAGGCCATTGCCTACGGCGTCCTTCATGCCCGGATCGATACCCTCTTCTACTGTATGCTGGCCCTGGCCCACTGCTCGGCAGGTGTCCTTCGTGGCTGCGGGAAGTCCACCGTCCCTATGGTCATCATGCTGGGCTGCTGGTGCGTGCTGCGAAGTGTCTACGTGACCCTGATTCTGAAGGTCATCCACGAGTTCCGGATGATTTGCTGGGCCTATCCTCTGACCTGGACGGTGAGCTGTGTGTTCTTTGTGTTCTACCTTTCCAGGCTGGACTGGAAAAAGTCAGCGGAGGCCATTTAAAAAAATGTCATTGCAAACTCAAAACCGGTTTGCAATGACATTTTTCTATTATCTTACATTCTCCGTATACCGGCACCCGGGATACCCAGTGCAGCCGTAGAACTCCCCGAAGCGGCCCTTCCTCAGGACCATAGGCTGGCCGCAGCGGGGGCAGCGCTTACCTTCCCTTCTAGGCTCTCTTGCCAGCAGCTCAAAGACCTGCTGATTCATCCGGCAGTCGTTCAATGCCCGGTGAGCCCCCTGGGTGGTCAGGCCGTAGTGCTCTGCAAGAGCCGTCAGGGCATAGCTCCTCAGGCCCGGCAGACTCTGACGGGCGAAGAGAAGGGTATCCACATAGTCGTTTCCCGGGAAAAGGCCGAACCGGGTCATGGAGTCCCGATAGAGGAAGTTCAGGTCGAACCTGGCAATGTTATGGCCCACCAATACGTCTTCCCCTGCAAATTTCAGAAATTCCGGCAGGATCTCCTCCATGGTGGGCTCTCCTGCTACCATGTCGTCGGTGATGTTGTTCACCCGGCTGGCTGCCCAGGGAATGGGGCGGCCGGGGTTTACCAGGCTGGAAAAACACCCCGCCACATTGCCATTTCGGACCCGGAGGGCAGAAATTTCGATGACGTCGTCACTCTGGCAGGAGATGCCTGTGGTTTCCAGGTCAAAAAGAACATAGTTTTCTATGTATGTGCCAATGTTTTTTCCTTTTTGGGTGGTTAGCATTCTGTATATATCCTCTTATTTCTTCCGGACCAGCTCCAGGATGTCCCGCATTTTGGCGGTGATCTCCGGGTAATTCTCCCGGATGTGGGGCCGGAGGCAGTTGGTGCAGTCCTTGATCCCCTTCTCCGTGTAGCGGAAATTACCGCCGCAGTTCTCCCCCAAAGCGTAAAGGGGGCAGTAGCAGAACAGACAGCTGAAGGTTTTAGGGTCCGCCCCTTTGTGGCAGGGAAAATACTCGCATTCGCTGTTTTGAAAAAAATCGTAGTGTTTCATCTTTGTCTCCTCATACAATTGTCCAGGGGTAGGCCATAGGCGGCTCCCGGTCAAATTCCATCCGTTCCCCGGTGGCCGGATGCACAAAGCCCAGATGGGCCGACCACAGGGCAATTTCGCAGGGGTCCTCCAGCACAGCATACTTCCGCTCCCCCACCAAAGGCAAGCCCCGTGAGGCGAACTGGACCCGGATCTGATGGGTCCGGCCCGTGTGGAGCCGGACACGGACCCGGGACAGGCCCCCAGCAGTATGCAGCACCCGGTAAGTAAGCCGCGCCTCCTGAATGCCTTTGCCGGGCTCCTGGGCTACAAACGTCATTCTCCGGGCCTTGTCCCGGCCCAGCAGGTCCCGGAGCTCGCCGGCCTGCTCCGGCGGTGTCCCATGGACCACAGCCAGGTATTCTTTTTCGAAGGTCCCCTCCCGAATCTGCCGGGAGAGCTCCGAGGCGCTTTGAGCGCTTCTCGCCAGCACCATCAGGCCGCTGACCACCCGATCCAGCCGGTGGACCGTCCGTATGTCTGCCTTTGAGTCTTTCAAAGCCTCCCGTACCAGCTCCGGCAGCCCTCCGGGCTCGTCGGTGGACAGGACCCTGGGCGGTTTGACGCAGACCAGAATATCGGTATCTTGATAGATGATGTCCATAGTTTCTTTCTCCTTGCCTTCCCCTGGGGGAAAGGTGCCGCCGTAGCGGCGGATGAGGGGCGGTACCATGCCGATCCTCATCCGCCCCACACCCGTCACGGCTTCGCCGTGCCACCCTCTCCCAGGAGAGGGGTTTTGTGTATTCTACCAAATTTTCTCTCCATTTGCAACCATAGCCTCTGCAATGCCTCCGGCCATGAGCAGGCCGCCAAAAAACGGGTCCAGCCGGTAGGCAATGAGGCTTCCCAGCAGCAGCGCCCAAAACAAAACCTTTCGCATTTCCCCTACCCCCTTTGGGTAAGTATATGCGAAAAGCTCCCCGGGAATACCCGGGGAGAAATCTTATCGCTTTGCTTCCGGAACGACCTTCATGACGGTGCGCTGGTATTCCGCAATGCCCTTGGCCAGGACCTCCATGGCCCGCTCCAGGTCCGGCTTCTTCAGCACGTAAGCGATCCGGACCTCGTTGATGCCCTTGCCGGGGGTCTCATAGAAGGGGGCCCCGGGAGCGAACATGACCGTGTCCCCCTTGTCGTCAAAGGACTCCAGCAGCCAGTGCTGGAACCGGTCCGCATCGTCTACCGGAAGACTCGCCATCAGGTAGAAGGCGCCCATGGGCTCCTCCACCACCACGCCGGGGATCTGACGCAGCTTGGAGATCACCGTATCCCGGCGGATGCGGTACTCCGCTTTGGACTGGCGGAAGAATTCCGGGTCCACGGTGTACAGGGCCGCCGCGCCCACCTGGTCGATGGTGGCAACGGAAAGACGGGACTGGCAGAATTTCAGAATGGCGTTCTGGAGCTCCAGATTCTTGGTCACCACGCAGCCCACCCGGGCGCCGCAGGCGGAGAACCGCTTGGACACAGAATCGATGATAACCAGGTTGTCAGCAATATCGTCAAAGCGGGCCATGGTAGGCACGCCAAACTTCTCGTCGTAGCAGAACTCCCGATAGACCTCGTCACAGATGAGGAACAGGTCGTGCTCCTTGGCAATATCGGCGATCATCCGCATTTCCTGCTCGTCCAGCACCACGCCGGTGGGATTGCCGGGGTTGGTAATGAGGATTGCCCGGGTATTTTTGGTGATGAGGCTCTCGATCCGTTCCCGCTTGGCGTAGCGGTAGCCCTCCCAGGGATTGGTGGGCAGGGCCCGGATGACACCGCCGGCAGCATGGACGAAGGTGGTATAGTTGGGGTAGTAGGGTTCCGGGATAATGACCTCGGTATAGGGGTCCAGGATGCTCAGGCAGGTCAGAAGCAATGCCTCGCTGCCGCCGGTGGTAATGAGCACATCCCGGGGCTCTAAATCCACCCCCAGGCGCTTATAGTAGCCCCGCACGGCCTCGATGAGTTTGGGGTTACCGGGGGAAGCGTCATAGGCCAGCGTCTTATGGTCGAAGGCTCGGATGGCGTCGTAGTAAGCGCTGGGGGTGGCAATATCCGGCTGACCGATGTTCAGGTGATAGATTTTCTTGCCCCGCTGCTCTGCTGCAACTGCCAGAGGATGAAATTTTCGCATAGGCGAGGGTTCGCAGCGGTTGGCGTTGATGGAAATTTGCATTTGTATCCCTCCGTGGGCTATCTGCCCCGTTTATAGTCTATCGTGAGATTTTTTACTGTTTTGTTCAGGTAAAGAAGGGCCGCCAGATTGGGAATGGCCATAAGCCCATTGACGATCTCCGCCAGGAGCCACACGATCTGCGCGCCCATGACAGCCCCCAGCACCACCCCGGCCATTTGCAGCCAGGCAAACACCCGGAAGAAACCGGGTCCGAAGAGGAACTCCCCGCATCGGGCCCCATAGAGCCCCCAGCCCAGCACCGTGGCAAAGGCAAAGATACATAAAAATGCCGTTAGGGCGATTCCCGCCCAGCTGCCGCAGACCGCCGTGAAGGTCTGTGCCGCCAAGTCCGCCCCCAGGTCTATCCCATAGGGAACGGGAATGCCGCCGCACAGCACCGCCAGAGCCGTCAGCGTGCAGATCACAATGGTGTCCGTAAAGACTTCCAGAAGGCCCAATATCCCCTTCTCCACGCTCTCCCCGGGAGCGGCGGAATAGGCCATGGAGGCCGTGCCCATGCCCGCCTCGTTGGTAAAGATTCCCCGAGAGCAGCCCACCCCCAGGCACCGGACCCAGGAGCCGATGGCCCCAAATGTCACTGCTCTTGGAGAAAAGGCGCCCCGAAAAATGGACCGAATAGCCGGGACCAGAGCCTGCCGCCGAAGAATGAGCACCAGAAAACACATCGCCACGTAGCCAAAGGAAGCCAGCGGCACCAGTTTTTCCGTCACCCGTCCGATCCGCCGGACGCCGCCCAAAAGCACCGCCCCCACGCAGGCCGCCAGCAGCAGCCCCAAAAAGAAATCCCCAAGGAAGCTGCTTTTGCCCAGGATCTGGTGGACCCCGGAAACCACGGCATTCACTTGAGTGGCGTTGCCCACCCCAAAAGCCGCCGCCAGTCCGAAGATGCTGTAAACATAGGCCAAAAAACGCCACCTGGGCGGCATTCCCCGGGAAATGGTATACATCGGGCCGCCCAAATGCTCGGTCCCCTGCTTGACCTGATACCGGCCAGCCAGGGTCACCTCCGCAAATTTCGTGGCCATGCCCAGAAAGCCGGACACCCACATCCAGAACACCGCCCCGGGCCCGCCCAGGCAGATAGCCCCGGCCACCCCAACGATATTCCCGGTGCCCACCGTGGCGGCCAGCGCCGTACACAGGGCCTGTCGGGGCGTGACCCCGTCCTCCCCCCTTGGGGCGGACAGCAGCCGCCGGGCCTTTCCCAAAAGCGTCAGCTGTGGAAACCCGGCCCGCACCGTCAAAAGCACACCCGTGCCTAAAAGCAGCACCATCATAGGCGGGCCCCAGACCACATCCCGCAAAAACAAAAGTCCTTCCGTGACGATACCCCCTTAGAATACCACGGTTTGGCAGAAACTGCAAGATTGGATTTTAGAAATTTCATTTTTATATAAAAAAGCAGCCCTGATACAGGACTGCTTTCGTAGAACCCTCTCCTGGGAGAGGGTGGCAGGGCGAAGCCCTGACGGGTGTGGGGCGGTACGCATCAAAAGTCTTTGCCGCCCCTCTTCCGCCGCTGCGGCGGCACCAGAAGGTTAGGACCACTCCGCCCAAATTTCAGGGCAATACCCTACCGTGGCCTGCTTCCCGTTGCGGACCACCGGGGTTTTCATAAGCATGGGGTCGTCGAAGACCTTGTCCTCCTTGGTCCGGTCATCGGCCATGTACTTCATGTTGGTGATTTCCTGAGCCTTATTATCCCAGTCGATGAGCTTATCAATGCCGCCCACGGCCTTCAGGACGCTGTCAAACTCCCTGCCGGACATGCCATAGCGCTTCAGGTCGATCATCTGGTAAGGGATGCGGCGCTCCTTGAAATATCGCTCTGCCTTTTTCGTATCGAAGCATTTGCTCTTTCCAAAAATCTGAATGTTCAATAAAATACCTCCATCAGGCACAGGCCCTGGCCTGGGGCCAGGAAACCGGCCTGTTCTCTCTTGCCGCCGAAGAGGGCCGGGATGGATTCCGGTGTCCGCTCTCCCCGGCCTGCCTCTACCAGAGTCCCCACCAGAATGCGGACCATGTTGTACAGGAAGCCGTCTCCGGTGACGGTAATGACGATCTCTTTCCCTTTTCGGGTAATGTCCAGCCGCTCAATGCGTCGGACGGTGGACTTCTTCATCTTCTTATTGCCGCAGAAAGCGGAGAAATCATGTTCCCCCAGCAGCAGCGCCGCTGCCGCTTTCATGGCATCCACATCCAGCCGCTCCGGGTTGGACCAGACAAACCGCCGCTCGAAGACACAGGGGTCCATACTGTTCCATATCCGGTAGCGGTATGTCTTCCCCTGGGCGTTGAGCCGGGCATGAAACCTGGGAGCCGCCTCCTGGCAGGAGTATATGCCGATGTCCTCCGGCAGATACCGGCGGAGCTCCCCGAGAATTTTCTCCACGGGCAGATCGCTTTCGCAGTGAAAGTTTGCGATCTGGTGGGCAGCATGGACCCCGGCATCCGTCCGGCCGGAGCCGGAGACCTCAATGGGCTCCCCAAGAATCCGGCTCAGTGTCCCCTCCAGCTTCCCCTGGATGGTGTTCTCCACTCCGGGAAGCCTCTGCCAGCCCCGGTAGCGGGTACCGTCGTAGCAAATATCAAGCCGCAGATTCCGCATAGTCTTCCATTTCCTCCCTGGCTTCCCGCTCGTTGTCAGCGGAAAACAAAAATCTGCCCTTCTGATCGTACACCTGAACATGGCCTCCAACGTAGCGCATGGTAAACATAGCTCCTGCCTCCTGTTTTGTTTTTCTGAAGACAGGATACAGCATATTGTGTACGATAAAAGGGATGTTTTAAATTTTCTTCTCCATCCACCTGGAGATAAATTCGTAAATCTCCTCCCGGTTGATCTCGTTGAGGATCTCATGGCGGCACAGGGGGAACAGCCGCAGCTGGACATCCTGCATTCCGGCCTTTTTGAATGCTTCCGCCGCCTTTTTCACGCCTTTGCCGTAGGAACCCACCGGGTCTTCCCCGCCGGCAACAAATAGGACCGGCAGGTCCTTCTTCATGCGGCCGAGGTTTTCCGGTTTTTCCACATAGAGGATCCCCTTTAGCAGCTCCCGCAGCAGACCGCTGCTGGCCGTAAAACCGCAGCTGGGGTGGGCAATATAGGCATCTACGATCTTTTTGTCCCGGGTGAGCCAGTCATATTCCGTCCTGGGATGCTCCACATGGGCATTGTAGCTGCCAAAGACCAGGTCCTGGAGCCAGTAACTGGGGTTCTGCTCCCCCACCCGGTCACACACCGCCTGGCATACCTGGATGGCCCCTGGCAGCAGGGCCCGGGGCTGCCAGCCGGTGCCGCAGATGACGGCGGCGGAAATACCCGCATCCGGATACTTGGCTAGGATGGTTCTCGTCATAAAGGAGCCCATGGAGTGGCCGAAGAGAATATAGGGAAGTTGAGGAAATTCCTCCCGGGTCTTCTTAAGGAGGTTTACGCTGTCCTCCACGGCGGCAAACCAGCCTCCGTGGAAATAGCCCTGGATCCCCTCTTTGCCCACGGACCGGCCGTGGCCCATATGGTCCTCCGCCACCACCAAAAAGCCCAGGCTGTTCAGGTGCAGCGCAAAATCATCGTAACGCTCGATAAACTCGGCGATGCCGTGGATGATCTGCACCACGGCCCTGATTTCTCCCTTGGGAGTCCAGCGGCAGCAGTGCAGCCTGCCCACCCCAACCGAGGTCATCGTAAATTCCGTCCGGGTCCCTGCAGCACGGTTTTCGGTTTCCATTGCCGATCCCTCCTGAAATTCAAAGACAGTCCCTAAAAAAAGATTGACACCATTCTCAGGGTATGGTACTATTCTACCATGTATTCGGGAGATTACAAGTGCTTCTTTTGCGCTTTTCTCCTCACTCGCCTTACTGAAAGGATTGGAAGAATGAACATCAAAGTCACCTCCGACAGCACCTGCGACCTGCCCAAAGAGCTGCTGGAACAATACAACATTGATTTGGTTCCTCTCATCATCATGAAGGAAGAGGAAGAATTTTTAGACAATGTGACCATCACCCCCAAAGACATCTTCTCCCATGTGGATGCCGGCGGGAATATCTGCACCACCGCTGCCAGAAGCGTTGCCGTCTATCAGGATCTGTTTTCCAAGTACGCAAAGGAATACGACGGCATTGTGCACATCAATCTGGGATCCGGCTTCTCCTCCAGCTATCAGAACGCTTTCATCGCCGCCCAGAATTTTCCAAATGTCCGGGTGGTGGATTCCCACAACCTAAGCTCCGGCCATGGCCTTATGGTGCTGAAAGCCTGCGCTCTGGCCGAGACTGCCCAGAGCCTGGACGAGATCGTATCCGAGCTGGAGGAATATTCCGAAAAGGTAGAGACCAGCTTCCTGCTGGACCGTCTGGACTACATGGTCAAGGGCGGCCGTTGCTCCATGGTAGCTGCCCTGGGGGCGAACCTTCTCAACCTGAAGCCCTGCATCGACCTGAGAGACGGCAAGATGGGCGTTGGCAAAAAATACCGGGGCAAATACGACAAGTGCCTTGCCAATTATGTCAAAGATAAGCTTCAGGGCCGGGAGGACATTGACCGCTCCGTCCTGATCCTGGTCCACACCCGGATCGACGACCCCGCCTCCATGGAAGCCGTACACGCGCAGATCGCCGCCAGCGGCGAATTTGGCGTGGTTTATACCGCCGAAGCCGGCTGCACCATCTCCTGCCACTGCGGCCCCAACACCCTGGGCGTCATGTTTGCCAGAAAATAAAGATAAAAAGCGCTGTCATTGCAAACCGGTGACAGCGCTTCCTTTTGAGGACATTCCATGAACGAATACTTACTTTTGGACCTGGCCGCGGACCTGGGCTACCACATGGCCGTCAGCGGTGCGGAGACCTACCGGGTGGAGGACACCGTCCGGCGGATTTTACAGGCCTACGGCCTGCAGCCGGAGGTGGCGGCGGTGCCGGGATACCTGATCGTCAGCATTCTCACCCCGAAGCAGGAGCCCATTACCCGGATGCGGCGGATGGGCTTCCATGGCAACGATCTGGACACTGTGGAGCGGCTCAATGCCCTGTCCCGGAAGCTCTGCGCCCAGAAACCGGACCCGGAAGCAGCTCAGGCCATGCTCCGGGAGGTGCTGGCCTCTGTCCCCCGCTATTCCCCTGGCCCGCGGCTGCTGGGCCATTTTCTGGGGGCGGCGGGCTTTGGCGTACTGTTTGGCTGCTCCCTGACGGACGCCATGCTGGCCGGGCTCTGCGGGGCTGTGATTTTCTTCGTCAGCGGCATCTTAGACCGGCTGGAGGTCAACCCGATCCTCAGCACACTGGCCTCCGCCTTTTTCATGTCCTGGCTGGCCTATGGGATGAACGCCGCAGGGGCCGCCCGGAACAGTGACACCATCATCATCGGTGCCATGATGATCCTGGTCCCGGGGCTGGTCTTCACCAACGCCCTGCGGGACATGATTTACGGGGACACCAGCTCCGGCATCAATAAATGCGTCCAGGTCCTGCTGATCGCCGGGGCCATGGCCCTTGGCTCCGCCGGAGCTAGAAACGCCGCCGGTGTGTTGTGGGGGCTGCCGGAGAGTGCCGCCGCACTGGACCACAGTCTGTTTGTAAAATGCCTTGCCGCCTTTGTGGGCTGCATGGGCTTCAGCATTCTCTTCAACATCCATGGCCCCGGCACCCTGCTCTGCGCCATGGGCGGTATTGGATGCTTTGCCCTGTATGACATTGCTCTGGGTCTGGGCTGCGGCATCCTCTGGGCCTTCTTCTGGGGCACCACCCTGGCGGCCCTCTACGCGGAATGTATGGCCCGGGTCCGCCGCTATCCCACCATCTGTTACCTGGTGGTGTCCATCATTCCCCTGATCCCCGGCGCGGGACTCTATCACACCATGCGCTATGCCGTTGACGGCAGCATGGCCCTAGCCGCCGCCCAGGGACTGCAGACTGCCGAGCTGGCCGGAACTATGGCAGCCAGCATCATTCTGGTGTCCAGTATTACGAGGATCGTGACGAGCCGGAGGAAAGCATAGTACCCTATTGTACAGAAAAGCCACGCAGGAAAGGCCCTGCGTGGCTTTTTTAGGAGGATTTTACAATTGACCCAGGACCTTCCCCAGGGAATCGTGGATCACCAGATCTGCCCGATCATCATAGGGCGTAGGGTCCCGGTTGATGAGGACCAGACGATTTCCCTGGTAATACCGCAGGAATCCCGCCGCCGGGTACACCGTCAGGCTGGTTCCCGCTACCAGGAGCATATCCGCCTGAGAGATGGCCTCCAGAGCCCCCTCTACGGTTTCGTCATTCAGCCCTTCCTCGTAGAGCACCACGTCTGGCTTGACGATGCCGCCGCAGGTGCATCGGGGAATGCCAGCGCAGTTTTTTACAAATTCTGCCGGGTAGAATTTTCCGCAGCGGGTGCAGTAATTCCGCAAAACGGACCCGTGGAGTTCATAGACCCGCTTGGACCCGGCCTTCTGGTGGAGCCCATCGATGTTCTGGGTCACCACTGCCGCCAGCTTCCCCTCCCGCTCCCATTTTGCCAGGGTAAAATGGGTAATATTGGGCTGGACCTCCAGTGGCATCATCTTTTCCCGGTAGAACCGGAAGAAATACTCCGGGTTTCGCTGATAAAAGCTGTGGCTGATGATGGTCTCCGGGGGATACTCAAATTTCTGGTTGTAGAGCCCATCCACGCTGCGAAAATCCGGCACGCCGGACTCTGTGGAAACCCCTGCCCCGGTAAAGGCCACCATGCGGCTGCTCTCGGATACCCACTGTCTCAATGTCTCGATTGCGTCCATATTGACCGCCTCCTGAAAACGGCTGACGCGGCCCGTTTTACAGGGCCGCGCCGAAAAATCAGATCTTCTCGTTGACGAAATCGTCCACCATGGCCAGAGCGTTATCGACCTTAATGAGGTCCTTGCCGCCGCCCATGGCGCTGTCAGGCTTGCCGCCGCCGGAGCCACCGCAGACGGTGCAGACCAGCTTCACCAGTTCACCGGCCTTGATGCCCCGCTTCACGGCTTCCTTGCCGCAGACGGCCAGGAAGGTGGGCTTGTCGTCCTTGACAGAGGCCAGAACAGCCACCACGTTGGGCTCCTTATCCCGGAGCATGTCACCCATCTGGCGCAGCCGGGCAGGATCAGCCTTGGGCAGCACAGTAGTCATGACCTTCAAGCCCTTGACCCCGTGGGCGCCGAAGAGGAAGCGGTCCACTTCCCCGGCAGACTCCTTGGCCCGGTACTGCTCGATGGCACGGCGGAGCTCCTTGATCTCGTCCATGTGGGACTGGAGCTTATTCACCAGATCCAGAGGCTTGACCTTCAGGCGGCTGGAAGCCTCGCCCAGCAGAGCCCGGTTGGCCTCCAGCTTCTTGAGGCACAGCTTGCCGGTAAAGGCCTCGATCCGGCGGACACCGGAGGCCACGGAGCACTCGCTCTCGATTTCGAAGGGGCCTACCTTGGCGGTATTGTCCAGATGTGTGCCGCCGCAGAACTCCACGGAGTAACCGCCCATGTTGACCACACGGACCACATCGCCGTACTTCTCGCTGAACAGGGCAGTGGCCCCCAGCTTCTTAGCCTCCTCAATGGGCATTTCCCGGGTAACGATAGGGTAGCCCTCCAGGATGGCATTCTGAACGATGGAATTGACCTTCGCCAATTCCTCAGGAGTGACGGCGGAGTAGTGGGTAAAGTCGAAGCGCAGGTAGTCCGGCTCCACCAGAGAACCGGCCTGGTGCACATGGTCGCCCAGCACGCTCGACAGAGCCTTTTGCAGCAGGTGGGTGGCGGAGTGGGCACGCATAATGGCCTTCCGGCGGTCTACATCAATGGAGGCACAGACGATGTCATCCACATGGATGGTACCCCGGTTCAGCTTGCCGTAGTGCAGGTACTTGCCGCCCTTGTCCTTCTGGACATTGGTGACCTCAAAGCGGCTCTCCCCCAGCATAATGACGCCGGTATCGGCCACCTGGCCGCCCATCTCAGCATAGAAGGGGGTCTTATCCAGCACCAGGATGCCGGTCTCGCCGCCGGAAATGGCACCAGCCACTTCTTCTCCCTCGCAGATGGCCAGAACCTTGGCCTCACAGTTGAAGCAATCGTAGCCCACGAACTGGGTGGGAGTATTGTCCAGGCCCAGATCGATGCCGGCCCAGGCCAGGTCGCCCAGAGCCTTCCGGGCTTCTCTTGCCCGGACCTTCTGCTCCTGCATCAGCTTTTCAAAAGCGGCCTGATCCAGAGTCATATCCTCATCGGCCACCATCTCCAGGGTCAGGTCGATGGGGAAACCGTAGGTATCGTAGAGCTTAAAGGCATCGGCGCCGGAGAACTCGGTCTCGCCCTTGGCCTTGCGCTCGGCCAGCATATCGGCGAAGATCTTCATACCGCCGTCGATAGTCCGGGCGAAGTTCTCTTCTTCCACCTTCACCACCTTGGTGATGTAGGCGCAGCGCTCCCGCAGGTAGGTATAGTGGTTCTCGTTCTCATGGACCACGGTCTCCACCACCTGGTACAGGAAGGGATGGTTCACACCCAGAAGCTTGCCGTGGCGGGCGGCCCGGCGGAGCAGACGGCGCAGCACATAGCCCCGGCCCTCATTGCTGGGCAGGACGCCGTCAGCGATCATAAAGGTGGAGGCCCGGATATGGTCGGTGATGACCCGCAGGGACACATCCATCTTCACGCTCTGGCCGTAGCTTGCGCCCGTGAGCTCCGTGACCTTATTGGTGATATTCATGACGGTATCCACATCGAAGAGGCTGTCCACATCCTGGCACACAACGGCCAGACGCTCCAGGCCCATACCGGTATCGATGTTCTTGTGGGCCAGCTCTGTATAGTTGCCCTGGCCGTCGTTATTGAACTGGGAGAATACATTGTTCCAGACTTCCATATACCGGTCGCAGTCGCAGCCCACGGTGCAGCCGGGCTTGCCGCAGCCGTACTTCTCGCCCCGGTCATAGTAGATTTCGGAGCAGGGGCCGCAGGGGCCGGAACCGTGCTCCCAGAAGTTGTCCTCCTTGCCGAAGCGGAAGATCCGATCGGCGGGCACGCCCACTTCCTTATTCCAGATGTCAAAGGCCTCGTCGTCGTCCACATAAATGGAGGGGTACAGCCGGTTCTTGTCCAGGCCCACCACCTCGGTCAGGAACTCCCAGCTCCAGTGGATAGCCTCCCGCTTGAAGTAGTCGCCGAAGGAGAAGTTGCCCAGCATCTCAAAATAGGTGCCGTGGCGGGCAGTCTTGCCGATATTCTCAATATCGCCGGTACGGATGCACTTCTGGCAGGTGCAGACCCGGTGGCGGGGGGGCTCCACCTCTCCGGTGAAGTAGGGCTTCATAGGCGCCATGCCGGAGTTGATCAGCAGCAGAGACGCATCATTTTGAGGGATCAGGGAAAAGCTGGGCAGCCGGAGATGGCCCTTGCTTTCGAAGAAAGAAAGGAACATTTCCCGCAGTTCGTTTACGCCGTAAGGCTTGGGATCCATGGGTATTACCTCCAATATTTCTATTATGCAAAAAATAAACCCCGCCCCTACTGCTAGGGGCGGGGTAAAACTCTATCCCGCGGTACCACCCTAATTATCCGGAAAACCGGACATCTTAGACGCTCTGTAACGGGAGCATCCCGCCCCGGTCCTCCCGGGGGACGCCGGAAATGGCGCGCAGCACGCTTGTCTCGGGGCTCTCACCAAATCTCCCCTTCGCTGAAAAGACACCGTCACTGCTTGGTTTCCGCATTGTCTTTGCATATTCGGTGATATTTTAACCACTTTAGTAGAGTTTGTCAAGTCCTGTCACCACATTTTTTCAGCAGAAATATGTGGCAGAACCAAAATAAGCGGTCCACTTCGCAATAATCTCCTGACTTCTAGCCTCAATGATCATCATAATATTCCGAAGCGTCCTCGGCGGGATCTGGGAATTGTTATTGCACAGATAGCAGCGGCCAGCGGCCGTGATCCAGATTTTGGTAGCTTTCGCTGTAGGCGCCCCCTCGGCTACGTGGACGTGGACCGGCTCCAATGGGTCATTCTCGTTGGACCAAAAATAGACCCAGTAAGAACCTATTTTAAAAACCTGAGGCACTGTCAAAGCCTCCCTCCTGGGCAAACTGGAGAATGAGGTGGGCAGTTGAGTGAATCACGTCATTGTAGCGCTCCATTTCCTGGTCAGAAAATCCGTACACATCCCGCCACTGATATCCAGGCAGAATACACTCGGCATGATGGAACCCATCCTTTTCGTCCGGTTTTTCAATATAGACTTTGACAGTACCGTCCTGCCGCATCTCGGAGTGTACGATCTCCGCCGAATCATCCAATGTCATAAAAGGATACATCATGTTCATATACCTCCCAGTGTAACGCTGTTTCGCTCAGATATGCTCCTTCAGCCAGGCAATCATCTGACTTCTGCCTTCCTCCGTCAAAACGAAGGTCTCCTCCCCTTCCATGGTGCTCTTCTCATAGCAGAATGGGCCGTGCCAATAGGTCACGTGGATACGGCTGGCCTCGTAGTCCACCTCTTTGGGGGTAGCCATGACCACCTCTGGGGCGGCGCGGAAGCGGAAGGCCCCTACGGAGCCAGTGAAAATATTGTTCATGGCGAAGGTGTGCAGAGTGGGGATGAAGGGCACATCCTCTTCCGGTTCGATCTGTTCTTCTTCCATTGTTTTTACTCCATCAGGCTTTCCATCTCATCCAGCAGCTCGTCAAAGAGGGCCAGGGCGTCACTGACGGGCTTGGGGCTGGTCATATCCACCCCGGCGCCCTTGAGGAGGTCAATGGGGCTCTTGGAGCAGCCGCCGGAGAGGAACCCCAGATAGTCCTTCACGGCAGGTTCTCCCTCGGAGAGAATACGGCGGGACAGGGCGATGGCCGCGGCATAGCCGGTAGCGTACTGGAAGACGTAGTAGTTATAGTAGAAGTGGGGAATTCTTGCCCACTCGATGGCGATTTCCTCGTCTACTTCCATATCGGGGCCATAGTACAATTCTGCCAGGCGCTTATACTCGGCACACAGAACATCCGCCGTGAGGGTCTGGCCCGCATCCACCATCTCGCCCATGGTCTTTTCGAACTCGGCGAACATGACCTGCCGGTAAATAGTGCCCTTGAACTGATCCAGGAAGTAGTTGATCAGGTAGGCCCGCTCCTTCTTGTCCCGGGTCCGCTTCAGAAGGTATTCCATCAGCAGGGCCTCGTTGCAGGTGGAGGCCACCTCCGCCACAAAGATCACATAGTCAGAGTCGATGGGATTCTGATGCTTATTGGAGAGATAGGAATGGAGGGCGTGGCCCATCTCGTGGGCCAGGGTGAATTCGCTGTCCAGGGAGCCGGTGTAGTTCAGCAGCACATAGGGATGGACTTTCGTTCCCGCGGAATAGGCACCGGTGCGCTTGCCCTTATTTTCATAGACATCGATCCAGCGGTTGTCGAAGCCCTCCTTCAGGATCTTCCGGTAGTCCTCCCCCAGGGGGTGCAGCGCATCGTATACCGTCTGCTTGGCCTGTTCGTATGGGATGGATTTGTTCAGGTCCTGCACAAGGGGGGTGTAAATATCATAGAAATGAAGTCTGTCTACTCCCAGCAGCTTCTTGCGCAGGCGGACATAGCGGTGCATCTTATCCAGGTTCTGGTGGACCGCTTCGATCAGGTTGTCGTAGACGCTCAGAGGCACATTGGTGCCGTCCAAAGCCGCCTCCCGGGCAGATCCATATTTTCTGGCCGCAGCGTAGAACTTCTGCTGCTTGTTCTGGGCATCCAGGAGCCCCGCCGCCGTATTGCGCATCCCGTCTAAAGCATGGTACAGATTTTCGTAGGCGCTCTTACGCAGCACCCGGTCGGCGCTCTCTTCCAGAGGCACGAAGGTGCTCTGGCTCAGGCTGTGGGACTTTCCTTCCGAATCAACGGCGTCTGGATAGGTCAGGTCGGCATTGAGCAGGCTGCTGTAGATACTATCCGGAGCCCCGGCCATTTCTGCGGCGGCGGCCAGAAGCCGCTCCTCCACGGCGGACAGGGTGTGGGCCTTTTTCCGGCGCTGATCCGTCAGATAACGGCGGTACCGCTCCAATCTGGGGCAATCGGCGTAAAAGCCCTCCAATACCTCCTCCGGGATGGCCATGATTTCCGGGGTAGCAAAGCTCAGTCCGGCACTGAGCTCTGTAACGGCGCTGATGAACTTCCCGTTCATGGCCTGATAGCTTGCTTCCCGGGTGTCCTGATCTGCCCGGCGCATGGCATAGTTGCCCAGGCTCTCCGCCTGGGTGTCCAGCTCCTCCAGCAGAGCCAGGAAGGCGCAGAGAGTCTGGCCATTCTGTGCCAGCTTTCCTTCAAATTCGGCCAATTCCGGCAGTCTGGCCTGCATCCGGGCCAGGGCTTTTTCCCAGTCGGCATCGGTAGCGTACAGGTCTTCCAGGGCCCAGGTATCTTTTTTCGGAATGTCCTTCCGTTCACGAATGGTTTCAGACATGGCAAACCTCCAACTGTTCTTTTTTTATATTATACCACAGATTGCACAAATTTCCAATGGTGGAGGCAATTATTCTCTATGTTGTATTTTTATACATTGTATGCTATATTATTCAAGGGTGATTGTATGAAAAATCAATTATTTGGCGTAATTACGCTGCTTGGCACCACACTGATCTGGGGTTCCGCTTTTATTGCCCAAAGCGTGGGCATGGATTCCATCGGCCCCTTTACCTTCCAGCTCTTCCGCTGCGGTCTGGCGGTTCTGTTTCTGTTTCCCCTTTCCTTCTTTATGGACCGGAAAAAGGGAACTGCCGCCTGGAAACAGGAATGGACCAGCCCTGCTCTTTGGCGGTCCGGCCTGATCTGCGGCGCCGCTCTCTTCGTCGCCTCCAGCTTGCAGCAGATAGGCCTTGTGTATACGGATGCCGGAAAGGCAGGCTTTCTCACTGCCATGTACATCGTATTTGTTCCCTTCCTGGGACTTTTTACCGGCCAGAAGCCGGGCCGCAACGCAGTCCTGAGCCTGATCCCCGCCGTCATTGGGCTGTACCTTCTGAGTTGGACCGGCAGCGGTGGTATCAACAAGGGGGACGGGATGCTTCTCGGCTGCGCCGTGGCCTTCTCCGTGCAGATCCTCCTCATCGACCGGCACTGCGGCCAGTTGGATGGGGTAAAGCTCAACTGCATTCAGGCCATTGTGGTGACGGTTCTCTCCCTGCCCTTTGCCCTGCTGACGGAAAAAATCAACTTCCAGGACATTCTCTCCGCCGCAGTGCCTCTGGCCTATGCCGGTATCCTCTCTATGGGCGTTGCATACTCCCTGCAGATCGTAGGCCAGAAGCGGGTGCCCCCTACTGCAGCTGCCCTGCTCATGAGTCTGGAATCCGTCTTCGCCGCCCTCTTCGGCTGGCTGCTGCTCCACGAGACCATGACGGGCAGTGAACTCTTCGGCTGCGTGCTGGTGTTCTCTGCCGTGATCCTCTCTCAGCTGCCGGAGCACTCGTAAATCACCACGATACCCCTTTTCTGAAATCAATTCGTTAAATCTTCCAAGTAGGAGATCAGATCCTTTTTATAAATCAGAAAATCCTCGGAGCGCGTATACTTTTCGGCACTGGGTCCGTAAAAATCCCGCAGGTATTTCGCCAAACAAAAGCACCCCGGCAGACATTCCAACACGGAATCGTCTGCCGGGGTGTTGATATTCGCTTAGTACATCTTCGCGCCAGCCGGAATGTGGTCGTCCAGCATGATGAGATGCAGCTTTTCTTCACCTTCCTCGTGGTGGACGGCGGAGATCAGCATACCGCAGGAGTCGATGCCCATCATGGGTCTGGGGGGCAGATTGGTGATGGCCAGCAGGGTCTTGCCTACCAGCTCCTCAGGCTCGTAATAGGCGTGGATGCCGGAGAGGATGGTCCGGTCTGTACCGGTGCCGTCGTCCAGGGTGAACTTCAGGAGCTTCTTGGACTTCTTCACAGCTTCGCAGGCCTTGACCTTCACCGCCCGGAAGTCGGACTTGGAGAAGGTGTCGAAATCCACAAAGTCCGCAAACAAAGGCTCGATCTCCACCTTGGAGAAGTCGATCTTCTCTTCCGCAGGGGCAGGCGCGGCGGCGGGCTTTTCTTCAGCCGCAGCCTTCAGGTCGTCGGCCTTCTTCTTTTCCGCATCGGTGGGCTTCATGGTGGGGAACAGCAGCACGTCCCGGATGGAGGCGGAGTCAGTCAGCAGCATGACCAGACGGTCTACGCCGAAGCCCAGGCCGCCCGTGGGGGGCAGACCGTATTCCAGAGCGGTAACGTAGTCGTAGTCCACCTGGGCGCGGGAGGCGGGGTCTACCGCCAGCCGATCGGCCACCTGCTTTTCAAACCGGGCCTTCTGGTCGATGGGGTCATTCAGCTCGGAGAAGGCGTTGCCGAACTCCGTGGCGTTAATGAAGTATTCAAACCGCTCGGTAAAGGCGGGGTCACCCGGCTTCCGCTTGGCCAAGGGGCTGTTTTCCACAGGGTAATCGTAAATAAAGGTAGGCTGGATCAGGTTCTCTTCCACGAAGGCATCGAAGAACTCGGCCAGGATGGCCCCCTTGGTGGGGATCTCCGGCAACTCTACCTTGTGTTCCTTGGCGGCGGCAATGGCCTCCTCGTCAGTGGAAATAGCGGCAAAGTCCACACCGGAATACTTCTTGACAGCCTCGATCATAGTCATCCGCTCCCAGTGCGACAGATCGATATCCTTGCCCTGGTAGGTGATCTGCAGGGTGCCGCAGACCTTCATAGCCACAGTCTTCATCATCTCTTCCACCAGGTCCATCATGCCGTGGAAATCGGTATAGGCCTGATACAGCTCGATGGTGGTAAACTCGGGGTTATGGGTGGGGTCCATACCCTCGTTCCGGAAGATACGGCCCACCTCGTAGACCCGGTCCATACCGCCGACGATGAGCCGCTTCAGGTACAGCTCGGTCTCAATACGCAGGACCATATCCAAGTCCAGGGTGTTGTGGTGGGTATAGAAGGGACGGGCGGAGGCGCCGATCTCAAAGGGAGTCAGAATGGGGGTATCCACCTCCAGGAAGCCCTTGCCGTCCAGGAAGTGGCGCAGCTCCCGCAGGATCAGGCTCCGCTTGACGAAGGTGTCCTTCACCTCGGGGTTGACGATCAGGTCCACGTAGCGCTGGCGGTACCGGGTCTCCCGATCCGTCAAGCCGTGAAACTTTTCGGGCAGTGGCAACAGGGATTTGCTCAGCAGAGTGGCCTCGTGGACCCGGAGGGAAATCTCTCCCCGCTCGGTCTTGAACACATCGCCCTTGACACCGACGATGTCGCCGATGTCGTTCTTCTTGAAGCGCTTGAAGGCCTCCTCGTCCAGAGCATCGAAGCGGACATAGAGCTGGATGCGGCCGGTGTTGTCCTGCAGGTCGCAGAAGGTCACCTTGCCCATGCCCCGCTTGCTCATCAGGCGGCCGGCCAGGGTCACGGTCTTCCCTTCCAGCTCCTCAAAGTGCTCCTTGATCTCTTTGGAGGAGGAAGTCACCTCAAACTTGGTCTGGACAAAGGGGTCCAGGCCCTCGGCCCGCAGAGCCTCCAGCTTTTCCCGCCGGACCTTCACCTGGTCGGACAGAGGCATTTCTGCCTGGGGTACAAACTTTGCCATATCTCAGCCCTCACGGGTCACGCTGATGACCTTCATGGTGTAGGAACCGGCGGGTGCGTTGACGGTGAAGGTCTCACCGGCAGCCTTGCCCACGATGCCGCGGCCAAAGGGGGAATCATCAGACAGCTTGTTTTCCATGGGGTTGGCTTCCTGAGAACCGGTGATCCGGTATTCGATCTGCTTGCCCTGC